>DATBZA010000088.1:0-88650 GCA_036513415.1 Myxococcales bacterium | reverse complement strand
GAAGTAGCTGAGGAGAACGGTCGCCGCCGCGCCGTTCTGGCTAGGGTGCCCGGCAGGGTATTCCGGGTGCGATGGCGTGTTGATGAGCGGCAGCCACTCCGGATCGGCAGCGGTCTCGGGGTTGCCGTCAGAGTCCGCCAGCGGGATCGAAGTCACCGGACGCCAGGTCACCTCCGTCGGAACGGAGCCGTAGAATCGCTTGCTGCTCCAGATGGTGATGGCCGTGTCGGCCATCGCGAGGTTCACCGCCGCGAGAAGCCGGTTGTGGTCGGAGAGGGACAGGTTGTTGGCGCGCGCCATCTGGTTCGCCGCCTGATTCCAGTGGACGCTGGCGTTGCCGTCCCAGAACAGGGCGAGCGCCGTCTGTTCGTCGGTACGCGTCGATCCGGTCCTACGGCCAAGCGCCTTCACCGCGGAGAAATCGTCTGTGTAGGTGGCGCTGGTCAGAGCTCGCGGCGGCTCAGGACGGAACTGGGTCTCGCTTGGCAGCACGAACGGCGCGTTGAATGCCAGCCACTGGGCGCTCATCGGCCCGAACGCTGGCGGTGTCGGCCGCCACTGGCCGATGGCGGTTCCGCCGATGAACGGAGGGTAGCTGCCGCTGAACCCATCGGTCGCACGCCAGGCGAGCACGGCCTGCGCGACCTCGGTTCCCCACGCGATCCCGCGCTCGTGCGAGCGGCCGCCATCCTCGCCATCGTCTGTCAGCGCCGCGAGCGACTCCGTATATCGGGCATTCAGCGCCGGCTGCTGGGACGGGAACAGGCCGATCAGCGCTGTGTAGGCCGCAGCAATGACCGCCGCTCGTCGCGATGCTCCCTTGGGAGCCCAATTCTGGACGAACATCGGCGTGTAGCGGCGTTCGATTCCGTTGTACGCGTCGAAGATCGCCGTGTGAACGATCGCCCCGAGCCGCTGACTGGACGAGTTCGCGGTATTCGTCGCGACCAGCGTATCGATGAAGATCTGATTCCACTCCAGCACCTGGTCAGGGTTCTCCTCCCCCCCAAAACCGCCGGGTTCGCCCACCGAATCGACCTCCAGTCCCCGGTTGACCGTGGCGGAAGACTCCTGTGCGGTCACTACGGGATCGCCCGCGAGAACGCTCGACGCGATGAGGATGAGCACGCCACCAGGGTTCAGTTTCCATTTGTGTTCCATCATCTGACTGCTCCTTTTCTTGGTAACCGGATGGCCAGCCTCCAACCGGATCTGCCCGCACCCTCACGTTGTCAGCGGCTGGCGAGTGCGCCC
This sequence comes from Myxococcales bacterium, assembly GCA_036513415.1. Classification (GTDB taxonomy): domain Bacteria; phylum Myxococcota; class Myxococcia; order Myxococcales; family 40CM-4-68-19; genus 40CM-4-68-19. The sequence goes on along the minus strand of DATBZA010000088.1, from coordinate 87,396 downwards.
CATCGATCGCGCTGCCGCATCGTTCCACTCAAGCTGCAGAGTGCGGCAGCGCGCATTGCGGCGGAATGCCGTGAGTTGCGGTGTCGAGTGGACGCGCGTTAGAGTCGCGGCCTGACCGGGTGGTCAGCTGGTGGCAAGGAAGGCCATGCCGAATGAACCTCCGCCGCCGTCATCCGCGCGAATTGGTGACGAAGAACCTTCCGATCGGCTGGATTCGTGGAAGGACATTGCCGCCTACCTGAAGCGGGATGTGAGCACCGTCCAGCGCTGGGAAAAGCGCGAGCGGATGCCTGTGCATCGTCACGTGCACGACAGGCTCGGCACGGTGTACGGCTTCCGCCCGGAGCTCGATGCTTGGTGGCGTGGCCGCGGTTCGGGCCTCGCCCAGCAGCAAGCCGCCGCCGTGGAGACGACGGCGACGCCAACAACAGTGGAGAGCGGCGAGGACTCGCAGCCGCACGTGCCGCCCGACCCTGGGGATCACGCCAATCCTGGATACGTGCGGTGGGCGCGTCGGTGGCTCGTGCTAGCCGGTCTGGGTGCGGTCGTGCTGGTGACGATCGCGTACGTGTCGCGGTTCGAGCGGGCTGGTGACAGGACGAAGCCAGAGATCGGGTCGCTTGCGGTGTTGCCACTCGACAACCTCTCCGATGACCCTACGCAGGAGTATGTCGCCGACGGCATGACCGAGGCGCTCATCACCGAGCTGGGCAAGATCGGGAGCTTGCGGGTCATCGCCCGTACCTCGGTGATGAAGTACAAAGGGACGCATACCCCGCCAAGCAAGGTCGCTCGCGAGTTGGGAGTGCAGGCGCTCGTGGCCGGCTCAGTTCTGCGTTCGGGCGATCGCGTACGGATTACGGCGCAGCTGATCGACCCCGATACCGACCGCCCGACATGGTCAGACGTTTATGAGCGCAACCTGCGCGACGTGCTCACCCTCCAGCGCGAAGTCACCGTGGCCATCGCCGGCCACGTGCGCGCAAGGCTCACGGCTCCGGAACAGGCGCGTCTGGGCAAGCTGCGCCCGGTCAACCCCGAGGCGTACGAGTCCGTATTGCGCGCGCGGTATCTCAGCGTCCGGACCACGGACGCCGACAGCCAGGCCGCGATCGCGCTGCTCGAACACGCCGTCGCGCTCGATCCCGAGTTCGCGCCCGCCTACGCCGAGTTGGCGGTGGCTCACGTCGTTCGGCTGACCTTCGTCACGCCCGAGGAGACCGGGGAACTGGAGCAGAAGGCGTTCGCGGCTGCTGAAAAGGCTCTGTCGCTCGACCCCGATCTGCCCGAAGCCTACCTGGCCCGCGGCGACCTGCTCTGGACCCACTCGCATCATTTCGCACACGAACGGGCCGCCCAGGAATTCCGCCGGGCGTTGAGTCTGAATCCGAATTCGGATGGAGCCCACCGACGCCTCGCACGCGTCTACGTCCACGTCGGCTTCTTCGAGGAAGCCCTTCAGCACGCCTCCATAGCGCTCGCGATCAACCCCAGCAACGCGCAGGCGCTGAATTCCCGGGCGCAGGCCTTCCTTTGGATGGGAAAGGACGAAGAAGCGCTCGCTACATTCTTGAGCATTCCCGGCCCCGTCTTGCCGGAGCTCGTCGAAGCCAACACCGTCTTTACCTTGCTCCGGTTGGGCAGACGAGAGGAAGCGTCGTTGCAACTCAAGGCGGCCTTGCGCAAATACCCGAACGACAAGGGTGGGAATCTGGCCGGCATCGAAGCCATGCGATTGGCCGAGTCGGAACCCCTCAAGGCGGCAGCGTTGATCGAGACCGTCGCCAGAAGGAAGGCCGTCAACCCTGCCCATCACGCCGCGTATTTCGCCGCCTCTGCCAGCGCGCGCATGGGGCGTGCCAAGGAGGCTGTCGACTGGCTCCGGGAAGCCGCCGAGACCGGGTTCCCTTGCTACCCGCTGTTTGCGCGCGATCCGAACCTGGATCCGATCCGATCGGACCCGATCTTCCAGGGATTCATGGCGGACTTACAGAAACGGTCGGCGGTTTTGCGAAAGGCGATGTTCCCCGATCGTCAGTCGTCACGATGAGCGGCGGTTCATCTTTCGAAGCTTCTCTACGAGCGTCGTGCGATTGAGACCGAGAGACCGAGCAGCCTCGTTCCTGTTGCCTCCGCTGCGCTCTAGTGCCTCGTTGATCAGCCGGTCCTCGAGATGGCGAAGAGTGCCGTACAGGTCGATTCCCTCCGCCGGCAAGCCTTGTGGCGTCGGGACGGGAGAGTTGGCCTGGCGAAACGAGGGTGGCAAATCGACGACGTCGAAATCGCCAGTGGGCTTCAGAACGGTGAGCCGCTGAATCAGGTTCTCCATCTCGCGCACGTTGCCGGGCCATGCGTACCCCTCGAGCGCGGCGACGGCCTCGGCAGTGAAGTGGCGATTCGAGCGACGGGCGAAGTGCGCCGCGAGGACGGCGATGTCCTCGCGCCGCTCGCGTAACGGCGGAAGATGCAAGGGCACGACATTGAGGCGGTAGTAGAGGTCCGTCCGGAACCTTCCGGCGGCCGCGAGCTCTCCCAGATTCCGGTTCGTCGCAGCGATCACCCGCACATCCACGCGCTGCATCTTGTCCGTGCCAAGTGGCTGGATCTCGCGTTCCTGGATCGCCCGGAGCAGTTTCGCCTGGAGCGCAATGGGCATCTCACCGATCTCATCCAGGAAGAGCGTCCCTCCGTTTGCCTGGCGGAACCGGCCCTCTCTGGGCTTGTCGGCTCCGGTGAACGCGCCCTTCTCGTGGCCGAAAAGCTCGCTCTCCACCAGCGTTTCCGGCAGGGCGGCGCAATTGACGGCGACGAAAGCTGCGCGCGAGCGGGGGGAAAGCCCATGCACCGCCTTCGCCACCAGTTCCTTGCCCGTGCCTGTCTCACCCTCGATCAGGACGGTGGCATCCGTGGGCGCTGCGAGCAGGAGCATGTCCAGCACGTTCCGGATCGCCGCCGACCGGCCGATGACGCCCGCTTCGCCCGTTGCCGCGAGGCCTTGCTCGAGGCTCGCACCTCCTGCCACCGCGGCGGCGAGCTCCTCTTCCAGGACCTCCAACGGCACCGGCTTCTCCAAAACCGTGACCGCGCCGAGCCGGATTGCCTCGACGCTCCCCGCTACCGACCGCGAGCCGGTCATCATCAGGACCGGGCACCGTGGCAGCTTCTGCCGGGCCAGTCGCACGATGGTGCGTCCGTCTCCGTCGGGCAGCTGCAGATCCGTGATGATGGCCTGGAAAGGGTTGGCGCCGCGCACCGACTCCTCGATGGCACGGACCGCGTCGGACACCAGGTACGCCGCGGTAACCTCATGCTTGCGCCGGCCGAGATGACGGAGCAGCGCGTCGACCAGAGCCACGTCATCGTCGACGATCAGGATGCGTTGCCCGGAGGGCATCGTTCACTCTAACCCTCCCGGGACCGATTGCCAAAACCGAGGTAATGCGGTTCGCTGAGTCCGAAATGGATGATTGATCCCTTCCCGCGCTAGTAGAGCACGGTCACCGTCATGTCGCCGGAGGCAGGCGCGGGTAGTTCGGCGGTGCCGCCTTCGGTCATCGGGTTCAGGCCGGCGCGCGTGAGCAGCATCGGCGGCGGGGTGCCGCGCTTGGCGACGCGCACCTCCACCCCGCCACGCGCAGTGTTGACCACAGATGACGTCACGGTCGCCGAGGCCACGACGACGGCGCCCACGCTGAACCTGCCTTGCGTTGCTCCGGCAAAAGCAGAGGAAGAGAGCAGGGAGATGAAGGCGGCTACGATGGCGGCGCGGGTCAGCATGCCATGCTCTTGAGCAACCCAGGGGCCAGCGCGGCGGGTCGTGATTTCGTGAGGTTGCGACGGTGGCGGCGTCAAAAATCTCGCTGCCGTCAAAACCGCCGTCAATCCCTTGACGCGTGGCGCGGCCTCAATCGGCAGCTACCCGGGTCAGCCTCGAAGAACTAAGTGCCTCTAGCGAGCAGCCGTGAATACGCGCATGCCTCTAGAGTCAAAGGCGGCGCAGGAGCGTGAGGCGCCATGATGAGCAATTGCCGACCTGGGGTCCTTCGGGGCCGTTTCGCTCTTCTCTCGCTCGCAGCGCTTCTTGCTGGCTGCGCGCACGTCTCAGCGCGCGATCGGCGGCTAGACACCGCCACTCAGGAGCTTGCCCAGGATTGCGACGAGGATGCCGAGCACGACATCGTGGAAGCCCTCAACGCCGTTCAACGCGCAGACCCGCTTGTCGAGAAGATCATCACGGGGAAGTCCTACTTCTTCCGACTCACGGGCGCTCAGGTTTGGTTCGCACCGCACAAGGGGTTCACGGCGCAGTGGCTGGAGCGAACGCTCGAATGCCATCAGGCCCGTCGCGTCCTGGAAAACACAACGTCTGCCGGGGATGCGGACCCATTCTGGCTCGAGGACGGCTGGGTAGACATCCAGGTCCAACCCGCATCGGCGGCGTTCATCGCGCAATTGCGCGGCAGGACGTTCCACGAGGCGGAGCTCATCAACTCGCGCGCGCAGGCCTTCGTCGCAAGCCTCGAGGCGAAGTAGGAAAGCCATGCCATCGGTTGCGAGCGGGGCCGCCAACTGCGGCTCGCGGATTGACGTATTCTCGCTTGTGAGAGGTGGCCGGCGCGATGATGTGGCGGGCATGGGCGGAGCTGTTCTTCCGCGAGGCCGTTCGGGCGCTCTCGCGCAACAAGCTGCGCAGCACGCTCGCGTCCACGGCCATCATGATCGGCATCGGTGCCGTGGTCTGCGTCGTCGCGATCGGCCGCGCAGGGTCGAGCCGTGCCGAGGAGCAGCTGCGGAACCTGGGCGAGAACTTCGTCTGGATTGAGGCGGGCTCGCGAGCGCCGAGCGGAGTGCGCACGGGTTCGCACGGAACGACGCGTCTGACCCTGGGCGATGCGGAGGCGATCGGGCGCGAGCCTCTGATCAAACGCATGACCCCCAACGTGGATGGCACTGCGCACGTCGTCTACGGCAACCGCAACTGGCACACGCACTGGCGCGGCATCGACGTGACCTACTTCGATATCAAGCGCTGGGACGTCTCTGCCGGCGCGCATTTCCTGGAGCACGACGTGATCTCCGCGCGCAGCGTCGTCCTGATCGGCGAGACGGTCAGCGAGCAACTTTTCGTCGACGAGAATCCGGTCGGAGAGGTGATCCGGATCAACGAGCAACTGTTCCAGGTGGTGGGCGTCCTGGGGCGCAAGGGACCAAGCGCCTTCGGGTCCGACCAGGACGACACCCTCATCCTGCCCTGGACCACCGCGCAGATGAAGCTGCGCGGGCGCAACGCGGCCTGGCTGGATGATATCCTCTGCTCCGCGACCTCACAGGAGGCGGTGAACCCCGCCATCGATGAGATCACCGCGCTCTTGCGCCAGCGGCATCATATCCAGCCGGGGCAGGAGGACGACTTCAACATTCGCCGCCCTGACGAGATCATCAAGGCGCAGATCGAGACGAGTCACACTCTCGAGGTGCTGCTCATCAGCATCGCGTGCATCGCCCTTGTGGTGGGCGGCATCGGCATCATGAACGTGATGCTCGTCTCGGTGACGGAGCGGACGCGCGAGATCGGGATCCGCCTCGCCGTCGGCGCCACGGAGGCCGCTGTGCAAATGCAGTTTCTGGGTGAGGCGGTGATGCTGACCCTGTTCGGCGGCGTTCTTGGGGTGGTCCTCGGTGTCTGCTCCTGCTTCGTCCTCGGCGGTGTCCTGGGATGGTCGATGCCGGTTCCTGCCGACGCGATCGCGGCCGCGCCTTTCGTCTCGGCAGTAGTCGGGATTTTCTTTGGGTTCTACCCTGCGCGCCGTGCCGCCCGTCTCGATCCCATCGCGGCCCTGCGTTACGAATAGCCTGGAGGCCGCCGGTCCAACGGCATGCCGTGGCGGTCGCTCGGCCGCTGGTCGATCTTCGCGCTCTCCAAAAAAGAAGGGCGGCTCCCGTTGGAGCCGCCCTGCGTCGCACCATCTACGCCGGATGGTCTAGAAGCTAGCCGCTCCGGCCGGTGCTCTCGTTGCTCCTGTTCCTCGTGGCTCCCGATCCCGATTGCCACACTGGAAGAACGTCGCGCTCATCGACGCCTTGCTCACGCAGATACTCAAAGAAGTCCCGAACCGGGACCCGCGTGTTCGTGTCGCCAAAGCTGATCTGATGGGTATTCTTGTCGAACCTGATGTTCTGGAATCCGCGGTTCGTATCACCTGTGGCCATGCGATTCTCCTTTGGAAGAGGATTGCGGGACGCGACGCGACGGGGAAACTGGTCGAGCATCAGTTGGGTTGCAAGAGACGTCCGAGCACTCGGCCGAAGTCAGTCCAGCCCGATGCGAGCTTGCCTGTGTGCGCAACGTTCAGGCGTGCCCGCGTCCGGCACGCCTCCGTCGCCGCTTCCATGGAGCACGGACTATTTGTTGCCGACGCTGTCCGGGCTCCCGGACTCGGCAGCGTTGATTTCGTCTTTCGTCGCCCAATGCGAGGGGCCACGCGGTTCCTGCAGTCGAGGCGGGCTAGGAGACGCGCGACATGGCTCGTCTGATCCGGACTGCTCAGCACTCCTGTCGGAAAGCAGAGGGCGCGAATCCAATCCTGGTGTGCGCAATCTGATCGCGCATGCGTCAAGGCCGCAGCGAAGCGATTCGCCAACGCTGATCTCGCAAGACCACCACCAGCTCGCGAAAGAGACCATGGCAAAGCTCATTGAACTTCAAACGTCCCCGCGTCGAGTGACGATCCTTTCGGCGTTGCTCTGCGCGGCGGTCTCCCTCCAGGTATCCGACAGCAAAGCCTCTCCCTCGACGAAGCCAGAGCACATCCGCGGCACCATCCAGAGCGTGGATCGCGAGGCTCTGACAGTGGCGACGTCCGCCGGAACGGTGCGCGTCTTGCTGGCGCCGTCAACCCCCGTCACCAGAGTCGTTCGCTCCGATCGCGCGAAGATCACGGATGGGAGCTTCCTCGGGATCACCTCCGTCACGAACCCGGACGGGTCGCAGCGAGCTGTGGAAGTCCATGTCTTCCCCGAAGCGATGCGCGGAACCGGTGAGGGGAGTTACGGCTGGGATTGGCCCGGCGATTCTCGGGGCAACAAGATGACCAACGGGACGGCCGTCGCCTCGAAAATGACCAACGGCACCGCGTCGAGATCAAAGATGACGAACGGAACCGTGACCGCGCAGGCGAGTGGATCGTCTCTGACGCTCCAGTACAAGAGCGACACCGCGGGCGGTTCACAGACGATCACCATTCCACCTGGCATTCCCGTGGTTGCGCTCGAGCCAGGACAGTCAGCAGACCTGCAGCCCGGCGTGCACGTTTTTGTGATCGCCACCCGGAGCTCCGAGGGAGTCCTGACCGCGGATCGTGTGCTGGCGGGCAAGGACGGCGCGGTGCCGCCGATGTAGTCGAAGGACGATGAAGGAGTGAGCGATGAGAAGGCTGGAGAAAAAACATCCGCTCGCGATCCGGTGGTTTCACTGGGTCAACTTCCCGGTGCTGTTCCTGATGATCTGGAGCGGGCTGCTGATCTATTGGAGCAACGCCGTCTATCGACTTGGGCTGGGGAAATACACGCTGTTCACGTTCTTCCCCGACCGGGTCTTCGAGGCGTTCGGCGTTCCTTACCGTCTGGCCGAAGGCATGTCGCTGCACTTCTTCTTCATGTGGTTCTTCGCCATCAATGGTCTGGTCTATGTCATCTACACCGTGCTCTCCGGAGAATGGCGCTATCTGGTGCCGAACCGCCATTCATTCCGGGAGGCGATTCAAGTGGTCCTTCACGATCTGCGCTTGCGCAAGATCGAGCCGCCACCGCGAAAGTTCAACGGCGCCCAGCAGATCGCGTACACGACGGTGATCCTGATGGGCGCCGGATCGCTGGTGACCGGAGTCGCCATCTACAAGCCGGTCCAGTTCGCGTGGCTGACGGCGTCGCTCGGCGGCTACCAATGGGCGCGCTGGGAACACTTCTGGCTGGCTGGCGGCTACGTGCTCTTTTTCGTCATTCACCTTCTCCAAGTCCTCAGAGCGGGCTGGAACAACTTCCGCGCGATGGTGACCGGCTACGAGGTCGTGACGGTGAGCGCCCCCTCTTCGTCGGGAAAGCCGAATCCGAGCATCCCTGCGGACCAGACGACTCATGACGAAAAAACGTCCTGAACCTGTCAGCGAACATGACGTTGGCGTCGCGCGGGCGATGCGCAACAAGTCGAGGCGGAGCTTCCTCGTCATGGGCGTCGGCGCGGCGGCCGGATTCGCCGGATGGAAGTGGGTCACGACGCGGCCCGAAGGCGGCGACCTGGGTCAACCGCTGCGGCGGACACTCGAATTCAACGAGAAGTTGGCGAAGAGCTACTTCAACGAAACGAGAGTGGCGCCGACGTTTCCGCGTGAGATGGCTCGTGAGCCGCGCCTCACTGGTGAAGAAGGGTTGCCCGCCGGGTTCGATCCTCTGACCTGGCGGCTGGAAGTCGTCGGCGCGGGCGATGCGAGAACGGTCACGCTCGAGGACATCAAGCGGTTACCGCGCGTCAACATGACGACCGAGCACAAATGCATCGAAGGCTGGAGCGAGATCGTCAATTGGACCGGCGCTCGCCTGAGCGACTTCGCCGCGGCATACAAGCTGGGAACTCGAGACGGAACATCACCAGATGTTCGGGACCGGCCGCGCGATCTCGTCCGGTATGTCGGGCTGGAGACACCTGACGGCGGGTACTACGTCGGAATGGACATGCCGAGCGCGCTGCATCCGCAGACGCTGCTCTGCTATGAAATGGGCGGAAGGCCTTTGTCGATGGAGCACGGGGCGCCCCTGAGGCTCGTCACGACGGTAAAATACGGCCTCAAGTCGATCAAGCGGATCGGCAGGATCACCTTCACCGACGAGCGCCCGCGCGACTTCTGGGCCGAGCAGGGCTACGATTGGTACGCTGGACTGTAAGCAAGCCGCTGAGAGCGATAGGAATCCAATTCAGTTGTGCGCGGACGCGCTCCGACTCCGGCTTGCGCGCATCTCGGTGATATGGACCTCGATCGCTCGCTCGCACGCGCGCTCTTACGGCTTGCGCTGGGCCTGAACCTTCTCCTCCACGGCCTCGTGCGCGTTCCCGTTCTCACAAAGTTCGCAGACGCCATGACACGAGAGTTCTCGGCGACGGTCCTGCACGGCTCGCTCGTTCATGCGTTCGCCCTCTGCTTGCCGTTCGTCGAAGCGATCCTTGGCGCGCTGCTCGTCATCGGGCTCTGGCAGCGCGCGGTCCTTGCCGCCGGAATGCTGTTGATGACGGCCCTCGTCTTCGGGACCGCGCTGCTGCAGCACTGGGACATCCTCACGCAACAGATGCTCTACGTCTTCCTCTACGCCGTGCTTCTCGCGACCAGATCGTGGGACCACTGGTCGTTCGATGCTCGCTGAGTCTCGCGGTCGGATGTCAGGCGGGGCGCCGAGTCCTATCGCCCTCGTTCGGACCATCGTCCACCAGCTCGTGCTCCCAGCGTTGGATGGCTGCCGCCAGCTTGCGAAAAGCCCGGCCCTTCCGCGTGAGCGCGTACTCGGCGCGGATCGGCGGCCCGGGCGCCGGGTGGGATTCGCCAGGGATGTGCTACACCCCGCCGCGCGGAAGGAGCGAAGCCGCGCACGTCATGATTCCAAGGAACCTGTTTCTTCAGCGGGCGCGAACGGTGGCGCGCTGGAGCATGGCTGCCGCTGTCCTGGGCGGTTGCGGCTATTACCTGGCCACGCGCACCGATCGGGTCGCGTTGTCGCGCGCGCTCCGAAGCACGGACTACCTGCTCGTGCTCGCCATGACGATCGGTCACGTGATGGTGGTGCTCCCCATCAAGGCGTGGCGTTGGGGACGCATGCTCGCGCCGATCCGGAGACTCCCCCTGTGGCGGCTCTACGAGTACTGCCTGGCCGGCTGCGCCGTCTCCAATCTGATCCCGGCGCGCGCCGGGCACGCCGTGCGCGTGCTGCTCGTGCGCCGCGATGGCGTTCCGCTCGCGGCCGCCGTGGGCACCATCCTGCTCGAGGAGATCTACAACGTGCTGGTCCTGGCGTTGCTAGCACTTCCGTTGCCTTGGGTGCTTCCGCTGTCTGGTCGCGTCAGCGCCACGTTGCGCCTGGTCGCGGTCGGAGCGGCGCTCGGCGTCGCGGCGGCGTTTTGGCTGGCGGCGGCAGGGCGCGCGCGGCCCACCGGCCTCCTCCGGCGGCTGTCGGAAGGCCTCGCCCTGCTGTCCAATGCCCGCTCGGCGATGGTGGTCCTCGGACAATCCTGCCTGATGTGGCTCCTCGACATCGGGCAGGTCCTGCTGGCGATGGCGGCGGTCGGCGTGGCGCCGAGATTCTTCGGCGCAACCCTGGTGCTCCTCTTCGTCAACCTGGTGAACGCGGTCCCGGCGACACCCGGCCAGATCGGTCTGTTCGAGGCGGGGGCTGCCGCAGCCTGCGTCGTCGCGGGGGCCACGCCGGAGCAGGGCATCGCCGTCGGCGTGCTCTACCACATGATGCAGCTCATTCCGGAAACCGTCCTGGGCGCCCTGGTGCTGGCGCGCAACGCTCTCGGAAGTCGAGAGCTGCGCGCGATGGCGACGTCGCTTCCACCCGGCGCCTCTCGGGAGTAGGGAGTCCGCTCTTCGTCAGAGGAACGAGATGGCTGCGGGAATCTTCGCGGCCTTCTCGGTAGAAGTGCGCAGCGAGCGGCCAGCGGACTCGATGGGTCACCGTGTTCCTACCGGATTCCGCTCAGGACCGAAACGCCGGCAGCCTGTGCTCACGTTCAACGCGTGAGGATTCGCAATTCATCGGGCCGGAGCAGAGGGCGCTATTTAGAATGAGCGCGCTGCCGCGGCGGAGGTCATGGAACATGCGCGTCCTGCTCGTCCATCCCAGCGCTCTCATGTACTCGGAGATCTACCTGCGGCTCGAGCCCCTCGGCCTGGAGTGTGTCGCGACCTCGATCAGGGAAGCCGGGCACGAGGTGCGGCTGCTGGATCTCCAGAGTTTCACGCATAGAGACTACTGGCGCGAGTTGGAGACGTTCCGGCCTGAGGCCATCGGGTTCTCGGTCAACTACCTCGCCAACGTGCCGGAAGTGATCGACCTGGCGATCGCTACCCGCCGGCGATTGCCCGGCTGCTTCCTCTTCGCGGGCGGCCATAGCGTGTCGTTCATCGCCGCCGAGGTAGTGGAGCACGCGCGCGGCGCCATCGACTGCGTGGTGCGAGGCGAGGGTGAGCTGATCGCGCCGCGGTTGCTGGAGGCGATCGGCGACGCGCGCCTCTCCACGTTGCCCGGCGTCGTCACTGCCGACGGAGCAGGACCTTCCCCTCTGATGCATGACGATCTCGACCGGTTCCCGCCTGCGCGCGATCTGGCGCGCCGCCGGCGCAGATACTTCATCGGCGTGCTGGATCCCTGCGCCTCGGCCGAGCTTTCCCGCGGCTGCCCCTGGGACTGCTCCTTCTGCAGCGCCTGGACTTTCTACGGCCGCAGTTACCGGAAGACCTCGCCGGAGGCAGCGGCGGAGGACATCGCGCGCATCGCCGAGCCCAACGTCTTCCTGGTCGATGACGTCGCCTTCGTGCATCCCGAGCATGGTCTCGCGGTGGGCCGCGAGCTGGAGCGCCTTCGCGTTCGCAAGCAATACTACCTGGAGACCCGTTGCGACGTGCTGGTGCGCAATCGCGAGGTCTTCCAGTACTGGCGCCGCCTGGGGCTCCGCTACATGTTCCTCGGCCTGGAGGCGCTCGACGAGGAGAGCCTCAAGCTTCATCGCAAGCGCATCACCCCGAACGAGAACCTCCGCGCTCTCGAAATCGCGCGCGAAATCGGCTTCACCGTCGCCGTGAACATCATCGCCGATCCGAGCTGGGACGAGCGGCAGTTCGCGGTCGTGCGCGATTGGGCGCTGACCGTTCCCGAGATCGTGCACTTCACCGTCGCCACGCCCTATCCCGGCACCGAGATCTGGCACACGGAGTCGCGGCGCCTCACCACGCTCGACTACCGACTCTTCGACGTGCAGCACGCCGTTCTCCCCACTCGACTGCCGCTCGCGCGCTTCTACGAGGAGCTGGTCAAGACCCAGTCCGTGCTGAACCGCAAGCACCTCGGTCTTGCCGCGCTCCGCGACACCGCGGGTCTCGCCTTCCGCCTGGCGCTGCGCGGCCAGACCAATTTCATCCGGATGCTGTGGAAATTCGGGAGCGTCTATTCCCGCGACCGGCAGTACTCAGACCACTTCAAGCCGCTCCGGTACTCGATGCGCCCGCCGGAGGCGCCCAGCGCCTCGCGGCCTCGCGCCCGGGACCTCTTCGTCCACCTGGGCGCGCCCAGCCGTGCATGACGGCTCGCGGCATGGCCCCCGCTGTCCGAAAACCGAGCAGTTCCTGACAAGATTTTGCCGGGAGAGGCGCCTTTTGACGCTGCGCTCGAGTGATCCAGGACTGGCACGCCTCCTGCTTTGCAATCCCCGCAAGGAGGGTGGCCATGATCGCGGGGGTCGTCACGACGAAGGACGTGCTGTTGCACTCGCCGACCATCGTCGCTGGCTTCGGGCTGCGGACATGGCTGAACTGCTGCAAAGCGCTTCTGGCGGGGCGGCGAACGACCTTCCTCGAGCTGGTCTGGTTGAGGTAAGCCGGTCGCTTGCTTACAAGCAGGGCCATGACGACTCGACGCGAAATCCTGGTGGGCAGTCTGGTTCTCGGTGGCGCGGCGGTCGCACAGCCGGCGGACAAGGCCGGCGGCACCACCACCCCCCCGCGTGGCGACGCGTTCCTCGGCAAGCACGTGCCCAAGCCGCTGCCGTTCGATCCCAAGAAGCTGACGGGGATCTCGGAAAAACTGATCGTCTCGCACCACGACAACAACTACGCCGGCGCGGTCAAGAACCTCAACAAGGTCGAGGAGGCGCTGGCGCAGGTCACGCCCGACACGCCCGGCTTCACCATCTCGGGCCTGGAGGCGGCCAAGCTCAAGTTCACGAACTCGATGATCCTGCACGAGATGTACTTCGCGAATCTGGGCGGCGACGGCCATGGTGTCGGGTCGGCGACCGAGAGGGCGCTGGTGCAAGCCTTCGGCTCGCATGCGCGCTGGGAGGAGCTGTTTCGCGCCCTCGGCAACTCCCTGGGCGGCGGCAGCGGCTGGGCGATCCTCGACTGGGACTTCCACGCGCAGGGCGCGCGCACCTACTGGGCTGGTGACCACACCAATGCGCTGGCCTTCGGCGCGCCGCTCCTGGTGATGGACATGTACGAGCACGCGTATGCGATCGACTACGGGGCCTCGGCGAAGGATTACATCGACGCGTTTTTCAAGAACATCAATTGGCCCGAGGTCGACCGCCGCTTCCGGGCATGGGGACACGCTTCGTAGATCCATCGGGCGAGGTGAGGATGATGGACGCGCCGTCACGGAGGAGCGGCAGCGCCTTCTGGACCGTGAAGAGTCTGCCAGGTTCGAGACGTCGCCCTGGACAGCCGTGACGTTGCGGCCAATCTGCTCGGCGGCGGCGTCGAGCTCCCTCTTGCGGCGGCCGGTGATGAAGACGTAGGCGCCATCCGCGACGAGCCGCTTTGCGGTCGCCAAGCCAATGCCGCTGCTCCCGCCGGTGACGACGGCGACCTTACCATCCAGCTTGCTTCCACACGGCGATCAGCCTCGTTGCCGCGCGCCGACGGCAGGCCCTGCTGGCGGCTTGAAGAACGGCCCCAGGTCCTCGCGTTCGCGACAGCCTCTCCTGTCAGCGCCCAAGCCCGAGCCAGTAGGCGGCGCCGTTGAGGTCCGCGAGCGAAACCAGGATGAAGACATTCCGACCGTGCAGGGGAAAATCGCGCGCTCCCAGTCCGAGCGCCAGCCTGTCCTGCAGGAAACCCACCCGCACCTCGGCGCCGGCCGCCAGCCTTCCGTCGGCCCAATAGACCGAAAGCCGCGGCCCCGCACTGAACGAAGTGCCCAGCACGTGGACCGTCGGCAGCAGCCCGATCGTCGAGGAGATCCGCCCCTGGTTGCCTTCGTAGTCGATGGGCGACACCTCTGACATCAGCGACACCTGCCGCGACAGCCGCAGTGCGGGCTCGACCCAGGACAGCGAGATTCCGGCTTCGTGTACGTCGAGCCCGATGCGGTAGGGAATCAAGTGGGCGAGAAGACGCCGACCAGGATCGTGCTGCGCCAGCGACTCCCCGGGAATGCTGGAGGGATCCAGATCGAGACGAGGATAGGTGGCTCCCGGAGTGAAGCCCCGCAACCACAACTCCCCAACCCCGAGCGCCCGCTGAATCGTCCCTTTGAGGGGGCCGTCGTCTGACGCCGCACGCTCCCCGTCGACGGAGCGGTCCAGGGCCTTGCGCACCATGCGGCGCCCCCAGGCAGCCGGCTCCGTCAGAGCGGCCTGCATGTTGTGCTCCACAGGCCGGTAACCGCGCTCCCGTAGCGCCTGGATGAACTCCAGGAAGTTCAGGTCTCGCACGCAGAGCGCTTCGCGCGACTGCTCTGAGCAGGCAGCGCGCGCGGACAGCAGCGCTCCTGCGACGGCTCCCAGGCTCGCGTCCTCCGTGCGTGGCGGCGCGCCGTCCTCGAGCCATCGCCACCCCGGCTCGCGGAGCAACTCTTCGGCGAGGGCGCTGCTGTCGAGGGAGGCAGCGAGCTCCACCCTGGCAAGCGCACGCAGCACCAGCGTCGCCCGCGCCGAGCGCTGCAGGTCAAGACTCGCGGCCACCACATGGAGGGCCTCGCCGAGGCAACGCTGGGTCTCTGGCGCTGCAAGGTCCAGCTCATCCGGCTTGTCCTTGCGGCGCACCGAGGCGGTCATTCCGGGAAGAACGGAAGCGCCGCAAAGGAAGGCCGCAAAGGCGTGCGACGCGTCGTAGACGCCTGCGTAGTAGTCGAACTCGCGGAGCGGAACGTCGAGGAAGGCGCCGAAGTTGACCAGCTGCGAGCCAACGATGGGTGCGAAGCGAGTGGAGACGACCAGGGCGCGCTCGCCACCCCGCGATTGCGCGAGCGCCCCCGCATCCCTGCGGAGGCCGTTCGTCCGATTGATCGCGGCGTGAATCGCGGGGCCGAGCTGCGCAAGCCCCTGCGCCACGTGGACGGCGGCCGCGGGGGCATCGGGCGTACGTGCAAATTCGTCGAGCAGAGGACGCAGGTCGCTGGTCGTGAAGACGTCCCCGCGCGGCACGTTTGCGAGGACCTCTCGCGTGCGGGCAACCACTGCTTGCAGCCCCGGCGTGGCCTCGAGCCGCGTAAGCTGCCGGAGGAGAAGGACGTTCGCGGTGCCGGCGGTGACAGCGCCCAAGGCTTCTGCAATGGGCGCCGTCCGCAGCAAGGAGTCGCGCAGCTGACGCAGCCTGGCCTCCGGCAGGGGTCCGCGAACGACCCGCGGCAATTCCTCCGCGAGGATGAAGATGGTAGCCGCGCCGAGCGTCAGCCTGTCGATGAAGAGTTGCTGATCGGCAAGGATGCTCTTTTCCACCGCGTCGGAGCGCGCCAGGTCGGACAGTCCCTCGTCCGCGCCCGACGCGATGAGCTGCGCCAGCCGGACCACCTCATCGTCGGAAAGGGGCGCCTGCTCGGGGGTTGCGCCCGGATTGGCGAACAGGATCCGGATTTCCTTGGCGCACGCGCCCAGGCGTTCTCGCGCTCGAGGCGTGGCGTCGAGCATCCCTGCGAGACAGTGCAGGAGCAGGCGACCGCCCGCTGCGCGCAGACCCGGTGTCGGAATGATTCTCGGCTCCTCCGGCACCGGCGGAAACGCCGCCCCGGTCGCGAGTGCCCCGAGTTGCTGGTTGAGGGAGAAGAAGGGCACTAGCGCCGCGACGGTCCGGTACAAGAGGCGGCTCGTCGTGCGGTTCCACCCGCTTGCGCGGACGGTTCGCGAAAGGTCCGAGCTGCGGCCGGTGGCGGCGAGCTCACCGAGGAGCCGGAGGACCCGCTCCAGTCCGGCCGCGCGGGGGCGGGCCTGAGGGGCCGTGCCCCCCGCTGGAGACAGGCGGCGCAGGTCCGGGTCGACAAAGAGGTAGTTGACAGGCTGAAGCAGGGCGGCGCGGTAAGTGGACTCGGTGAGGTCGATCGCGAGTCCCACCGGCGCATTGTCGAAGATACCGCCGTCGACGTAGTGGCGACTGCACAAGGTGAGTGGCTCGCCGCGCGCAGAGCGCGCCGGGCACCTCAGACCGTCGATGGGAGCGGAGGGCCCCGGGCAGCTGCCGGACGTAACCTGGTGAGCGGCGGGACAGCGGGAGCTGCAGTCGCAGAGCACCCGCGGGCTGAAGGCGGCGGGGAAGGCGGCAGAGGCGAGCAGGCCCTGTGCCACCTGCTCAAAGGGCAACGCCTGCACGCCGCCCGGTTCCGCAGAGCCGGCCAGGGTGAGGACGTCATCCTCCAGATCGCGCACCTCGGCGAGCCGCAAGGAGACGAAGCGTGGCCGTCCCTCCGGCGTCACTTCCAGAAGCCATGGCAGCACGAAGCGCTGCGTGCGCACGGTCAGCCCGGCCACTTGCTGCTCCTCCGCCTGGCTCCGCGTCACGGTGATGCCGATGGGCAGCCGGCAGCCAGGCCTGAAGCGCTTCCGGTCCGTCCCTGAGAGCAGATCGTCTCGCAACCGATCGAACGCTTCTACGAGAGGTCGGCTCGACAACAAGCCATCGCCCTCCTGGTATTGGGCAGCGACGTCGGGAAGAAGCCGGTCCAGTCCGATCGGGATCCAGGTGTTGCGCAGCGGGTTGTCGTCGACGGAGGTGTCCGTGTTGAAGGCTGGATCTGCGCACCACAATGCCGCGCTGAGCACGGCGTTGAGGCTGCCGGCCGACGCCCCGGTGACCGCCACCAGCCGCACGCGCCCAGAACGTGGATCGGCCGCCTGACCTGGCCCGACCTGGGTGATGCGGGTGACTGCCCAGCTCAGCCCTGCCTCGTACGAGCCCAGGCTCACGCCGCCACTGAGGATCAACGTGAGGGGAATTTCCTGTCGGTCCGCTGTGGCTGGAGCGGTGGTCGTCGCAGGCTGCGCGGCCGCGCTCAGTGCGACGAGAAGGTTGAGCATCCCAACCACCCTGGTCTCCATCGTGAGCCTTTCCCCGCTTCGTGCCCACCCGATGGTGAGCCGCTCATCGCGCAGTTGGCAAGGCTGGCAGAAGACTCGCTCCCCCCACAGCCGGGTTGGTTTCCAAGGGATGCGGTCGGTGCCAGTTGCGGGTAGAACAAGTCCCCGATGGCGGATGCGTGGGAGCTGATGGCCGAGGCGGAGAGGGTGCGCCAGCAATGGCGCGCTGCCGAGGACGAGTACGAAAAGGCCGTGAAGGACGGCAAGCCGCAGGCGGAGCTCGATGCGCTTCTCGACAAGAAGGAACAGCTGAAAGCGGCCTATTTCCACAGGGCCAAGGCGGCGGTCGCGCTCGGCTCAAAGGGAAAGTGATTGCCTCGGCGCAGGCGGTCGACCTGGGAAGACACCATCCCTTATCTCGCGGCTCCCTGTGGAAGGCCCCGTCCCTTCCAGATCAGGTACAGCGCTGGGTAGACGATGAGCTCCAACAACGCGGAAGTGACGACCCCCCCTACCATCGGGGCGGCGATGCGCTTCATCACGTCCGCACCTGTGCCCTGCGACCAGAGGATGGGCACCAGGCCGACGAGGATGGTGGCGACGGTCATCATCTTCGGGCGGATGCGCTTCACGGCACCGTGCACGACGGCCTCCCGTGCTTGATCGGCCGTGGCGGGTTTGCGCTCGTTCCAGGCCAGATCGAGGTAGAGCAGCATCACGATGCCTGTCTCGGCATCGAGACCGGCGAGCGCGATCAGGCCCACCCAGACCGCGACAGAGATGTTGTAGCCAAGCAGCCAGAGCAGCCAGAACGCGCCGACGAGCGAGAAGGGCACTGCGAGCATCACCATCAGCGCTTCCACCGTGCTGCGGGAGTTGAAGAACAGCAGAAGGAAGATGATGAACAGCGTGACCGGCACGACGATGGCGAGTCGCGCCTTGGCGTGCTCGAGGTAGCGATATTGGCCCGCCCAGTCGAGGCGGTAGCCGGGAGGCAGACTGACCTTCTCGGCGACGGCTCTCTTTGCGTCACGGACGTAGTCGCCGATCGGCCGGGCAGTGTCGACGAAGACGTAGCCAGCGAGCTGGCCGTTCTCGTCGCGGAGCATCGACGGCCCGGTGCGCAGCTTGAGGTTGGCAACCTGACCCAACGCGACGTACGCGCCGTCCATGGTCGCCACGCGTACCCGCCCTAGCGCCTGCAGGTCGGAGCGGAAGTCGCGCGCGTAACGCACCGTCACGGGGTACCGCTCGCGCCCCTCGACGGTAGTGGATACGGTGAGCCCGCCGATGGCCGTCTCTACTGCATCCTCGACATCGCCCACGTTCAGGCCGAAGCGCGCCGCGTGATCGCGATCGACGTCGAAATCGAGAAAATATCCACCGCCGATCCGCTCGGAGAATGCGCTGCGCGTGCCGGGGACGTCGCGCAGGGCCGCCTCGATTTCCGCGCCGATGCGGTCGATGACCTTGGTGTCGGACCCCAGCACCAGCACGCCGAGCGGGCTTCGCACGCCAGTCGCAAGCATCTCGGTCCGTGTCTGGATGGGCATCCACCACACGTTGGGCATGCCCGCGAATTGCATGGCTCCGTCGAGCTTGCGCAGGAGCGCATCCCAATCCTCCCCTTTGGGCCACTCCTCGGGAGGCTTCAGCTCGATGACCGTCTCGAACATCGAGAGCGGCGCCGGATCGGTGGGCGTGTCGAAGCGTCCGGCCTTGCCGAAGACGCGCGCTACCTCTGGGAACTGGCGCAGCACCTGGTCCATTCGCTGGAGCACGTCGCGCGCGGTCGCGTCGCTCATGCCCGGAACGCTGGTCGGCATGTAGAGCAAGGTCCCTTCGTTGAGCGGCGGCATGAACTCGCTTCCGAGCAGCTTCACGATGGGTACCGTCGCAGCCATGAGCACGACGGCGCCGCCGATGACGGGCCAACGGAAGCGCAGCGCGAAGCGGCAGACCGGGTCGTACAGCCGCCCGAGCATGCGGCTGATGGGATTGTGATCCTCATCCCGGATCTTTCCCCGGATGAAGGTCGCGGCAATCGCCGGAACGAGCGTGATGGAGAGCACCGCCGCGGAAGCCATCGAGAAGGTCTTGGTCCAGGCGAGCGGTGAGAACAGCCGACCCTCGGTTCCTTCCAGCGTGAACACCGGGAGGAAGCCCACCGTGATCACGAGCAACGAAAAGAAGATGGGCCGGCCTACCTCTTGCAGCGCAAGCAACACGACTTCCGCGCGAGCCTCCTTTTTGCCTTCGCGCTCCCACCCCTCGAGACGCTTGTGCACGTTCTCGACGACGATGATGGCCGCATCGACCATTGCGCCGATGGCGATGGCGATGCCTCCGAGCGACATGATGTTCGCCGTCAGGCCCATCTGCCTCATGGGAATGAAGGCGAGCAGGACGGCGATGGGCAACAGCAGCGCCGGTATCAGTGTGGAGCGGAAGTGCAGCAGGAAGGCGAGGATGACGACGGTGACGGCGATCAGTTCCTCCAACAGGGTACGCCGCAGGGTATCGATGCTGGCGCGGATCAGGCGCGAGCGGTCATAGGTTGGAACGATCTGCGTTCCCTGTGGGAGCGCCGGCTTGAGC
The DNA here is from genome assembly GCA_036513415.1 of Myxococcales bacterium. GTDB lineage: Bacteria > Myxococcota > Myxococcia > Myxococcales > 40CM-4-68-19 > 40CM-4-68-19. Next base: position 67,751 of record DATBZA010000088.1, on the reverse strand, counting down.
TCCTCGATGCGAGCCTTGACGGCGTCGATCACGTCGAGGGCATTGGTCCCCGAGCGCGCAATCACCACGCCGCCGACCGTCTCGCCTTCCCCGTCCAGGTCCGCCAGCCCGCGCCGTTGTGCCGGCCCCATGCGAACCGTGCCGACGTGGCGCAGGAGCACGGGCGTCCCCAGATGGGAGCCGAGCACGACTTGCTCCAGGTCCTTGGGCGACTTCACGTATCCGCGGCCGCGCACGTAGTGCTCGGTGCCGCTCACTTCGAGTACGCGGCCGCCGACGTCCGCGTTGGACATGCGCACCATGTTCACCACGGTACTGAGCGGGATGTTGAGAGCGGCGAGCCGGTCGGGATCCAGGTTGACCTGGTACTCCTTGACGAACCCGCCGATGCTCGCCACCTCGGCGACGCCCGGCACTGCCTGCAGCGCGTAGCGGAGGCTCCAGTCCTGGATGGACTGCAGTTGCTGCAGGGTGGTGTGGCCTGTCTTGTCGACGAGCGCGTATTCGAAGACCCACCCGACTCCGGTCGCGTCGGGGCCGAGGACTGGCGTGACCCCCTGCGGCAGCTTGTTCGAGATGCTCGAGAGCTTTTCCAGAACGCGGCTTCGCGCCCAGTAGAGGTCGGTCCCATCCTCGAACACCACGTTCACGAAGGACATGCCGAACATGGATTGCCCGCGCACGGCTGTGACACGGGGCGAACCGAGCAGCGAGGAGACGACTGGATAGGTGATGTTGTCTTCGACCAGATCCGGCGCACGGCCCATCCACTCGGAGAAGATGATCACCTGAACGTCGGAGAGGTCGGGAATCGCGTCGAGGGCGGTGCTCCGAAGCGAAAGCACGCCCCAGCCCGTGCCAAGACCAAGGAGGAGCAGGGTGGCGAGTCGATTCCTCGCGCACCAGGCAATGACCTTCGCGATCACGGATTGCTCCATCGCGGCAAAGCACTACGAAGCTGTGCCTCGCTCGACAACAGGAAGGTCGCTTGCGTGGCCACCTCCTCGCCCTCGACCAGGCCCTCGAGCACCTCGTCGAACTCGCCGAGAGCGCCGACCTTCACCTCCCTCGCCTGCAGGTGCCCTTCACCCCGCTTGACGAAGGCGTAGCGATGCTCGCCCGAGGTGAGCAGGGCGTCGTCCGGCACGGAAAGCCGCGGGCCGAGAGGCACTTCGACTTTCACGTCGGCGAACATTCCCGGCTTCAGCGACAGCCGCGCATTGGAAAAGACGAGCCGCGCCCGCACCGAACGGGTCTTCTCGTCCACGGTCGGGTAGACGAACTGCACGCTGCCTTTGAGCGCCGCGCCGCCGGCGAAGGGCAGGGTGAGCGTCGCGGGCAAACCCGGCTCGAGGTAGGGCGCGTCCGACTCGAACAGGTTTGCAATGACCCAGATGCGGCCCAGGTTTCCGATCCGGTACAGCACGTTGCCAGCCATCGCCTTCGTTCCAGCGACGACGTTCTTCTCCAGCACCGTGCCGTCCGCCGGGCTGTGGATGGTCACACGGGGTTCAGCGTTGCCTCGGTTGCGCAGCGCCGCCAGCTGTGAGTCGCTCAGGTTCCAGCGTCTCAGCCGCTCCTCGGCAGCCCGGGCCAGCTGCTCGCTCCCCGGAACTCCCCTGCTGCGCAGCGCAACCAGGTAGTCCTGCTCGGCGGAAAGCAGCTCGGGGCTGTCGAGCGTGAGCAGCGGCTCGCCCTTCCGCACGCGCTGCCCCGTTTGATTGACGAACAGCTGATCGACATACGCGTCGTACTTCAGCACGACGTCGCTGACCTGGGTCTCATCGACCTCGACACGGCCGCTCGCGCGCAGCGTGAGGCTGAGCGGTCGGCGCTCGACCTTCGCGTACACCACCCCGATGAGCTGCTGTCGCTCGGGGGACAGCTCCAGGGTCTTCGGCGCGCCCTCGCGGGCGGCCGTCGCGCCTCGCGTCTCGACCGTGTACCCTTTGCGAGGGGGCGAGACCTTGAGCCGCAGCTCCGCGTGCGCATGCCCTGGGGCGTCGATTCCCAAAGTGAGGTTCCAGTCGCCCAGCATGGAGAGTGAGTACGCGACGTCGTACCTCCCGGCGCCCATCGTTTTGACGTCGCCGCCACCCTTCATCTCCGGCATTGCGCCCATGGCGGGCATGTCGGCGATGAACTCGAGTCGCGCGCCGTCGATCGGCTTGCGTTGAGCGTCCATCAACTCGAGGTGCACCACGTTGTCCCCGGCAACCGGCGGATCGGGGTCGAGGCGGAGTTGCACCAGCAGATCGCCCACATGCAGCGCGCTCGAAGTGTCTTTCCTCGCGCAGCTCGCGAGCAGCAGCACCGCTGCCAGGCTAATGGCGCTTTTCATGGCCTGTCTCCGCTGATTCGTCGAGTCCGAGATCGACGCCCACCGCGCGCTGCAGCTCGGCAAGTCGCTGCTCGTACATGGCCAGGTGCATGGCCAGCTCCAGCTCGTGCATCCTCAGCTCGCGCGCGCTGTCGATCACCATGAGGAAGTCGGCGCGGCCGGTTGCGTAGCTCGCTTCCGCGCTCTCGAGCGCCTGCCGGACGATGGGGATGAGCTCGTGATGCAGCTCGATCTGATGCTGTTCCGCGATCAGATGCGCATGCGTCTCGGCAACCTCCGCCACAACGCGGTTGCGCAGCGCGCGCTCCGACTCCTGCGCGGAAATCACCTGGGCTTGGGCGGACGAAATCCGCGGCCCGGTCTTGCTGCCGCCGAAGATGGGCAGGTTGACCTGGAAGCCGGCGAAGAGGAAATCCGAAACGCCCATCGGATTCCGGAACACATGCATTTCGGCAACGAACACGTTCAGATCGGGGATCGTGGCCGCCTTGGCGAGACGCGCCTGGGCCTCCGCGCCCGCGATCCGCCCCCGGGCGCCGGCCAGCTCCGGCCGTTCCTGCAGGGCATGCCGCTGAAGCGTGCTCAGATCGGGGATCGAGGGCAGCACGCCCGGCGGTGTCGTCGTCCCGCTGGGCGCAGCGGGGTTGCGATCGATGAGCGCGGCGAGCCGCGCCCACGCCGACTTGCGCTGATCGACGGCCGCTTCACGATGCGACCGGAGCTTCACGAGCGCGGCTTGCGCGCGCAGCAGCTCGAGTTGTTCCCCCTTGCCGCTGGAAACGCGCGCCTCGGACGAGTGGAGGAGCACCTTGAGGAAGATCTCCAGCTCATCGTCTACGGCCAGAGTCCGGTCGGCGAGGAACAGCTCGAAGTATGCCGACGCGACCTGCGTCTCGATCTCCCGCTGCTTCGCGGCGAGCTCGGCCTCTGCGATGATAGCGTCGGCACGCGCGGCATCGGTCCGCGCGCCACGCTTGCCACCGAGCGGGATGGGCTGCGAGAGCTGGACCATCAGGGGGACGGAAGAGAAGTCCACCGGCGCGTTCCAGAGCTGGACCATCAGCATCGGATCGTCGAGCGCCCCGGCGGGTGAGACATTCTCTTTCGCAGCGCGCAATTGCGCCTGCGCGGCCTTCAGATCCGGATTCCTTTCCCGAGCTTCGCGGAGGAGATCTGCGAGGTGAAGCGGGGACGGCGCGGCGACGGCCAGCGCCAGACATGCTGCGAACATCGAGTGCCTCCCGTCGCCGAGCGACGGCATGGGGTGGACGGCGAGCCACGCCAGCGCAGGAATGCGCCGCGTGGTGGCAAGCGATCCAGCCCGGGCTCAGATGAGCAAGGCTCGGGTGATCAGAAAGACGGCGGGTGCAGTCTCGAGGACGCGGATCGGCGGTGGACGGGCTGGTGCAGCGAATGAGAGCGCTACAGGAAGCGCGATCTGTACGGGAGCGAAGCTTTCCTGGTAATGGCCGATCAAGATGACAACGGGCGGCTGCGTGGTCCGCCTGTCACAGCATCCCTCGACCTGGATTTCAGACCTGCCCTGAATCGGTTGCTGTCGGCAGTCGGAAATCTCGATTCCGGTGTAGCGGCAAAAGAGCCGGGAGCGTGCCACGACGGGCGTGGACGCGAGCGCGATCAAGGCCACCGCAGCGCTGAACCTTCGCAGCACGCAGCAAGCTTAGCTGGTCACGGGCGATCAGGCAAAGAACACGGGTCGATGCCGCATCACGGCACGGTTCCGGATCCGGATCGCGACCTTCGTCGCGTCTCCGGGTTTCGTCAGGTCGCGCCCGACAATCCGAGTGACGCAAGTCGCCTTGACTCGCAGGTGCGCCCGGGAGCATCCGCTCCGGGTCGCCGGTCGGTCCGACCGTGCGTCCAGCAACTCGACGCAAACAGCAAGAGCCTTTGGGACGGCACCTGCCGGCAAGGACATCACCAAAGGGGGAATCAATGTCGATCTCGAGAAGGGGCCCACTCGCCGCGCGCAAGCGCGTTCTCATGTGCATGGCTGCAGCGATCGCGGGGATGATGGCAGGACAGGTCCTGGCGCGCGACGATCGCGGCATCCACCAGAGCGGCGAACAGAAGAACATGCGGCGGGTGGGACACGTCGACCTGCAAGGGCGGGTGGCGTACCAGCCAAACGTGATCGTCTATCCGGATGGAAGGACCATTGCGTTCGTGGGCACGCACGGCGGCAGCAGGCCCAACACGCTCAAGACGGGCAGCCCGGCGGAGCCGAACGGGACCATGATCTGGGATGTGACCGACGTCAGCAACCCCGCGAAGGTGGCGTCTTTGACGGGGATTCGCAGCACTCACAAGGACTGGTGGGAGTGCAAGAGCGGCATCGCGTACATGCCGGGCAGCAAAAGCACCCCACCTCTCTGGCGCACCTCCCAGTCGATGCTGGTCTATGACTGGAGCAACCCTCCCCTCGCCGGCGCTCCGGTCCCGGCGAGTTCCCCGAAGTACATCCGTACCTACGGCCTGGTGGGCGCGCAACCGGGTGCGACCGGAGGGGTGCCCAACTCGCTGCACGGGCCGATCTCTACCTTCGAGCATCCCCAGGCCAGCCATCCGCTGGCGCGCGGCGCCGGGCCAGACGACGTGATCGGCAATCGCATCTACCTCGCGTGGGGGGTTGGCGACGACGGCGTTCTCCAGATCGTAGACCGCAAGAAGTTGCTACCGCCGGCGTACGGCGGGACCTGGGTCGGCGACCCCGACCGGCCGACAAAGGACGATCTGGAGTCAGCACAAACCGGCTTCTTCCTGATGTCACCGGACCAAGGCGGGCATACCAGCATAACGGTCTTCGGAATGACGCCTGCGAGCTATGCGAAGTACGCCGAGTTCAAGACCCGCGACATCGTGCTGCTTGCATCCGAGGCGACCTCCAACCGGTGCCAGGAAGCGCCGCACTGGAGCTTCGTCGTCGACGTCACGGTGGAGAATTCGCGCAACTCGCCTCCGGGAACGCGGATCGAGCAGGATCCATGGCACGGCCCGATGGTGCTTTCGACGCTGTCGGTCGATCCGCGCCTGGGTGAAAAATATCCGCGCGGCAACTACTGCGATCGTGGAGCGCGTTACGGCGTGCACTCGAGCGAGGAGAACTTCCGCAATCCCTACTACGGCAGGGTGACCTTACTGGCCTACTTCACCGGCGGCGTACGCGCGTGGGACATCCGCGAACCACAGGCTCCTGTGGAAGTGGCCTTCTATGTCCCGGAATCCAACGCCAACACCAGTGCGGACGGCTACATGACAAACAACCTCGAGGTCGACAATCGCGGATACATCTACGCGACTGACCGGAACGGCGCGGGGCTGGATATCCTGGAGTTGACCGGGAAGGCGAAGAACATCGGCCTCGGCCGGGAAGGCCATGGCGATGACGATGACGATGGCTGAGGAGAGCTGATCCGCTCGGCTCGAAGGGAAACTGACCAACCCAGATTCTTCGCCTGTAGAACTTGCGCGCGGCCGATCTCGGAGCCGTCTGCGCAGACGCCGGCGTTGTTCGACATGTTCTGCGCTTTGAAAGGTGCGACCCGCTCGCCCCGACGGGCGAACCACCGGCAGAGCGCCGCGGTGAGAAACGACTTTCCGGCGTCACTGCTGCAGCCCAGCACCATGATCGCCTGCTTCGCCATCGGATCACTTGAGGCGGAGCGGGCAGCCCGCGACCAGGAGCCAGGCTTCGTCCGCCGCCGCGGCGGTCCGCTGGCCGAGCCAACCCGCCAGATCGCGGAAGCGGCGCAAGAGCGGCGAGTCTGGTACCGGCGCCCAGCCGACCTCGTTGCCCACCACCACCGCCGGCCAGGAAGCGGTTCGCAATGCGCGCAGCTCACGATCCCAGGCTGCGAGGACTTCGTCGTCGGCCAGCTCGAGGCGGTCGCTCATCCACAGGGTGAGGCAGTCCAGCACCACGCCGCTGGGAGCTGGCTGGATTTCGTTGAGCGCGGCGGCGACGCCGCTCGGCGCCTCGAGGGTGCGCCACGGAGGCCGCTGCTCCCGGTGGAGGCGGATGCGCTCGTTCATCTCCGGGTCGTCGCCGCGCTTGCAAGTGGCGACGAAAACAACCTCCGGTCCCCACTCCGCGGCACGATTCACCGCCCAACGGCTCTTCCCGCTCCGGGCGGGGCCAGTGACGTAGAGGAGCCCTCCCATCAGAATTCGATGCCAGGCTGAGCGCGGATGCCTTGCTTGAATGGGTGCTTGATCTCCTTCATCTCCGTCACCAGGTCGGCCATCTCGATCAAGGCGGGAAGGGCACCGCGACCCGTGACCACCACGTGCAGGTCGTCGCGCTTCTTGCGCAGCGACTCGATGACCTCGACGGCCGGAAGATACTCGTAGGAGAGGACGATGTTCAGCTCGTCCAGCAGGAGGAATTTCAGCTCCGGATCGGCGAGATGGCGCTGGACCAGCTCCCAGCCGTCTCGGGCGCACTTCGTGTCCTTCTCCCGGCTCTGGGTGTCCCAGGTGAAACCCTGGCCGACCTTGTCCCATTGCAGCAGCGGCGATTTGAGGAGCGACTCGGCGGTGCCGCGGTCGCCCTTGACGAACTGGACCACCGCGCACTTGAAGCCGTGGCCGAGCGAACGCAACAGCATTCCCAGGGCGGCGCTGGTCTTTCCCTTGCCGTCGCCCGTGTGAACGATGATCAGTCCCTTCCGGCGGCGGGCCGCGGCCATCTTGCCGCGCATCTCCTTCTGCAGCGCCTTCATCTCCGCTTCATGCTTGGTCGCGTCAGTCATGGGGGAGCTCCAGGTCGAGGGTAACGGCAGGGCGCGCGCGCACTCCGAACACTTCGAGAATGGCCGCGGGGGTGAGCACCTCGTCGGGGCGGCCATCGCCGACCAGGCGGCCCCGCTGCAGCAACAGGACCCGATCGAAGTACCGGGCCATCCGCAGATCGTGCAGGGTCACCAGCAAAGCGGCGCCGCCGTCCGCCAGCCGCCGCGCGAGAGCCAGCACCTCGAGCGCATGGCGCGCGTCGAGCTGGGCGATGGGCTCGTCCCAAAGCTGCAGCCTGGCCCCGGTGGCGACCGCGCGGGCGAGCGTTACCCGATGGCGTTCGCCACCGCTGAGCCGCGTCACCGGACGTGCCGAAAGCTCGCGCAGGTCGAAGGCCGCGAGCGCGTCGTCGACGCCGTTCTCGTCGTCGCCCCACATGTAGCGGCCCTGCGCAACCACCTCCCGCACGCTGAATGAGAAGTGGAAGTGGGCCTCCTGCGGCACCCAGGCCAGGCGGCGCGCGCGGTCGAGGACGTCGATGCGCGGCAGCGGCCGTCCGTCCCATTCGATCTCTCCGCTGGCCGGCAACAGCCCGGCCGCCGCCTGGAGCAGGGTCGACTTGCCCGTCCCATTTGGACCGACCGCAACCGTCAGCGTCCCCGGCCGCAGCGCGAAGGAAACTTCGTTCAGCCGGCCCGGAACCGTCAGCTCGCGCACCTCCAGCACGGTCATGCCAGCGTCCTCAGCATCCAGAGGAAGAAGGGCCCTCCGACGAGCGCGGTCACCACGCCCAGGTGCAGGCCACCGGGCAAGACGCGCGTGGCCACGTCGCAGGCCAGCGTCAAGGCGGCTCCTCCCATCATCGATGCGGGCAGGAGCCGGCGGTGATCAGGGCCAAGGAACAGACGCAGCAGGTGCGGGACGACGAGACCCACGAATCCGATCACGCCCGCGACCGACGTGGCCAGCGCGGTGAGCAGCGTGGAGAGAACGATCAGCTGCCGGCGCACGCGACGCACGTCGACGCCCAGGCTCTGCGCCGTCTGCTCGCCCAGGCTGATGAGATTGAGCGCGCGTCCCAGCGGGAGCAGCAGCGCGCAGCCCAGCACGATCGCAGGGATGCCGATGATCACGTGCTCCGTCGTGCGGCTCTCCAGCCCGCCCATCAGCCAGAAGAGGATCTGGCCGCTGAGCTCGAGGCGCCCGGCGCTCAGCGAGAGCAGGAAGGCGGTGCCCGCGTCCAGGAGCGCGTTCAGCGCGACGCCGGAGAGGAGCAGCCGCTCCGTGCCCGCGCCCCTCCGCGCGAGCACCACGACTGCAGCCGTGGACAGGAATGCGCCTCCGATGGCCGCGAGGGGAACGGTCCAGAGCGTGTGGCCCACCCCGAAGGCGAGCACCGACACCGCGCCCAGCGCGGCGCCGCTGGAGACGCCGAGCAGCCCCGGGCTCGCGAGCGCGTTGCGGAAGAATGCCTGCATGACGACGCCGCTCGCCGCGAGCGCGGCGCCGACCACTGTTCCGACCAGCGTTCGCGGCAGGCGGAACTCCCGCACTACGGCCAATGCGATGGGGTCTCCTTTGCCGCGGAGCGCCTGCACGACGTCCGGCAACGGAAGCGGCACCTCGCCGAAGGCGAGGGATGCGAAAAACGCGACTAGCAGCAGCAAGGCGAGCCCCCACATGGCGCCGCCTCGCTTCACTGGAAGCGCTCCGGGTGCAGCTTTCGGGCAAGCGCCTCGAACGCCTCGAGGCGGTGATGGGTGACGCTGGCCAGGAGCGGCCCGGGCAAGAGCACTAGCCGTCCAGCCTCGAGCGCCGGGAGGTGCCGGTACGCGGGCATCTGCCGGAGCCGGGCCTCCAGACCCTGTCCCTCCGTATCCGAGGCGATCAGCACCTCCGGCTTCCAGGTGAGGAGCTTTTCGTCGGGCGTCGAGGCGTGGCCGATGAGGCCCGCTTCGGCGGCAACGTTGACCGCGCCGGCGTGATCGCACAGGTCCTGGAACGTGGTTTGGGAACCGGCGGTGAATGGATAGGTGCTCACCGCCAGGACGCGGACCGGCCTCACGCCGCGGAGTTTCCGGGCCAGCTCGGCAACCCGCTGTTGGGTGCTGCCGACCAGCGCTTCGGCGCGGTCGGGATGGCCGAGGGCGGCGCCGATGCCGCGGATGTTCGCGTAGAGGTCCTCGAGCGACTCGAAACGATCGACGACGATCAGCGCTATACCAGCGCGGCGCAGCAGCGCCAGCGTGGGCGCCTCGCTGTAGCTCGCGGCCAGCACGAGGTCCGGGCGGAAGAAGATCACGCTCTCCGCGTCGCTGCTCTTCAGCTTGGGATAGGCGGCGGCCTCGCTCGCGGTCAGACTGAACGCTGGGTCGCGGCCGAGGTGGCTGAGGGCGGCGATCTGAGCCGGATCGGCGAGCGCGAGCAGAAGCTCGTCGGTGCCGACGGTCTGGCTGACGACCCGTCGCGGAGGCCCGGCGATCGCCGGCGCGGCCATCAGCGCGCAAAGGAAGAAGCTGCAGATCAGGGTCGTCCAGCGCAAGCCACGCGCGCAACGGAGGAGCGGCGTCATGAAACATTGCCTCCACGCCAGAGCGCGAGCGTCAGGAGGAGAGCGCATTCGAGGACCTGCTCGGTGGCTCCGAGAAAGTCCCCCGTCAGCCCGCCGGCCCGCCGCAGGAACCGAACGGCGCAAGCGGCCGCCGTCAGAGCAGCGACCACGAGCAGGCCCGCGAGCACTCTTCCCTCGATCAGATTCGCCGCGAAGGCGCTGCCGAAGAGCAGCGCCACCCAGCCGCTCGCAACCGCCACCTGCGAAGCGCCGGCGCCGGCGATCGCGGCGCTCTTGGCGCCTTCGGGCGAGACGGAAGGCAGGAGCGCCATCATCCAAACCGGCGGAAGCCGGGCCAGCGATTGCGTGAGCACCAGCGCCAGCGGCGCGGCGCTGGAGAGGGCCGAGAGGAGGGCGACGCGAAGAAGGAGCGCCATGCAGAGGGCGGCCGCGCCGAAGCTTCCGATGCGGCTGTCCCGGAGGATCACGAACAGCTTGTCGCGATCGGTAGCGCCGCCCAGCGCGTCGGCCGTGTCCGCGAGGCCGTCCTCGTGGAACGCCCCGGTGAGCAGCATTCCGGCGGAGACCGCCAGCGTCGCGGAGACGACCGTGCCGGCGCGAGCGGAGAGCACCATCACGCCGGCGAGAGTGGCGCCGACGACGGCGCCGACCAAAGGAAAGTGCGCGGAGCTCCAGCGCAACTCGTCGGGGCTGTAGGGGAATCCGCCCACCGGCAGCCGGGTGAGGAAGGCAAATGCCGCGGGCAGCCCGCGAAGCGCGGTCATCATGCGCCGCTCTCCGGTACCCCGGCTGAGGCGAAGGTCGCCATCCGGGAATGGAGTGCGCAGGCATGATCGACGAGCGAGAGTGCGAGCAATGCGCCGCTGGCCTCGCCCAGGCGGAGCCGGAGATCGAGGAGAGGCGTCGCTTCCAGCGCTTCCAGGACACGCTGATGGCCGGGTTCGGTGGAACGGTGAGCGAAGAGGAACGATGGGCGCGTCGCGGGCGCCGAGCGCACCAACGCCAGCACGGCTGCGGAGACGATGAAGCCGTCGACCAGGACCGCCATTCCGCGCTCGGAGGCGCGGGCAGCTGCTCCGAGCAGCGCGGCAATGTCGCGGCCGCCAAGGCGGCGAACTGCCTCCTCGGCGGATCCGACCCGGCCCACCCGCGCCAGGGCGTCCCGCACGACCGCGCGCTTGCGCGTAAGAGCGGCGCCGGCCACGCCGGTGCCAGCTCCGACCAGTGTGTCAACCTCGGCCTCCCGCGCGTCGAGGAGCATGGCAACCACTGCGGAGGCGGCAGTGGTGTTGCCGATCCCCATCTCTCCCAGGACCAGGACGAGGACGCCCGTCGGCAACGCGTCGACCGCGTTGGCGCCGGCCATGACGGCGCGGGCGAATGTCGCCTCGCTCATCGCGTCTTCGACCCGCAGATCGCCGACCGGGTCTCGAGCCACTGGTGCGCGCACCAGGCGAACGTTGTTCTCGAACCTGAGGTAGCCGCCGCCGAGCACGCCGACGTCGACGACGTGGAGGGGAACACTCAGCTCTCTCGCCAGCACGCTCGCGGCCGCGCCGCCGGCGACGAAGTTCCGCACCATCGCCGCGGTGACCTCCACCGGATACGCCGAGACGCCGTGGCGTGCGACCGGGTGGTCGGAGGCGAAGAGGATGGCCGCGGCGGGACGCGAGGACGGCATCGCCGTGCGCTGCAGCCCGGCGAGCTGCACCGGGATCTCCTCGAGGAGTCCGAGGCTGCCCCGGGGCTTGGTGAGGCGCTGCTGATGCTCGCGGGCCAACTCCGCGGAAGCGAGATCGAAGGGCGGGGCGGCCACTTTCATGGCCTTGCTCCCGTCCTGAAATCCACGCCGACGATGTTTCCCGCGATGAAGTTGCTGACGATGGCCTGGTCGTCATCGAGCGCGCCCGCGAAGCGGTCAGCGTCCACTATCGTGGTCTGGGCGGTGGCGCTCTGGCGGGATGCGCGGACCGTGGCCTCATAGCTGACCTCGATCGGAGGGCCGGCCATGGGTTCGTCGGGCGCGCCCCCCTCCTGCTCGGCGCGGGCGGAGCGCGCCCACGAGAGCAGCGCCGACAGGAGCAGAAGGATCGAGGGACTCGCCGGAGACTTCGCGCGAGAACGTGCAATACGCCCCTGTGGGGCTGGGACCAGCCGCATGATGTCTCCCCTCTCTCTCTCGAAGAGGCGAAGGACTTCGGCTTCATGCCGCCAGGCAGGTCTCCTGGCTCCCGGGTCCGCAGCGACTCGCTGCGCGCGCGTCCCGCCTTCCCCGGTGCGTGCACCGAGTGGCTTCTGGGACGAGCTGCCCGGCTACAGTGGCGGGACCGCGCCGGAATTTGACCGGCTTCCCTCTAGGCCCTTGTGGGCCACCACGGCGGCACGTCGAACAGTTGCGCTGGCGCGTTTACGCCGTTCCCCAGGAATGGTCAAGCCGCGCTTCCGACAGCCGCGCTTCCGACAGCCGCGGAACGGACAGGCGCGGAACGGACAGCCGCGGAACGGCGGCGTAGGGAACCTCGCGGTTCGCTCAGACCATCATTCCATCCGCCGGAAGGAGGTGCTAGGGGGATGATCATGATGCCCGACGGTGAGCGCTACGCCCGTATTCCCTACCGGCGCACCGGTCGCAGCGGGCTGAAGCTGCCGGCGATCTCGCTCGGGCTCTGGCAAAACTTCGGGGGCGACCGCCCGATCGAAACGCAGCGCGCCATCATCCGCCGGGCCTTCGATCTCGGGATCACGCACTTGGACCTGGCGAACAACTATGGGCCGCCGTACGGTTCAGCCGAGGAGAACTTCGGCCGCATCCTCAGGTCCGACCTGGCCGGACATCGCGACGAGCTCGTGATTTCGACCAAGGCAGGCTACGACATGTGGCCCGGGCCTTACGGGATCTGGGGTTCGCGAAAGTACCTGCTGGCGAGCCTCGACCAGAGCCTGAAGCGGATGGGCCTGGAGTACGTCGACATCTTCTACTCTCACCGCTTCGATCCCGAGACTCCGCTCGAGGAGACTTTGGGTGCGCTCGACACGGCAGTCCGCCAGGGGAAGGCGCTCTACGCCGGCATCTCCTCTTACTCGGCCCGGAGGACCAAGGAGTCGGCGGAGATCCTCCGCAAATTGGGAACTCCGCTCCTCATCCATCAGCCGTCCTATTCAATGATGAACCGGTGGATCGAGCCAGACCTCCTCCAGGTGCTCGGCGACGAGGGAGTCGGCTGCATCGTCTTCTCCCCACTCGCGCAAGGCCTGCTCACCGACCGATACCTTGCTGGCGTCCCGGCCGGTTCGCGAGCCAGCCATCCCGGTTCGTTTTCTTCCGATCTGCTGACGGAACAGGTGCTGACGAAGGTGCGGGGCCTCCATCAAATCGCCAGCCGGCGCGGCCAGACGCTGGCGCAAATGGCGCTGGCCTGGACCTTGCGCGATCCCCGCGTCACCTCGACTCTGATCGGGGCCAGCAGCGTGGCCCAGCTGGAGCAAAACGTCGGCGCGCTCGAGAAGCTCGAGTTTTCGGCCGGCGAGCTGAAGGACATCGATCGGTACGCAACTGAAAGCGGGATCAACCTCTGGAAAGCGTCGAGCGCGAATTGAGCGGCCGGGGCCGCCGCATTCAGCTCTTGCAGCACCTGCGCGCGCTGCTCGGGCGTCAGCCTGGCGAACGCCTCCCGATGAGCCTCTTCGATGGCCTCCGGCGGCGCGGTTCGCACGAGGTAGCGGTATCTCTGCAGAGCCTGCTCGTCTGAAATCTCCTGCGGCGCCCGTTGCGCGTCGCCGGGCGGCGACGCCGGCTGCTGTCCAAAGAGTCGGTCCAGAATTCCCATCGCATCCTCCTTTGGTCCTTCCGGAAGGTAAGAAGATCGACCGTACGTTCCATCCCGTGAAGGTCGACGCGGGATTGATGGGCTCGACCGTCGACGGCGCGGCCACGAGCACGCTCTTCCTCCCCAGGCAGGTGTTGGGCGTGGTCAGCGACGGCAGCGCCTGGTGGGCCATCTCGCAGTTCTGAGGGCCTTACTTCAGTCCCGCGCGCGAAACCGCGAGGTTGTTCCGCGCGAGAGTGAAATCGGGCTTGAGCTGCAGTGCCTTGCCGCATGCGGACGCGGCCTCCGCATACCGGTGCAGCCCGTTCAGAGCGGAGCATCGGTTGTTCCACGCCTCGGCGGAGTCGGGTCTGCGCGCGATCGCGGCGTCGCAGACACGCAGCATCTGCTCGTACTTGCGCTCCCCATAGAGCACGACGCTCTCGGCCAGCCATGCATCGATGGACGGCGCCGCAGCGAGCCGCTCACGCGCAAGCTGCAGCATCGACCGCGCCGTCGCGTCATTCGAGCGCACGGCGAGAGTCTCCGTCGCGGTTCTCTCCAGCTCGACCCAGCGCTCCCGTCTGGCAAGGATCCGGAGGAGCAGATCGTGCGCGCCCGGCTCGCCCGGCGAGATTGCGATGGTCTCGCGCAACACGGGGACTGCTTCGTCGCTGCGTCCGACCTGGTCGAGCCAGCGCGCGAAGAAGAAGCGGATCGCCGGCACGCGCGGCATCAGCTCGAGCCCACGCCGGAAGCGCCGCTCCGCCTCGGCCCGATCGCCCATCGCGCCTTTGAGAATGCCCATGTTGACGTGCAGGTATCCGTAGCCGGGGGCGAGCTCCAGGCCCCGCAAATACGCGCGCTCCGCCTCGGGGTAGTCGCCGCGCGCCATCCTGGTCAGCCCGTAGTTCATCCAGCCGCGGCCGTTCCCTGGGCTCTTCTCGGTGACGTCACGCCAGAGCGTCTCCTCGCTCCGCCAGACCTGGTTGCGGCGATGGGTTCCGAATCCGTAGGCCGCGAGCAGCAGCGCGGCCGAGGCCATCGCTCCCGCTCGGACCGCTCTCGAGACCGCGACCCGTTCAACCGCCAGCTGGAGCGCGCAGGCGGCCGCCAGCGACAACCCGGGAAGAGCGAAATGCATCCGGTGGTCGTTCATCACCTCCGCGAGGGGAATCACGCTGGAGGTCGGGAGGAGCGCCACGAAGAACCAGAGCAGCCCGTACGCGATCGGCCGGGTCGCATCGCTGCGTGAAGTGCGCACGGCGATCCAGAGCGCCAGGAGCAGGAACAGAAGCCCGGCGAGAACGCGGGGGTCCTTCGCGCTCTCCAGCGCCGTCCAGTCGGTGTCGGCGCTCAGTCCAACCGGCAGCACGAACATGCCCAGATAGTGGAGGACGACCCACGGCTGGGTGAGCAGGTAATGAAGGCGCGACCCACCCCCCGGGACCCAGGACGGGGCCATCCTCTGCTCCAGCAGCAGCGCCGCCCCGCAGGCGAAGAACGCCGGCAGCGCGGGCCGCAGCGCCTGCCAGAGCGCGCGAGGCGCGAGAAGCTCGCGCACCGAACGCCGCTGCTCGATCAATCCGATGTAGAGGAAGAGCAGCGGGGCGGCCATCGCTCCCTGCGACTTGGCAAGCACGCCGAGGACCGCGGGCACGAGGTACAGGTGGAAGCGCCGCGCGCGGGCGGAGGCCGCCCAGAGCCAGACGCAGGCGACAGCTCCGAGCGCCGAAAGCACGTCGGAACGGGCGATCACGTAATTGACCGTCTCGGCGTTCGCAGGATGCAGCCCGAACAGCGCGGCGCCGAAGACGGCGCCCCAATCGCTGTTCAGGATCCGCCGGAACAAGACCGCGAGCAGCAGGCATTCGAGCAGGAACCAGGCGAAGCTGTCGACGTGAAAGGGCAGGGGATCGAGTCCGCCCAGGGCGTAGTCGACCGCAAGCGTCGTCGTCACCACCGGCCGATAACTCTGATTGGGCGGCAGCGAGCTGAAGGTGCGCACATCGGTGAAGAAGCGCGGAACATTGCGCAGGTCGCGGATGAACAGGTTGCTCTCGACCGTATGCGAGTCGTCGAAGTGGAACGAGTTGCGGAAGTGGTTCGCGTACGCCAGCGTGATTGCGACCGCCGCGGCCAGGCAGCCGGCGCGAAATCGGGTCATGAGGCGGGTGGGGATGCAGATCCCCGGCGGGCATCCGCGATCGCGAGCTGCGACGCCGGGCAGAGGGCGTGGAGCGTTTCGCCGAGCCGCGGGGACTCGTTGAACGCCGGCACCACGACGTAGACTGAGTGCCCCACGGGACGGGATGATACCGGCACTCCGGCCGCCCTGAAAGAACGGGACCGCGGCGTACATGCGCCGGTGGAACGACGCGTCCCACCGTTCCACATAGGGCGCCTTGGCCCTGACGCGATCTGGCGAGCGGAGCGCCTCCGCGCGCCTTACTCCTCCCGCATGACTGCTCGCCTCTCTTGTCTGTTGATCGCGGCGTGGATCCCAGCCGCCGTGGCAACGCCCCGCACGTTTGCCATCGACGGCAACGCCAGCAGCGCAACCGCGCACGTCGGCAAGACCGGCATCGGAAGCTTCGCCGGCCACGAGCATACCGTCGTCGCCCAGACCATCCAGGGGGAAGTGGTCCTGGATCTCGAAGAGCTCTCGCGATCTTCGGTCGACCTCATCGTGAATGCCAGGTCGCTGACGGTCAGCGAGGAAGGCGAGCCGGAGGGAGATGCGCCGAAGGTCCAGCAAGTGACGAGAGGACCGAGCGTGCTCGACGTCGCGCGCCACGGCACCATCCGGTTCCGCTCGGTCGGGGTGACGGGCAAACGGATCGCTCCGAGCTCGTACGATCTGACGCTGGTGGGTGAGCTCACCTTGCACGGCGTCACGAAGGCCTTCACGGTCCCGGTCCGGCTCGAGGTGCATGGCGATACACTGAGCGCGACGGGGAAGATGGTGGTGAAGCAAACCGACTTCGGAATCGAGCCCACCTCGGCGGCCGGCGGGCTGGTCAGAGTCGAGGACGAGGTCGTGCTCACCTTCCGGATCGGCGCTCGAGCAGGACGGTAGACGCGCGACGGGCAGTTTTCGGGGAACATTCGATGGCCGTGGGACGTCTAGGCCACCGTGCTGCTCCATCTGCCGGCGTCAGAAGAGCGGCTTTGTCTTCCCTAGGAGGGAACCATGCGTGTTGCCGTTGCTTTCTCCCTGCTCGTTCTCGCGTGCGGCGGCAGCTCAAGCCCCCCTCAGGGACCTGTCCAGCTCCAGATCACCGCGGCGGGGATCAACCCGAGAACGATCACCATCCCTAGCGGGGCGCAGGTCAGCTTCGTCAACAAGGACACCGCGAGCCACCAGATCACCTCGAGCTGCCCGGAGCTTTCCACGCCCATGGCGCTCGCCACCGACGGGAGCTTCACAGCGACTCTCACCGGGCCCCAGACGTGCAACTTCAACGACACGGTGAACCCAGGCGCGGCGTTCGCGGGGACGGTGACCGTCCTGCAGCCGGGCGTCGATGGTGGCAGTGGCTACTGAGCCCGTTCCAGGTGCTTGGATGACATTCCTCGGTCGCTTCTCGCTGCTCCTCGCCGCGCACCTGCTCCTCGCGCGCTGCTCGTCAACAACCGCTGATCTAGAGCCGATCGCCTGGCAGAAGGTGCCGGGGACTGGTCCGGGCGGCGCTGTGCTGGGCCTGGGCAGCCCTGGCAACTTCGACGAGCGGGGCAACTTCACCATCTCCGCTTTCAAGGATGGCGACGTCTACAGGCTGTACTACGGCGGCGCGGACACGAATGGTTCGTGCGCGGGGATCAACAGCGCCCACTGGCGCATCGGACTTGCCCAGTCGAACGACGGACTCGCGTGGACCCGGGTCCCCGGAACCGAAACCGGCGGAGCCATCCTCGACATCGGCGTCGCCGGCAACTTCGACGATTACCTGACCTATCGTCCTTACGTCCTCAAGGACGGGTCGCTCTACCGCATGTGGTACAACGGCAGCACCAAGCCCTTCAATTGTCCCAACGGCACGCTGGCCGACAACCGGCGCATTGGCTATGCCGAGTCGACCGACGGCATCCACTTCACTCGCTTCTACGATGGCCCGGGCCCGGGTGGGAGTGTGCTCCCCATCGGCGCCACCGGAGCCATCGACGCGCAGCAGGTCGGCTACGTCTGGGTGATCAAGGACGGCGCCGAATACAAGATGTACTACTCGGCCAACGATGCCGGGAACTCCTGGCGGGTGGCGCTGGCCGTCTCCACCGACGCGCGCAACTGGACGAAGGTCCCAGGCAAACAGTTCGGCGGCTCCGTCCTCGATCTCGGTCCCGCCGGCAGCTTCGACGTCGCCTGCGCCTACCAGCCGTCGGTGTTCAAGGAGCGGGACCAGCTCTACCGGATGTGGTACCGCGGCTGCCAGGCGCCAGGCGCGTTCGGCGGGCCGAGCCGCGGAGTGATCGGCTATGCCGAGTCCAACGACGGGCGGACCTGGGTGAAGGTCAGGCAACCTGGACCGCTCGGCGAGGCCCTCTCCGTGGGCGCGGCCGGCCAGTTCGACTCCGGCGGCCTGACCACACCGTCGGTCTTCCTCGATGGCAGCACCTGGACCATGTACTACGCCGGCTTCGACACCACCGGCCAGTTTCTCACCGGCCTGGCCCGAGCCCCGCGGCGATGAGGGCGTTCGGGATTGCTTTCCTTCCTCTTGCTCTGGCCGCAGGCGCCGCGAGGGCGCAGACCATGCTCGACCAGGAGGAGCGGCTTATCGAGATCCATTCGCTGCTGATCGCGCTGCAGCCTGGCAACGCGCCCGGCGCATATCGGGCGGGCGAGCTCAGCCTGGGGCTCGAGATCATCGTCATCCCGCCTATCGACGGCACCACAGGCGGCAAGCGGCAGATCACCGCCTCCGATCAAACGCCAGTCTTTCCCCGCCCGCGGCTTGCGATCGGTCTCCCCGCGCCCGAGGATTTCCGCGCCTTCGTCGGACTCGCCTATATCCCCCCGATCAAGATCAACGAGGTGAGCTCGCATCAGGGGGCCCTGGAAGCGGGACTCGCTTGGGACCAAGGGGGCCCGCTTTCCGCCGGAATCCGCGGCTACGTGGTGGTGGCGAGGTCGCGGAGTCCCGTCACCGAGCCGACGACTCGCGACACGCTCGATACGGTCGATTTCGGAGCCGACCTGGGCGCAGGCTACCGTTTCGACTTCGGGCCGGGGAGCGTGACGCCGTTCGCCAGCGTCGGCGTCTCGCGCATATGGGGAGAGTTCCACGTCACCAGCGACAACTCGGTGCTCACCAGCACGACCACGAACCCAGGGATCACCGGCGGTGTGCGGCTCTTCTCGAAGCTGGGGCTCGAGTTGGTGGCCGAATTGGTCGTCTTCCCAGGACGCCTGGTGCATCCGAGCTTCGGTCTCGCGTGGGTCTTCGACTTGTCTTCCAAGCGCTGATTTCGAGCCTCGACCGGCAGTTGCGGGCCTGTTTTTGTGTCGGCCTTGCGATCAAGTTGCGCAAGCCACGGTCTCGCGCAATGCTCCGGGCTGCCGGCCACTCCGGCTGGAACGAGGGCATCATGCGCAAGCTCGCAACCGCTGTCGCCGCCGCATTCGCCGCTGTGTCCGCGCACGCGGCTTTGGCCTGCGAAGACAAGGTAGAGACCACGGAGCAGCCGCGGCAGAAGCCGGCCGTCGCGCAGAAGACGAAGAAGCAGAGCAAGCAGCAGCAGAAGGCGAAGAAGACCGACGCCTCCGACAAGACCACGGTGGCGCGCGCCGACAAAGGCTGATCGTTCGGAGCAGGCCGCATCGAACCGCGGCCGCTACTCGAAATTGACGGCGGAGGTATTTCCGCCGCTGATCACGACCGCGATGCGGGACCCTGCTCGTGCCTCGAAGCGATGCGAGAGCAGGGCCGCCAGGGCCGCGGCGCCGCCGGGCTCGGCCGCGACGCGCAACGTGCTCCACAGCGCCTGCTGCGCCTGCGCGATCTCCTGGTCGGTGACGAGCACGACACGCTTCACGTAGCGTTGGGCGATGGGAAAGACGCGCGCGCCCACGCGGCGCGGCGCGAGCGAGTCGGCGGCGATGCCCCCTGCTGGCGCGTCCACGGGCTCTCCCGCCTCTAGCGCCCGCGTGAGCGTCGGGGCCAGCTCGGGCTCGACGCCGACGACGCTGACCCGGTCCGTGAACCATGCGGCGATGCCGCCGATGAGACCCCCGCCGCCCACCGAAGCGAGGACCGCGTCGACCGCTCCCGCCTGCTGCTCCAGCTCGAGGCCCAGCGTTCCGGCGCCCATCAGGGTCTCGTCCTGGTCGAAGGCGTGCACCGGCAGCGCGCCTGACGAGGCGGCCCAGGCCTCGCTCGCCGCGAGCGCGTCGGCATAACGGTCGCCCACCAGCATCAGCTCGGCACCGCAGGCGCGGATGCGGTCGACCTTCGCCTGGGTGGAGATGCGCGGCACGTAGATGCGGGCCGGGATCTCGAGGTCGCGGGCGGCGTGCGCGACCGCCGCGCCGTGGTTGCCGCCGGAAGCGGCGACAACTCCTGCCGCCGGCACCGGCCGCAGGAGCAGATTCGCGAAGGCGCCGCGGGCCTTGAAGGACCCCGACTGCTGCAGCAGCTCGAGCTTGAGCACCAGCGTGAAGGCCGGGAGGCCGAAGTCGGGGCCGTCCACCTCGACGACGGGCGTGAAGCGGATGTGCGGGCGGATCAGCGCCTCGGTGGCGGCGATCTGCTCGCGGCCGACGCTAGAAGGACTCACGGAGCACCCGGCGGGCCTCGGCGATGCGCTTCTCGTCGCGGCGGTAGAAGGTCCATTTTTTTATCCGCTTCGCCCTGATCAGGCCCAAGCCCGCAAGGATCTTGAGGTGCTCGTGCGCGCTGGCCTGCGTCACGCCGAGCTTGTTGGCGATGAAGAGGCTGCACACGCCGTCCTTGACCAGGTCGCCGTCGACCTGGGCTGGGAAGTGGGCCCGCGGCTTCTTCAGCCAGTTGAGGATGGACAACCGCCGGTCGTTCGCCAGCGCCGCCGCCACGCCGCTCGGAATCACTTAGTCACTATGCTAAGTGACAAAGAGCGTGTCAAGCGGAAGCGGCCGGGGCTATCGCGCGGGTTTGCTCCTGCGCGCGGCCGGCTTCGGCAGCGCCGCTCCGCGCGGGATCACGTCGATGAGGACGACAGGGTCGTCCTTCTCCGCCAGGTTCTGCTCGGCGCGCAGGAGCGAGGGCGGCACCGAGTGGGTAAACCAGAGGTGGGCGTCCTTCGCGCCGGCGAAGAGGCTGACGGGAAAAGGGATCTTCGGATGCAGCGTGAACAGGTCGGCGGCGAGCTCGCGGCCCGCGGCGCGGATGTGGACGCCCTGCTGCCGGGAGATCTCCAGCGAGACCGTGCGCGGCTTCGGGGTGAAGGCGATGAAAGTCAGCTCGCGACGCGTGTCTTTCTCCTGGAGCTCGTCTCGCAGCTGCGAGACGGCCAGCGCGGTCGAGTATCCGGTGAACGCCCTGCCCGCAGGGAGATCCAGCTTCTCGCTCCAAGTCTCGGGCTTGCCCTCGTTGAAATGCGTCACGGTCGCCTTGCCGGTGCCGAAGTCGACCTCGATCCGCCGAAGGTTCGTCTTGCCGCGGCGCTCGACCCAGCGGAAGCTCTCCTGAGCGAGCTCGGGCTTGAGGCGCAGCCGGTCGTCCTCGATGGCGACGCGGCCGTCCTTGAAGCGCCAGACCGCGTGCACGACGAGCCGGTTGCCCTCGAGCTTCTGGGTGAGCTCGCCATCGGCGATGAGCTTGCCGGTCTGATCGCTCATCGAGGGAAAGCCGTGCAGGTCGGCCTGCGGATACCGCAGCGCCACGCCCCAGGTCGGTAGGGAAAAGAGCAGGGCGCACATCGGCAGGGTTCGAGTTATAGGATTCACCGCCGGACGATGGCCATTGGGTGATCGGAACGCAGAGCGACGGACAAGCAGGCAGCCGGCTGTCCGCGCAGCTCGTCAGCACATCGGGCGGTCAAAGAGCGAAATCGATGCCTTCGCCGGTCCCTGACCTGACTGCTTTCTCATAAACAGCCGCCGCGGCGGCCACGTCCTGGAGGGCCGTTCCCGTGCCGTCGAAGACGACGACCTCCTGGTCGGACGTGCGCCCGGGCTTCGAACCTGAAACGACCTCGGCGAGCTCGGCGTGGATGTCTGCGCGCTGCATCAGCCTGGCGTCCAGCGCATGATGCAGCTCACCGATCGCGGCGCACTGTTCCAGGACGTCGACGACGACCTTGGCCGATGCGAGGATTTCCGGGTCCAGCTCCTGTTTGTCGAGTGATCCAGATAGCCGCGGCCGTACTGGGTCGAGTTGCTGACCAACAAGAGTCTCTTCATCGAACGCTCCCGCCGCGCAAGATCAGGCCTGCGGCGCCCGCGGCGAGCATCAGCACCGGCTCGGGCACCTTGCGCGCCTTGACCAGGACGAGCAGCGCGACCGCGGCGATGGCGGCCGTGGGCACGTCGAAGATGGCGCGCTTGCCCAGAACGAAGGCGGCGCCAGCGATCGCCCCCGTGGCGGCGGCAGTGACCCCGTCCACGAAGGACTTGATCTGCGGCACGCGGGCCCAGCGGCGGTAGTACGGGGCTGGGATGATGACGAAGAGGTAGCAGGGCAGGAAGACGCCCAACGCCGCCACGAGCGCGCCGGCCAATCCCGCCACCAGATACCCGACGAAGGCGACGGTGATCACCACCGGCCCGGGCGTGATCATCGCCACCGCGACTGCGTCGAGGAACTGCCGCTCGTCCAGCCAGTGGAAGTCGTTCACCACGCCGCCGTGCAGAAAGGGCACGATGGCCAGCCCGCTGCCGAACACGACGGAACCGGCGATCGTGAAGAACCAGAGGATCTTCAGGAGGACCGGAACCGTCGCGGGTCCGCCCAGACCGGCGAGCAGAAAGGGCGGCGGCACCAGGATGGCCGCTGCGCCCGCGCGCGGAAACGGCGTGCGCACCAGCATCACTGCGACCCCCGAGGCCAGGAAGATCCAGAGCACTTCCTGCTCCGTCCAGCCGGTAGGGAGGTCTGGACGCGAAGGCCCTTTGGCGTGCCCGGGCCTTCGCGCTCCTGGTCAGGAGGCGGCTAGTTCCTGCCCCTCTCATCCTGCTCGCCCCGCGAGGCAGGGAGCACTTCCCAGGCGGCGTTGTCGCCGTGCTGCTGGCTCCAGAACCAACGCCAGCCGTCCTGCCACACCCTGGGGACCTTCGCGCCGAGGATCCCGTGGACCGACGGATCGCCGTCGGAGACGTGCACGCCGGTGATCTCGTTGTCACCGTCGTTCTTGCCCGCCCCGCCGATCGCCGAGTCGATCGCCGCGGACGGATCGCGTCCCTCGGCGAGCCAGCGGACTGGCTGCGCTCCACGGGAGTAGTCGATGGTGACGTCGAAGAGGTAGCCCGAATCCAGCGCCTTGCGCTGGGAGTGCAAGGTGTCTCCCGCGTCCTCGACCGCCAACAACTGGTCTCGCGAGAGGAACTGGATGTTGTCGAGGCCCGCAACCGCTCGGTTGCCCTCGTAGAAAAGCGAGAGCGTGCCCTGGTCCGCCGACGGATCGCTCTGCACGAGCTTGAAGATCGAGGTCCAGCCACCGGCGCCGCCCGCGCCCGTCACCGGGTCGCCGTTCTCGGGGCTGGTCGCGTTCGTGTCGCCAGTCTCGTCAAAATAGAACTCGCGGAAACCGGTTCCCGGCCGGAAGACGCCGTTTTCCGGCCGCTTGAAAGGCGTGCCCTGCGCCAGCTTCGCAAGCGCATTCGCATTGAAGGGCGCGTTGCCATGGACGGCCGTGTCGTGGACGGTCACCCAACTGGTGGCGTACGACTGTCCGTACGTGCGCAGCGCGACCTGATCCGGAGCGAGGACCGTGGCCTGCGATTCGAACGTGACCGGATGCCCCGCATTCATGACTTGCAGGACCTGCAGCTTTCCATTGTGGATATCGCCCGGCTCCTTCGGCACGTACCGGTAGACGTAGCTGTTCGGCTGCCGTGCGGTCGTTCCCTGCTTGTTCGGTCCCCCGATGTCCTCGACGATCCAGAGGTTGCCGCGCGAGTCGTTCTGGATGCCCTCGTAGCCGCCGCGTCCGAGCGCACCGGACACGTCCTCGACCGTGGACGGGAAGCTCGCGGTGGCCGCATAGGTCGGAGCTCCCGCGCTTTCCGTGGTGAACAGCAGGCGTTGCGCGAACGGGTCCCAGGTCGAGCCGTCGATGGTGGCGATCGGCTTGCCCGTGGTGTCCTGGGTTGCCATCAGCGTCACCCGATGCGCGGTGTCGGCGTCGAGGTTGATCCGCGTGATGTACCCCTGCTTGGCGCCCGCAACCGTCGCGGCAAGCTCGTGGCCCTGGAAGAGGAAGTGCGCACCATAGTCGTAGTCGGGGTCGGCGCCCTTCTGATTCTTCAGGACAAGGTAGGTGTTCTTGTCCGGCTCCGTCTTCTGCGCCTCGACCGGAATCGCCGCCGTCGGGACCATCTGCGGCACAGCCGGGTTGTCCGGGCTCGGCGTATCGTTCTCGTAACCGTACCAGCCGATGATCCCCAGCGGGTTTTCGAGCGCCATCGAGCCTTGCGCCACAAGGGTCTGACGGAGCTCCGTCGAGAGCCGCGATGCCGGGGCGTAGCCGACGGCCTTGGTGTTGGGGTCCTGCAAGTGCGTGATCGACGGTCCTGACGATCGTGACTGTGCAACAGCTGCTGTTACGGTCGTCACAAGGCCTGCTGCGACGAACGTCCAACTGATTCGACGATTCATGGTCTCCTCCTCGAGTGCGCAAGTCGTTGAAGCCGGCGCATGGTAGTGAGCGCGTCACTTCTCGTCGGCCAATGTTCGGTTACGAAGTGGCGACGGATTGGTGACCCAGGCTGCGAGAACCGTACCAATCAGTTTTCCCGCGTCACGCTGGCTCGCGCCGCAGTTCCGCGTCGTGCTCCTTGCCCGGCGACAGGATCTCCCGGACGTGTCAGTGCGGGTCGAGCGCGCTCAGGCGAGCCATGAGGCGGCGCACTTCGAGCTGCAGCTCCGGCGAGAGCGGCCTTTTCAGCGCATCGCGAATCTCGAGGTCGACGTCGATCAGCTGTTCCGAAGAAGCAAACTTCGTTTTCCGTTGGCGGTAGCGGACGCGCGTATCACCCAGGAGCCGATCGAGCAACAGGAGGTCGCTCTTCAAATCCGTTTCCTGCAGCTGGGTCGGCTCCAAGTGGTCCTCCGATCGGGCGTCGTCGATGGTAACGCCTTCCATTGGGTCCTGCCCGGACCTTTCACGAGCTTTCAATGACGGCCAGCCTTATCCTCTACCAACTCCGCCTCCCTTCAAACGCGTGGCTTCCGCCGGACACGCTGAAGTGCCTTGCGCCGGCGGACAAGGGGGAGCATGGAACGAGCCATGACAGCGATCGCCCTCCGCGACGTGGTCAGCGGGGATCGATCGAGTCGCTCACGCGATACCCTGACCGCCGACGTGCCTGCTGACTTTCCGCGCGACGGCGTCTTCACTGTCGCCGACGGCTTCCGCGCCAGCTATGGCGCGGTTGGCGGAAAGCACGTTACCCGCAACGTGAGGCCCCGGCCGCTTTCCTGGCGCATCGAAGGCGAGCAGTGCCTGGTGGCGCGCAGTGGCGGCGCCGCGCGGCGGTTGCGGCAATACCGGTTGTGCATCCTCGAGGCCGCCGGAACGTCGCCTCCCGAGGCAATGCGCTAGCCTGTCGCCGTGGATTCGCCGCAGACCAGCCTGGAAACGGTGCTCGACTACCACGAGCGCACCAAGCATTTTCCCGGCCGCTACGCGCGCGCGCTCGGTTACCTCGATTGGGCGACGCAGCCCAACCCGTTCCGGCGCTTCCTGGGCGCGCCGCTCCTCCCGCTCGACCTCGTGCCAGTGGGCGACGAGCCACGGTACGAGCCGGCCTTCTTCGCCGGCCGCATTCCGCCAGCGGCGCTCGACCGCCGCACGGTCTCGCAGCTCCTGCACGATTCGCTTGCGCTTTCGGCCTGGAAGGAGGCTGGCGGCTCGCGCTGGTCGCTGCGGGTGAACCCGTCGAGCGGCAATCTGCACCCGACCGAGGGCTACCTGGTGGCGGGTCCCGTGGTCGGGCTGCACCCGCGGCCCGCCGTCTACCACTATGCGCCGCGCGAGCACGCCCTCGAGCTGCGGGCTGAATTGAGCGACGTCGCCTGGGCGTACCTCTCCGCGATGGCGCCGGTGGGCGCGCTGCTGGCCGGACTGACCTCGATCCATTGGCGCGAGTCGTGGAAGTACGGCGAGCGCGCCTTTCGCTACTGCCAGCATGACGCCGGACACGCGGTCGGGGCGCTGGCCGTGGCTGCCGGGGGGCTGGGTTGGGAGGCGCGGCTTTGCGAGGGTGTCCCAGACCGGGAGCTGGCGGTGCTGCTCGGCGTCGGCGATCAGCGCGGGGCCGAGGCGGAGCACCCGGAGTGCTTGCTGGTCGTTGCCCCGCCGCCGGCCCACCTCCGGTCCCAAGATGGGCGGGCCTTCGCGCTGTCACCGCAGCTTCTCGTGGAGCTCGCGTCCACGAAGTGGAACGGCTTGCCCAACCGCCTGAGCAAGGACCACCACTCCTGGCCGGCGATCGACGAGGTGGCGCGCGCCACCAGGCAGGTGGGGCCGGTCGACGGCTTTCCGGAGCCGTTCCAGTTCGACAACCGATCGCTGACGTCCGGCGACGCGCCGCTGCCCTTGCGCCGGATCATCCAGCAGCGCCGCAGCGCCGTGGCGCTCGACGGCCGCACCGGCATCACGCGCGACGCCTTCTACCAGATCCTGCTCAAGGCGATGCCTGGCGCGGGCCAGGCGCCGTTCACCGCGGTGCCCTGGCGGCCCCGAATCGACCTGCTTCTCTTCGTTCACCGGGTCGAGGGGGTGGAGCCGGGGCTCTACGCGCTCCTCCGCGATCCGTCCCGCGAGGAGAGGCTTCGCGGGGCGCTCGACCCGAGGTTCCTTTGGCTGCCGCCTCCTCGCTGCCCGGTCTCGCTGCCGCTCTTCCTTCTCCAGGCAGGCGACGCGCGCGCCGCCGCCCGGCGGACCAGCTGCGGCCAGGAGATCGCGGCCGACGGCGCGTTTGCGGCAGCGATGCTCGCCGAGTTCCGCGCGCCGCTCGAGCAACTCGGCCCCTGGTTCTATCGCCGGCTCCATTGGGAGACCGGCATCATCGGCCAGGTGCTCTACCTGGAGGCGGAGGCGTCGGGCATCCGCGCGACCGGGATCGGTTGCTTCTTCGACGACGACACCCACCAGGTGTTCGGGCTCGCGGGCGACCGCTACCAGGTGCTCTACCACTTCACGATGGGCGGGGCGGTCGACGATCCGCGGTTGCAGACCATTCCGCCCTACGCATTGCCCTGAGGCTACTTCGACCCCGCCTTTTCGAAGAGCGGGAGATACTCGCCGTAGCCCTCCTCTTCCAGTCTCGCCACCGGCACGAAGCGCAGCGAAGCGGAGTTCATGCAGTACCGCAGGCCGTTGGGCGCCGGCCCGTCGTCGAAGACGTGGCCCAGGTGGGAATCCGCGAGCCGCGAGCGGACCTCGGTTCGGGTCGCGAACATCGAGCGGTCAGTCCTGGTGTTGACGGCCTCCACCTCGAGCGGTTTGGTGAAGCTGGGCCAGCCGGTTCCCGAGTCGAACTTGTCCAGCGAGCTGAACAGTGGCTCGCCGGAGACGACGTCCACATAGATCCCCGCTTCGTGGTTGTTCCAGTACGCGTTGCGGAACGGCTTCTCGGTGCCCTCATGTTGGGTCACTTGGTACTGCTCGGGCGTCAGTTGCTTCTTCAACTCTGCATCGGAAGGCTTGCGGAAGGCCATGGTCCTCTCCTCGAACAAGGCATGATGCGCCCAAGCCGGCGAGGTTGCGAGTGCGGCGCCCGCTTGCGCGTTACGCCGGAACCAGCATAGTTGGGCTTGCGCGTTACCCCGGAACTAGCATAGTTGGGCAATGGCCAGACCCTCTTCGCATCCATTTGACGCGCTCGTTAACCGCTTCGCCCAGCTTTTCGCCGACCGCATCGCGGCCGCGCTGCCCCGCGGGAGGCTGCGCGACGGCGCAGCGGATCAGCGTGGAACGAGCAAACTGCGCGGTCGCAAGCTGGACATGCGCTGCCGCTACCCGGGCTGCAAGAACAGATCGAAGGGGCCGCGGTTCCGGTTCATGTGCGAGGAGCATCGCAAGCTGCCCAAGGCGAAGCAGCTCGCCGCGCTCGCGAAGTCGGCCGCGAAGGATGCTGCCAAAGCCTGAGTAGAGCACCGCGGCCAACAGGCGGCCCCCGCGCTTCCCCGAGGCGGACGCGCGGCGTAGTCTGGCAAGCTCGAGGGTCGGTCATCGAACGAATGCGGGCCGGGATGGGAAACGTAGAGCGCGCCGTCGATTTCTACGGCCGTACAGCCGGAAGGTACCTCTGCCCCCGGCCGCACGGCCTGCGTGAACCGGTACTCGCGAGCCAGCGGAATGCCGTCATCGAGCTCGCGGCCCCCCGGTCCACCGACTCCGTGCTCGACATCGGCTGCGGCGCTGGCAGGCTGGCGGCGCTCCTTCGCCCGCGCGTCGCGAGCCTCTGCGGCGTGGACGCGTCCAGGGCGATGCTTGCTCTCGCAGGTCCGTGGCTCGACGAGCAAGTGCACGCGCGACTGGAGTCGCTGGTGCTGGACCGCACGTTCGACCTGGTGATTTGCTGCGGGGTCCTGGACTTCGTAGAGGATGCCGGAGCGGGGTTGCGGGCCATTCGACGGCACCTCGCGCCGGATGGCCGCGCCGTCGTCTCTGCCGCCGCGCCGTCGGTGGTGGGGATCGGATACGCGCTCGTCCGGAGGATGCAGGGCGTGCGGGTCCGCCTCTACACGTCGGACCGCCTCCGCGAGATCGCTGCGAGCTGCGGACTCCGCTGCACCAAGGCCCGAACGCTGCGGGGCGGCAGCGTCGCAGTAGTCCTCGCGCGGTGAACCGGGCTTTCAGGTCTCTTCGGACGAGGCACCGCTGCTCTCGTCGTGCGGGGCTTCCGGAGTGGGCGGAGCGGCATCGGGCGGCAACACGTACCACTGGCGGCCATTGAGCTGCTGGCGCTTGAGCAGGCCTTGCCGCTCCATCTCCTGGAGCAGGCGCATGAACGTCGAGAAACCTTGCTCCCGCTCGTCGAAGTCGGGTTCCTTGCGAACGATGGTTTCTTTGATCAACGAGGGGTTCAGCGGTCCCGTCGCCCGCGCGAGCAGGCTGGAGACGACCTCGCGCGCGATCGGCGGGATGTCGCGGCCCACGCTCGGAGAGCGAGGCTTTCGCGGCGCGCGTGCGGGAGCGCGCTCCTCGCGGCCTGCCGCCTTCGCCTTGCCCGGGGGCTTCAGATAGATGAACTCGTCGCAAGCCTTCATGAACAGGGGAGAGGTGGCCTCCTTGACGCCGAGGCCGATCAGCACGCGGTTGTTCTCGCGCAGCTTGTAGGCGAGCGGACAGAAGTCGCTGTCGCCCGACGCGATCGCGAAGGTGTCGATGTGCTCGCGGGCGTAGCACAGCTCGAGCGCGTCGATGACCAGCCGCATGTCCGCCCCGTTCTTCCCGGCGCGCGTCGAGGGCGGCACGTCGATCAGCTCTACTCCGAAGTCATGCAACCGGCGAGTGGCTTCGCGGAACCGGGACCAGTCGCAATATGCGCGCCTGAACACCACCTTCCCCTTCTCGAGGAGCCGGTCCATGGCAGGTTGAAGATCGAACGTGGCCGGGCTGATCCCCGTGTTGGTGACCAGGTTCTCGAAGTCGATGAACAGGGCGACGCGCCGTTCTTTTTCGCTCACCATGCCGTTCGTGTACCACCTCCGAATCGACTTCGCCGTATCTGCGGCGCCGGATCTCGATCAGAAGAGTTGCAGCCCGACCGAAATCGAGTGATACAGCGCGGATGCCAGCTCCCCCCAGCGTCCTGGTCGTCGAAGACCACGAGGACACGCGCGAGCTGTACATGACCTGCCTCTCGTTGGAAGGCTTCGACGTCCGGGGGGCGGCCGACGGCGCCGAGGGCCTCGCGCAGGTCCGCAAACATCGGCCCGACCTGGTCCTGCTCGATTTCGCGTTGCCGCGCATGAACGGAGCTGAAGTGCTCCGGGAGATCCGGGGCGATCCCGAGCTGAGCCGCACTCCGGTAGTCCTGGTGTCCGCGCAGATGCGGCTCTGCCTCGCCGAGGTGGAGGGGCTGACCTTCCAGGCGGCCCTGGAGAAGCCGTGCGATCTCGACGAGGTCCTGGGAGCCGTTCGTTCGGCGATCGCCGCTTGAAGATGCAACCCGAGGATCTGTTGGGATGCGCTCCGCGTGTGGGACGCCGCCCACCTTGCGGCAGGGGCGCTCCGTTGTGGTCACCGGAGTTCTTCTGTAGCTCTCGAAGGGATGGCGACTGACCTTCCCCCGCCGCGGACCATCCTGGTCGTGGACGACGAAGCCCCAGTCCGCCGCGCGCTGACGCAGGTGCTGGAACGCGCTGGGTACAACGTGAAGGCCACGGAGAGCGGCCGCCATGCGCTCGAGCTGCTCCAGGACAACGCCATCGACCTGGTGATCAGCGACCACCACATGCCCGAGCTCTCCGGGATCGACCTGCTCAAGCTGGTCCGGGTGCGCCATCCCCACGTGGTCCGGATCATCATCACCGCCGACAAGGATCCGGATACCGCCGTGCGCTCGATCAACGAGAGCGAGGTCTACCGCTTCATCCGCAAGCCGTGGAACGACTCCGACCTGCGCACGATCATGCACTTTGCCTTCGAGGTCGTTCGCCTGGAAGGGGAGAAGCGGCGCTTGCTCTCGATGGTGCGCGACGAGCGCGCTGCCCGCTTGCTCAACGGGTCGCCTGAAGACCCGGTCGGCATCGAGAGCGAGCTGCTTCTTCTCGCCGAGGACGAGCTGCACGGATCGTGACGGTCCCACCGATCCCCACACGCCGGCATGCAGGACGCACCCCGGCGCCTTGTACACCTTCAAGCTGACTCGCTAAGGCTCTGGTCCATGTTGAGAGAGATCAGGGTCTGGCTCCCAGGAGTTGCGCTGTACATCCTCGGTGCGATCGCCCCGGCCCTGGCCATCGTGCTGATGACGCGCTGAGCGCGTCCGGTCACTTCGGCGGCGGGTATTCCGCCAGCGTCTTCGAAACGGCTTCTGCAGCCTTCTGGGCTTCCATGCCCGGGCTGAAGGTGTCGGTGGCCGTTCCCCGCCAGACCATTTGCTTCGACCGCGCGTCGACCAGGTCGATGATCAACGTACCGTCCCGGTACTGCCTCACCGCCACCGCGGGCGTAGCCATGGTGGGATAGAACCCATACGGCGTGGCCGCGTAGTTGTAGCCGTACGACTGCACGTCGATTCGATCGATGGCCCAGCCGTGAACGGCGACCAGCAGCTCCGGAGACTGGTCGGGCGTTACCCGGGTCAGCCCCTTCGAGGCCAGCGCCTGATCGATACCCTGGAAAACCGCTTCCCGGATCCTGGGGTCGCGGGCCTCCGGCGACTGCTCCGGACCAGGCTGCTGGAGGAGCCATGCATAGGTGCGATAGCCCTTGAAATCAGCGCTCCGATCGTACTCGGTCTGCACCTTCATCGACGAGCAGGCCGCGAGCGCCAGAGCGAACGCCAGCATTCGACTTGCACGGTCCACCATGCACCTCCTGGTCGGGTCAGGCGCTTTCCAGGGCGGTTTGTACCTTGGAAGGGACCGTGCACCGAGGCGATATTGGCCCTTGGGTCGATCGGGTCGTAGGACCAAGGTCCACTCTGACAGGAAACGCGGCTTGGGGCATGCTGTCCAGGGGTTCGCTCCAGGGATCGATGTTCGCCCGTCTCCATGTCTGGCCCGGCTTCGCCGCGCGGTCTGACCAGCCGGAGATGCTCCGCGAGAAGCGTGCTGGACGAATTCCGATGAGGCACCCATGACCCGGCAGACGAGACCCCTGGTCCGCGCTACCTCGAGCTCTTCAATAGGAGTCGTCTGCGCCGGCTTCGCAGCCGTTCTGGCAGCGTGCACGCCGAAGAAAGAGGCGCCCAAAGCGGCGGCGCCGGAAGTCTCGGTCGTCGAGGTGGTCCTGCGCGACGTACCGATCGGCGGTGAGATCACCGCCTCGGTGCGCGGTTTGGAGGACGTCGAGATCCGGGCGCGAGTCGAGGGTTATCTGGAATCGATCGACTATCGCGAAGGCTCGGAGGTCGAGAAGGGGCAGCTCCTCTTCACCATCGACAACCAACCCTACAAGGCAAGGCTCGCGGAGGCGAAAGGCGAGCTCGCCCGGAATCGCGCCGCGTTGTCGAAGGCCGACCTGGACGTGAGCCGGTTCCGGCCGCTCGCGGCGGAGCGCGCTGTCAGCCAGGCCGAGTTGGACAACGCCGTCTCAGCGCAGAGCGCGGCGCGCGCGCAGGTGGACGCGGCGCAGGCCAGCCTGGAGAAGGCTTCTCTGGACCTGGGCTACACCCGCGTCACTGCCCCCATCGCGGGTCTGACCGGCCGGGCCCAGCGCAAGGTCGGCGACCTCGTCGGCAAGGGCGAGCCCACGCTGCTGACGACGATCTCCTCCATCGACCCGATCCGCGTCAGCGTGAACATCCCCGAGACGCTGTTCCTCCGTTACGCCGATCGGCTGAACGCGGCGACGAGTGGGACCGCCCAGCCGCAGGACGACGCGGGCGCGCAGCTCGTCCTCGCAGACGGCGCCGTCTATCCCGAGCGCGGGCGCCTGATCGGCATCGACCGCGCCGTCGATCCGCAGACCGGTACGCTGCGCGCCGATCTGGCCTTTCCGAATCCGAAGCGCCTCCTTCGGCCCGGACTCTACGGAAAGCTCCGGTACAGGGAAGACGTCCGGAAGGACGCGCTGCTCGTGCCCCAACGGGCGGTGCAGGAGCTGCAGGGCCAGTTCTCGGTCGTGGTGGTGAGCGCCGAGAGCAAGGCCGAGAGCCGGAACGTGAAGCCCGGCCCGCGGGTCGGCAACCTCTGGATCCTCGAGGAAGGAATCAAGCCTGGCGAGAAGGTGATCGTCGAGGGGATGCAGAAGGTCCGCGACGGCATGGTGGTCACGGCGACGCTGGTCGCCGGTGAGGCCGCTACGCCGCCGGCTGTCCCGGCGCCTGCCGCGACCAGCCCGGCCCCCGTCCCCGCCGCGTCGAGGTAACCGATGGGAAACGTCTTCATCCGCCGCCCCATCGTGGCGATGGTCATCTCCATCCTCACGGTGATCGTGGGAGGCGTTGCGCTCTCGAGCCTCCCGGTCGCCCAGTATCCCGAGATCACGCCGCCCCTGATCCAGGTGAACACCACCTACGTGGGCGCGAGCGCGCTCGACGTCGAGCAGTCGGTGGCGACGCCCATCGAGCAGCAGGTCAACGGCGTGGAGAGCTCCATCTACATGAAGTCCACCAACGCCAATGACGGCACCCTCAGGCTCGAGGTGTCGTTCGAGGTGGGCTCCGACCTCGACATTTCCAACGTACTCGCCCAGAACCGCGTCTCGCAGGCGATCCCGTCGCTGCCGGTGGACGTGAAGAACTACGGCGTGAGCGTGAAGAAGTCGCTCGCCTTTCCCATCATGCTGGTGACGCTCACTTCGCCTTCCGGGGCGTTCGACTCGAACTTCCTCTCCAATTACGCCCTGATCAACATCAACGATCAGCTCGCCCGCATCTCCGGCGTGGGCCAGGTAAACCTGTTCGGTGGATCCGACTATGCGATGCGAATCTGGGTGCGGCCCGACCGGCTCCAGTCGCTCGGGCTTACCGTCATCGATCTCGTCGACGCGGTGAGGTCGCAGAACGTCCTCCAGCCCTCCGGCCAGATCGGTGGCCCACCCGCCATCAAGGGCACGGAATTCACCTACGTGGTGCGGACGCGCGGGCGCCTTCTCACCACGGACGACTTCGGCCGGATCATCGTGCGGGCCAACCCGGACGGTTCGGTCGTGCGGCTCTCCGACGTGGCGCGGCTGGAGCTGGGCTCGGTACTCTACAACGCGGTGGGCCGGCTCAACGGGAAATCCGCCGCTATCGTGGCGCTCTACCAGACCCCCGGCTCGAACGCCCTCCAGGTGCAGAAGGCGATCCGCAAGACCATGGAGGAACTGGCGCCCGGGTTTCCGCCGGGCATGAAGTACGAGGTCACCCTCGACACCACGGCCGCCATCAGCGCGGGCATCAACGAGATCGTGCATACGCTCATCGAGGCGTTGGCGCTGGTGATCCTGGTGGTGTTCGTGTTCCTCCAGAACTGGCGCGCCACCCTCATCCCGCTCCTCACGGTCCCGGTGTCGCTGATCGGCACCTTCATCGCGTTCCCCCTCCTTGGATTCTCCGTGAACACGCTCTCGCTCCTCGGGCTGGTGCTCGCCATCGGGATCGTGGTGGACGACGCCATCGTGGTGGTCGAGGCGGTGATGCACCACATCGAGCAGGGAAAGACGCCCAAGGAAGCGACCGCCCAGGCGATGAAGGAAGTGTCCGGACCGGTCATCGCCATCGCGCTCGTGCTCTCCGCGGTCTTCGTTCCCGTGGCCTTCATCAGCGGCATCACGGGCCGCCTCTACCAGCAGTTCGCGATCACGATCGCCATCTCGGTACTCTTCTCCGCCGTGAACGCGCTGACGCTTTCGCCCGCGCTTTCCTCGCTGCTCCTGAGGCCCAAGTCCGGAAGGCGGTCCTTTCTCCAGCCCTTCTATGACGGCTTCAACAAGGTCTTCGGCCGCTTCACCGACGGCTATCTTTCGCTGACCGGGATCCTGGTGCGGAAGGCGCTCCGGAGCGGTCTCCTCGTGCTGCTGGTCGGCGGCTTCGCGGTGCTCATCGCGAAGCGGATCCCCGGCGGGTTCGTCCCGGACGAGGACAACGGCTACTTCTTCGCGAACGTCCAGCTCCCCGACGCTTCGTCGCTGGAGCGGACGGACGCGGTGGCGAAGAAGGTGGAGGCCATCATCGGCCGGGCACCGGGCGTGGAGTACGTCACTACCGTGACCGGTTTCTCGCTCATCTCGGGCGCCTTCGCCTCGAACACCGCGTTCATGTTCGTCTCGCTCAAGCCTTGGGACGATCGCAAGGGGAAGGAGCTGAACGCCTTCGCCATCATGGCCGCTCTCAATCGGCAGCTGGGGAAGGAAGTGCAGGAAGCATTCGCCGTCACCTTCGGCCCTCCTCCGATCATCGGGCTCGGCTCGGGATCCGGGTTCACCATGATGCTGCAGGACCGCAGCGGCGGGACGCCGGAATTCCTGGCCCAGAACGCGGAGCAGTTCCTGTCGGCAGCCCGGAAACGGCCCGAGATCGGGGGAGCCCGCACGGTCTACCGGGCCACCGTCCCGCAGATCTTCGCCGACATCGACCGGGACAAGGTGACGAAGCTCGGCATCCCGGTCACCGACGTGAACACGACGCTGGGCGCGCTCCTGGGCGGAACCTACGTGAACGACTTCAACCGGTTCGGCCGGACCTACAAGGTCTACTTGCAGGCGGAGCCTCAGTATCGCGCGGACGTGAAGAGCCTGGGGCTGTTCTCGGTCAAGACCGCGGAAGGGAACGAAGTGCCTCTCGACACGCTCCTCTCGACCCGACCCACCGCCGGACCTGAGTTCACCAATCGCTTCAACCTGTACCGCGCGGCCGAGATCACCGGACAGCCGGCGCCCGGCTACAGCTCGGCACAGGCACTCACGGCGTTGGCGGAGACCGCGAAGCAGGTGCTGCCGCAGGGGATGGGTTACGCCTGGTCGAACGTCTCCTACCAGGAGAAGAAGGCCGAGGGGACGGCGGGCGTGGTGTTCGCCTTCGCCATCCTCCTGGTGTTCCTGGTCCTGGCCGCCCAGTACGAGAGCTGGTCGCTGCCGATGAGCGTCATGCTCGGCACGCCGTTCGCCGCTTTCGGCGCCTTTCTCGGGCTCTACCTGGCGCGCCTGTCGGGTCCGGCGTACGTCAACAACGTCTTCGCGCAGATCGGGCTGGTCATGCTGGTCGGCCTCGCCGCCAAGAACGCCATCCTGATCGTCGAGTTCGCCAAGGAAGCGCACGAGCGGGATGGGCTTGGCATCGTCGAGGCGGCCATGTCGGCGGCGAAGCTGCGGCTGCGGCCCATCCTCATGACCGCCTTCGCGTTCATCCTCGGCGTGCTGCCGCTGGTCCGTGCCGCGGGCGCGGGCGCGGAGGGTCGCAAGGTGATGGGCATGACGGTATTCTCGGGCATGCTCGTCGCGACCATCCTCGGCGTCATCCTCGTCCCCGTGCTCTTCGTCGCCGTTGGCCGGCTTTCCGGAGCAAGGGTGGAAGGGGCCGCAAGCCCGCCCCCGCACCCGGAGCTGGAGCCGGAGGAACGGCCCCGGCTGGCGGGAGGCCGGGCGTGAACAGGACGCTGGTGGTCGTGGCGGCGCTGGCCGCGAGCGCGTGCTCCTTCGCTCCCCCCTACCAGCGCCCCGAAGCGGGGGTGCCGGCGCAGTACCGGTTCGCGGAGCCGAAGGAGACCGCGTCGATCGCGGACCTCCCTTGGTGGAAGCTGTTCAACGACCCCGCACTCCAGGATCTCATCCGCGCGGCGCTCGCCAACAACCAGGACCTCGCGCTCGCCGCCGCCCGCGTCGACGAGGCGCGCGCGTTGGTGGGGATCGCCAAGGCGGACTTCTATCCGCAGATCTCCGCCCAGCTGGACGCTGCATACGGCCGGCCGGTGTCGAAGAACATCAATCCCTTCATCACGACTTCCGCGCGCTATGCGGCCATCGCAAGCCTCTCCTGGGAGATCGACCTCTGGGGCCGCGTGCGCAACTCCCGCGACGCCGCCCTGGCCGACCTGCTCGCGACCGACGACGGCCGGCGCGCCGTCATCCTCTCCCTCGTCTCCGGCGTGGCGCTGGCGTACGTCGAGCTGCGGGGGCTCGACCTGGACCTGGAGATCGCGAAGTCGAACACCGGGACGCGGCAGTCGACGCTCGATCTCTTCGACGCGCGCGCGCGGCGAGGGATCGCCTCCGACCTCGAGGTGAGTCAGGCGCGCGCGGACCTGGCGGTCACGACCGCCGCGATTCCGGAGACGGAGCTGCAGATCGCGGTCAAGGAGCACCAGATCTCCGTGTTGCTCGGGCGGGCGCCCGGCCCCATTCCTCGCGGATCGCTGACGGTAGACGAGACCCTCTTGCCGCCCGAGCTCCCTCTCGGCGTGCCGGCGCAGCTCCTTGAACGGCGTCCGGACGTCCTCGCGGCCGAGCAGGGCGTGATCGCAGCGGGCAAGAGGGTGGGGGTTGCGGTTGCGAATCGGTTGCCGACGCTATCGTTGACCGGGTTCATCGGGCTGGAGGCGACCACGATTCCGAACCTGTTCAAATCCGACGGCGTCGAGGGGACTGCCGGTGGTAGCCTCCTCGCTCCCATCTTCCAGGGCGGGCGGCTGTCGTCCCAGGAAGAGGCGGCGCGCGCCCGGCTCGAGCAGTCGATCGCGGCGTACCGCAAGGCGGTGGAGCAGGCGCTGCAGGAGGTCGCCGATGCCGCGGTGAGCGTCCGGAAGCTGCGGGCCGCGCGGATCGCGCGGACCGATCAGGTGAAGGCGAGCACCCGGGCGGCGAAGCTCGCCCTCGACCGGTACCAGGGCGGCGTCTCGAGCTACTTCGAGGTGCTCGACGCCCAGCGGCGGCTCTTCGACGCGCAGCTCAGCCTGGCGCACACGGAGCGGGACGAGCTCGCCTCCGCTGTGCTGCTTTACCGTGCTCTCGGGGGCGGGTGGCAGCCGGAGGAGGCGCCGCCACAGGCAGTCAAGTAGGTCCTGAGTGGTGACCTATGCGATCGGAGCGCGCGCGGTCTCCGGGGGCCGCTCGGAGGGAATTCCGAGCTTCTCGGCCATCCGGACGAGATCTGGAAGCGACCGGGCACCCATCTTCTCGACCACCCGGGCGCGGTGCACCTTGATCGTCTTCTCGGAGATGCCGAGCTCCCAGGCCACTTCCTTGTTGAGCAGGCCCGAGATCACCAGCGCGAAAACCTGGCGCTCGCGCCGTGTGAGCTTGGTGAAATTCTCGGTCAGGTCCGCGAGCCCGCGACGCTGCAGGATCTGTTCCCGGCTGCGCGCCACCGCCCGCTCCAGGGCGTCGAACAGGTCCTCCTCCTGCACGGGCTTCTCGAGGAAGTCGACCGCTCCGTCCTTCATCGCCCTGACGCTCACAGGCACGTCACCGTGCGCGCTGAGAAAGACGATGGGAGGCGGCAAGGGGTACGCGTTGAGCTTCTCAGCCAGCTCGAGGCCGTCGATCCCGGGCATGCGCAAATCGGTCAGGACCACCATGGGACTGTCGTCGGGCGGCGGCTCGGCGAGCAAGGCCAGCCCGGAGGCAAACGCGCGGGCCCGGTATCCCGCCGACTTCAGCAACCGGAGCAAGGCGCCGCGGACCGATTCGTCGTCGTCCACTACGCATACGATTGCGGACTCGCTCATGGTTCCCCCCCTTCAGTGTGCTTTCACGGCCGGCAACCTCAGCTCGAATACCGAGCCGCGCTCGCGACCGTTGCGGGCCCCGATGCGCCCGCCGTGCGCCTCGACGATGTTGCGGCAGATGGACAGGCCCATCCCCATCCCATTCGGCTTGCGGGTGAAGAAGGGCTCGAAGATCCGATCGAGATCGCCTGGCGAGATCCCCGGTCCGGTATCCGCGATCGACAGGGCGAGGACGTCGTCGGGCGCGGAGGCGCGCAAGGTGACCTCGCGCGCTCCATCCACGCCCATGACGGCATCGAACGCGTTCACCAATAAATTCATCACCACCTGCTCGAGCTGGACGCAGTCGCCGTTGACCAGCGGCAGGTCGGGCGGCACGTCGAGGACGACGTCCACGCCGCGGGCCACGGCCTCCTCGTGAAGTAGCCGCAGCACGTGTTCGATGAGCGGGCCGACCGCGAGGGGCACGCGCTCGGTCTCGTGGCGCCGGAACATCTTGCGGAGCCGCCCCAGGACCTCCCCCGCCCGGCGGCAGTCCTGGCCGAGGTCCTGCAACGCGCCGAGCGCGTCGCCGATCGCCGGCCGCTTCCGGTCCAGGAACCGTTCTGCTGCCTGGGCGTTGGTGTAGATGGCGGTGAGTGGCTGGTTCAGCTCGTGCGCCAAGGAGGCGGCCAGCTCGCCCAACATGGTGACGCGTCCCGCGTGTGCCAGGTGCTCGCGTAGCACGCGCGTTTCGGCCTCTGCGCTGCGGCGCCCTTCCTGCTCCCGGGTCACCGCCGACTGGTTGGCGATCCGGTCCAGGGCGGCAGCGAGCATCTCGGCGAGCCGCTCGGTTGCCTCGACGGCGTCCGCCGGCCACGACCGGGGCGCGCGGGCGACGACCGCCAACATTCCTCCCCGGGTCACTCCGACCTGGAGAGGGACGAAGATCCCCGACTCTGGCTGATCGCTCGGCGGCCGCCGAGCGGACGGGAACTCATCGCGATTTCCCCAGACCAGGGTGCGACCGCCGTGGAGCCGGCCGAGGATCGCCGTCAAGATGTCCGAGGAAAGCGTGCACGCGCTGCCGTTTCGCCGTCCGCGCTCCCAGAGGTGGTGCTGGACGACGCCGCGAGATTCACGCCTCGCCACCAGGGCGCAATCCGCCGCGACCGCTCCGGCCACCTCGGCAACGGCGTCATCGATGGCACCGCCGAGGCGATGATGAGGGGTGCGGATCAGCGCAGCTGAGATGCGCAGCAACAGTGTCGCAAGCGCCGCTTCCCTGCGACCGTCTGCTTGGGACCTGATCGCCCCAGCCCCCACCCGCTCCATCGCCAACTCTCCGAGCCACTACCACTCTGATGGCTGTGCGCATCGTGCCCGGATTTGGACCCTGGTCAAGGGGTTCAAAATTCTAGCGCGCTCCGATTCACCAGGTCGACACGAGCTCTTTCGCCTCGCCGGAAGGACTCAGCGGGGTACCAGCCGCGCGCGCTTCGCGGTGCGCGATGCGTAGGTGCTCATCGCCGCGTCGACAGCGCGAAGGAGCACGTCGGCCTCGATCGGCTTGGAAAGCATCGTCTCCCTTGCCATGCCGTCTCCGATCTCGTCGATCTCGTGGGCAGTGATGAAGATGACGGGCGAGTCGCGCCCCTCGGCGCGGAGAGCATCGCGCAGGGCGGGCCCGCTCATCCCGGACATCCGCACGTCGACGATCAGGCAGTGATTCCCGCGAGGCGGCCGGCGCTCCAGGAACGCCGGTCCGGACTCGAACGCTTCCACTTCGAACCCGGCAGCCGCCAGGAGCCGGGCAAGACCTCGCCGGACGGAGTGGTCGTCGTCGATCACGAACACGCGGCGAGGGCGCGGTGCCATTGCCGCATCCGAGCACTTCTCGATCGGGCGAGGAATGGATCACAAGTCCCATACCCGGCCGGTCTGTTGCGGTCATGCGCCGTCGCCATTCGCTTTCAAAGGGGCGATATTGCCCCTTGGTCTCACTTGCCGGCCTCGCCAGTTCGCTGCTTCAGGGCCGGGGTCAGGATCATTGCAGACCGCAATGCGGGGACCCCCCCGATCTTGCAGATCGCACGCCGGCGGTTCGGGGAACGGCTGAATTCGCAGGTTTGCGAGGCATTCGGGCCCGGCACGGGTTGTGCTTCATGCCCCGGCGGAGGGCTCCATGATCGATCTCCTGCTGGTGCTGGCTACCGCCGCGTTCTTCGCCCTGTCCTGGGGCTACGCGCGGCTCTGCGAGAAGCTCTGATGAACCTCGAATACGCAATCGGCCTCGCGCTGTCCGTGCTGATGCTCGTCTACCTCGCTTATGCGCTGGTCAAGCCGGAGCGCTTCTGATGACTGCCAATGGATGGTTGCAGATCGCCCTCTTCTTCCTGGTGGTGCTGGCGCTGACCAAGCCGCTCGGGGCGTACATGTTCCGCGTCTTCGAAGGCGATCGGCAGCCGCTGCCGCGCGTCTTCGGACGGGTGGAGCGGGGGTTGTATCGCCTGTGCGGCGTGAAGGCGGATGCCGAGCAGACCTGGCCCGTCTATGCGTTCTCGCTGCTGGCGTTCAGCTTCTTCGGAATGCTGGTCACCTACGGGATCCAGCGGCTGCAGCAGTTCCTGCCCTTCAATCCGCAGAAGCTCGGCGCCGTCGAGCCTGCGCTCGCGTTCAACACGGCCGCGAGCTTCACCACCAACACCAACTGGCAGTCGTACACGCCGGAGACCACCGTCAGCTACTTCACGCAGATGGCGGGGCTCGCCTGGCACAATTTCACTTCCGCAGCCGCCGGCATCGCGGTCGCGCTGGTGATCGCGCGCGGGCTCACCCGCAAGGCGGGGCCGTCGGGTGGAAAGACCCTCGGCAACTTCTGGGTCGATCTGATCCGCGCCACCGTGTACCTACTATTGCCGATCTCCTTCTTCTACGCGCTCTTCCTGGTCTCGCAGGGAGTGTTGCAGAACCTGGCGCCCTATCACGAGCTGACGACGCTGGAAGGGGCCAAGCAGATCATCGGCATGGGCCCCGTCGCCTCCCAGGAAGCGATCAAGATGCTGGGGACCAACGGAGGCGGCTTCTTCAACGCCAACAGCGCCCACCCGTTCGAAAACCCGACACCGCTGTCGAATTTCGTCCAGATGGTGTCGATCTTCGCCATCTCCGCGGGGCTCACCTGGACCTACGGACGCATGGCGCGCGACCAACGCCAGGGCTGGGCGCTCTGGGCAGCGATGGTGGTGCTCTCGATCGCCGGCGTCACCGCTCTGTACTGGGCAGAGGCCCACGACAACCCCGCGCTCCGGGGTTTAACCCAGATGCAGCAGGGCACCGGCAACCTGGAAGGGAAGGAGACGCGCTTCGGGCTCGCCAACTCGGCGCTGTTCGCCACCGTCACCACGGATGCCTCCTGCGGCGCGGTCAACGCCATGCACGACAGCCTGACGCCGCTGGGCGGTCTGGTGCCGCTCGTCAACATCAAGCTGGGCGAGGTGATCTTCGGCGGCGTCGGGGCCGGGCTCTACGGGATGCTCGTCTTCGTGGTGCTCACCGTCTTCATCGCCGGCCTGATGGTGGGGCGCACGCCCGAGTACCTGGGCAAGAAAATAGAGGCGCGCGAGATGAAGCTGGCCATGCTCTACGTGCTGGTCTTTCCCCTGGCCATCCTATCGTTGGCCGGCTGGGCAGCCGTGGCGCCGTACGGGGTGTCCTCGCTGTCCAACGCGGGCCCGCACGGGCTTTCCGAGATTCTCTATGCGTTCGCGAGCGGGGCCGGGAACAACGGGTCCGCCTTCGCGGGCCTGAACGCCAACACGCGATTCTGGAACTACGCGCTTGCCGCCGACATGCTGGTGGGACGCTTCCTGATGATGATCCCCGCGGTGGCGATCGCCGGGTCCATGGTGGACAAGAAGGTCACGCCGGCTGGCCTGGGCACGTTCCCCACCAACGGTAGCCTGTTCGTGGGCCTGCTCGTCGCGGTCATCCTGATCGTCGGCGCGCTCACTTTCTTCCCCGCGCTTTCGCTCGGCCCCATCGTCGAGCATTTCGCGGCCGGAGCCGGGAGGTTGTTCTGATGGCACCCAGGGCGAAACATCTTTCGTTGTTCGATCCCACGATCCTGCGTCCGGCGATCGTCGACAGCTTCCGGAAGCTGGCTCCGCAGCTGGTGGCCAAGAACCCGGTCATGTTCGTGGTCGAGGTGGGCAGTGTGCTGACCACCGCGATCTGGCTGCGCGACGTCCTCGCACCCTCTCCGCATGCGGCGCCGACCTGGTTCACGCTGGCGGTGTCGATCTGGCTCTGGTTCACCGTGGTATTCGCGAATTTCGCCGAGGCGGTGGCGGAGGGGCGAGGCAAGGCGCAAGCGGACACGTTGCGCCGGATGCGGCAGGAGACGATGGCCCGGAAGGTCCGCTTCTGGCCCCCGCGGGAAGACGTGCCGGGCATCGCGAACGAGGACATCATCCCGGCCTCCCGCCTGAAGAAGGGCGACCTGGTCATCATCGACACCAATCAGGTCATTCCCGGCGACGGCGAGGTCATCGAAGGCATCGCCTCGGTGGACGAGTCGGCCATCACCGGCGAATCGGCGCCTGTCATCCGCGAGAGCGGCGGCGACCGGTCCGCGGTGACCGGCGGCACGAAGGTGCTCTCCGACCGGATCGTGGTGCGCATCACGGTCGATCCGGGCGAGTCATTCCTCGACCGGATGATCGGGCTCGTCGAAGGCGCTTCCCGCCAGAAGACGCCCAACGAGATCGCGCTGCACATCCTGCTGGTCGGACTGACCATCGTCTTTCTCTTCGCCTGCGTCACGCTGGTGCCGTTGGGCATGTATTCGGGCATCCCGCTGAGTGCCACTGCCATCGTGGCGCTGCTGGTGTGCCTGATTCCCACCACCATCGGTGGCCTGCTCTCCGCGATCGGCATCGCCGGCATGGACCGGCTCCTGCGCAAGAACGTGCTGGCGATGAGCGGCCGCGCCGTAGAGGCGGCAGGGGACGTGGACACCCTGCTGCTGGACAAGACCGGCACCATCACGCTCGGCAACCGCATGGCCACCGAGATCGTGCCGGCCCCCGGCGTCCGCGTCGAGGAGCTCGCGGACGCGGCGCAGCTCGCCAGCCTGGCCGATGAAACGCCGGAAGGCCGGTCCATCGTGGTGCTGCTCAAGGAGAAGTACCAGCTGCGCGGCAGGGAGACGAAGGGCGTGGCGCACTTCATCCAGTTCAGCGCCCAGACGCGCATGAGCGGCTGCGATCTCGGCGACCGCCACGTGCGCAAGGGCGCCGTCGACGCGGTGGGAGACCACGTGAAATCTCTCGGCGGCGTCATGCCGGAGGAGCTGGTGCAGGCCGCCTGGAAGATGGGCGATGCCGGCGGAACGCCGCTCGCCGTTTCCGACGGCCCTCGGGTGCTGGGGCTGATCCTGCTCAAGGACGTGGTGAAGGGCGGGATCTCCGAACGATTCGCGCGCTTCCGCGCGATGGGGATCCGGACCGTGATGATCACAGGCGACAACCCGCGCACCGCGGCCGCCATCGCCCGGGAATCCGGCGTCGACGACTTTCTCGCCCAGGCCACGCCCGAGGCCAAGATGCGGCTGATCAAGGACGAGCAGGGCAAGGGCAAGCTCGTTGCTATGACCGGAGACGGCACCAATGACGCCCCGGCGCTTGCGCAAGCGGACG
This sequence comes from Myxococcales bacterium, assembly GCA_036513415.1. GTDB lineage: Bacteria > Myxococcota > Myxococcia > Myxococcales > 40CM-4-68-19 > 40CM-4-68-19. The sequence goes on along the minus strand of DATBZA010000088.1, from coordinate 24,138 downwards.
TGGGCGTGGCCATGAACACCGGGACCCAAGCGGCGAAGGAGGCCGGCAACATGGTCGACCTCGACTCCGATCCCACCAAGCTGCTCGAGGTGGTGGAGGTGGGCAAGCAGCTCTTGATGACGCGGGGCACGCTGACCACGTTCTCGATCGCCAACGACGTGGCGAAGTACTTCGCCATCCTGCCGGCCCTTTTCGTGGGGGTCTTTCCCGAGCTGGCGCCGCTGAACGTGATGCGGCTCGCGTCTCCCTACAGCGCGATCCTCAGCGCGGTCGTGTTCAACGCCATCATCATCGTCCTGCTGATCCCGCTGGCGTTGCGCGGGGTGCGCTATCGGCCGCTGGGCGCCGCCGCGCTGTTGCGCCGTTCGCTGCTCATCTACGGCGTGGGCGGCGTGATCGCCCCCTTCATCGGCATCAAGATCATCGATCTCGGGCTGGCTGCCGCCGGGCTCGTTTGAGGAGAACCTCATGTTTCGCACCGGAATGCTCATCGCCATTCGCGCCACGCTCGTCACGCTCGTGCTCACCGGGATCGTCTATCCGCTGATCACGACGGGCGTCGCGCTGACCCTCTTCCCCGGTCGTGCACGCGGCAGCCTGGTCACCGACGATTCAGGGCGCGTGCTGGGATCGGAGTTGATCGCGCAGCCGTTCGGGAAACCGGGATATCTCCAGCCTCGGCCGTCCGCGGCCGGCGAGAAGGGCTACGACGCGGCAGGCTCATCCGGCTCGAACCTCGGACCGACTTCCAAGGCCCTCCACGAGCGCGCCGAGAAGGAGCTGCAGCGGCTGCTGCAGGAAAACCCGAATGCGGGAGGACCGGTCCCGGCCGAGCTGATCACGGCGTCCGCCAGCGGCCTCGATCCGCATCTCTCGCCGGCGGGCGCGCTCTGGCAGGCGCCGCGGATCGCCCGGGCCCGAAACGTGGACGAGGCGCGGGTCCGGGCCGTGATCGAGGCGAACGTCGAGGGTCGCGACCTGTTCATCCTGGGGGAGCCGCGCGTGAACGTGTTCATCGTCAATCGCGCGCTCGACCGCCACTTCGGACAGCCGCCGCTCGCAACTCGTTGAACGGCTCCTCCATGGCGAGACCGGCCCGGCCATGATGGAATGGCGCCAGAGAGGTGCGGGGATGGGCGAAACGGAACAGGCGCCGCCGGCTCCAATGCGCGTCCTGGTGGTCGACGACGAGCGGAACATCCGCAAGACGCTGGTCGTCTGCCTGCAGGGGCTGGGCTGCGCCGTGACCGAGGCCGCCGCTTCCGAGGCCGCGCTGGAAGCGCTCGGCAGGTCCGCGTTCGACCTCGCGTTCGTGGACTTGCGCCTGGGGAAGGAAGACGGCCTCGAGCTGCTGCCGAAGCTTCTTGCCGCGCGGCCCGGCCTGGACGTGGTGATGATCACGGCCTACGCCGCGATCGACTCCGCGGTGGAGGCGATCCGGCGGGGAGCCAAGGACTACCTGCCCAAGCCGTTCACCCCCGCGCAGATCCGCCGGGTGGTGGAGCAGGCGCGCGCCCGGCGCGAGCTGGAGCTGCGCGTGACCGATCTCCAAGAAAGGCTGGCCGATGCCGCGCCGGAGCCCAACCTCGAGCTGGCCAGCGCGGCGATGCGGCCGCTGATGGAAGTGATCAGCCGCGCGGCCGCGCACGACGTGCCGGTGCTGCTGCGGGGCGAGAGCGGGACCGGAAAGAGCGTGCTGGCGCGGATGCTGCACGAGCTCAGTCCGCGCAAGAGGTACCCCTTCGCGGTCGTGAACTGCCCGGCGCTGAGCGAGGAGCTGCTGGCGAGCGAGATGTTCGGACACGCGGAGGGCGCGTTCACCGGGGCGGTGCGCGAGCGCGCGGGACGCGTGGAGGCGGCCGAGGGCGGCACGCTGTTCCTCGACGAGATCGCCGAGATGCCCGCCGCGCTCCAGGCGAAGCTGCTGCGGTTCCTCCAGGACAAGCAGTTCGAACGGGTCGGCGAGACCCGGACGCGGAAGGCCGACGTGCGCATCGTCGCCGCGACGAACCGCGATCTGGACGCGGCCGTGCGGACCGGTGAATTCCGCGAGGACCTGCTCTTCCGCCTCAACGTCGTCGAGGTGACGGTCCCGGCGCTGCGCGATCGCGCCGACGAGATCCTGCCGCTGGCCCGCAGGTTTCTCGCATTCTTCGCCCGCGCCGCGCGGAAGATTCCGCCGGAGCTGTCGGCCGAGTCGGAGCGCGTGCTGCTCGCCTATCCATGGCCGGGAAACGTTCGCGAGCTCCGCAACGCCATCGAGCGGGCGGTGATCCTCAGCGCCGGCCAGGTGCTCGCGCCGGAAGCGTTTCCGGAGCGCATCGTCCAGCACGCCAAGGACGTTCCGCTGGTCGGAGGCGACTTCACCGTCGAGGCGGTCGAGCGCGAGCACATCCTGCGCGTGCTGGCGCGCACCCGCACGCAGGAGGAGGCGGCGCAGATTCTCGGCGTGGACGCTTCGACGCTCTGGCGCAAGCGGCGCAAGTACGAGGGGGGATGATCTCCAAGCCAGCCCAGCCGCGGCGGCCCGAGGACTTCCTCGAGCTGGTGGAGCGCGCCAAGCGGGGCCGGCTCAAGCTTTACGTGGGGTTCGCCGCCGGCGTGGGCAAGACCTATCGCATGCTGCAGGAGGCGCACGAGCTGCGGCGCCGAGGAGTCGACGTGGTGGTGGCGTTCGTGGAGCCCCACGGACGCGCAGAGACGGCGGCGCTGGTCCAGGATCTGGAAGTCGTGCCGCGCAAGCGGATGGAGTACCGCGGCGTCGTGGTCGAGGAGATGGACCTGGATGCGGTGCGCGAGCGCCGCCCGACGGTAGCGGTCGTCGACGAGATCCCGCACACGAACGCGCCGGGCTGCTCGAACCGGAAGCGGTACCAGGACGTGCTCGCCCTTCTCGATGCCGGCATCAGCGTCATCGGGGCGATGAACGTGCAGCACCTGGAGTCGCTCAACGGGCTGATCGAGCGCGCCACCGGCGTCGCGGTGCGCGAGACCGTGCCGGACAGCTTCCTCAAGCAGGCGGATCAGGTGGTGAACCTGGACCTGGCGGTGGAAGACCTCCAGGAGAGGTTGCGCGCCGGCAAGATCTATGCGCCGGACAAGATCCCCTGGGCGCTGGAGAACTTCTTCAAGGATCAGAACCTCGCCACGCTGCGCGAGCTGGCGCTGCGCGAGGTGGCCGAGAGCCTGGACCGCGCGGGAGTCGCCAAGGGCGCCCCCGAGCTGAAGGCCTCCGGCCGGGTGATGGTCTGCCTCGCTTCGAATCCGCCACGCGCCAAGGTGCTCCTCTCGCGCGGATCGCGCCTGGCCGGCCGGCTGAACACCGACTGGTTCGTGGTCTACGTGGAAACGCCCCAGGAAGCGCCGAACCGGATCGACTCCGAGGCGCAGCGTCACCTGCTCGCGAACATCGACAAGGCGAGGGAGCTCGGCGCCGAAGTGGTCCGGATCAAGTCCGACGATCCGGCGCAGGCGCTGCTCGATTTTGCCCGCGCGCACGGGATCGCTCACGTGATCGTCGGACGCTCGCTGCAGCCCTGGTGGACGCAGGTGTTGCGCGGTTCGGTCCTGACCCGCCTGCTGCGGGAAGGCGGCGACTTCGACCTGCACGTGGTCGCGTCGACCGGCGAGGAGCGCCAGTGACGCTCCGGACCCGCCTCTTGCTGGCGCAGGCGCCGCTGGCCGCGGGCCTGGTGCTGGTCGGGCTGGTCGCGCTCAACACCCTGGACACGCTGGGCCAGAGCTCACAACTGATCCTGCGCGACAACTTCCGCAGCGTGCTCGCGGCGCAGCGCATGAAGGACGCCGTGGAGCGCGTGGACAGCGCGGCGGCATTCCGCGCCGCCGGGCGGCCGGACAAGGCCGATGAACAGGCACCTGCCAACATCCGGGCCTTCGAAACGCAGCTCGAGGCGCAGGAGCGCAACATCACCGAGCCTGGGGAAGCGGAGGCCACGCAGAGGCTTCGCGGGGCGTGGAATGAGTACCTGGCGAAGTACGACGGCTACCGCCGGATCCGCGACGGGCAGGAGCTGCGCCGGCGCTATTTCGACGAGCTGCAACCCGCCTTTCTCCGCGTCAAGGACGCCGCCGAGCGGGTCCTGGAGATCAACCAGGATGCGATGCTGCTGAAGAGCGAACGGGCGCGGGGCACCGCCGAGCGCAACCGAACCCTGCTGCTGCTGGCGATCTCCTCCGCGCTCGGGCTGGGCCTGCTGGCCTCGGTTTCGCTCACGCGACGGGCGCTGCGTCCGTTGCGCCTGCTCAGCCTGGCGGTGCGCCGCATCGGGGAGGGTGACCTGGACGCGCGGGCCCGCATCGAAGGCAAGGACGAGATCGCGCAGGTCGGTCGCGAGCTGGACACCATGGCCGACAAGCTCAGCGAGTACCGGAGCAGCTCGCTCGGGGAACTGCTCCAGGCGCAGCAGGCGTCGCAGGCGGCCATCGACAGCCTGCCCGATCCGGTGATCGTGCTCTCGCTGGACGGACAAGTGCTCAACGTCAACCAGGCCGCCGAGAACTTGATCCGCCTGGAAGCCGGCCGCGATCCGCTCTCCCGGCTTCCGCCGCAGCTCCGGGAGGCCATCGACAAGATCCGGGCGCACATTTTCGCAGGGAAGGGCTCCTACGCCCCGCGCGGAGTGGAGGAGGCCATCCGGGTGGAAGGCGAAGGGGGAGGGCGCGCCCTCCTTCCCCGTGCCACGCCGCTCTACTCCGAGCAGGGGAACGTCACCGGCGCCACCATCGTGCTGCAGGACGTGACGCGCCTGTTGCGATTCGACGAGCTGAAGAACGATCTGGTGGCGACGGTGGCCCATGAGTTCCGCACGCCGCTCACCTCGATGAGGATGGCGGTGCACATCCTGCTCGAGGGCATGGTGGGCCCGTTGAACGACAAGCAGCTCGACCTGGTCGGCGCTGCGCGGGACGATTGCGAGCGGCTGCAGGGCATCGTCGAGGACCTGCTGGATCTCTCGCGCATCCAGGCCGGCAAGGTCGAGGTGTCGCTGACCGCGCTGCCGGCGAAGTCGATCCTCGACGCCGCCGTGGCCGCGAAGGAGGATGCCGCGCGCGACGCGGGATTGAAGATCGAGGGCGACCTGATCGAGCCGGTGCTGCCGGTGCTCGTCGACCCGGATCGCATCCACCTCGTCTTCGACAACCTGGTCGGAAACGCGATCCGGCACAGCCCGAAGGGAAGCCGGATCGTGGTCCGCGCGCGGCCGGAGAAGGCATGGGTCCGGTTCGAGGTCGAGGACCAGGGTCCGGGAATTCCCGTCGAGTACCAGCAGCGCATCTTCGAGAAGTTCTTCCGCATGCCCGGCACCAAGGGAGAGGGCATCGGTCTCGGGCTCTACATCTCGCGCGAGATCGTCGCCGCCCATGGCGGCGAGATGGGGGTGGAGAGCGAGCCGGGAAAAGGAAGCCGGTTCTGGTTCACCCTCCGGGTTCCGCCGCGCGCGTGATTCGGCGCTCAGGACCGCCGCAAGGCCGAGGCGATCTCCGCCGTGAGCTCCTGGAGCAGTGACGCGAGGGGGAACTGCCGCCGCCAGGCCAGCACCAGCGTCCGCGACGGGGCCGGCGCGGCAAACGCCCGGGTGACGAGGGCGCCACGCGGGTTCTCCACGGCGATCGAGAGCTCGGGGAGGAGCGTGATCCCGGCCCCGCCCGCGACCATCTGCGCGAGGGTGCCCAAGCTGGTGGCCCGGAAGTCCGCCTCGTGTGCGTGCGCCCGCGAGCAGACGGCGAGCGCCTGATCGCGCAGGCAGTGGCCTTCGTCCAGCAGCAGCAGGGTTTCTCCTTCGAGGTCCGCGATCCGCGCTGGGCCGCTTCGCGCCGCCAGGGCGTGCGTCTTCGGCGCCGCCAACAGGAACCGGTCCTCGATCAGCTCGGCGATCTCGAAACGGGACATCCGCGGCACGCGCGCCACCAGCGCGGCATCGACGGCACCCTCTTCCAGATCGCGAAGCAGCGCTTCCGTGCGCTCCTCGATCCAGCGGATCTTGAGGGCCGGCAGCTTGCGCCGGATGGCGGGCATCGCTTTGGGCAGGAGATACGGGGCCACCGTCGGGATGATGCCGATGCGCAGCGTGGCCGCGCGAGGGTCTGTGAGGCGTTCTGCCGCGGCCACCAGCTCATCGGCCGCGAGCAGCACGCGCCGCGCTTGCCGGACCAGCTCTTCGCCCGCCGCGGTGAGGAGGACGGGGCCGCGACCGCGCTCGAACAGTCGGGCGCCCAGGACGCCCTCGAGCGCCTGGAGTTGGGCGCTCAGGGACGGCTGGGAGACCCGGCAAAGGCGGGCTGCGGCGCGAAACCCGCCTTCATCGGCGACGGCCACGGCGTACTGGAGCTGCCGGATGCTGAAGGCGTGGGGGCGCATGATAGGTAAGGACTATCATAACAGCGTGTAAGTTGTATCGTATCTATCGGCACCCGAGCGCGTCCTACCTGGCAGCGGGCAGCCCGCCCGCGGAAGGAGAGCAACGATGAGCAAGGTTCCGCAGCTCACGACCGAAGCCGGCGCAGCCGTCGCAGACAACCAGCGCTCCCAGACCGCAGGGCCGGTGGGACCGGTCCTGCTCCAGGACCACGCCCTGATCGAGAAGCTGGCCCGCTTCAATCGCGAGCGCATCCCGGAGCGCGTGGTGCACGCGGTGGGTAGCGGCGCATACGGCTACTTCGAGGTCACTTCCGAAGAGGCTCGCCGCTTCACCAAGATGCGGGTGTTCGAGAAGCGCGGAAAGCGCACCCCGGTGCTCGTGCGCTTCTCCACCGTCGCGGGTTCGCGCGGCGCCGCCGACACCGCTCGGGATCCCCGCGGGTTCGCGTTGAAGTTCTACACCGAGGACGGGAACTGGGACCTGGTGGGCAACAACACCCCGGTGTTCTTCATCCGCGATGGCATCAAGTTCCCCGACTTCATCCACTCCCAGAAGCCGGATCCGTTCACCAACCGGCAGGAGCCTGACAACGTCTGGGACTTCTTCTCCTGGACCCCGGAGGCCACGCACCAGTTCACCTGGCTGTTCGGCGACCGCGGCATCCCGGCATCGCTGCGCCACATGGACGGCTTCGGGTCTCACACCTTCCAATGGGTCAATGCGGAGGGCGAGCGCTTCTGGGTGAAGTTCCATTTCAAGACCGACCAGGGCATCCGCTGCCTCACGAGCGAGGAGGGAGCCGCCACGGCCGGAATCGACCCGGCGCACCACCAGAAGGACCTGTACGACGCCATCGAGCGCGGCGAGTTCCCGTCCTGGACCTTGAAGGTCCAGGTGATGCCGGAGAGGGACGCCGCGACCTACCGATTCGATCCCTTCGACCTCACCAAGGTATGGCCCTACCGCGACTATCCCTTGCTCCCGATGGGCAAGCTGGTCCTCGACCGCGTGCCCGAGAACTTCTTCGCCGAGGTGGAGCAGGCAGCATTCGACCCGGCGAACTTCGTGCCGGGGATCGGTCCTTCTCCGGACCGCATGCTGCAGGCGCGGCTCTTCGCCTACGGCGACGCGCACCGCTACCGTCTGGGGATCAACCACACCCGGCTGCCGGTGAACGAGGCGAAGGGCGTGCCGGGCGGTCCGCGGAACTACGGCCGTGACGGCGCGATGCGATTCGACGCCAACGGCGGTCGCGCGAAGAACTACGAGCCGAACAGCGCCTCGGGTCCCCAGCAGAGCGGGAATGCCTACGACCACGGCCTCGCGCTCTCCGGCGTGACCGGGCCGCAGCAGCGCGCGCGGCACGCGGAGGACGACGACTTCGTGCAGGCGGGCGCGCTCTACCGGGTGATGACGGAGGACGGGCGTCGCCGTCTGATCGCGAACCTCGCGGGCAGCCTCGCCCAGGTCACGCGGCCCGACGTGGTCGAGCGGTCCATCGGTCATTTCCGGCGCGCAGATCCCGGGTACGGGCAGCGCCTGGCGGACGCGGTGGCGGCCCTGCGCGGAGGCCGGCGATGATCGAGGCAGCCGAGAGGAACGCGCTGGAGCTCGCCCGGTCGGCGTTCGACCTGGCGCGCTCGGGCGATGTGGTCGGCCTGCAGCGGATCCTCGATCTCGGGCTGTCCCCCGACGCGCGCAACGAGAGAGGTGATTCGCTCCTGATGCTGGCCAGCTACCATGGGCGCCTCGACGCGACCGCGCTGCTCCTGTCGCGCGGCGCATCGCCCGACCTTGCGAACGATGCCGGGCAGACGCCGCTGGCGGGCGCCAGCTTCAAGGGAGACGCCGCGATGGCCCGCCTGCTGCTCGATTCCGGGGCCTCGGCCGACGCCCCGGACCCCGTGGGGCGCACGCCGATGATGTTCGCAGCCATGTTCGACCGCGACGAGATCGTGCGACTGCTGCTGGCCCGGGGGGCGGATCCTTCGGCCCGGAGCGCCGGTGGCGACACGCCGGCCTCGCTGGCGACGTCGATGGGGGCGAGCCGGGCGCTGCGGGCCCTGACCACGCAGGCATGCTAAAGAGAGTTCCCTTCAACGGACCGGGAGCTCACCGTGGGCAAGACCGTGATCGACGGGGTGGCAGGGCTCAAGTCGCTGGTCGGCAAGGAGCTGGGGATCTCGGACTGGCGGCCGATGACGTACGAGGCGATTCGCAAGTTCGCCGACGCGACCGGGGATCACCAATGGATCCACGTGGACCGCGAGCGGATCGCGCGCGAGTCCCCGTTCGGGAAACCGATCGCGCACGGGTACTTCACCGTGGCGCTGATCGCCGGGATCTTCTTCGACCTGGTCGAGATCAAGAACTTCGCCATGGTGATCAACTACGGGCTCAACAAGGTCCGGTTCCCGGCGCCCCTCAAGGAGGGACAGCGGTACCGGCTCAACGTCAAGCTGGGCGACGTGGCCGAGATCCCCAACGGCGTCGAGGGGCTGCTCAAGGCGACGGTCGAGATCGAGGGAGAAGCCAAACCGGCCTGCGTCGCCGAGCTCGCGTTCCGCTTCTACGGCGCGGGATAGCGGCGCTCGCCAGGGCGGCCGCCCATCCAGTAAGCTGCGCAATCGCCTCCCACGGGCTCGCCAAGCAGCGCGAGCAGCTCTCGAAACGCCTCGAAGGGCTGAAGCAGAAGCAGCAGCAGGCCAGGCAGAAGCTCGTGGACGAGCTGAAAGAGCGCGGCCAGCAGGAGGTGCGCATGCGGGCCGACGCCTTGAAGAAACGGCAGGAGGACGAACTGAAGAAACGGCAGGAGTTGCTCCAGCGGCGGCAGAAACAAGAGAAGGCGCGCCACGAGGAGCTGCTGAAGAAGAAGGACCAGCAGCAAGCGGCGCCGAAGCAGGCGGCGGGCGGAAAGCACCGGTAGCCTGTGCTAGAACGCGCCCGTGCCGGCGCGGGAGTACAACTTCGACGGGCTCGTCGGACCGACCCACAATTACGCAGGCCTTTCGCACGGCAACGTCGCTTCCCTCGCCCACGAGGGGCAGCCGGCGAGCCCGCGCGGCGCCGCGCTGCAGGGTCTCGCCAAGATGCGCTTCGTGGCCTCGCTCGGCGTGGGGCAGGCGGTGCTTCCTCCGCACGAGCGCCCCTCGCTGCGGACGCTGCGCCGGCTGGGCTTCCGCGGCAGCGACGAGGAAGTGCTCGCGCAAGCCGCGCGCGATCCGGAGCTCAAGGACCAGCTCCTGCGCATCAGCTCCAGCGCTGCCGCGATGTGGACCGCGAACGCGGCGACCTGCATCCCCAGCTCGGATGCGCAGGACCGCCGGCTGCACCTGATCCCGGCGAACCTGGCCGCCATGTTCCACCGCTCGCTGGAGGCGGAGACCACCACGCGCGTGCTGCGGGCCATCTTCGCGGATGCGAAGCGATTCGAGGTGCACGATCCGCTTCCTGGCGGCGTTCAGTTCGCCGACGAAGGCGCGGCGAACCACGTCCGCCTGCTCGCGCCGGATCGCCCCGCGGTGCACGTGTTCGCCTGGGGGCGTCGCGCATTCGGCGGCCCGGCGGCGGCCGGAGAGCCGTCCCGGTATCCGGCGCGGCAGACCCGGGAAGCGTCCCACGCCCTGGCTCGGCTCGGAGAGGTGGACTCCGCGCACTCGCTCTTCCCGCAGCAGCACCCGGCAGGTATCGATGCCGGCGCGTTCCACACCGACGTGCTCGCGGTCGGCAACGGCAACGTGCTGCTGCTGCACGAGCTCGCGTTCGTCGACGCTCCCAGCGTCCTCGACGACCTGCGCGCGCTGCTCGGGGATTCGTTGGTCTCGATCATCGCCAGCGAGGCGGAGCTGCCGGTCGAGTCCGCCGTCGCCGCGTATCCGTTCAACTCGCAGCTGCTCACGCTGCCGGACGGAACCATGACCATCGTCGCGCCTCAGGAGTCCAGCGAGGAGCCGCGGGCGCGCGACTACCTGCAGCGGGTGGTGGAGTCCGGCGGGCCGGTGAAGAGCCTGCACCATCTCGATCTGCGCGAGTCCATGGAAAACGGCGGCGGGCCGGCCTGCCTCCGGCAGCGGATCGTGCTCGACGACGCGGAGCGGCGGGCGGTAAAGGCGCGCGTGTTCTGGGACGAGGCGCTCGGAGCCGAGCTGGAGACCTGGGTGCGCAGGAACTACCGCGACCGGCTGGTGGCCGCCGACCTCGCGGACCCGCGCCTGGCCCGCGAGACGATGACGGCCCTGGACGAGCTGACCCGGATCCTGCGGCTCGGCAACGTCTACGACTTCCAGCGATAGCCGGAGAGCTGTGTGGACCGAGCATTGACGCGCTGCGTCCCGTCCCGGGACGAGCGCGAAATGGGCTATCGCTCCTTCGATTCCTTGCGCACCAGCTTGCCGCGCGGATCGACCAGATACTCGGCATCGTCATACGAGAGCTCGAATAGCCCGTCCTCGCGCAGCGTGATCGAGCGCGGCATCCGCTTGGCCAGGAGCGCCGCGGCGTCGTTCGCGATGGTGAGCGTGGGCGAGGGCGCTTCCGCCTCCTTCGGCTCGCCGGGCGCGGGGACTTCGCCGATGCCCGGGTCCGCGACAGCCGCCGGGGCCGTTGCCGTCGCGGCCGCCGTCTCGGAACGTTGCTGCTCCTCCTTGCCGCGATCGACGTCCGCCAGGCGCGCGCGGATCTGCGCAGCGTCGGAGGGGGGAAGCCGGTCCAGTTCCCGCGTCAGCTCGGGATTGCGGGAGACGAGCCGGGCGGCGGACGCAATGAACGGCCGCGGGACCGGCAACGGGGCGGGCGCGAGCCTCAGGCCGCCCGGGCGCGGAGGCAGCCGGACGATCCGGTCCTCGCTGGCCTGCGCCTTCCGGATCGCCTCGAATCCAGGCTGAAGATCGCCGATCGAGAGCCCGCCCTTCGCCTCCGCCAGGGCCAAAGACAGCTCGTCCGCGGCCTGGATGGCCTCGAAGCGCAGCCGCCCGGCGCGGTCGAACGACGACGCTAGCCGGGGGTCGGGATCGTCCACCATCAGCTGGGAAGCGGTGTTGCGGATCCAGGTGCCCCGGTCGATGGCCTGGACGAGCCGTCGGAAGCCGCTCCTAGCCTTCCCCACCGCATTGAAATCACCCGAGCGTATGGCGTCGAGCTCGGCGCGGCTGGGGCGCGTAGCGATCGCCTGCTCCGCCCAGCTCTCCTGCTGGCCGACGGCGCGGATCGCCCGATCGTCCTGGCGGGGCGCGCCGTGGATGCATCCAGCCGCCAGAAACACTACCAACCCCATTCGGCGCATTTGCACATCCTTTCCGGGCACGGAGCCGGCGCGTCGAGAGTGCACCATCTGCGACCCCCGGCGGTCGCGTTCGGACACGTCCGAGGATAGAACGTCCAGCGGAGGTGGGAATTCAATGCTGGCGCTGCTGCTGACGCTCGCGGTCCCCGCCGAGGACCTGCCGACCCGCCTCCGGCACCTGGAATCGGCGGCGGCCGCCTGGTCGCCCGCGCCTTCCCCGGACGGGACCCGGGTCGCATTCCTCACCACCATGTTCGGGGGACGCCAGGCGGCGTCCATCGCGCTGGAGGGAGGCTATCCCACGCAGCTGACCGACGAGCCCGGTGGCATCGCCGAGATCCGCTACGTGCCTTCCGAGCCGCGCCAGCTCCTGGTGGTGGCGCTGCGCGACGATCGCAGGCGCCTGCTGGTGATGGACGAGGACGGCGCGCCGCCGGCGCCTCTCGACGCGGCGGCCGGGGATCAGTTTCCCGGCGGGTTCACGCGCGACGGCAAGAAGCTCTTCTACGTCGTCCGCGACGGATCCAAGGTTTCCTTGCGCTCCATCGCCATGGACACGCGAAAGGTCTCCGAAGTGGTGCCGCCGCCGCCCGCGGCCGGGACCCAGCGCGCGGTGGGGTCGCTGAGCCTGGAGGACGCGTTCTCCGGGCTGTTCGCGCTCGGTCCGCTCTCGCCCGACGGCCGCAGCATCGTCGCCCTGGTGGCCCGGTCCGGATCGGAGGCGGTCGTGCTCGCCGATCTGCAGGCCGCGCGGGCGGAGTTGCTCACGCCAGACAAGGCAGCGCGGTTCCGGCAGCCGCGCTTCTCCCCCGATGGCCGCACGTTGTACGTCCTCACCGACGCGGGCCGTTCTGCGCTCGGCGTGGACGCGATCACCGTGCAAGACAGGACGCGCCGGACCGTGTATGCGCCCGGAAACCCGATCGACGCGTTCGCGGTCAGCGACGATGGTCATCGTCTGGCGGTCGCCGTGGATTCGACGGGCCTCGACGTCTTCTCGCTCCTCGATTTGCCCTCGCTGCGCATGCAACCTCTGGCAGCTCCGCCCGCGGGAGCCCTGGCCGGCGGAATCACCTGGGATCGACCCGGCGAGCGGCTCCTCTTCGGCTGGCGGCTCGCGGACGACACCACCGACATCTGGCAGCTGCGGCTCGGCCGCGGCAGCCCGACCCGGTTGACCCGGAGCCCGCGGCCGGCGCTGTCCCGCGACGCGATCCCACGCCCGACGCTGGTCCGCGCTGGAGAAGCGCCGGCGTGGCTCTGGCGACCTCCCGACCCGCCGAAACCGCGAGTCGCGGTCCTGATTTCCGAGACGCCCACGCGGCCGGTGTTCGACAAGCGAATCGCCGCGCTGAACTTCGCCGGACTGGCCGTGCTGGCGGTCAACGGTCCCGGCGCCCAAAGGACGGCGTTGGCGTTCCTCAAAGCTGCAGAGGACCTGGACCCGCGCGACCCGCTGCTGCTGAATCCGGACGGCCTGCCCGTCGAGGATCCGTCGAAGTGGAGCGGCGTGGTCAACGGACCGCGAAAGGGCCAGGGCGGGCACGAGCTCGATCCCGACGATCCCGACCTGCGCGCCCTGGTCCGCTACGCACGGCGGGGTGGCAGCGCCCTTTGACAGGAGGCCGGGTTCAGAGGGCCGCGGCGATCTCCACCGCCGTCGCCTCCAGCGCAAAAGCAGCGGACGCGCTCGGCGTGCCGCGCCCGACCAGCAGCACCACGTAGTAGCCGTCCGGCAGCGCCCGGCAGAGCAGGTTTCCGCCGCCACAACCCGCCCGCAGCTCGATGACCGCGCCCGCGCCGCGCTCCTTCGAGTTGGTCTGCAGGCCCATCCAGATCGAGGCGAGCTGCGCCCCGAACACCTTCATGTCGTACTCGGAGAGCTTCGGATCCCGGATCACCAACTCCACCGATTCGCCCTCGTGATCGCAGAAGACGGCGCCGCGCGCTCCCCGCGCGCGCTCGACCAGGTTCGTCAGGATGCGCCGGAAGGGCACGGGAGGCGCTTGTACCCACACGGTCCGAGTGGTAGCAAGCGACCTCTGTTCGAGAAGGAGCCTCCCGGTTGGACAAGCGCGCGGCGGTGGTCCTGGGCGTCATCTTCGGCGGCCTGTTCCTGGTGCTGTTCGGGTTCATGCTGCTCGCATACTCGGCGGTCAAGGGCGTCTCCGCGCACGTCAGCCTGGACACCGAAACAACCGCCGGCCCCCGCATCGGCATCGTAGAGGCCAAGGGCGCCATCGGCGAGGCGCAAGCGGGCGTCGATGCGGACAAGGTCGTCAAGCTGTTGAAGAAGTACGAGAAGGACGACGAGGTGAAGGCCATCGTGCTGCGCGTCGATTCGCCCGGCGGTTCGGTGGCGCCTTCCCAGGAGATCCACGACGCGGTCAAGCGCATCAAGGCGAAGAAGAAGGTGGTGGTCTCGATGGGCGCGCTGGCCGCGTCCGGCGGCTACTACATCTCCGCTCCCGCCGACCGGATCTACGCCGAGCCGGGGACGCTGACCGGATCCATCGGCGTCATCTTCGTCCACTTCAACGTCCGCGGCCTGCTCGAGTGGGCGAAAATCGAGGAGACCACGCTGAAGACCGGGAAGTACAAGGACACGCTATCGCCCTTCCGTCCTCTCCGCGACACGGACCGCGAGGAGATCCAGGGCATCTCCGACGATGTCTACGGCCAGTTCGTGGAAGCGGTGGCGCAGGGACGCGGCATGCCCGAGGCGCGGGTGCGCGAGCTGGCGGAAGGGCGCATCTACACGGGCAAGCGCGCGAAGGAGCTGAAGCTGGTGGACGAGCTGGGCGGTTTCGACGACGCCATCGGCGCCGCCTGGGCGCTCGCCGGTCAGAGCGGCGAGCCGAAAGTCCAATACCCGCCCCGGGAGCACGAGCTGTCGCTGCGCGATCTCCTGCGCGGCGCTTTCCAGGGCGCCTTCCAGGGCGCGACCGAAGGCATGCGATCGGCCGTCCCCGAGGGAGGGGTCATGTTCCTCGCGCCGAACCTGGTGAGGTGATGGAGCAGCTCTGGGCGCCGTGGCGGATGGAGCTGATCGAGAAGGGTGACGCGAAGCAGGCATGCATCTTCTGCGATCTCCCCCGCAGCCCGGACGACCGCCAGAACCTGATCCTGGGCCGGACGCCGCACACGTTCGCGATCCTCAACCGCTATCCCTACAACAACGGCCATCTGATGGTGGTGCCGCGCGCCCACGAAGCCGACCTGGCGTCGCTCCCACGCGATCAGCACGAGGAACTGGCCGAGATGCTGCGGGTCGCCATCCGGCTGGTGGGGCAGGCTTACAAAGCGCAGGGCCACAACGTCGGGATGAACCTGGGGCGCGCCGCGGGAGCCGGGATCGCCGAGCACGTCCACTGGCACGTGGTGCCTCGCTGGAACGGAGACACCAACTTCATGCCCGTGCTCGGCGACACGAAAGTGATGATCGAGCACCTGCAGGCGAGCTGGGATCGGCTGCGCCCGCCGTTCGACCGCGAATACTCGAAGGGCCCGGCATGGTGAAGGAGCAGGTCGCCGAGCTCGTGCGGGGCGCATTGCAGCGGTGCGTGGAGGACGGGCTCTTGCCGCCGGGCGACTACCCCGTCCAGCTCGACGTGCCGAAGCAGGGGGCGCACGGCGACTTCGCATCGAACGCGGCGATGACGTTCGCCCGGCAGCATGCCGCCGCCACCGGGGCGCAGAAACCCAATCCGCGCGCGCTGGCACAGGCGATCGTGGAGCGCATCGACGACCGCGCGGGCGTGCTGGCCGGCAAGCCGGAGATCGCCGGACCCGGCTTCCTCAACCTGCGCCTGGCCCAGGACGTGTGGCACAAGGCGCTGCACGCGGTCTGGGAGCAGCGGGATCGCTTCGGCCGCAGCAACGCCGGAAACGGGCTGCGCACGATGGTGGAATTCGTCAGTGCCAATCCCACCGGCCCGATGCACGTCGGCCACGGCCGCGGCGCGGTGATCGGGGACGTGGTCGCCAATCTCCTGGAATGGGCTGGCTACGACGTCTTCCGCGAGTTCTACATCAACGACGCCGGCGGCCAGGTCTGGCGTCTGGCCCACGCAGTCCTTGCCCGCGCCACCGAGCTGCGCAAAGACGTGCGGCCGGTGCCGCTCGACCCGGACGATTACCAGGGCGAGTACATCAAGGACGTGGCCCGCGCCTGGCTGGATGCGGGCGGCGATCCGGCGCGATCGTTCGAGGAGATCCGCGAGCCGCTGCGGAAGTTCGCCACCGCCTGGATCCTGGACAACTTGATCAAGCCGGATCTGGAGATCTTCGGGATCCGCTTCGACAACTTCTTCAGCGAAAAGGTCCTCCACGACCAGAAGCGCCTGGAAGGGGCCATCCAGGTGCTGGACGAGAAGGGCATGACGGCGATGGAGGTGCTCCCGCCGCCCCAGGGGATGGACGTGGAGGAGGAGGAGTACGTTCCCCAGCCGCTCAAGGTGGTGAAGACCACCCGGTTCGGCGACGACCGCGACCGTCCGCTGTTCAAGACCAACGGCGAGCCCACCTACTTCGCCGCGGACGTGGCGTACCACTTCGACAAGGTTGCCCGCGGGCATCGCCGCCTGATCGACGTCTGGGGCGCGGACCACGCCGGCTACGTGCAGCGGATGAAGGCCGCGGTCGCCGCGCTCGGGGGCGAGCTGGAGGTGATCATCTTCCAGCTGGTGAATCTGATCAAGGACGGCCAGCCGTACCGGATGAGCAAGCGGGCGGCGAACTTCGTCACCCTGCGCGAGCTGCTCGAGGTTGCCGGTTCCGACGCCACCCGGGTGTTCTTCCTGCTCCGCCGGGGCGACATGGCGCTCGACTTCGACATCGGCCTGGCGCAGAAGCGCGACAACGCCAATCCCGTCTTCTACGTGCAGTACGGACACGCGCGCTGCGCGGCCATCCTGCGCAAGGCGCGCGAGGAGCGGGGCCTGACGCCGCGCTGGGACCCCGAAGCCGTCGGCGCGCTCCAGCTCCCCGAGGAGATCGAGCTGATCAAGCGGGTGCTGCAGCTTCCGGACCTGATCGCGCACGCCGCCGCGGCCCTGGAACCGCACAAGGTCGTCTTCTACCTCCAGGAGACGATCGCGCAGTTCCACGGCTACTACACCAAGTACAAGAAGACGGAGCGCGTGATCGGAGACGACCCGCGCAAGACCGACGCGCGCCTGTTCCTGGTCTGGGCGGTGAAGCAGACGCTGGCGAACGCGCTGGCGGTGCTGGGGGTCGGTGCGCCGGACCGGATGGACGCTCCGGTCGCGGAAGAGGAGTAGCGGGCACCCGCCCCGGTCTGGTACACCCGCGCCGGTGCGCGAGGTCGAGCGGCTCCGCGAAAGGATCGAGCTTTCCCTCGATGACCGGCAGGTGGTCGCGCTGGCGCTGTGCGCGCTGCTGCTCCTCGCCGGGGTGTTCTCGCTCGGGATCCTGCTGGGAAAGAAGATCTCCTCGATGCAAGCGCCGGCGGCCGCGGGCGATCTCGCGGCGCTCGATGCGCAAGCGCGCAAGCCGGAATCGCCCGCCGTTTCTTCCCGACCCGCGGAAGGGAGCGTGAGGCTCGCGCCGGCGGAAAAGGCGCATGAGCGGGTGGAGAAGCCCGAGCCGGTGCGGGCGACATCGGTAGTCCCTTCACCCACCCGGCAACCCACCGTGGTACCGCCTCCCGAGCGGGCCGTGCAGGTGCCCCCGGCGACTGCCGCGCCGCTGCCGCCGCCTCCCCGCGAGCTGGGCAATTTCACCGTCCAGGTCGGAGCTTCGCAGGACCGCGCCGCCGCCGTCCGCCTGGAGGCCCGCGCGCGCGGGGCCGGTCTCAAGCCGTACGTGATGGAGGCGAACCTCGGCGCCAAGGGGACCTGGTACCGGGTCCGCGTCGGCGCATTCCACGACAAGGAGGCGGCCAACCGCTTCCGCCTGGACGTCGAGCGCGAGCTGCGCAGCCCCGCAGCCGTGATGCCGGCGCACTGACCATGCCCCCGATCAAGCCCGTCCGCATCGAGAAGCCCTGGGGATACGAGCTCATCTGGGCGCACACCGACCGCTACGTCGGCAAGGTCCTGCACATCGACAAGGGTCACGCCCTCAGCCTCCAGTACCACCTGCGCAAGGACGAGACCATCCATGTGCTGACCGGCGTGATGCGTTTCGAGACCGGCGGGGAAGGCGAGGAGCTCCAGCAAACCGTTCTCCACCCGGGCGACTCCTTCCACATCACGCCGCTCCTCCGCCACCGCATGATTGCGCAGACCGACTGCGACATCCTCGAAGCCTCCACGCCCGAGCTGGACGACGTGGTCCGGCTCGAGGACCGTTACGGCCGGGTGAAATAGATGCGCTCGATCGTCCTGGGCGGGGCCGGTTTCATCGGAAGCCATCTGGTCGATCGGCTGCTGGCGCGCGGTGACGAGGTGGTCGCGGTGGACAGCCTTCTCACAGGCCGCCGCGACAACGCCGACCGGAACGGCGGCAACCCCCGCTACCAGTTCTTGCAGCACGACATCTGTCGGCCCATTCCACTCGAGGGGCGCGCGGAAGCGGTGTTCAACCTGGCCTCGCCGGCGTCGCCGGTCGACTACGCGAAGCTGCCGCTCGAGACGTTGGACGTCGGGTCGATTGGCACGCGTCAGGCCCTGGACCTCGCCCGAAAAACCGGTGCCACGCTGATCCACGCCAGCACGTCGGAGGTGTACGGGGATCCGCTGGAGCACCCCCAGCGCGAGGAGTACTTCGGCAACGTCAACCCGATCGGGCCCCGCTCCTGCTACGACGAGGCGAAGCGGTTCGCGGAGGCGCTGGTCACCTCGTACGCGCGGGTGCATCGCCTTCCCGTCCGCATCGCGCGGATCTTCAACACCTATGGCCCGCGGATGCGCGCCGACGACGGCCGGGTGGTGCCCGCTTTCGTCACGCAGGCGCTTCGCGGCGAAGATTTCACCGTCTTCGGCGACGGAACCCAGACCCGCAGCTTCTGCTACGTCGACGATCTCGTCTCGGGGCTGCTGGCGCTGCAAGAAAAGGGCGACGCGCGGCCGGTCAACCTGGGGAACCCTCGGGAAATGACCTTGATCGAGTTCGCGGACGCCGTCCGGAAGGTGGTGGGGAAGGGCGGCCGGGTCCGGTCCGTCAGGCCGCTTCCTGAGAACGATCCCAAGCAGCGGCGCCCGGACATCATGCGTGCGCGAACGCTGCTGGGGTGGGAGCCGAAGGTGTCGCTCGAGGCAGGGCTCGTTCCGACCGTCGCGTACTTCCGCCGCGAGCTGGCGCTCTGAGCGCTTGTGTATCGTTCGCTGAGACGCCGCCGGGCTGCATGGCCGTGCTCCGCCACGCAGGACCCCTCGCGCCCCTTCGTTGGGCTTGTGTATCGTTCGCTGAGACGCCGCCGGGCTGCATGGCCGTGCTCCGCCACGCAGAAAGCGAGCACGCCGGCGAGGCACTTCACGTGAGGCGAGAGACACGGGGCGGCGCATACTGCGCGTCGTGTGCTTTCTGATGCGGCGGCGCGACGGCCACGCACCCCGTCGGCTATCTGCGCGCGTCTTACCCAGTCGACACACAACGCGCGCCGCGCCCCGCATTGATTCACTGAGTGAGGGAAGGAACGGGCCACAAACGCTCTCGCGCGACACTCGCTCGCGCCCCCAGGTCGTGTCGCGCGGGCAGCCGGCGGCGCGCGGGAGGGGGCGGATGATTCGCGCCATTGTGCGTCACGGCCTCGCATGTTATCCCCCCCGCTCCCGGAAATGGACGATGCCTGAGCAGAACCAGCACCTCCGCAACTTCTCCATCATCGCGCACATCGATCACGGCAAGTCCACGCTCTCGGACCGGCTGCTGGAGAAGACCGGCACGGTGACGCAGCGCGAAGCGCAGGATCAGTTCCTCGACAACATGGAGCTGGAGCGGGAGCGGGGGATCACCATCAAGGCGCAGTCCGTGCGCATGAACTGGCGCAGCAAGCGAGACGGCAAGGACTACGTCCTCAACCTGATCGACACGCCCGGGCACGTCGACTTCGCTTACGAGGTCTCCCGCAGCCTCTCCGCTTGCGAGGGCGCCGTGCTGGTGGTCGACGCCTCGCAAGGGGTGGAAGCGCAGACGCTGGCGAACGTCTACCTGGCGCTGGAGCACGACCTGGCCGTGGTGCCGGTGATCAACAAGATCGACCTGCCCAGCGCCGACGTCGAGGGCACGCGCAAAGAGATCGAGGAGGTCATCGGCCTCGACGCCAGCCATGCGGTGCCGGCCAGCGCCAAGGAGGGCATCGGCATCGAGGAGCTGCTGGAGGAGATCGTCAGGATCGTCCCCCCACCCACGGGCGACCCCGAGGCTCCCCTGAAGGCCCTGATCTTCGACAGCTGGTACGACTCCTACCGCGGCGTGATCATGCTGGTCCGCGTCTTCGAGGGGACCGTCAAGCCGCGGCAGAAGATCCAGTTCATGTCCAACAAGCGCGAGTACGAGGTGAGCGAGGTGGGGGTCTTCGCTCCCAAGGCGCGCGCGAAGAACGAGCTGATCGCCGGGGAAGTGGGGTTCGTGGTCGCCAACGTGAAGGTGATCCAGGACGCCAAGGTGGGCGACACCCTCACCGAGGCGCTGCGGCCGACCGACAAGCCGGTGCCCGGGTTCAAGGAGATCAAGCCGATGGTCTTCTCGGGGATTTTCCCCGTAGATTCGGCCGATTACGAGAACACCCGCGACGCGCTGGAGAAGCTGCGCCTGAACGATTCCGCCTTTACCTATGAGCCGGAGACTTCGCAGGCCCTCGGGTTCGGATTCCGGTGTGGATACCTGGGGCTGTTGCACATGGAGATCGTGCAGGAGCGGCTGGAGCGCGAGTACAACCTTGATCTGATCACCACCGCGCCCTCCGTGGTCTACAAAGTGGTGAAGAAGGACGGAAACGAGATCCGCGTGGACAATCCGGCGAAACTCCCGCCGGAGGGCGAGATCGAGAAGCTGATGGAGCCGATGCTGCTCACCCACGTCTACGTGCCCAACGAATATGTCGGGGCGGTCCTGCAGCTGTGCCAGGATCGCCGCGGCGTGCAGAAGGACATCAAGTACATCGGCAGCAAGCGCGTGCAGATCACCTACGAGATCCCGCTTGCCGAGGTGGTGTTCGACTTCTTTGACAAGCTGAAGAGCATCTCCCGCGGTTACGCTTCGCTGGACTATGAGCCGCTCGGGTACCAGGAGGCCGATCTGGTGAAGCTCGACATCCTGATCAACGGCGAGCCGGTGGACGCGCTCTCGACCATCGTCCACCGGGACCGGGCGTACCACCGCGGGCGGGTGATCTGCGAGAAGCTCAAGGAAGAGATTCCCAAGCAGATGTACGAGGTGGCCATCCAGGCGGCCATCGGGTCGCGCGTGATCGCACGCGAGACGCAGAAGGCGTTGCGCAAGAACGTGCTGGCCAAATGCTATGGCGGCGACATCTCGCGCAAGCGGAAGCTCCTCGAGAAGCAGAAGGAAGGCAAGAAGCGGATGAAGTCAGTGGGACAGATCGAGATCCCGCAGGAAGCGTTCCTCGCGGTGCTCCGGGTGGAGGAATGACCGCAGCGGCCGAAACGCGCAGCGCAGCCCAGGCAAAGCGGGAGGCGGAGCTGGTCTCCGCGGCTGACAAGGGGCCGCGCGCCTTCTACGCGGCGGCGGGCTACGGCAAGCTCGCCGGAATCGTGGCGGGGACGGCCGTGATCGGTCTCGTGGCCCAGCACCTGCTCCGCCAGCAGAACTTCCTGCTCGGCTCGCTCTGCGTGTTCCTGGCCGTGTTCATGATCTCCACCGTCGGATCGGCCACGCCCTGGGGCGTCCGCAGCCGCGCGCGCAACGAGGCGAAGTCGCTCCGGCGGAGCGCGAGCCGGCTGCTGCGTCGCAACCGGGCCAAGATCCCCGAGGGCGGCGCCGCGGAAATGGAGCAGGCCATCGCGGCAGTAGACACGGCCCTGGCCAACCCGGAGGGAATGCCCGCGGTGCGGGCGCGCCATGCGCTCGACGCCGCCCTGGACAAGCACCTGATCTTCGCGCGCAAGGGCGCGGTCCGGGAGTACACCGAGTCCATCGGCGGAGCGATCCTGGTCGCGCTGCTCTTGCGCGCGTTCTTCTTCGAGCCCTTCCACATTCCCTCGGGCTCGATGATCCCCACGCTGCTGGTGGGAGACTTCATCTTCGTCAACAAGATGAGCTACGGGCTGCGGATCCCGTTCACCGACCCTGGCCGGGTGCACAAGCTGGGGGAGCGCCCACCGAAGCGCGGCGACGTGGTGGTCTTCATCAACCCGCAGCATCCAGACATCGACTACGTGAAACGGGTGGTGGGGCTGCCGGGGGACCGGATCGAGATTCGCGACAACGTCCTCTACGTCAACGGCGTGGAGCAGAAGCGCGTCGAGGTCGGCGACTACACCTACAAGGACCACAACGAGTACACCGAGACCGACATCGACGTCGTCTCGCGCATGTACACCGAGGACCTGGACGGGCACAGGCACCCCATCCTGGTGCGCAAGGACCCTGTTTTCCAGCGCTCCGGCTCCTTCGTGGTCGAGGAAGGCCGCGTGTTCATGATGGGCGACAACCGCGACAACT
The DNA here is from genome assembly GCA_036513415.1 of Myxococcales bacterium. Classification (GTDB taxonomy): domain Bacteria; phylum Myxococcota; class Myxococcia; order Myxococcales; family 40CM-4-68-19; genus 40CM-4-68-19. The sequence goes on along the minus strand of DATBZA010000088.1, from coordinate 1,887 downwards.
CCGCCGACAGCCGGGTGGAGGGCGGAATCGGCCAGATCCCGTTCAGCTACATCAAGGGCCGGGCCAGCGTGATCTGGATCTCCTTCGGCGGCCCGATGGGCATTCGTTTTGACCGCATGTTCCGTGGTGTAAACTAGCGGCTGATGCGCAGGCGCGGCGACCGCGGGCTCACCTTCGTGACGGTGTTGATCCTCGTCGGCGCCGCCGCGGCGGTGTTCTGGTTCGTAACCTACGGTCCGGCGTACTGGGAAAACCTGGAGGTCAAGCGCGTCCTCAAGGAAGCGGCGAATCTCTCCTACCGCGAGCGCGACGACGGCCGGGTTCGCGAGTACGTGTTCCGCGAGCTGCACCATCTCTTCGACCACAAGGTCGAGGACCACGGCCGCGTCCTCACCGAGATGCGCATCGACGTGGACGACGGCGACCTGCGCATCGAGCGCACCCAGATCCCCGCCTTCGTCCACATCTGGTTGACCTACTCGCGGGACATCCAGGTGCCCCTGCTGAACCAGCAGCGGCGCGTCACTTTCAACGAGTACGCGGAGCAGGACCTCTCGCCCGTCAAGTGGTGACAGCCCCGCGCCGCAGCCAACTCAGTGGCTACGCTTGAGCGAGGTCATTCGGCAGTTCCGCTCAGGAGATGCGTTCTTTAGACCAGGCTGAGGTGCGTGGCCAGCCGGTGCAGGCTGACCGCGTCGTCCTGGATCAAGGCGCAGGAGAGATCCATCCCCAGCGCGGCGGCGCGTGCCGGGGGAAGCTGGGCCAGCGGCAGGCCCTCGGCCGCGTCGATCAGCTCGATGGGGCCGCGGTGCAACAGCACGACTCCGTGGTGGAGCAGGGCGGGCGCTGGCGAGTCACCCGAGGCGGCGATCGCCCAGCGCTTGCGGCCGTCGAGGCGCATCGCCGCGCCGCCGGGGCCGGCGGCGATGAGCGCCCCATCGTCCTCGCACACGAGTTGCTCGGCCCATGGCAACGGCATCGGCGTCCGCGGCGCGCCGTCGCCGATCGAGAACGACAGTGCCTGGCCGCCCGCCAGCAGCAGCACCGCGCCCTCGTGCAGGGCGAGCTCGTGGGCGTCGTCCGGAAGCTCCCGCTCCCAGACCGGCCTTCCACTCTCCGGTTCGATGCACGCCAGGGCGCCAGTCGAGAGCACGAGCGCGCGCGCCCCGCAGGGCAGGATGGCGGCCGTGCGCATCCGCCGCTTCCACAGTACGCGGCCATCCCCGGAGTCGAGCCCCGCGAGCAGCCCCGCCCGCAGCCCGGTCACCAGGACGCCCGACACGGAGGCCAGGTGCTCGGGCGCGCCGCCCGGCAACTTCGAGCGGAACGCCAGCGAACCGGAATCGGTCACCAGCGCCAGCCCTTCGCCCGGCAACGCCCGCACCACCCCGGACGGCAGCGCCCACAGGCGGCCGGAGTGCACCCCTCCGCGCATCCGCCGCTTCCAGCGGACCTCGCCGGAGATCCCGTCGAGCCGGATCAGCGCGTCGCCGGGCTCCGCGTAGTACAGCTCGGAGCCCCGCTCGACCGCGCCGGGCAGGGCCGCGACCCGCCATTTCTCCTCTCCAGTGGCGGTATCGAGCCCGGCGAGGCCCTCGCCGTCCTCGAGCACCAAGCGACTTGGAGCCAGCGGAAGGGCCCGGTGCGGCCCGTTTGCGCGCTTTCGCCACGCCTCCCTGTACACCAGCCGGCGCATGCGCCCCTGCGAAAGCGGCGCGCGTTTCTCGCGGGATTCCCGGACCGGCGGAGCGGCGACGGCGGCGGGCGCCCGGCGCAGGTCGCCCGTCTCCAGATCGGTGCAGTGCCGCAAGAGCGCCTGCGCGCGGTCGCGGAGATCGGCTCCCAGCTCGTCGCTTCCGTGGCGGAGCGTCTCGTCCGAGTACAGCT
>DATBZA010000087.1:0-81980 GCA_036513415.1 Myxococcales bacterium | reverse complement strand
GAAGGAGAACAAGCTCCCGCCGCTGATCGCCGAGAAGGCGCTGGCGGCGGCGGGATCCCTCGCCAGGACGTTCCAGACGGCGGTCAAGCTGGGCGTGACCATCGGGATGGGAACCGACAGCGGCGTGTCGCTCCATGGGTTCAACGCGCACGAGATCACGCTGATGGTGAAGAACGGCATGCCCCCGGCGCAGGCCCTCCAGGCAGCCACGGTGGTGGACGCGCGCCTGCTGCAGATGGAGGACCGCATCGGCAAGCTCGCGCCGGGGTACCTGGCGGACGTGATCGCGGTGCCGGGCAACGTGCTGCAAGACCCCTCCGCCGTGGAGCGCGTCTCGCTGGTCGTCAAGGGTGGGCGCGTGGTGAAGCACCCTTGATACAGTGCGGGCATGAAGCGAACCGCCCTGTGCCTCTGCTTCATCGCGCTCCTCGGCTGCAGGAAGAAGCAGGCGCCGCACACCATCGGCCTGGCGCTGGACGTCGGTGGGCGCGGCGATCAGTCCTTCAATGACGGAGCGCTGCGCGGCCTGGAAATCATGGCGGCAGGGCTGCGCTACACGGCCCGGGGATACGAGCCGCTGACCGAGGCTGAATCGCGCGACCTGCTTCCCGCCGACCTGCGCGGCCGCCCCTTTCCCCGGCTCGGGATTCCGCGCCCCCTGGTGCTCTCCGGGAAGGCGCAGGAGGACTACGAGCCAAACCTGGAGCTGCTGGTCCAACAGGGCGCGGAGTTGATCGTCGCGGTCGGCTTCATGATGGAGCCGGCCACGCGCGCCGTGGCTGCGCGCCACCCGGACACGCGCTTCCTGCTGATCGACAGCCCCGTCCTGGACGCGTCCGGAAACCCAACCACGCTCCCCAACGTTCGCGCAGTGGTGTTTCGCGAGCACGAGGGCAGTTTCCTCGCCGGCGTGCTCGCCGGGCAGCTCACCCGCGGAAAGGTGGGCTTCGTGGGCGGCATGCAGCTCCCGCTCATCCGCAAGTTCGAAGCGGGCTACCGCGCCGGCGTGCGGCAGGTGAATCCCTCGGCCGAGGTGCTGGTCGCGTACACGGGCAGCTTCGACGACGAACGGAAAGGCGCCGAGGTAGGACACGACCTCTACGCCCGGGGTTGCGACATCGTCTTCCACGGCGCCGGGCTCGACGGGCTGGGCGTGATCAAGGCGGCGCAGCAGGCCGGGAAGCTGGTGATTGGCGTGGACAGCGACCAGTCCCACGTCGCGCCCAGGCATGTCCTCAGCAGCATGGTGAAGCACGTGGACGCCGCGGTGTACCTGGCGGTGAAGGACGTCCTCGAGGGAAAGTTCTCCGGCGGTGACATCGTGCTGGGCCTGAAAGACGGCGGGGTCGGGCTGGCGCCCGTCGGAGACATGGTTCCGCCCGCTCAGCGCGAGGCTGCCCTCGCGGAGGTGGAGAAGCTTCGCGCGGCCATCGTCGCCGGGCGCCTCGACGTTCCGGCCACGCTCGAGCAGCTGGCGAAGTTCGCGGCGGCCCGTCCATGAACGCGCTCGAGCTGTCCGGAATCGTCAAGCGGTTCGGAGGCGTCCCCGCCGTGCAGGGCGTCTCGCTCGAGGTCGCTCCCGGCGAGGTGCTGGGAGTGGTGGGCGAGAACGGCGCCGGCAAGTCGACGATGATCTCGGTCGCCTGCGGGCTCTACAGGGCGGATGCGGGCACGGTGCGCGCCTTCGGTCGGGAGCTGCCTCCGGGCGACCCGCGCGCCGCCATCGACGCCGGCATCGGCGCTGTCTACCAGCACTTCATGCTCGTCGGCCCCTTGACCGTCTGGGAAAACGTGGTGCTCGGACGAGAGCCTCGCCGCCTCGGCCTGATCGACCGCGGCCGCGCACGGCGCGAGGTCTCGGAAGCCGCAGCCCGGTTCGGCCTGGCGGTTGACGTGGATGCCCGGGTCGAGACGCTGGGAGTCGCGGCGCAGCAGCGCGTAGAGATCGTCAAGCAGCTCTGGCGGGGCGCGCAGGTGCTCATTCTCGATGAACCCACAGCCGTCCTCTCGCCACTGGAATCCGCCGTGCTGCTCCAGACCGTGCGCGTGCTCGCGGGCAGCGGGCGGGCCGTGATCTTCGTGTCGCACAAGCTGCGCGAGGTGCTGGGGGTGGCCGACCGCATCGCGGTCCTCAGGCGTGGGCGGCTCGTGCAGGTAACCCGGCGCGGGGAGACCGCGGCCCCCCAACTCGCGGACGCGATCATGGGCGGTGCATCCCCGGTCGCGCCGCCGACGCAGCAGCCTCCGCCCCGCCCGGGCGGATTCGGGGTCCTCCTGCAAGCGACGGACGTCACCTGCCTTTCCGACTGCGGCCGCCCCGCGCTCCGCGGACTCTCGTTCCAACTCGGGCGCGGAGAGATCCTGGGCATCGCCGGAGTCGACGGAAACGGCCAGACCGAGCTCGCCGAGGTCCTCACCGGCCTGCGTCCCGCCACGGGCGTGCTGGCGCTCGGCGGCGAGGCAGGCTTTCACCGCACCCCGGCTTCCGCGCGGCGCGCCGGAGTCGCCCACCTCCCGGAGGATCGGCAACGCCGTGGGCTCTGCCTTCCGCTGAGCGTCGAGGAGAACCTCGCGCTGGGCCATCATCGCGCCGCGCCCTACGCTCGCGGCGCCCGCATCGATCGGACGGGCAGGCGCGAGAAGGCGCGTGAGATGATCGCGTCCTTCGACGTGCGCCCGCCCGACCCGCTCGCGCGCGCGGGCGATCTCTCCGGAGGCAACCAGCAGAAGCTGGTCGCCGCGCGCGAGCTTGCCGGCGGCCCTCCACCGCGCATGGTCGTAGCCGTGCACCCGACGCGCGGGCTCGATCCAGGGGCCACCCGCCGGGTGCACGAGGCGCTGCGCGCAGCGCGCGACAGCGGCGCGGGCGTGCTGCTGGTGTCGCTGGATCTGGACGAGCTGCGCGCCGTCGCAGGCCGCATCCTGGTGCTTTTCGAAGGACGGGCGTCGGGAGAGACGCTCCCCGACGCCGGCGATGAGAGCCTCGGGCGGATGATGCTCGGGCAGGCGGCCGCGGGTGCCTGAGCTGCGCGCGCGCCTGTTCGCGCCCGCGCGCGATCCTCTCTGGGGCGCGGTCACCGCCCTGGTCGTATCGCTGCTGGTGAGCTTCGTCGCGATTGCCGCGACCGGGCGCGACGCAATGGCGGGCTTCGGCGATCTCCTCTCCGGCGCGTTCGGCGGCCCGGGGCCGCTGGGCGAGACGGCGATCAAGGCCGCCGTCCTGACGCTGACCGGGCTTTCGGTGGCGGTAGCGTTCACGGTGGGCCTGTTCAACATCGGCGCCGAAGGTCAGCTGGTGTGGGGCGCGCTCGCGGCCGCAGTGATCGGCCGGTTCGACGTTCCCGGAGCGATGCTCCTCGCGCTGGCCGGCGCCGCGCTGGGGGGAGGGTCGTGGGGCCTTCTGGCGGGATGGCTCAAGGTCCGGAGGGGCGTGCACGAGGTGATCAGCACCATCCTGCTGAACTGGGTGGCCTTCCACGTCGTCCATGGCTGGCTGGTGCCTGGTCCGCTCGCGGCCGCGGGTTCTGGCGCCGAGGTCAGCGTCGCCGGCACCGAGGCGATCAGCCGGGCGGCATGGCTCCCGCGACTCCTCTCCGGGAGCAGGCTCGATCTGGGCTTTCCGCTCGCGCTCGGGGTTGCGGCAGCCGTCTGGTTCCTGCTCACCCGGACCCGGCGCGGCTTCGAGTGGCGCGCGGCCGGCGCAGGCCGCGCGGCGGCCTTCGCGAGCGGCATCCCGGTAGGCCGGCGCATCTGCGAGGCCATGGCGCTCTCGGGCGGGCTCGCCGGTCTAGCCGGGGCGCTGCTCATCCTCGGCACCGAGCACAAGTACCCGGGCGTGTTCCGCACCGGCTACGGATTCGACGGCATCGCCGTCGCGCTGGTCGGCGGAGGGAGCGCGGCCGGCACGCTGGTCTCGGCGATCGTCTTCGGCGCGCTGCGCGCGGGGGCGACGCGCCTGCAGCTCATCGGCATCCATCCTTCATTCGCGGAGCTGACCCAGGGGCTCGCCGTGCTGCTGGTAGCGGCCCCGGGCATGTTTCGACCTCTCTTCGCGCGGCTTCGCGGCCGTGCCGCTGAGGGCCTCGTCCCTGCGGAGCCGCCGTGAACCTGGTCCTCGACTTCGCCCCGCCACTGGTGTTCGCGGCGCTGGGAGGCGTCCTGAGCGAGCGGGCCGGCGTGGTGAACATCGGCCTCGAGGGGATGATGCGCTTCGGCGCGTTCGCCGCGGCGGCCGGCTCCATCCTCTCTGGATCCCCCTGGATCGGGCTCGCCTGCGGCGCGCTGGCGGGCGCCGCAGCCGCCGGAGTGCACGCGCTGCTTTCCCTGCGGTTCCGCGCCGATCAAGTGGTCAGCGGCATCGCCTTGAACCTCGTGGCGCTCGGGCTGGTCACTTACTTGCTGCAGTCCCTCTTCGGTTCGAGCGGCGTCAGCCCGCCCGCGCCAGCCCTGCCGCGCGATAGGTTCGGCCACTCCGCGCTGTCGTACGCGGCGCTCGCCGTCCCCGTGCTCTTCCATCTCTGGTTGTCGCGGGCGCCGTCGGGCCTGCGCGTGCGCGCGGTGGGAGAGCATCCCCGCACCGCGGCGACGCTGGGCGTCCGCGTGCTCCGGCTGCGCGCGATCTGCGTCCTTTGCAGCGGAGCACTGGCGGGCGTCGGGGGCGCCACGCTCTCGGTGGGAATCCTCGGGCAGTTCGATGCGCGCATGCCCGCGGGACAAGGGTTCATGGCGCTGGCTGCGATGGTGTTCGGAAAGTGGACCCCTCTCGGAGCAGCGGCAGCGGCGTTCTTCTTTGCCGCCGCCGACGCGGCGCAGCGCCAACTCTCGTTCTCGCTGCACGCTGCCGACCTGCGGCTCGACGGGCTCTTTCTCGCCCTGCCCTACGCGCTGACGCTGGTGGTGCTCGCCCTGGGACTCGGCCGTACGCGCGCGCCCGCCGCGAACGGCGTTCCGTACGATCCGGAAGGGCGCGACTAGCGTCGGTGGCCCTGCCCGACCTGGACGTTCTCCCCTTCCAGCTCGAGCACCCGCTGCCGCCAGAACTCCGGCCAGGGCATGCTCCGCAGCGTGGCCATCTCCACGCAGACCAGCACCGTCTCTCCGATCAGCGGTCGCAAGCCCGTGTCCACGTTGTCGACGATGTACTCGAGGCGCGCGCTTCGGTTTCCCAGGTGCGCCGTGCGCACGCGGATGGCGAGGGCGTCATCGAATCGCGCCGGGGCGAGGTGATCGACCACCGCGCGACGCACCACCGCCTGCACCGGCGCGCGGGAGCCGCCTTCCAGCATCAGGCCCAGGTATCTCAGATATTCGATCCGCCCCAGCTGGAGCAGGTTGAGCCAGCTCGCATTGCCGACGATTCCCTGCGCGTCCACCTCGTCGTAGCGCACCCGGTGGCCGTGCGTGAACCGGAACAGCTTGTCGAGGACAGGCTTGTCTTCGGGCTCGTGCGGTTCGCCCATCAGGTTACCGCCCGGAGGAAGCTCTTTCCGCGGGGGGCGGCGACGCCGAAGTACTCGGCGACCGTTGCTCCCAGATCGCAGAAGCTGTCGCGCACGCCCAGGTCGGCGCCGCTGGTGCGGGTTGGCGACCAGGCCAGCACCGGCACGTACTCGCGCGTGTGATCCGACCCCGGGAACGTGGGGTCGCATCCATGGTCGGCGGTGAGAACCAGCAGGTCGTCGCCGCGCAAGCTCCCGGCGATGGCCGGGAGGGCGGCATCGATCTCCGCCATGGCGCGCGCGTATCCCGGAGCGTCCCGGCGGTGGCCGTAGAGCATGTCGGTGTCGACCAGGTTGACGAACAGGAAGCCCGGGCCCATCCGATCGAGGATCTCGCAGGTCTTGCGAAGCCCGTCCGCGTTGCCCTCGGTGTGGATGCCTTCGGCGATCCCCTGGCCGTCGTAGATGTCCGGGATCTTCCCCAGACCGATGGTCCGCACGCCCTTCTGCGCGAGCAGGTCGAGCACGGTGCCTTTCGGCGGCGGCTGGGAGAAGTCGCGCCGGTTGTACGTGCGCTTGAACCTGCCCCGCCCGTCCCCGACGAACGGCCGCGCGATCACCCGGGCGAGCCCGTACCGTTTTCCGACGGTGCGCGCGGCCTCGCACCAGGCGTACAGCGTCTGCAGCGGGACCTTCTCCTCGTGCGCGGCGATCTGGAACACGCTGTCGGCGCTGGTGTAGACGATGGGGAACCCCGTGCGCAGGTGCTCCTCGCCAAGCTCGTCGAGGATCGCCGTTCCGCTCGCCGGCTTGTTGCCGAGGTATCCCGGCGCTCCGGAGAGCCGCAGCCACTCCTGCATGAGCTCCGGCGGGAACCCGTTGGGGAAGGTGGTGAATCCCTTCTCCAGCACGATGCCCATCATCTCCCAGTGTCCGGTGGTGGTGTCCTTGCCTTGCGACTGCTCCGACATGCGCCCGAATGCGGCGCGCGGCGAGGACGCGGGCGGGCAACCCGCGATGGAGGTGATGTTCCCCAGGCCCCAGCCCTGGAACGTCGGCACCCGCAGTCCGCCGGCCTTGCGCGCGCAGTTGCCCAGCGTGTTGGCGCCGGCGTCGCCGTACGCCGTGGCGTCCGGCAGCTCACCCGCGCCGCAGGAATCGATCACGATGACGACGAAGCGGCCCATCTCAGGACTTTCCAGCGCGTGCCGAGCCCAGCTCGGTGACGATGGCCACGCTCGCGCTCGCGCCCAACCGGTTCGCTCCCGCCTCCACCATCCTCCACGCGTCCGCGGCCGTACGCACCCCGCCGCTCGCCTTCACCCCGACGTCATCGCCCACGATCTGCCGCATCAGCGCCACGTCCTCCGCGGTCGCGCCGCCCGGGCCGAACCCGGTGCTCGTCTTCACGAAGGCCGCGCCCGCCGCCTTGGCGAGTGCGCAGGCGATCACTTTCTCGTCGCGCGTGAGCGCGCCGGTCTCCAGGATCACCTTGACCGCGCGGGGGCGGGCGGCCTGCACCACCTCGCGGATGTCCGACTCCACGTATCCGTAGTCCTTCGTCTTGAGCCGCCCGACGTGAAGGACCATGTCGATCTCGGCCGCTCCGGCGGAGATGGCCTCGCGCGTCTCCCGGACCTTGTCCGCGGTCGCGGCGGTACCCGAAGGAAATCCCACGACAGCGATCGGCCTGACGCCGCAACCTTCCAGCAGGCGGGCGCAGAGCGCGACGTTGCCGGAGCTGACGCAGACGGTGGCGAACCCGTACCGGCGCGCTTCGTCGCAGAGCTTGACCAGGTCTTCGTGGGTGGCGCCGGGCTTCAGCAGCGTGTGATCGATCATCGACGCCAGCTGGGCGGGCCGATCTGCCATGGGGGCGCGTTGTACCACGGCGGGTCGTTCACCAGGCCACCAGCGGAGGCAGGCTCATGAAGATGGCCTCGACGTTGCCCCCGCTCTTGAGGCCGAAGAGCGTGCCGCGGTCGTAGAGCAGGTTGAACTCGACGTACCGCCCGCGCCAGCGGAGCTGCGCCGCCCGGTCCGCCTCCGTCCAGGGCGTTCCCCGGTGGCGCTCCACCAGCGGGACATACGCGGGCAGGAAGGCATCGCCCACCCGCTGGACGAAGTCCCGGTGTTCCGGTCCACGGAGATAGTCGAAGAAGACCCCGCCGACTCCGCGTTCCGAATTGCGATGCGGGAGAAAGAAGTACTCGCGCGCCCACTGCGAGAACCGCTCGTATCGGTCCTTCCCGCATGCCTGCTGGAGGACGCCGTGAAAGTGCGCGGTGTCCTCGGGGAACGCCCGGAACGGCGTCAGATCGGTACCGCCGCCAAACCAAGCCACGTCGCCGGCTTCCAGGTAGCGCACGTTCAGGTGCACCACCGGAATGAAGGGGTTCCTGGGGTGCATCACGAGCGACACGCCGGTGGCGAAGAACGGTTTGCCGGCGAGCTCTTCGGGACGGGGCGGCCGCACGTCGTCGCCGTGCGCGGCGGGCACTGCGCCGGGCGGCGCGGCGGGAAAGCTCGAGCCGTGCACCGCCGAGAAGTTGCAGCCGCCCTTCTCGAAGAGCTCCCCGCGCAGCTCGCTCATCTCGCCGCCGCCGCCGCCGGGGCGCTCCCAGGCGGTGCGCCGGAACTTCGCGACGCCCTCGAGCTCCTCGAGACGGGCGACGATGCGGTCGCGCAGGTCGCGGAAGCGCTCCTCCACCTCGGCGCGGAAGGCGGGCATGCGGCCTTATCTCCTGCCGTCGCCGTCCTTCTTCGGCTCCCCGTCTTTCTTTGCCTGCGCCTTGATCGCGTCGCTCACTTCTGAAGCGAAGTCCTTCGTTTCCTTGGTCAGGCCTTCGCCCAGGGCGTAGCGGGTGTACCGGCGGACCTGGATGTTCTCGCCGATCACCGCGACCGCGGCATTGATTTCGTCCTGGACCGATCGTTTCCCGTCCGGGTCGCGGAAGAACGCCTGCTCGAGGAGGCAGTTGTCCTTGAAGAACTTCTCCAGCTTCCCGGGGATGATCTTCTCCAGCATCGCTTCCGGCTTGCCCTGCTCCAGCAGCTGCGCGCGGTGGATGCTCTTCTCCTCCGCCAGCACGTTCTCGGGGACATCTTCCCGGCGCAGCCACCTCGGGTTGCTCCAGGCGATCTGCATGGCGATGTCCTTCACCAGCGCCTGGAACTTCTCGTTGCGGGCGGTGAAGTCGGTCTCGCAATTGATCTCGACCAGCACGCCGATCTTTCCGCCCAGGTGGATGTACGATCCCACCGCGCCTTCGGTGGCGCTGCGGCCCGCCTTCTTCCCCGCCGTTGCCAGACCCTTCTCGCGCAGCCAGGTGATGGCCTTCTCGACGTCGCCGCCCGACTCCAGCAGCGCCTTCTTGCAGTCCATCATCCCCGCGCCGGTCTTCTCGCGGAGGTCCTTCACCATCGCCGATGTCACTTCCGCCATTGCGAATTACTCCTCGGTCTTCTCTTCGCCGCCCTCGGGCGCGGCCTCGCCGCTGCCCAGCGTCGGCTTGTGCTCGACGATCGGGCCCGGGGCCGGCTCCGCATCGGCGCGCATCATCGGGCGCCGCTCGCCACCGCGGCCTCCGCGCGGCCCTCCGCGGCGGCCATCGCGCCGGCCGCGCCTCTCGGACGCGCCGTCGCGGTCCTCGCCGTCCTCGCCTTCGGCCTGTTGCGGCTCGCCGGCGTGGTGGGCCTGGTAACGCGCCTTGCCCTCGATGGCCGCCTCCGCGATCTTGCCGCAGAACAGTCGGATGGAGCGGATGGCGTCGTCGTTGCCCGGGATGACGTAGTCGATGCCCTCGGGATCGCAATTGGTATCGACCAGCGCGACGATGGGGATGCCGAGCCGCGTCGCCTCGTGGATGGCGATGTGCTCCTTCTTCGGGTCGATGACGAAGAGGCAGCCGGGAAGCCGCGTCATCTCCTGGATTCCGCCCAGGTTCTTCTTCAGCTTCTCCATCTCGTTCTGGAGCAGCGCCACTTCCTTCTTGGGCAGCTTCTCGAAGGTGCCGTCGGTCGACATCTTCTCCAGCGTCTTCAGGCGATCGATGCCGCTCTTGATGGTCTTGAAGTTGGTCAGGGTGCCGCCCAGCCAGCGGTTGGTGACGTGGAACTGGCCGGAGCGCCCCGCCTCCTCGATCACCGCGTCCTGCGCCTGCTTCTTGGTGCCGACGAAGAGCACCGACCCGCCGCGAGAGCAGACGTCGCTGACGAACTTGAAGGCCTCGCGCGCGAGCCGCACGGTCTTCTGCAGATCGACGATGTAGATGCCGTTGCGGGCGCCGAAGATGTACGGCTTCATCTTCGGGTTCCAGCGCTTGGTCTGGTGGCCGAAATGGACGCCGGCCTCGAGCAGCTGGCGCATGGTGATGCCCTGGCCGGCCTGGATGGCCTGCTGCATGCCGGTCGCGTCCGCGCCGGCGGGCGGCGAGGTGGGTACAGGTACGTTCGACTCTACGGTCTCTGTCATCATTCGTTTTTTCTCCTCCACCCCCGTCGCGCCAAAGCGGGCCCATGCGGGAACCCCGCCCTGATCGGGAGGTGTGCGTATTTGTGTGACGGAACTGCTGGGCCCCTCCGGAAAGATCCCGGAAAGGGAGGCGCGATCTAACAGGATCGCGGCCCTGAAGCAAGTCGCTGAGGAAGGGCCTTTCCCCCTGTTACGCCGAGCACTTCGCCTACGATGTACCGCGATTCGTCCGAGGCCAGGAAGACGTACGCCGGGGCCAGCTCCGCGGGTTGTGTGGGCCGCTCCATTGGGCCCTTACCGAACTGCTCCTTTTTGTCTTTCGAGAAGGAAGCCACGACCAGAGTGCGCTGGGCGAGTCCCTTGGTGAAGGTGACGATCGCTCCCTTGGTGGTCGCGTAGTCGAGGATGGCGGGGCTCGGATGGTATGCTTGCACCGACGCCGTATCGATGACCGCTGACCCCGTGCGCACCGTGGCCGCGAGGCGCATTCGCCGCTCCAGTGGGGGGGCAAAGCCTCACAACCGATTTCTCACTGCCGGGCGGCGCGAACTTGACCCTTGCCCGGGCGCGCCGATGCTGGTGGACATGTCCGAGCAACGTCGACCTACGCTGGAAATCCGGGTCACTGCCCTCGAATGGGAAGTGCGGCAGCTCCGGGGCGAGTTGATCCGGGCGAAGACCGCCGGTGAATGCCCCACATCGCCGATGCCGCCGTTTGCTCCCGTGGTCGAAGGCCGGCTCCCGACGGCCCCGCCGCCAGCTTTCTCCGAGACGCCGGGGCCGAGCCTCGAGCCGAGGCGATCGCCTGCAGCTGCGGTGACGCCCGGGGTCGATCTCGAAACGCTCGTCGGTCGCTACGGCATGCTCGGGCTCGCGACGATGCTCGCCCTCGCCGCACTCGGCACCTTCGTCAGCTGGGCGATCGCGCGTGGGCTGCTCGGGCCCACCACGCGCGTCGTGCTCGGCCTGGTCGCGGCCGCTGCCGTCGGGGTGGCTGGCCTGAAGCTCCGGCCGCGCTCGCACTCGTTCGGCGACAGCCTGCTCGCGCTTGCCCTCGCCGCCGTGCACGTCTGCGCATGGGCCGCGGGGCCGTCGATGGGACTCGTCCCGGCGCCGCTCGCGCTGGGCTGCTCCGCGGCGGCCTCCGTAGCGCTCGGCGCCTTCGCGCTCATCGAGGCGGACGAGCCGCTCTGGTGTGTGGGCTTCGGCGGCGCCTGCATCGCTCCGTTCGTCACCAGCACGGGACAAGGCACCGCGCCGATGCTGGCCGCCTACGCCACCGCCGTCCTCGTCGCGGCTGGGTCCGGACTGGCATCGCGGCCCTGGTTCATCGCCGGCCGCGTCTTCGCCGGCGGCGCCGCGCTGTTCGTGGCGGCGCTGGTCGCCATGCCGGCCGGGCAGAACGCGCCGCTGTTCGCGCTCGGGCTGCCGCTCGTGGTCGCGGGCTTCGCGGTGCTGCCGTTCGCGCGCGGCCAGGTGCTGCGGCCGCGGCTGCGCACCATGGGCCTCCTCGCGGCCGGCGCCGCCTTCCGCCTGGCCTTCGCGCCCCTCCCCTGGATGGGTCGGGTCGGAGCTGCGATCGCCATCGGGATCGCGGGCTGCGCCTGGCTCGTGCTCCTCGAGCTCTCGGACGGCGAGCCCGCGGGCAAGCTCCTCGACGGATTCGGCGACACGGACGACGGACCCGCCGCCTGGGTCGAGGGCGCGGTCCTTCCGGGACTGTTCCTCGGCGCGCTGGCTATTGCCCTGGAGCTGGATGCCGGACCTGCCTTTGGCGCCGCCGCGGTGATCCTCTTCGCTTCCGCGGCGCGACGCTCGGAGGCCTCCCGCGACGCGCTGGCGGCCAGCACGTGGGCGGCGGCGATGGTCGCGACCTGGCTCAGCACGCGAAGCGCCGAGACGCTGGCGATCGCGTCCGTCGCCTGGGGATCGATCCTGCTCGTCTGGCTTGGCCGCTGGGTCCCGACCCGGACCTGGAGCTGGACCTCGCGGATCTCGCTCACCATGGCCGGCCTTTGGGTGCTCTCGCTGGTCTCGATCAGGCCGCCGTACGAATTCCTTCCCTTCACGACCCGGGAATCGGTTGCGGCCTTGGCGGTGGCGCTGGCCTGGGCCGCGGCGCTCTACGACGCGCGGACGAACGAGGACGAACGCTCGCGGAACAGCGCGCGGGCAGGTCTCGTCGCGTTCGCTTTTCTCTGGGGCCACCAGGAGCTGGTGCACGCCATCTCGCCCAGCAGCTCGTCCCTGCTCCTGATCGGTTACTACGCGATCACCAGCGTGGCGTTCGTCGGCTGGGGTCGTGCGCGGCGTTCGCCTGGGCTGCGGCGGGTGGGGCTGGGCCTCGGCCTGGTCGCGGCCTTCCTTGCCGCGCGCGGCGCGTGGCAGCTCGATGCGCCGGGCACACGCATCGCCGCCTACCTCGTGGTCAGCGGCTTCCTGCTGGGGATTGCCTGGTGGTACCGCCAACCGGACGAGGCGCCGCTGGCGCAGACGATCCACTAGAACGCATCTCGCAACCGGAACTGTCGAATGCCGTCAGTCCGCGGCGGGCGCTCCGCCCTCCTCGAGCGGCAGATGGCACTTCTTGTACTTCTTGCCCGACCCGCAAGGGCAGGGATCGTTCCGTCCCACCCGCGGGCCCGCGCGCACGATGGGCGCGGTCGGGTTCTGCACGGCCCCTCCCTGCCCGCCCGAGGCGCTTGGCGACTCCCCGTGCGACTCGACCGTCTGCTGCTGGCGCCGCTGCGGCAGGGGTGGCAGCGATGCCGAGCCGCGGCCCTGCGCCGGCTGGGGCGTCGCCACCTGCTGCTGCACCGGCTCGACGCGCATGACCATGGAGATGGTGCTGGCGGCGATGCGGCCTTTCATGATCTGGAAGAGCTCGAAGCCTTCCTTCTTGTACTCGATCTTCGGGTCCTTCTGGCCGTACCCGCGCAGGTGGATGCCCTGGCGCAGGTGGTCCATCTGCAGCAGGTGGTCCTTCCAGAGCTGATCGATGGTGTTCAGGTACAGCCACTGGGTGTAGAGGCGGAAGTCGTCGCCGAGCGCGTCGAACTTCGTCTTCAGCTTCTTCTCCACCACGTTGAAGATGTCGAGCTGGAGCTTCTCGTGGTCGTGCGTCGCGCCCTCGAAGCTCATGTCCACGTTGAACTGCTCGCGGACGCGCTGCTGCAGCGCCTTGGTGTCGAACTCGTCGTTCTTCCCCCGCGGCACCGCCTCGTCGACGATCTCGATGATCAGGTCCTCGATCAGGTCGTAGAGGTGCTCTTCCTGGTCCTTCCAGGTGACGATCTTCTCGTGGCGGGTCTTCTTCTTGGTCTTGGGGTCCTCGGTGAACCAGACCAGCGGCGTGCCGGCGCCCGCCGCCAGCACTTCCTTGCGCATGCCGTAGATGGTCTTGCGCTGCTGGTTCATCACGTCGTCGTACTCCAGCAGGTTCTTGCGGATGTCGAAGTTCTGGCCTTCGACCCGGGTCTGCGCGCCCTCGATGGCCTTGGTCAGCCAGGGGTGCTCGATCGGCTCGTTCTCCTGCACGCCGAAGGTGTCCATCAGCTTCGCGATCCGGTCGCTCGCGAAGATGCGCATCAGGTCGTCTTCCAGGGACAGGTAGAACTTGGACGAGCCCGGGTCGCCCTGGCGGCCAGAACGGCCCCGGAGCTGGTTGTCGATGCGGCGGGACTCGTGGCGCTCGGTGCCGAGGATGTGCAGGCCACCGAGCCCGACCACCTCGTCGTGCTCCTTCGCGCAATGCTCCTTGTACTTCGCGACCGCCGCGTCGTGGCGCTCCTTCCACTGCGCGTATTCGGCCCGGTAGACCTGCTCGACTTCACCCGCCGTCACCGGCGCGAACTTCCCGTCCCCGCCGTCCGCCTTCGCCTTCGCGACGCGCTCCTGCACCAGGCGGCCTTCGATCTCGAGAGGGCTCGGCTCCGCCCCGACTTCGCGCTTGGCCAGGAACTCGGGATTTCCGCCGAGGAGGATGTCGGTGCCGCGGCCGGCCATGTTGGTGGAGATGGTGAGCCGGCCCTTGCGCCCGGCCTGCGCCACGATCTCCGCTTCGCGCTCGTGCTGCTTGGCGTTCAGCACGTCGTGCGATACGCCGCGCTTCTTCAAGAGATTGGAGAGCACCTCGCTCTTGGCGATGCTGACCGTGCCCACCAGCACCGGCTGGCCCTTCTTCCAGCGCTCTTCGACGTCGTCGCAGACCGCCTTGAACTTCTCGCGTTCGGTCTTGTAGACGGTGTCCTGGAGGTCCTTGCGGATGTTGACGCGGTTGGTGGGGATGACCAGCACTTCCAGCTTGTAGATCTGGGCGAACTCCGATGCCTCGGTGTCGGCGGTGCCGGTCATTCCGGCGAGCTTGGTGTAGAGGCGGAAGTAGTTCTGGAACGAGACGGTGGCGAGCGTCTGGTTCTCGTTCTCGATCTTGACGTTCTCCTTCGCCTCCACCGCCTGGTGCAGGCCGTCGCTCCAGCGGCGTCCCGGCATCAGTCGCCCGGTGAAGTCGTCCACGATGATCACCTCGCCGTCCTTGACGACGTACTCGTGGTCCTTCCGGTAGAGGGTGTGCGCGCGCAGCGCCTGCTCGACGTGGTGCAGGGTCTCGATCTGCTCGGGGTCGTAGAGGTTGGCGACGCCGAGCTTCGACTCCACCTTCTCGACGCCTTCGTCGGTGAGCACCACCGAACGGGCCTTCTCGTCCACGGTGAAGTCGCGGTCGCGCACCAGCCCGGGGATGACCTTGTTGATCTTGTAGTACTTGTCGGTCGACTCCTCGGAGGGACCGCTGATGATCAGCGGCGTGCGCGCCTCGTCGATGAGGATGGAGTCCACCTCGTCCACGATGGCGTAGTGCAGCTCGCGCTGGACGTAGTCGGCCAGGCGGAACTTCATGTTGTCGCGCAGGTAGTCGAAGCCGAACTCGTTGTTCTGGCCGTAGGTGATGTCGGCGCCGTACTCCTTCTGGCGCTGGCGGTCGGTGAGCCCGTGCACGACGCACCCGACTGAAAGCCCCATGTGCCGGTACAGCCGGCCCATCCACTCCGCGTCGCGCTTGGCCAGGTAGTCGTTGACCGTGACTACGTGGACGCCCTTGCCCTCCAGCGCGTTGAGGACGCAGGGCAGCGTGGCGACCAGCGTCTTGCCCTCGCCGGTCTTCATCTCGGCGATCATGCCCTTGTGCAGGCCCATGCCGCCGATCAACTGCACGTCGAAGTGGCGCATGCCCAGTGCGCGGACGCCGGATTCGCGCGTAAGGGCGAACGCGGCCGGAAGGATGCGCTCGAGGACGGCCGACTTCTCCAGCGCCGGCGCGTCGGCCACTTCCTTGCGCCAGCCGCGCACTTGCTCGCGGATCTGCTCGTCGGAGAGGGACTTCGCCCAGCCTTCGCGCTCGTTGATGCGCGCGACGACCGGCTGCGTTCGTTTCAGCTCGCGCTGGTTCTTGGTGCCGACGATCTTGCGTGCAACGTAATTGAACATTGGTCTGCCTTGCGAAATGGGGGTGCGCGCGGGGCGCGCGAGAACAGCGGAAACGGCGGCCGGCTTCAGGCGGCCGGAGGCGCTTGGCTGGGCGCAGGTCCCGCGGGCGAGCGGAAGATCGACGGCGCACGCACTGCCTCGGCGCGCTCGGTGCTGCGCTCCACGCGCAGGCTCTTCGCGACGGGCCGCCGTCCTGCTCGCGCGCCGTACGTCTCGACGCGCTGCGCGACCGAGTCCGCCGAAACCGCCACCGCGGCGGCGAACGAGGCGAGCGGCAGCGCTCCGGCGGGCGAGAGCCCGACCAGCACCGCCGCACATGCCGCCGCGATCCTGCCGCGCATCCGAGCAAGCCTAAGGCCCACGCTGGACAAGTCAAGATGAGTGGTTGTGGCGGGGTCGATTGTCGTCACGGACGGGCGCCGCCCAATCAACGGGCGGGCGGAGTACCCAAGAATTCGCTGCGGAGGGGCTCAGGGGAGTGCGGCGGGCCAGAAGCGCAACGTGCAGGTCTTGAGGTAGGGACGGCTCGGATCCGGAGTCGTCTCGAGCTCCTCCGGCAGCATCTGCAGCAATGTACCATCCAGGCCCACGCCCAGACCGCCGGGCGTGCAACTCTCGGAATCAACCGGCACGTCCAGCGTGCCGCATGAAGCGCCGGTTGCCGAGAGGAGCTCCACGTGCTCGACACAAGGTTGTACCTTTACCCCTCGGTCCCAATGGAACAGGGCATAGCCGCCGCGGGTCCGTACGAAGCTCGCGCCTGGGCGCGTCGTGAGCCAGTCCGGCGCGGCTCGAGCTTCGGTCGAACCGGACGGAACGACTGCGATCCATTTGTTCTCGAATACCGTAAAGCTGCCCATGCCGATGGCGAAGTCGTACTTGTGAATCGCCAGCCCAGAACCGTGGAGGGGAGCGCCTGTAAATGAAGCATTTTCACCGAACACGAGGTCCTTCCCAATCACGAAGGAACCGGTCAGGTCCGTGCCGTCGCGATCGAACCATTGCCCTGCGAGAGAATGGTCGCCGCCGAACTGAAGCACGAGCACCCGTCCTTCGTCGTCAATGTTTGCGCTTACGACCCCCCCGGACTTGGCGAGACTCTTCGGCCCCCAGAGCAGGGTACCGTCAGCAAACACCCGGATGGTGTCCGGTGCCGTTGCAGAGTTGGAGGTCAGCGCGAGGACGAACCCTGCTCGACTTGTCGGGATGAATCCGACGGATCCATCCAGTACCGTCGCGACGCCCCGGCCGTGGCCGAATTCGTCGATCGTCCACAGGCTGGCTGAATAGTGACTGGAATTGTAGTCGTAGCTCACGAGGCTATAGCCCACGGTGTTCGGGATCAGGAAGCCATGATCCGGTGGTTCTGTCGATCCGATGAGCTTTCCTTCTCGCGAGAGAAGCGCCCAGGAATAAGGGCGTTCTGGAACCGGTCTCGGCACAGCGAGCGCGACGTTTCCTTCTCCTTCGCTGGTAACCCCACAGTGGTGGCTGAAGGACCGGACCTGGTCGAACGAAGTTTGATAGGTCACGACAGCAGGCAAAGGGCGGATGACGCCCTCACAACTGGCGGACGGGGTGCGCCGATCAGTCGGGATCGCACCGTTCGCGGAGCTGGTCGTGCCGGCGTCCGTGCCGGCGCTGCCGGTCGAGCCACCATCGGCGGGCGTGACGCCTGTGCCCGAACCAACGGTGTTCCCGGCATCGCCGGCCGAACTCGAGGTGCCCGGACCGGACTGGAACGAAGGTTGCCTGCAGCCGCCCAGGATCGCCGCGGCGACGACCGGGACCAATCTGCGCATGGCACCCCCCCGGCGCCGAACATGCGTACGCTTGCCTCGAGGGGCAAGATGCGACTCATTGATCGACCGCTGCCGTGGGTCGGCGCGCGCCCGCCTGGCTACTCTTCGAGAATGAACTTGCGCGGATTGTCCGCGACGCCGTTCACGCGCACTTCGTAATGCAGGTGGGGCCCGGTGCTGCGGCCGGTGTTGCCCACCGCAGCGACGAACTGGCCACGCTTCACCTTCTCGCCCAGCTTGACGTCGATCCGCTGCAGGTGTCCGTAGCGCGTCTTCAGTCCGTAGCCGTGGTCGAGCACGAGGACGTGGCCGTAGCCGCCTTCCGCCCCTGCGAACACCACCGTGCCGTCCGCGGGGGCCCTTACCGGCGTGCCCATTCCGGTCGCCACGTCGATGCCTTCATGCATCACGCGCTCGCCGGTATAGGGATCCAGGCGCACCGAGTAGTCCGACGTCACCCAACCGCGGACCGGCCAGATCGACGGGGCGGATGCGAGCAGGGCTTGCTGGTCCTCGAAGTAGCTCTTGAGCGCGCGCGCTTCCTGCTCCTGCGCCTTGACCTTCTTGCCCAGGCTGTCGAGCTGCTTCAACAGATCCGGCTCCTCGCTGGAGGCGGGTTTCGCGTCGCCGTCGGCGATCATCCGGCCTTCGCCCCCGACCGGCGCCGGCTTGCCCATTCCAACGGCGCCCATCCCTGACTGCGCCGGCTCGGTGGCCACCCCGCCGCCGACGAATTCCGGCGCTGCTTGCCCTTGTTCGGGCTGAGGCATGGAGAGCTTGCGTTCCGGATCGTTCAGGGAGGTGATGTGGCGGAGGTTCGCGTTCAGCCGCTTGACCCGGTCGAGCTCGTCATTGATGTGAGAAAACTTCTGCTCCGCCTCGCGCCAGCGGTTCTGCAGCTCCAGGTTCTCTGCGCGAATCAGCTCATTTTCCGCGACCTTGCCGACGACCTGGAAGTAGTGGGCCAGGGCGCCGCCCAGCGCGAGCACCACCACGCCGAAGCATACGCCCACCCGCACGAGCATCCGGTGCTCGAGACGGATCTTCTTCACCTTGGCGTCGCGATCCGGGACCAGCAGGATCGTGTACGACTTGTCCAAGGAACCTCCTGCGGCGGGAACTCTGCTTCCCAACCGACCGCGCGTACCGCCGCTTCCCGATGAGGATACAAACCGCGCGCCAGCCAGGCTAGCGGGCGACCCTCGTCCAGTATCGGATGATGTGCGGGTGCGTCAAGGTTTACGCACCCCCCGGCGGTAGCTATTCGACGCGCTGCACCGCAATCACGGTGATGTTGTCGTCCCCGCCGCGGGAATTCGCCAGCTGGATCAGTATTTCCGGTACCTTGGCCAGGTCCGTCTCGACGAGCGCGTCCCGGATCTCGTCGTTCTCGATCAGGTTGGACAGGCCGTCGGAGCAGAGGAGGAACCTGTCGCCGGCGCGCGTCTCGACCCCGATCACGTCCACCAGGACGTCCTCCTCGAACCCGACCGAGCGTGTAATGATGTTCTTGAGCCGGCTGTGCTTTGCCTCGTCGTCCGTCAGGAGGCCGGCCCGGACCTGCTCGTTCACCAGCGAGTGGTCTTCGGAGAGCTGCCAGACCTGGCCGTCGCGCACGAGATAGGCGCGGCTGTCCCCGACGTGTCCCACGATGGCGTGGTCGGCGTGAACGAGGAGCGAGATGCAGGTGGTGCCCATCCCGGCCAGGTCCTGATTGGCGCGGCTGGTGCGGAAGACGGCCGCGCAGGCGCCCTCGACCGCCTCCCGGAGCGCGCCTGCCAGGGGGGACTCGGGCAGCGCCACCTGGGCGCCGAACGGGTCGTCCACGCGCAACTTCGCGGAGATCAGCTCTTTTTCGATGGTCTGCACGGCCAGGCGGCTGGCGGTCTCGCCACCCGCGTGGCCACCCATCCCGTCGCACACCACGAAGAGGCCCAGATCCTCGTTGACGAGGAAGCTGTCCTCATTGTGCTCGCGCTTCATTCCGACGTCGGTGCGCGCGGCGCTGCGGTACTTCGACATTTCGGCCAATCTTACACCGCCTTCCGCTTGCGCTGGTCGGGCGTTTGGGCCGCGGCCAGCAGCTCGCGGGCGTGCTCCAGCGCCACGTCGGTGGGCTTGCCCGAGAGCAGCCTGGCGAGCTCGCGGACGCGGTCCTGCCCATCCACCGGCGCGACCCGGCTGTGGGTGCGTCCTTTCACCACCTGCTTCTCCACCGTGAGGTGTTTGCCCGCGAAGACGGCGATCTGGGGCAGGTGCGTGATGCAGATGACCTGCCTGCGGCGGCCGACGGCGGCGAGCGCGCGCCCCACCGCATCCGCCGTGACGCCGCCGATGCCGGCGTCCACCTCGTCGAAGAGATAGGCGTCCACCGGGTCCGACTCGGCCAGAACGCGCTTGACCGCGAGGAGCACCCGCGACAGCTCGCCGCCCGATGCGATCCGGGAGAGCGGCCGCAGCTCCTCGCCGGGGTTCGGGCTCAGCAGCAGCTCCGCCGTTTCCAGCCCGCGCGGCCCCATTCCGGCCACGGCACCCTCGCTGACCGGGTTGAAGCGCACCGAGATCTCGCTGCGCGCCATGCCCAGGGCAGAAAGCTCCTGCGCGACGGCCTTGCTGAAGGCGCCCGCCGCGGCCCGCCGCTTCCCCGACAATTCTTCCGCCATCCCCCGGGCGATGGCCGCCAGCCGCCCCACCTCCGCCTCCCGCCTCGCCAGCTCCTCGTCGTGGTTCTCGAGAGAGGCCAGCTCTGCCCTCATCTGGTCCCGCCGCTGCAGCGCGCTCGCGAGAGTCCCGCCGTGCTTGCGAGACAGGCGCCGCAGGATCTCGATGCGCTCGTCGAGCTCCTCGAGGCGCTGCGGGTCGCCTCCGGCGCGCGCCGCATAGCGCGACAGCTCGCGGGCCGCCTCGTCCAATTCCGCCACCGCGCCGCGGACCGCCTGGGCAAGCTTCTGCAGCGCCGGATCGATGGTGGCCATCTCCTCCAGCCGCTTCGCTGCCCTCGCGGGCTGCGCCTCGGCCAGCACTGCCTCCGCCTCCTCCGCGCCTGCCCGCAACTTCTCGGCCGCCGCGAGCACGCGCCGCTCCTGCGACAGCCGGTCGTCCTCGCCCGGCTCCGGCGCGGTCTTCTCCAGCTCGTCGAGCTGGAATTTCAACCAGTCGGCGCGCTGGGCCCGCTGCGACTCGTCCGAATCGAGCTGCGCGCGCGCTTTCTCCGCCTCCGCCAGCGCGGAGAACGCCTGCCCGAATCTCGCCCGCGGATCGCCGAGCTGCGCGTGCGCATCGAGGAGATCGAGGTGCAGCGCGGCGTCCAGCAGGCCGACGTGCTCGTGCTGACCCGAGATGTCGAGCAGGCCCCGGGTGGCGGCCTGGAGCTGCGCCGCGGTTGCCAGCGCGCCGTTCACCCAGGCGCGGCTCCGGCCTTCGCGTTGGACGGTGCGGCGGACCACCAGCTCCGCGCCCGCCGCGGGCAGGCCCAGGCCAGAAAGGCGCGCGTCGCACTCCCCGGGGTCGCGCGGGCGGAACAGCGCCTGCACCTCGGCCTCCTCGGCCCCGGTGCGCACGGAGTCCGCCTGGGCCCGCCCCCCGAGTACCAGGTGCAGCGCATCGACCAGGATGCTCTTCCCCGCGCCCGTCTCACCGGTCAGCACGTTGAAGCCGGCGGCGAAGTGCACCTCCAGCTCCTCGATGATGGCGAACGCCCGCACCCGCAGAAGCTCCAGCATGGCCGGCAAAATAGCAGACGGGTCCGACAACGGTGGTACGCTTCGCGCGATGTTCAAGCCCGGCGATCCGCGCCACGACGAGATCCTCGACCTCGCGAACCGAGCGACCGCAAATCTCCTGTCCGACAGCCAGCGCCCCCGCTGGCGCGAGCTGGTGCGGCAGCTCCTCGGAACCATCCAGTCGGAAGGCGGCATGGCCGAGCGGCGCCAGGACCTGCGCGGCCCGGCCGAGCTGGAGGTGGACATCCTCGCGCCGGAGGAGATGGCCTCGCTCGCGACCAGCACCGTCAGCGCGGGCGGGCTCTCGATTCGGATCGCCGAGTTGATCCCCGCGGGAACGCAGGTCGACCTCTCCATCCGAGTGCCGCAGCGCAAGGTCCCTCTGCTGGTGCAGGCTCAGGTGATCTGGAGCCGCCCCGGAGAGCTGGGCGTGGCCTTCGTCGATCTGTATCAGAACGACCGCGAGCTGCTGGAAGGCCTGGCGGTGAAGGCGCTGCTGGAAGGCGGTTGAGGCGAGGACTATCTTCCCCCGCCCCGGGGCCCTCTGCGGGACCCTGGCACCCCGTTCGAGGGGAGGATCACCGCGTCCCCCAACCTAGCTTCTCCCGCAGGATGGTGAAGTGATCGAGCTCGGGGTTGCGCAGGATGATCGTGCGGTGCTTCGCCTGCTGGATCCAGACTTCCTCGCCGAGCTCGAGCGGCCGCCCGAGGGTCCCGTCCAGCGTCACGAACATTTCGCCGGGACTCGCCACCCGCACTTGCACGACCGAAGACGGCGGGAGCACCACCGGCCGCTGCGTCAGCGCGTGCGGGCAGATCGGCGTCAGCAGCACCGCGTCGAGCGTCGGAATGACGATCGGCCCCGCGGCCGACAGCGAGTACGCGGTCGATCCGGTCGGAGTGGCCACGATCAGCCCGTCCACCTCGTACGTCGTGGCCGGCCGCGCGTCGATCGTCACTTCCAGCCTCGCCAGCCGGCTGAGAGCGTTCTTCGATACCACCGCGTCGTTGAGCACCGACCCGGTGAGCCGCACCTGAGCGCGGAGACGCACCTCGACGTCCAGCATCAGCCGGCGCGACATCGGGAGCTCACCCCGCAGCGCCCTCTCCAGCATGGGGATGGCGCGTTCCCGCGGCACCTCGGTGAGGAAACCGAGCGTGCCCATGTTCACGCCCAGGATCGGGACTTCGCAGCGATTGCAGAGGGAGGCGGCGTGGATCAGGGTGCCGTCGCCCCCGAGCACCACCAGCAGATCGGCGCGCGCGGCGATGTCTTTCCCCGGCGCGGATGGCACCCCGGCGACGGCTGCTTCCGCCTCCACCAGCGCCTGGTGCCCGTGCCCTGCCAGCCATCGGACCATCTCCCGGGCGAGCTCGGCGGCCGCGTCGCTGGCGAGGCGTGGGATCAGTCCGACCGTGGCCACGGCGCGACTCTACCGCATCACAGGGTTACACTGGCGGGGGATGGCTGCGCGCACAGGACAAACCAACGACCTTTTCCGCGCCGCGGCGGCGAAGGACCCTTCGCTCGTCCCCCTGGCCGAGCGCATGCGCCCGCGGACCGTGGACGAGATCGTCGGCCAGCAGCACATCCTGGGGCCCAACACGCTCCTGCGCGAGGCCATCGAGACCGACCAGGTCCCCTCGCTCATCTTCTGGGGCCCGCCGGGCAGCGGCAAGACGACCCTGGCGCGGGTGATCGCCGCGGCGACCCGGGCCGAGCTGGTCGCGCTCTCTGCCGTGGACAGCGGCATCAAGGACATCCGCGAAGCCATCGCCCAGGCGGAACGGCGGCTCTCCGAGCACCGCCGGCGGACGCTCCTCTTCATCGACGAGATCCATCGCTTCAACAAGGCCCAGCAGGATGCGCTGCTGCCCCACGTCGAGCGGGGGACGGTGACGCTGATCGGCGCCACCACCGAAAACCCCAGCTTCGAGGTGAACTCCGCCCTGCTCTCGCGCTGCCGGGTCTTCGCCCTGCGGGCCCTGGAAGAATCGGATCTCAGGGTGGTGCTGGAGCGTGCACTGACCGACAAGGACCGCGGGCTCAAGGGCTCGTTCGCGGCCCGGCCGGAGTTCCTCGAGCACGTCACCAGGCACTCGTCCGGCGATGCGCGGCGGGCGCTCTCGGCGCTGGAGGTCGCCGCGGCGCGGGCCCGGGCCGAGCGGCGCGACGTTCTCGAAGCGCACGACGCCGAGGAAGCGCTGCAGCAGAAGACGCTGCTCTACGACAAGTCGGGCGACGCGCATTCCGACACCATCAGCGCCTTCATCAAGAGCCTGCGCGGCAGCGACCCCGATGCGGCCGCCTATTACCTGGTCCGCATGCTGGAGTCGGGCGAGGAGCCGCGGTTCCTCCTCCGGCGGATGGTGATCTTCGCCGCGGAGGACATCGGCAACGCGGATCCACGGGCGCTCAGCGTCGCGGTCGATGCGCTGCGCGCCTTCGAGCTGGTGGGGTTGCCCGAGGGCGTGCTGCCAATGACGCAGGCGGCGGTGTTCCTCGCCACCTGCCCGAAGAGCAACTCGACGCTGACGACCTATTCGAACGCGCGCAAGGCGGTGCTCGAGCACGGCCCCTTGCCGGTCCCGCTCAAGCTCCGCAACGCGCCGACTCCCTTGATGAAGTCGATGGGGTACAGCGGCGGCTACCGCTATCCGCACAACTTCTCCGGGAACTACGTGCCCGAGGAGTACCTGCCCGACGCCCTGCGCGGGCAAAGGTTCTACGAACCGGGCGCCAACGGCGAAGAGGCGCAGATCCGGGAGCGGCTGGAGCGCTGGCGCGCGGAGCGCGAAGAGCGGCGCCAGACGGAAGAAGCCGAAGACGCGTCGGTGGTCGCCGCCGCGCGCGCTCTCGATAAATAGCCCCGGCGACCGAAGGTCTCAGGGGCTATTTGAGCGAGATCGTTCGGCAGTTCCGGTTGTGAAATGCGTTCAGGCGATCTCGGTGGCCGAGTCGGACGGACTTCTTATGATGTCCGGCGTGCAAGCTCTCGTGGCAAGCGCGCGGCGCATCGGCATCCTCTTGGCTGGATCGATCCTGTTCCTGGGGGGCATCGCGCTGTTGGTGCTGCCCGGACCGGGAGTGCCGCTGATCATCGCCGGCCTGGCCTTGCTCGGCACGCAGTTCACCTGGGCGCGGCGGGCTTCGGCCTGGCTGCGCGAGCGCTTCGACGCGGCGATCGCGGCCCTGAGGACCAGGGTCCAGCGGAACCGCTGACCCTCTGCGGCTCCACCGTCTTGGCCACCTTCACCGGAAGGGAAGCGCCCGCCGCGTTCAGGATCGCATCGAGCTTCACTTCGGCCACGCCGGTGCGGATCGCCTGGGCCACAGCCGCGCCCGTCTGCAGGAAGCTGACGTTGAGCGGAACGTTCACCGTGGTCTGCCCCCGCGAGGGAAAGCTGACCACGCACGCTTCCGCCGCAAGATCAAGACTGGTTCGGGCGACCGCTCCGCGGTAGCTACCCCGCGTCCATGGCGCTGGACCTTTCGCTCCTCAATCCCCAGCAGAGGCAGGCGGTCGTGCGGACCGAAGGTCCGGTGCTGGTGCTGGCCGGCGCCGGCTCGGGCAAGACGCGGGTCATCGCGCACCGGGTGGTCCATCTGCTCGAGCAAGGCGTGCCGGCGCGCGCGATCCTCGCGGTCACCTTCACCAACAAGGCCGCTGCGGAGATGAAAGACCGCATCGCCAGGCTGGCGGGCGGCACCCAGGACTCGCGGCGAGTGCTGGTGAGCACCTTCCACGCTTTCGGATTGAAAGTCGTGCGCGAGCAGCACGAGAAGCTGGGGCTGCCCGCGAAGTTCGCCGTCATCGACGCCGGAGACCAGGCGGCCCTGGCGAAGCGGCTGCTGCGCGAGGTGAAGGTCGACGACAAGCGCTTCGACGTCGCGCGGCTGGTCGCCATCCTCTCCCGCCTGCGCTCGGGCGGCGCGCCCGGTCATCCCGACGACGAGTACGAGCTCTGCGCCGGCGAGCTGCTCCCCAGGTACGAGCTGGGCCTGCGCGCCATGGGAGCGGTCGACTTCGACGACCTGCTGAACCTGCCACTGCGGCTCTTCGCCGAGCATCCCGAAGTCTTGCAGACGTACCAGTCCCGCTACCGGTATCTCCTGGTCGACGAGTACCAGGACACCAACGGCGCGCAGCTCGAGCTGCTCGAACAGCTGGCCGGACTACGGCGCAATCTTTGCGTGGTCGGGGACGACGACCAGAGCATCTATGCCTGGCGCGGAGCGCAGGTGCGGCACATCCTGGAATTCGACCGGAAGTTCCCCGGCTGCAGCGAGGTGTTTCTAGAGCAGAACTACCGCAGCAACGGGAACATCCTCGACGCCGCCAACGCGGTGATCGGCAAGAACCCGGGCCGCAAGCCGAAGAAGCTGTGGACCGAGCGCGGGCGGGGACCCAACCTCCGCCTGGTCTCGGCGCCCTCGGAGGAGGCGGAAGCGAAGTATGTGGCGGACGAGGTCGTCCGCGTCTCGTACGAGGAGAAGGTTCCGCTGCGCGAGATCGCCATCCTCTACCGGACCAACGCGCAGGCGCGGCCCTTGGAGGAGGCGCTGCGTCTCGCCGGCGTGCGCTACCGGGTGGTCGGGGGCACTTCCCTGTTCGATCGGAAGGAGGTGCGGGATTTGATCGCCTACCTGCGCGCCGCGCTCAATCCGCGGGACGAGGTGGCGCTCCTGCGCATCGTCAACGTTCCGGCGCGGGGAATCGGCGACCAGACCGTCGCTCGCGCGCAGGAGCTGGCTCGGGCCCGCAAGTGCACGGTGTGGGACGTCTTCTCGAGCGCGCCCGCCGAGCTGGCTCACGCAGCCGAGCGGATCGCGGCCTTCGTGGCGCTGATGCGGAAATACGGCGAGAAGCTCGCGGGAAAGGGCTTCTCCGAGGCGGCTCGCGAGCTGGTCGGGGAAGTGGGTCTCTTCGAGGAAGCGCGCCGGGGCGCGCAGGGCCTGCCCGCGCAGGCACGGAAGGTGGAGGCGATCGAGTCGCTGCTCCGCCAGCTGATCGACTACGAGAAGAGGGAAGAGCAGAAAGTGGCGGAGCGGCTGCTGTCCCGTTCCGGGCTGGCCGGGGAAGACGATGACGAGCCGTTCGCGCAGGGGCTGCCGGGCTACCTCAACCGGCTCGCGCTGGACTCGAAGGAAGCAGACGGCGAAGACGGCGACTCGGCCACCTTGATGACGCTGCACGCCGCCAAGGGCCTCGAATGGCGCTGCGTCTTCCTCTGCGGGATGGAAGAGGGCCTGCTGCCGCACTCAGGCCGCGGGTTCGACGATTCCGCCTCCGGCCCCCGGGCCGAGGGCGCGCTCAATCTCGAGGAGGAGCGCCGGCTCTGCTATGTCGGGATGACCCGCGCGCGAGAGCGGCTGGTGCTCACCCGCGCGGTCGAGCGCGTCAGGCGGGGGAAGCCGATCCCGCGAGCGCCGTCCCGCTTCCTCGACGACATCCCAGCGGAGCTGGTGGACGCGATCGATCTTTCCGGCCCGCGGCAGGCAGCGCCGAAGGCGGTCCAGGAGGCCAAGGCGAGGAGCTTTTTCGACTCGATGAGCGAGCTGCTCGGCGACGCCGCGCCGGCCGGCCAGGCACCCGCCCGCCCCGGAAGGGCGCCCCGGTAGCATCTGTTGACACTCCCTGTGGGATCGCGTATCTACCGCCGCCCCTCAGCGGCTTGCCGCCTGGGGTTTTCTGTTCTCGGAGTCCCTTCGATGAAGACGGTGATGGGAAGCAGGCGGACCGTCCAGCGCAACTGGGTGGTCATCGACGTGAAGGACAAGGTGCTGGGGCGCGCCGCGACCACCATCGCCAGCGTCCTGCGCGGCAAACACAAGCCTATCTTCACCCCGCACGCCGACTGCGGCGACTTCGTAGTGGTGATCAATGCGGACAAGGTCCGGCTGACCGGCAAGAAGTGGCAGGACAAGAAGTACATCCACCACACCATGTACCCGGGCGGCCTGGTCGAGTTCAGCGCGGAGCAGGCTGTGCAGCGCAAGCCCACCCGCCTCGTCGAGGACGCGGTGCGGCGAATGCTGCCGCGCACCGTCCTGGGGCGCGCACTGATGAAGAAGCTGAAGATCTACGCCGGCGACACGCATCCGCACGCCGCCCAGAAGCCCGTCGCGATGGAAGCGGCGAACGCATGAGGATCCGATAACGATGGCCAAGGAACTGATCGTTACCGCCACCGGGCGCCGCAAGGAGTCGATCGCCCGGGTGCGCATGAAGCCGGGCTCGGGCGACTTCGTCGTCAACGACCGGACGCTGGACGAGTACTTCGGGCGCGACACCAGCAAGATGATCCTCAAGCAGCCGCTCGAGGTCGTCGAGCAGCTTGGCAAGGTGGACATCGCGATCAACGTCTGCGGCGGCGGCCTCTCCGGGCAAGCCGGCGCCATCCGGCACGGGATCAGCCGCGCGCTGACCAAGCTCAACCCGGAGTTCCGGCCGCCGCTGAAGAAGGCGGGGTTCCTGACGCGCGACGCCCGCGCTGTGGAGCGCAAGAAGTACGGCCGGCCCGGCGCGCGCAAGCGGTTCCAGTTCTCCAAGCGCTAGCCGCTGCCGCCGAAGGCGGCTCTGCGGCTACGCTTGGGCGAGGTCATTCGACGGTCCCTGCCAGCCCAGGCGGGGCCGTTTTGCTTCGTGCGGATCCCCCACATCGGAGCACAGTTTCCACCAGGGCCGTTCATTGGGAGCGGCGGATTGCACGTGCTACCGTCGCGCGATGGAACTGAACGAGATCCTGCAGGTCGCGCTGCGGGGCGGAGCGTCCGACATCCACCTCAAGGCCGGCCTGCCTCCCATGTTCCGGGTCGACGGCTCGCTGGTCCCGCTCAAGGACGCCCGCCGCCTGCCGCCGGAGGAGATCTCCCGGATGTCGTTCGGGATCATGAACGACTACCAGAAAGAGAAGTTCAAGGCCCAGAACGAGCTGGATCTCGCGTACGGCGTCCCGGGCCTGGGCCGGTTCCGCGTCAACGTCTTCCAGCAGCGCGGCACCATCGGGATGGTGCTTCGCGTGATTCCCTTCAAGATCGCCACCATCGATCAGCTCCTCTTGCCCAAGGTCCTGGAGAAGGTCGCCGGCGAGCAGCGCGGGCTGATCCTGGTCACCGGCACCACCGGCTCCGGCAAGTCGACCACGCTCGCGGCGATGGTCGACCACATCAACTCGAGCGAGACCTGCCACATCATGACGATCGAGGACCCGATCGAGTTCCTCGTCCGCGACAAGCGGAGCATCGTCAACCAGCGCGAGGTCGGGGTGGACACGCTCTCCTTCGCGCAAGCGCTCAAGTCGGCGCTGCGCCAGGACCCCGACGTGATCCTGGTGGGTGAAATGCGCGACCTGGAGACGATCGAGACCGCGCTGACCGCGGCGGAGACCGGACACCTGGTGCTCTCCACCCTGCACACCCTCGACGCCACCGAGACCATCGCGCGCATCGTCTCGGCGTTTCCTCCTCACCAGCAGAAGCAGGTCCGCTTGCAGCTGGGCTCGGTGTTGCGCGCCGTGGTCTCGCAGCGCCTGGTGCCGCGCGCAGACGGCAAGGGACGCGTCGCGGCGGTCGAGGTGCTGGTCGCCAACTCCCGCATCCGCGAGATGATCGAGGACAAGGATCGCACCAAGGAGATCACCCAGGCGATCTCGCAGAGCTTCATCACCTACGGGATGCAGACTTTCGATCAATCGCTGATGGGCCTCTTCAAGCAGAACCTGATCGCGTACGAGGAGGCGCTGCGGCAGTGCTCGAACCCCGACGACTTCGCGCTGCGCGTCTCGGGCATCAGCGGCACCAGCGACACCTCCTGGGACGACTTCGAGGGCCAGAAGACCGACGGCCAGAAGACCCAAGGCACGCAGGGCGCCGGGCGACCGCCGCCCGCGGCCCGGCCCGCTCCGGGCAACGGGGCCAAGCCGGGCGGGTCAGGCGCGGCGAAGCCCGCGGCCGGGCCTGCCAAGCCCGCCGCCCCGGGCTCCGACGACGACTTCCAGATCGAGCGGTTCTAGCCGCTGCCGCCGAAGGCGGCTTTGCGGCTACGCCTGAGCCTCAGACACGGGCTGCCGCCGAAGGTGGCTTAGCTCCTACGCCTGAGCCTCAGACACGGCCAGGTCCCACGTCGGCCGCTCCGTGTATTATCCTGGCGGGGTGCCCGCCCTCGACGAGGCCTTGCGGCTGCTCGCCCTGCGCCTCCGGACGGCGCTCGAGCTGGACCGCGCCCTGGAACGGGCCGGATTCGCCGAACCCGAGCGCAAATCGACGCTGGCGCGCGTGCGCGAGCTGGGCTACATCAACGACCCCGAAACGGCCCGCGTGCGCGCCCGGACGCGAGTCGGTCAGGGAGATGCTCCGCGCCTGGTCGCGAGGAAGCTGCTGGCGCAGGGCATCGCAGAACCCGACGCCCGCGCCGCGGTAGCCGAGGCGGCGGAAGGGGCGGAGGACGAGGAGCTGGCGGCGCGGGCGCTGAAACGGCGCCTGCGCGGCCGCAAACCCGCGGATGAGCGGGAGAAACAGCGCCTGTTCCGGGCGCTCGTCGCCAAGGGCCATCCGCCCCCGGCCGCGGCGAAGGCGCTGGGGATGGCGTGGGAAGGAAACGATGAGATCGACGACTGGTAGAGCGCTTCTTCTCGCCTCCCTCTGCGCCTGCGCGGGCGGCAAGGACGCGGGCGTGGACATCACCAAGCCGGTGACCGGCGCCGAGGCGAGCAACGCCGCCAAGGCGTACGAGAAGGGCATGCAGGAGAAGAAGGATCAGAACCCGATGGAGGCGACCCGCTTCTTCGAGTACGTGCGAAACAACTTCCCTTACTCCCAGTTCGCCGCGCTGGCGCAACTCGCGGTCGCCGACATCGCGTTCGAGCGGGACGACTGGACGCAGGCGGCGAACCAGTACCAGGAATTCGTCAAAGGGCACCCTTCGCACCCCAAGGCCGACTATGCCGCGTTCCGCGTCGGGCTCGCGTACTTCAACGACCGTCCGTCGCATGTCTTCTTTCTGCCTCCGGTCCACGAAAAGGATCTGAGCCCGGTGCGGCAGGCGCTGGAGGCGCTGAACCGGTTCGTCACCGGCTTCCCGCAGAGCGAGTACGTCCCCAAGGCCCGCGCGCTCATCGCTGATTCCCGCGAGCTCCTGGCCTCGCACGAGCGCTACGTCGCGGAGTTCTACTGGAAGCGCGAACAGTGGCGGGGGGCGGCCGGCCGGTACATGGCGCTCGCAGACACCTTCGGCGACCTGCACGGGGGCAAGGTGCACGGAGAGTCCCTCTGGCGCGCGGCGGAGGCGTACGGAAACGCGAAGGACCTGGGCGACCAGCGGAAGGTGCTGCAGCGCCTGGTGCAGGAGGCGCCGCAGGACCCTCGCCGCGCCGAAGCCGAAGCGATGCTGAAGAAGATCCCGGCCAATGCGCCGGTCACCTCCCCCACCGACCCCAAGCCTGCGGTGCAAACCCCGGTGCCCCCGTCCGATCCGACGACCCGCAAGCCGGTCCCGCTTCAGCCGCCCGCGGACGCGCCGGCTGACCAGTGATCCGTGGTACCATTCTCCTCGGGGGATGCAGGACGGGGAGCGCATGGACGACCAACTGAGGGAGCTGGTCGCCCTCGGCAAAGAGCACTTCCAGCGCGGCGACTACTCGCTCGCGGCCGGGCATCTCGAGCACGCGGTGGCCCGCGGCGTGGGGTTCGCGGACGTCCACCACATGTTGGGAGTGATCTATCACCAGCTGGGCGAGTTCGAGGCGGCCCAGCGCGCGTTGCAGAAGGCCCTCGAGATCAATCCGGGCTACATCGAGGCGGGGCTCAACCTGGCCATCGTCTGCAACGACCTCGGACAGTACGAGCGCGCCCAGCAGATCTACGGGGCGGCGCTGGAACGCGCCCGCGGCCGGGGCCCGCGGGAGCCGAACGGCGACGAGCCAATGGACACCTCCTCGCGCGGCAAGATCGCCAACCTGCATGCCTCCGTCGCCGACGGCTATTTCTCCATGCGCCGGCCGAACGACGCCGCCGCGGAGTACCGCCGCGCGCTCTCGCTCTGCCCCACCTTCGTGGATCTGCGCCTGCGGCTCGCGCATGCCCTGCGCGAGGCCAACGACATCGAAGGGGCGGTGGCCGAGTTCCGTATCGCCGTCCAGCACGCGCCGGCTTACGTCCCTGCCCGGCTGGCCCTGGGCACCGCCCTCTATGCGGGCGGGAAGCTGGAAGAGGCCGAAGCGCAATGGGAGGAAGTGCTGCGCATGGAGCCGCAGCATCGCACCGCGGACATGTGCCTGAAGCTCGCGCG
This sequence comes from Myxococcales bacterium, assembly GCA_036513415.1. Taxonomy (GTDB): domain Bacteria; phylum Myxococcota; class Myxococcia; order Myxococcales; family 40CM-4-68-19; genus 40CM-4-68-19. Next base: position 50,771 of record DATBZA010000087.1, on the reverse strand, counting down.
CGCGCAGGCGCGGAAAGCAGGTTCATGAGCGATCGCGCTTACGCGCTTCGCTTCATCTCCGGGAAGTACCAGGGTGGCGAGTACCCGCTGTCCGACGCGGGCGAGCTGGTGATCGGGCGCTCCAGCGAGCAGGACATGGTGCTGATCGAGGACATGGTCTCGCGCAAGCACGCGAAGCTCACGCTCGCGTCGGACCAGATCACCATCGCGGACCTGGGGTCCACCAACGGGACGTTCGTCAACGGCGAGAAGGTGCGGCGGGCGCGCCTCAAGGAAGGCGACCGCATCCTGATCGGCACCAGCATCCTCAAGCTGGTGGCGGTGGCGCGCCACCCAGGTCCGGCCATCGACGCCAAGGCGGCCCAGCAGACCTTGGAGCGGACCGCGGCGGCGCAGGAGAAACGACCGGGAGGGCGCACTGCCGTCCAGGGGCGGCTCGAGGAGGTCCCTTTGGTGGACCTGCTGCAGCTCCTGAGCACGTCGAAGAAGACCGGCGCCATCGTCATCCGCGGCTACCGGAGCGGGCGGGTCCACTTGCGCTCCGGCAAGGTCGTGAGCGCGGTGATCGACTCCGACCCCACCCTCCCGCCCAAGAAAGCGCTCTACCGCATGGTCTCGTGGACGCAGGGTGGATTCGAGTTCGTGCCCCAGGAGGGCGATCTGCCGCCGATGCCCAGCGAGATCACCGAAGCCACGGAGCACCTCGTGGTGGAGGCGATGCAGCAGGCGGACGAGCTTTCCCGCGGCGGCCTTCCGGCGTCGACGGCGGCGGTCGGCATCGCCATGCCGCTCTCGCCCCGGCTCCGCGAGTTGTCGGCCGAGGAGCTGGACCTCCTGCAACTGGTGCACAACTACGGCGTCGTGCAAGCGGTGCTCGACCGCGCCGCGGGGAGCGATCTGGAGGTCTCGCAGAAGATCGCGTCGCTGATCGAGCGAGGGTACCTGCGGCAGTTCTGAGGCGCGCTCCGGGCGAAAGGGCGTTAGAACTGGAGGCGGGCATCGTGGAGGACAACGCCACAAACGGTGCTGCCGCCGGGGCAGCGGAAGGCCACCCCAAGCCGGTGCGGCTCACCCTGCTGAGCCACGGCGCGGGTTGAGCCTGCAAGCTCCGCCCGGCGGAGCTCGCGCAGGTCCTGCGCGAACTGACTCCCGCGCGCCGCCCGAAGTCCCTGCTCGTCGGCACCGAGACCAGCGACGATGCCGCCGTCTGGAAGCTCGATGACAAACGCGGCCTGGTTGCCACGGTCGACTTCTTCGCTCCCGTGGTCGATGACCCGCGCGACTACGGGCGCATCGCGGCGGCGAACTCGCTCTCGGACGTGTACGCGATGGGGGGAAGGCCACTCTACGCGCTGAACGTGGTCGGCTGGCCGCGGTCGCAACCATTCGAGCTTCTTGGTGAAATACTAGCGGGTGGAGCGGAGGTCGCCCGCGAGGCGGACTGCCCCATCGTGGGCGGTCACAGCGTCGACGACCTCGAGCCCAAGTACGGCCTGGCCGTGACCGGTCTGGTGCACCCCGGCCGCGTCCTGACCAACGCGGGCGCCAGGCCGGGGGACGTGCTCCTCCTCGGGAAGGCGCTCGGCACCGGAATCGCGGTGTCCGCGATCAAGAAGGGCGTCGCCGACCCCGGTCTGGTGAAGACAGCCACCGCGCAGATGAGACAGCTCAACCGCGCCGCGGGCGAGGTGTACGCGAGGCACTGGAAGTCTGTGCACGCGCTCACCGACGTGACCGGCTTCGGGCTGCTCGGCCATCTCGACTCGGCGATGCGCGCTTCGAAGACGCGGGCGCGAATCGACGCCAGCGCCATCGCCGTCCTGCCGGGCGTGCGCGAGCTGGCGCGCGAGGGAGTCGTCCCCGGCGGGACCAAGGCGAATCTGGAGTTCGTCTCGGAGCGCGCCACCTTCCCGGAGCAGATGAGCGAGCCGGACCGGCTGCTGCTCGCCGACGCGCAGACCAACGGTGGGATGCTTGCATCGGTGAGCGCGAAAGCAGCGCCGAAGATCCTGGTGGCGCTCGCCAGCGCCGGCGCTCCCGCGCGGGTGATCGGCGAAGTGGCGAGGCTGCGGCGAGGTGACGCACCGGGCATCGACGTGATGGGCGAAATTTCCGACGCGGGCGTTCGTTCGTTCCTGCAGGAGAAAAGCAGATGATCCGCACCGCAGCCTCCATCGCTCTCGTCGTCCTGATCGCCTGGGTCGCGATCCGGCTCGTCTTCGGCTTCGCCGGCGGGCTCCTCGCCCTCTTGATGTCGCTGCTCTGGTTCGCGCTCAAGATCCTGCTGGTGGTGGGGTTGGTGTACTGGCTGCTCGCGGTCTTCAGCCCCGAAACCGCGAAGAAGATGCGCGACACGTTCCGGGGTGAGTCTCTGTAATCCTTGGAGGCGCCTGCCCTTCGGGTACACTGGCGTGCGTGCGCCGGGCCCTCGCGCTGAGCTTCGCTTGCCTGCTCGCCCTGCCCGCGCTCGCGGAGCAGCAAGCGCCGCTCGTCGTCGTGCTCGATCCCGGCCACGGCGGCAGATGGCCCCACGACGGCGCGCACGGCGGGCGCGGGCTCCACGAAAAGATGATCGCGCTGCAGGTCGCGCGGAAGACCAAGGAGTCCCTCGAAGCGCAAGGGGCGACGGTAATCCTCACCCGCGACGCGGACGAGGACATCCCGCTGGCGGACCGCGTGCGCATCGCCAACGAGGCGGGCGCCGACGTCTTTCTCTCCATCCATTGCAACTCGATGGAGACGGTCGGGGACCGCAAGGTGACGCGGGGCGTGGAGACGTACTTCCTCTCGCCGGACCCGACCGACGCGGAAGCGAAGATGCTGGCGCAGCTCGAGAACGGCGGCCCGGAGGCGGTGCCGCTGCCGCGCTCGAGCGACGCGGTGACCGGCATCCTGAACGACCTGGCCCTGGGGCAGGCGCGCAACGACTCGGCCGCCCTGGCCCAGATCGTCCAGCAGCACATCGTGCGCGGGACCCGGGCGACGTCGCGCGGCGTGCGACAGGCGCCGTTCCTCGTGCTCTCAGGCACCCGGATGCCGTCGGTGCTGGTGGAGATCGGGTTCATCTCGCACCCGCGCGAGGGCCGGATGCTCAGCCGCGACCGGTACCAGCGGCGGGTGGCGCAGGCCCTGGCGGACGGCGTGCGCGACTTCGCGGACAAGGTCCTGTCGCGCCGGCTGGTGGCCCAGGTGAAGACCCCGCCGGAAAACGCGCAGTCGCCACAGGTCAAGTCAGCGGGCGTGGTTGCCTCACCCGTCGGGACGCGGTAAGTCGCACCGCCCATGCCCCGGAAGGATCGCGGACCTGACCAGCTCCGCAACGTGACGCTGGTCGCCAACTTCACCGAGCACGCCGAGGGAAGCGTCCTGGCCAGCTTCGGGCGGACGCGCGTCCTCTGCACGGCCACGGCGGAGGAGCGGGTTCCCGGACACGTGAAGGGATCCGGGCGCGGGTGGGTGACTGCTGAGTACGGGATGCTGCCGCGCTCGACGCACACGCGCACGGATCGCGAGGCGGCCAAGGGGAAGCAGAGCGGGCGCACCCAGGAGATCCAGCGGTTGATCGGGCGAGCGCTGCGGGCGGCGGTCGATCTGCAAGTGCTCGGGGAGCGGCAGGTGCTGATCGATTGCGACGTGCTACAGGCGGACGGCGGCACCCGGACCGCGGCGATCACCGGCGCGTACGTGGCGCTGGGGATCGCGCTCCGGCGCATGCAGCGGGAAAAGGCGCTCCGGCCCCCGGTTGCGGCGGTGAGCGTCGGGATCCTCTCGGGGCAGGCGCTGCTCGACCTGGACTACGAGGAGGACTTCGCCGCCGAGGTGGACATGAACGTGGTCGGGAACGCCGCCGGCGAGCTGCTCGAGGTGCAGGGCACCGCCGAGAAGCGGCCCTTCACACCCGCGCAGCTCAACGCGATGGTGGGGATGGCGCAGAAGGGTCTCGCGGAGCTGCACCAGAAGCAGCTCGCGGCCATCGCCGGGGCCTTCGTGAAGTGAAGCTGCTGGTCGCGACCTCGAATGAGGGGAAGCTGGTCGAGATCCGCCAGATCCTCGCCGGCGTCCCCCTGGAGCTGGTCTCCTTGCGCGACGCCGGACTGCCTGCTCCAGACGAGACGGGGGACACCTTTCACGACAATGCCGCGCAAAAGGCCACCACCTGCGCCCGCCAGAGCGGGCTCTGGACGCTCGCGGACGACAGCGGGCTCTGCGTCGATGCGCTGGACGGCGCGCCCGGCCTGCACAGCGCGCGGTACGCGCCGACCGACTCGGAGCGGCGCTCGAGGTTGCTCGCGGCGCTCGAGGGCGTCCCGCAGCCGCGCCGCGGGGCGCATTTCTTCTGCGCCGTCACCCTCAGCGCGCCGGACGGCGGGCACGTCCTGCGGGCCGAAGGGCGCGTGGACGGGAGCATCGCGCTGGCGCCGCGCGGGGCCCACGGCTTCGGATACGATCCGCTGTTCCTCCCCACCGAAACCCCGGGAAAGACGCTGGCGGAGCTTGGGGCGGAAGAGAAAAATCGCCTTTCCCATCGCGGCCGTGCACTGCAGATCCTGAGGCCGCCGCTGGAGCGGCTGGCCCGGGGCGGCGCCGTCTGAAAGGCTTGATCCAGCCCCGGAAACCGTGTACTTCCCCTCCGCTTTTCAGCGGGGCGTAGCGCAGCCTGGTAGCGCGCCTGCCTTGGGCGCAGGAGGTCGGAGGTTCGAATCCTCTCGCCCCGACTCACTGCAGCAGGCATGCTCGGACGGGGACAGGCGCCAGTAGCTCAGCTGGATAGAGCAACGGCCTTCTAAGCCGTCGGTCGGGGGTTCGAGTCCCTCCTGGCGCGCCAGAAAGGAAGTCGCGGGACGCACTACGGTGGCTGTAGCTCAATGGTAGAGCACTGGACTGTGACTCCAGGTGTTGCCGGTTCGAGTCCGGTCAGCCACCCCAACTGTTCTTGACCGTCGGCCGGGTACCGGATACACACCCCGCCCCGCCGCGTCGGAGATTGAGGGAGCGTAGCTCAACTGGCAGAGCAATGGACTCTTAATCCATAGGTTGAAGGTTCGATTCCTTCCGCTCTCACTCATTGAAAGGCTCGGATTCAGAGGAGAATCCGGGCCTTTCGCCTGATCGGCTAGTCTCCCCCTCCCCCGCTTGGTAGGTTGCCGCTCCAGAGTTATGCCAGAGCGCATGACTGGGAGGGCGGTCCCATGGCAGCAGCGTCTCGGGGCGAGGATTGGAAGGGCGGGTACATCCGCACGGGCAACAGCGGCAGGCAGACCTACGTGATCCATCGCATGGTGGGGGGCATCCAGTACGAGGTCTCGACCAAGCGCAGCACTGAGCCCGAGGCGTACGCCCAACTCGCCATCTTCGAGAAGAACCCGACGGCGTACGTGACCGCGCGCGACGCCGGGCTCAAGGCCGACCTGATGCCCGATGGGCCGCCGCCCGTTTACCTCGACGCCGAGCTGATCAAGAAGTACCTCGCCTACTGCGCCACTGGTCCCCGCCCCTGCACCAAGAACTGGTGGAACATGAAGCGCCGGTTCTTGGAGAAGCTCTTGGTGAAGCTCAACGGGGTGGACCTGCGCGGGGCCGACCTGCAGGTGATCCTCAAGGCCATCGAACGCGAGACCAGCCGCCCTCACCTGATCGCCACCATCAAGCACCTGTACTCGTGGCTGCGCGATGCCGAGGGTGCCAACCTTCTCACCGCGGGGGAGGACCCTACGCTTGCGAAGTTGAAGGTGCCCCAGTCCAGCCCCCAGCAGTGGACGACGCCGAAGGTGTTCTCGGTGGCGCAGTACAAGAAGCTGAGCAAGGCATTCAGGGGCACGTGGTACCGCGACGCGCTGGACGTGTTGGCTGGCACCGGTTGGCACTACTCCGAGCTGCGGCGGTTCGCCGAGGATGGCGAGGTGGATGGACTCCCCCGCGGCGAGCGCAAGGGCAGCGCCGTTGCGGCGCTGGTGACCAAGCACAAGAGCGGCAGCCGCCACGCGACGCGCGTGACGAAACCCGTGCTCGCCGCGGCCAAGCGCCTCCGCGCGAAAGGGCACCTCCCAGAGTTCCACTTCGGGCTGGTGCTCAAGAACAAGAGCGCGGAGATGGGCATCGAGCCCGCGATCACCCCCGGCCGCTTCCGCCATGCTGTCGCGACGTGGGCCAAGCGCAAGGGAGTCCCGCTGGCCAGCATCGCCACCTTCCTCGGCCACAAGTCGCCCCGCACCACCCAGCGCTTCTACGCCGTGCACGGGTCGGCCGCGAAGGTGTGGACTCCGGTGTAGCGAACCGTACCTCCCGTCGGCGCTCAGGTAGGATGAGCCCTATGCCCCGTTTCCGCGGACACAGAGAAGTGAATCGGCACGACGGAAGCACGGCCGACTCTTGGTTCGGCTTCACCTGCGGCCATTGCGGCACCAGAGTGTCTGGAGCGGTTGTTGCGAGCCAAGCGGGGGGACAGGGGATTCCCAACAATCGGTGGCTCGCCTGCACGGAGTGCGCGCGCGGATTAGTGGAGGTCGATGGAACCATCTTTCCCGGAGCGAAGTTCGGTCCCGCAGTGGAAGGGCTGCCGGAGGTCGTCCACACTGCCTACGATGAGGCGCGCAATTGCATGCAGGCGTCCGCGTACACCGCTGCCGAACTGGTCTGTAGGAAGATCCTGATGCACGTCGCTGCGGACAAGGGAGCGCCTGAGGGAGAGCCGTTCGCGGCGTATCTGACCTACCTCGAAAAGCAAGGGTATGTGACCCCGCCGATGAAGGGCTGGGTCGATCTGATCCGCAAGCATGGAAACGAGGCGACCCACCGGCTTGCCAAGACGGACCGGGCGCGCGCAGAGAGCACTGTGATGCTTACCGCAGAGCTTCTCCGCCTCGTTTACGAGATGGAGCACATGTCACAGAAGTATGCTTCTCCCGCGAAGTGATTTAGTCCGTGTAAGCTCCCGCGAATGACCGAAGAGAAAACGCCCCTGCCCGAGGGACTGTGGGATCTGTTCGCGGCGCTCGGGTTTGCCATGGTGATGGCGCAGACCACCGAACGCCACATGGGTCAGACGATGCACGTGATCTTCGGTGCTGAATCCTTCTCCGTTGACGACTTCATGCGGCTGGAAAATGAGGCTCGCCGAAAGACGCTGGGAACACTGGTAAGGGCGCTGCGCGAGCAAGTAACATTGGACGAGAAATTCGCTGGGATCCTCGACCAGTTCGTAATCGACCGGAACACCCTGATCCACCGCTTGGACGAGGACGAGGGGTTTGATCTGAACACCCACGAAGGGCGGGAGCGCTGTCACAAACTCGCTGCGCGGATCGCTCGCTCCGGCGCGTTGCTGCAACAGACCTTCCTGTCGTTCTTCATCGCTTTCGGCAATCGGCATGGTGCGCCGCTGCCATCGCTTCCGGATACTGCCTTCGTGAAAGAAGTGCTGGCGGACGCCAACCGCGTCTGGGGTCTGGTGAGCGGACCCAAGCAGGCTCGGATCCTGCCCCGGGCCTTCGACTCCGCGGACGAAGAATGATCGTTTACCCGGCGCCGCCACTGGTGCTCGCCACTCAGCGCTTCTACTCGGTGCACGGCTGGCGGCGAACGTCTGGACCCCGGTGTAGTACGCTGCTCGCGTGCGACGCTCCCTTTCGTTCGACCGGCTAAGCGATACCACCTTCGAAGAGTTCTGCCGTGACCTGCTGCAAGAGCTGAACTTCGTCAACATCGACTGGCGAAAGGGCACTGGCAAGAAGACCAGCCCCGCCGACCGCGGCCGGGACATCGTGGCCCAAGAGCAGCGCAGGGACATCGACGGGGCCGTCCACCTAGAGACGTGGTTCGTGGACTGCAAGCATTACAAAGCGGGGGTCCCAGCACGAGAGCTGCAGAACCTGCTGGCTTGGGCCGAGGCCGAACGCCCCGCCGTGGCGCTATTCATCGCCTCGGGTTTCCTGTCGAACTCGTCGAAGGACTTCCTCAACGAGTACCGGCGGAACAGGCGGCCGCCGTTCAAGATCAAGGTCTGGGAGAACCCGGACCTGCGGCGACTCACTGCGCGCAGGGTCGCCTTTCTTCGTCGGCAGGGGTTGTACGAAGAGCCCCTGCGCAGCACGCGTGAGATCCTCGCCGAAGAGAAGGAGCTCTACGACAAGATTTGGTACGACCGGCACCAGCAATGGCTGCAGAAGATCGAGGCAGGCGAGGACCACCCTGATCCGGCTCTGTTGAAGACGGCGCGGGCCGCTGCCAAGCGCAAAGAGAAGCAGTACGGGAAGAAGAACCTCGGCCCTTGGACCAAGTTCGAGTGGGGCATGCTCAACGGCAAGCTGTCGGCGCTCAGGTGGGTACTGGGCGACGAATGGGATTTCCTCGACACGTAGGTGTGGTTCCGCCCGCGCTTAAGCGTTGCGGCGCTGGAGTTCCGCGATCAGCAGCTCTTCTGCCTGCTCCTCGCTTTCCGCCTCCTTCCACGTGAACCGTTCGTTGGATTGCGCCTTGCCGCTCGCACCTAGCGGCCCCCATGCCTCGGCGCGTATCCGTCCGTCCGCCTTCTTCTCGGACTGGATCGAGTAGGAGCCCTTCGTCCCCTTCCAAATGCGCTTCTCCATGGCGGGAGTCGTAGCACATCCACCCGACACTCCCCCGTGCGTCGGTGCTAGCCTAGTGACCATGCTGGAGAAGCTGAGGCTTTCGAGAGACGCCCGGCCGGGGGTCGATGCACGCCTTACGTACCGTTGTCCGGGGTGCCTGCAAGCAACGTCGTCCGACCTCGACCTCGTGTCGCAGCTGCAAGACTACGAGGAGGGGTGGTCGGTCTATTATCTCAGTGCCGTTTGCGTACACGACCGCTGTCGGCACGCCTCAATGATCGAGGTGAACTACGGGACCAATGCGCCATGGGAGGAGTTTGATTTCGACGTGGATCATTACCGGGTGACGGTGCAGCCACCTGCCTTGCCAAAGTACGTGAGGGATGGTGTCCCGTATCAGCTGGGCGAGGAACTGACTGAGGCGCTCCGTTGCTATGAGTCGCAGTTCTACATTGCGGCAGCGCTGGTAGGGCGGCGTGTCCTGCAGGGAGCCGTTCGTTCGCAGCTCAGCACCAATTCAGTGAAGGCCCCTACAGACCGGCTGGGCGACGAGATCAAGGCGCTGCCTGACCGGGTGCTCTCGCCACAGTGGAAGGAGGCGGCCGATCACGTGCGGTACATCGGCAACGATGCAGCCCACGCGGAGCCCATCACGAAGGAAGAAGCCAGCAGCCTGATCGAGTTCACGACGGGCGTGTTCACGCAGATGTTCGAGCTGCCTCATCGCCTCTCGAAAGCGACGGCTGCGCGCCAGCAGAAGAAGTCTGCGACGAAGTAGGTTCCGCTTGACGGGCGGCGATCCTAGACCGCCAGCGGTGGCCCCGTCCCGGGTGATGGGTCTCAGCGTTTGTCGTGCTCGAGGTGAAACACCGCCCCGTGGTTGGACCACCCGCTAACGCCTTTCAGCTTCCAGCCAGCCCGGAGCCACGAGCTCAGGGGTTCCCCCTTCTTCGGCTCGCCGTGGGTCTCCGGATTGTTCAGCACGAGCCCCTGCATGACGACGTACTCTACCGTCGGATCGCTGGCGGCTAGGGTCGAGACGAAAACGAACGCGGTCGAGACCATTTGCGTGCCTCCTGTTCGTGCACATCCACGAACGCGGAACCTAGCACGGGGGTCTGACGTGCAACCTCAGTCGGCCAAGGGCTCCAGCAGCACCCCGCGAGCGTGCAGGTGCTCCACGTGAACGGGCGCGAAGCCATTCCTGTCGACGATCTGGTTGACCTTGAACTCGTGGGGCACGGGCGCCCCGACCCCCATGTTGATGGGCACCGTAGCGTCGTGGACCACCCGGTAGCGCATGGCTTGCGGCAGCTCCTTGGGCCAGCTGGCCACCTCCACCGCGTGCAGGGCAGCATCCTGCTCCACCGCGCGCAACAGACGGCGGACGGCGTCGCTCTGGGTGGTGTGCCATCGAGCGGCGAGCTGGTGCAGGCGGACTTCATCTTCGGGGTCCAGACGGACGGAGAACGTGGTCGAGGAAGGCGCTGTGGTCATGCGATGACCGTAATACAGCCCGTGCAGGTAACGCACTTCATGCAGCCCATCTCGTGCAGGCCGACAACATCAACAGGCGAGATGTGCACGTGCAGCGATGGTGACCAGCACAACCGCGGCGACCAGCAAACCCCCGCTGTCATACAGCCATCGGCTACGTCCGAGGAGCGCTCAACCCGTTGAACCTGCTTCGGTTCTGGGTGCTGGGTGTGCAGCTGTTCCCGATGGAGAGCACCCATGTGGAACCTGCCCCCAGACCCTTCTGACCTAGGGGACGTGCATCGCGGATTTTTTCGCGGGCGCTTGACCAATGCGGAGGAAGTGATACCGAGCGCCGCTCGGAGGAGAGTCGCATGCCCGAGTACAACTGCCAGATGGAAGGCGACGCGGCCGGGACGACGCACGCCAAGGTCACCGCCGACGACAAGATACAAGCGACGGGCCGGTACATGGAGCTGATGACGCGGCAAGGGAAGGCGCCGAAGAGACCGTTCGGCGTGAAGTGCTGGGAGGATGGCGAGAACTTCGAGAACGCGAAATCGATCAGGTTTCCCCCGATCACGGTCCCCCCGCAATAGCCGCTCGCACCAGAAACGAGCGGGAAAAGTGCTGCAGCAGGAGCAGGTGAAGTCGCTACTATACGCCGGATCTGGGGCGCGGGTCTGGGACCCGTTTTCGGTGCGGTACCACAGCCAGCGCACTGCCTCGGGCGCCACCTTCTCCGCGATGATGAAGGACGGTCCATTGTCCACCTTCGCCATGGGCTTCCCCTTGGGAGAGGACTTGTGCGTCTCGACCCCTTTTTTCTGTGCGTGGCACACGATCATCGCGAGATGATCGTGTGCCAATAGCTGCGTTGAACGAAATGTGGAACGCGCCAACTAGACGCCTCCATGAATTCCGTTGCCGGGCCCACCGAAATCCGTGGGTCAACCGTACAAGCCGCAGACGATGACTGCCGACGAGATCCGCGCGGCCTTCGAGCTGGCCCATCCGGGCGCGGCGTTCGACGAGCTCACCTTCGAGCTGATCGCCATGGAGGAAAGACGAGAGCGGAGAGAGTACTTCGGGCCTTCGCTCGCGGAGAGGATCGACGCGCTCTCCAAGCAGGTCGGAACGCTGCTCCGCAGGCGCCCGCCTGAGCTCGCCGCTCCTGTCAGCTTGGTCGAGGCGGCCCGCGTGCTGGGAGTCTCCAAGACCCGTACGCTGCTGCCGGCCATCAGGCGCGGTGACGTGCGGGTGGTGAGGGTCGGGGGGAGGCTCCGCGTGCCTGTGGATGAGCTGGAGCGGATCGAAGTAGAGGGATTGAACCGCCAAAAGCGGCGGCGGCCCCGGGCCTCAAGCGATGCAACACCAACATCGCCAGCGCGTGATCTGCAGGCCGAGGTAGCCGAGGTGCGCGGGCTGCGCTTCCCCAACGGCCACGACGGAGACTAGACGAGAGGGCCGGGCCCCCTACCCGTTCCAGAGTTATGCCAGAGTTTGGGGCCGATCCGGGCCGATCCGGGCCGCCCTCCCGCCCGGATTCTCGACGGGCAGGCGAAAAGGCCCCCGGCTCTTAATCCATAGGTTGAAGGTTCGATTCCTTCCGCTCTCACTCAAGAAAGGCCCGTTACTCCGTGAGGATGGCGGGCTTTTCGCTTTTTCGCCTCAGGCTCGTGCCCTTGCCAGCGTCAAGGGTCGCGTCAGGGTTCCAAGAGGGCGCGCCTCGCCGGCGGCGGCGCGCGCTGTTGCACGCCTTGCCTACGTCCAGTCCCTCCGCATCGGCAGCCCTTTGCGCGCGTCAGTGAGCGTGCTGCCGCTCAAAACGCGATCAGCTTGACGATCCGGCGTAGCTCAATAGTGCCGTCCGCGGAACGACCATAGACCAGGCGCCAGCGGTCGCAGCGATGCGCCAGATCGCCGGGTTCCGCACCGGCGACTCTGGTCGGTTCCCCTCGATCGGGTTCCGCGAAGATCTCGCGCAGGTTCCGCCATAGGGTCGCGTACTCCGCGCCGCCGCGAGCGCGTTCCGCGCTGAGCAGCTGCCAAGCCTGCTCCGAGGGATGGAACAGCACCCGGTGTCTTCAGTGAGTGGGCAGCGGTTCGAGATCCGCCAACTCGACGGTGCGGCCCGCACGCTTCGTCGCCTCGAAGTCGGACGCGGACAAGCTGAGGTCCGTAATGAGATCCAAGGCAACATCGCTGGAGATCCGGAACGATGCACGGTCCCCGCCTCCGGCATGCAGCGGCGCACCGAATCGGGCTTCGCGTACGGTTACGGGCTTGCCGTCGACGACAACCGTGATCCTGTAAGCCTCGCGCTTGGCGGCCTCGGCGGTCCATCCGGCGCGCATCTTCATGGACTCATCGAGCGCCGTGAAGACATCAAGGTTCTCAGGCTCGAGCAGCTGCCGATAATGCCGGGCGATCTCGCTCCCGCGGGACGTGGCCTCGAAGGTGAAGACGTCAACGAACCCCTGCGCGCGCAGCAGCGCCAGGTCGGCGGCCAGCGAATGGCTGTACGGTCCGTAGTAATACCGGACGTATTCGTGGTGAGGTGCGCGTGATTGCGCCCCTCGCTTCAGTGCGAAGAACACCTTCTGCAGCACGGTTAGCCCGGGCCGCACCTGGATCGCACGGCACACCTCGGCAGCGCACAAGACGAGCAGGAGATCGACAGCTCTCTCGATCGCCGTGCGGTTTGTCGTGGTGGGAGTCATCTGGCGCCTCAGTTGCGGATAGTGCGCAGCCCCTTTGCCGCCCTCAACCGCCCCCGCCACGTGAGAGTGATCTTTCTACCAGTAACGCGGATCTCCGTCGATCCCCCACGCTCTCAGAAGCGAGCACGCTGGCGGTGCGCACCATGCGCCGATACGACCACAGTTGGACCGCCCAAGCATAGGGAAGGTGACCGATGCCGATGAGGGGATACTTGGCTTTCCATGGCGCCCACTGGCCACGAGGCGTTGGCGTCGCCGAGCTCGCGCCCAACGTCGTCGCCGGGCCGCCGGACGAGTTCTCTCGGCCTGCGCCCAATGACCAGATCCGAAGACTGCACGGCGGGATCGCGCTCGAGCCGTACGATCTCCCGACGCTCATCGTCTCGATGGAGACGCCGGGGCTCGAACGCGGGCACGCGACGACGGAGACCGACACGATCCAGCGCGTCCTCGACTTCTCTCGTCTAGCGCTGGCCATCGCCTTCGCGTATGGACCGGTGACGAGATTTCTCGTGATCGAGTCAGTCACTGACGGGGGCGAACGAGCGCTGAGGCGGCAAGTCGGATACGACGCCTGGTTCGCAAATGCGAAACGGGGCCTGCCGATCGTTGATCCCCTGCTCTGGGCAACTGTCTTTCCACGCGTCGCCGCCGTGCTCGACGACTGGAACGGGAAGCACGAACAGATGGCGCACGCCGTGTGGTCCTTCTCCAACGCGTGCGAGCGCCTCGACGACGACGACAGATACGAGCTTTTCTGCCGCGCAATCGAGACGGTGCTTCAGACGGAGAGCGGCAAGAGTGCGAACCAATTCGCGGAAGGGATCTCCCTCGTATTGAAAGATCGAGCGGAACTGCCATCCCACGAGCGACTCGAGGAGCACTACCGGCGCCGAAACGCCATCATCCATGGGCACCGGTTTCTCAGCCCTAAGCAGGATCCAGATCAAGCCGTGATCGATCTCGAAACGGTGGCGCTGGACACATGCAGCGTCTCCTAACAGATGCCCCAACGTTCGCTGAAGTCATGACGCTGCAGCAACAGCGAGTCGCCGCGCGCCTAGAGAAGGAACGCCTGCGAGGAAGATAGGGCCACTCTTCGGTTCGTCAGCGCAGGAGCGAAGTTCTCGTCGACCAGCTCCTGGAGCTTCCTCATCGCAGCTTGCTTCACCAGCTCTGCCTCCAACTGCTTCCGGGGCAGCCGTTTCCGCTTGCGAATCGGCTTGCCTCTCATGACCGTTCCTCCTCTTGAAGATGCTAGAAGATGCGCGACTGAATCACTCTTGCCATCGCGCACGCCGATTGCGCCCGCGGTCCTTGCTCACCGGTTATGGGAAGTACCAGGGCCTTTCACTTGGGCGCGGGCCAATGGAACCCGGCTCTTGCAACCCGCGAGCTAAAGTCTCCGCCCCACCGCCAGCGGGGGTCCAGTGTTCAATCTTCAACTCGTTCCGGGACGGGCCGCACTGCGTCATGAGCAGGTCACTCGCCCGCAAATCCAGCGAGCGGCATAACGACGTGAGTTCGAAGGCGCTCGATCTGACGTCAGTACAGCGAAAGAGGCGGGTGGTCTGGCTCAGCATGGATGATGAGGCAGCCGTCGGCCTAGCAGAGCAGCACTGGCGTTGCGGTCAGGCTCTCAACGACGCCGGCCCGGACAGGCAACCGCTGCTCCATCCAGGAGATGCCCCTCAGGGTCGCCTTCAGCGCTCGACGGAAGTTCCGCGCGTGAAACGCGCAGCGCGCGACTGTGACCTGGCGATCGCGGCCGATGTGGAAGATCACCGATGCAGGCTGAGCGCACCCGAACACTCCTTCATCGAAACCGACGTCGCAGATCTCCGACAGCTGGTCGATCTCAATCATCGGGAGCGCACCATAGGGCCGCGACTGGTCCGGGTTCAATAGGGCGTCCGTCCCAAAAGTGGGCGGACCCTTGGCCGTGCGCGGTGGCGCTGAGCGGGCAAGCGGACCGATCGGTCGGGTACGCAATGGGGCGGACGCCGTGCGGCCTCCCGGCACGTAAACTCTCGCACCTCTTGCGGAGGAGAACGCGATGGCCAGGTCATCGATCGACGCGATGCAGGACCTCATCCACCTCGACATGGACGCCATCATGGCCTACGACCAGGCGATCCGCGCCTGCGACCACGACTTCGTCGCCGACCAGCTGCGGGGGTTCCGGGCGGATCATGGACGTCATGTCCGCGACCTGTCCGAGGAGCTGCGGAAGCTGGGTGAGACGCCCGACGTGCGCACGGACATGAAGGGCTTCTTCATCGAGAAGTTCACCGCCGTCACCAGCCATGGGACGCGAAGCGCGCTGATGGCGATGCTGGCGAACGAGAACCTGACCAACGCGAAGTACCAGGCCGCCGGGGATCTCGAGGACTTGCCTGAATCGGCCAAGGCCGTGATCCGGCAGAACTGGTCCGACGAGGAGCGGCACCTGATCTGGATCCAGGAAGCGCTGGATCAGAAGATCTGGGACCGTCAGCAGCCTTCGGCCCCCTGAGGATCAGCCGCGCAGCGGCTCCCAGGCCGAGCGTACGATCGCACCCAGATCCTGCAGGCCTGGGCGCCAGCCCAGCTCGCGGATGATCCGGTCCGGGCTGGCCACCAGGACGGCCGGGTCCCCGTCGCGGCGCGGTCCGACCCGCACCGGAATCTCGCGCGCGCAGACCGCCCGCGCGACGTCGATCACCTGCTTCACCGAGTAACCGGCGCCGCCGCAGCCCAGGTTGTACGCGCCGCCTGCGTGGCCGGAGGCGAGCGCTTCCAGCGCGAGCACGTGGGCACGCGCGAGGTCGCTGACGTGGATGTAGTCGCGGACGCAGGTGCCGTCCGGAGTCGGGTAGTCTGTTCCGAAGACGGTGACCGCGGGGATCCGGCCCAGGGCAGCCTGCAGCACCAGCGGGATCAGGTGCGTCTCCGGGTCGTGGCGCTCGCGGCAACGGGCGGTGGCGCCGGCCGCGTTGAAGTAGCGGAGGCTGATCGATCGCAACCCGTAAGCCGAGGAGTACCAGCGCAGCGCGTTCTCGAAGGCGAGCTTCGTCTCTCCATACGGATTGGTCGGCGCCTTGGGATCGCTCTCCTCGATCGGCTGTTTCGCGGGCTGGCCGTACACAGCCGCGGACGAAGAAAACACCAGCGAGCGCACCCCGCGCTCGCGCATCGAATCGAGCAGCGTGAGCCCGGCCACGACGTTGTTCCGGTAGTACTTCGCCGGCTCCCGGACCGATTCCGCGACCAGCGCATCGGCAGCCATGTGGATCACCGCGTCCGTCTTCCCCAGCGCGCCTCGCAGCGCGGCCGCATCGAACAGGTCTGCGTGCACGAACTCCGCCTCCGGGTGCACTGCCTCGCGATGGCCCTTGTAGAGGCTGTCGTACACGATCGCCGAGTGACCTGAGCGGATGAGCTCTTCGACGACGCCGCTGCCGACGTACCCCGCCCCGCCCGTCACCAGCACCCGCATCGCCGCCTCCGCAGGCGGTGCGCCCGCCTGCGTGACAGTATCGCTCAAGAGCGCCGTTCAACGCTGGAAAGCGCGCCTATTGCGCGAGCAGCCCCCAGCGGGCAGCGAGGCGGACCAGATCCACTGCCGAGTGCGCGTTCAGCTTGCGCAGGATGCGCCCGCGATGCGTCTCGACGGTGCGCGGGCTGATGCAGAGCTGCCGGGCGATCTGCGCGGTGGGATTCCCCTGGATGCAGAGCTCGAAGATCTCGCGCTCGCGCGCGGTGAGCGTGGCCAGGGGCGAGCGGGCGCCTTCCCCGCCGTTCCGCAGCCTGCGGTAGTCCGAGACCACGAACCCGGACACCTGCGGCGCGAGGTAGGTCTCGCCGCGCGCCACGGTGCGGATGGCGTCCATCACCTCCGCGGCCGATTGCGACTTGCAGGCGTAGCCCAGGACGCCCGCCTGCAGGGCGTCCGCGACGTGCGCTTCGTCGGCGACCATGCTCAAGGCCAGCACGCGACGGTTGGGATCGTCGCGCAACAACTCGCGGGCTACGCCGATTCCACTGATGCCCGGCAACATCACGTCGAGCACGACCACCTCCGGCTGGGAGGCGCGGACGGCGGGGAGGGCCTCCTGCGCATTGGAGGCTTCTGCCACGATCTCCATGTCTTTGGCGCTGGCGAGCATCGCACGAAGGCCTTCGCGAAAAAGCAGATGATCGTCTACGAGCGCTACGCGAAGGGTCGTCATGGACCTTCCTTACATCCGCCACGTAAGAAAGGGTACTGCGTAGCGCCCCGTATTTCGTATCGGCCCAGGACTCTGGTCGCGCAGGCGCTCCGGATCCGTGGTTCAACAAATTCCCTGCCCGCCGGACATTCGCGAAGCCGCTTAACGAGCGGCGGCCGTCCCATCTCGAGGTTTCTCGATCGGGAACTTGAGCACGAACAGGGTGCCGCGGCGCGGACGATTCACCGCCTCGATGCTGCCGCCCAGCCGCTCCATGGTCCCGGCTGCGAGCCAGAGCCCGAGACCGGTGCCTCGCGATCCCTTCGTGCTGAAGTACGGCTCGAACAGCCGGCCTCGGACTTCGGGGGAGATTCCCCGTCCCTCGTCGGCCACGGTCACGACCACCCACTTCCTTTCCTGGCGGGCGGTGATGGTCACCGTCCCGCCCTTCGGCATCGCGTCGCGCCCATTGCGCAGCAGGTTGACGAAGAGCAGCGACAGCTCGGACACCGAGCCGCGCACGGCAGGCAGATCGGCGATCGACATCCGGATGTTCGCCGGCACGGCCGAATTCTGGAAGTCGACCTCCACCAGCGCAGCGGCCTGCGCAACGATGCGGTCCAGCCGCACCGCGCTGAGGGCCAGCGTCCCGGTCCGCGCGAAATCGTGCAAGCGCGCGATCGCCTCGGAGACGATCTCGATCCGCTGGGCGACGACCTTCAGGGCGTCGGCGCGCTTCTCGTCAGGAAGCGAGTCCTGGCGCAGCGCGGTGAGCTGGAAGCTGGCACCGCGCAGCGTGTTGCCCAGGTCATGGGCGATGGAAGCCGCCAGCTCTCCCAACACGCGCAGCCGCTCGCGATGCAGGACGGCGTCACGGCTCCGGACCAGCTCCTGATCGCGGCGCAGGTGATCGGTGACGTCCTCGGCGGTCGCCAGCACCACCGACCCGCCCGCCTCGAGATTTCGCTCCAGGCGAAGCGAGACGATGGCTCCGGAGCCGGCGTCACGGAACCAGATCTCGCTGGCCTGTTGCCGCTCCCTGATCAGGTGCGCGGCCTGAGCGAGGATCAGGGAGCGCAGGTCCGGGTGCGCCGTCCCGCTCATGGGTTCCACCGGCACCAGCCGGCCCTTGATCGACCGCTCCAGCTGCGCAAAGCGGCCGTTGCTCGCCTCGATCTTCTGTTCCAGGACCGTGGCGAGCGCCGGGAGCGTGGGGCTGAAGGAGCCCAACCGGAAGTTCGCGAGACCGTCCGTCCCCCGGCGTTCGAGCCGCGCCACCAGCCGGGCATGCTCGCGCGCCAGCTCGGCGTATCTTGCGCGCAGTTGCGCATCGGTCGGGCTGGCCTGGATCGCAGTTGCCATCGTCGGGCCTTGACGCGGCCAGCTTCCCCGGAAGCTGGACCTGATGGTTGAGTCCTGGAGCACCACCAGCGAACCAGGCTCGCTTTTAGCACGCGCGGGCCGACAGACCCAGAGCGCCACCCTCCGGGAGCGGCGTCTGCCCGCTAGCTCGGCAACGGCGCGACTCGTTCTTCGTCGGAGTCGCCCGCTGATTCAATTGCACTTCAGCGGATCCACGTGCCTGCAGACGTGCTGGTCGTAGGTGAGCGGCAACGTGTAGATCATCTGCAACAGCTCCGTGGAGGTCCCTACCGTCGTCTGCTCCACTTCCTTGGCGCCCGGCTGGATCTCCAGCATCGACAACCGCAGCGAAGAGCCGCCGGCCCCGAGGGCCACGGCCGCGGCGGGCTCGGGCGGCGGAGAGAGGACGCTGCGAGTGGTCTTGCGCTGGAAGTTGTTTCCCGCGATGAACGAGGACGCGCAGGTGGGAGCGCCGGTGAAGGGGTCGGCCTGGTAGGCGGTGGCCGTGTTGGCTCCCGCCGAGGCGCAGCCCACGGTCCCCCCGGAGGGAAGCAGGGTGTTCCAGAGGACGCAGCCGCCCAGGATGGTGGAGCTGGTCACCGTCTTCTCGTCGATGGTCGGGTACTTGATGAGCCAGCCCGGCGCGCTGCTGGTCGCCGCGGGCGCGGTGACGGACGTCACCTTCCCGGTCGAGTCGGCGGTGGTGTTGGTGACGTCCACCAGCTCGCTGGCGGTATAGCGATTGGTGTCGTACGCCTTGCCGTCGTCGGTCGTGCCGTCCGTCTTGGTCATGCGCCGCGGCTTCGCCGTGTCGGCGAGCACGGGCACGGAGACGAACGTATTGAGCCCCACCGGCGGCGTGGTCGTGTAGTTCCGGTTCTTGTTCGGCGTCGGCTGGGGGAATCCCACCTCGGTGCAAGCCAGCGGTGAGCCGGTGCAGGAGAAGCTGAGCGAGTCGGTGAAGCTCATGGTGGAGTCCGGGCACCCCGCCACCGTGACCGTCTCGCTCACCGTCGCCTGGTTGCAGGCGTTGCTCGTGATCGAGATCGTCTGCGTGGGCGAGGTGAGCGTCGGCGAGGAGGCGCTGGTGGTGCTCGTGCTGCCGAAGTCGCTGGCGTACTTTCCCGTCCCGTTGTTCAGGGTCAGCGAGGTCGTGACCCTGCAGCCGGCGGAAATGCAGCTCATCGGGTCGTCCGGCCGGCAGTCGCCTCCGTTTTGCGAACGCACGTGGGCGCGGTCGCCGCTCCCGACGAAGGCCCGCAGCCATCCCGTGTCCTCCTGCACCGTCGTCGCAGCGATGGTGTAGATCGGCTGGTGGTAGCGGGAGTCGTCGCTGGCCGACGTGTTCGGCTCGTAAGCGCGGCCAAAGGTCCAGTTGTCCACCCGGTTGGTCGTGCTGTCGATGTGGCCCGGCACGCCGAAGCGGAAGGCCCAGATCTGGCCGCCTTCGTCGCTCATCACGCCCGTGTCGAAGAACCCGTCCGGCGTGAAGCTGTTTCCCGTTCCGTAATCCACCAATGCCCCGGTGGCGGGGAAGCCGAAGCGCATGGCCTTGGACTGCTGACTCGCGCTGCTGGCGGTGTCGTACTTGGCGAGGAACAGCGGCGCGCCACTGTACACGTCCAGCAGCGCCGCCAGCCGCCCGCGGTTCAGGTAAGGGCTATGCCCGCCGTTGAGGAAGACGGCATAGCGTTCCTCGGTGTGATCGAATCCGTAGTTGGCCGGACCCGCCGTGTTGCTGGTCTGGAGCATGACGGCGCCGATCGGCGGCGGGCGCGGCGAGAACTGGCCCCAGGTCTGACCGAACATCGCTTCCTCGTCGCTGCAAGGAAGCGGATAGACCCAGAGCATGCTCGGCGTGGTCGGATCGGTCACGTCCAGCGCGAAGAAGTGGCTCCCGCCCTGGCGTTCGCTGACCACGGCGACCGTGTGGTACTCGACGTCCTGTTTGACGAGCGGCTTGTTGACGAACGACGTGGTGCCCTTGTCGTTCTTGACGCCGTCCACCCATACGTCCCGCACCATGATGTCGCCGTCGATGTACATCTGGTGGCCGTCGCGCATCATCAGCCACAGCCGCGCGAGCTGATCGGGCGGGATGAAGCCCCACAGCTCGTTGCCGGTTCCACTGTCGTAGACCACCTGCCGGAAGCCGACGTTGGGGTTGAGCACGGGTGGCGATGCGGTCGGCGACCCGGCGTCGAATGCGTGGATCATGCCGTCGTTCGCGCCGACGAGCACGACGCGCTGCCGGGTCTCATGGTCCTGCCAGTACTTCTCGTACGCGGTGACGGTCGTGGTGCCAACCGTGTACTGATCGCTCGGAGTGGTGCCGTCAGGGCGGGCCACCGGCTGATTGGTGTCGTACTGGTAGAGCGTCGACACGCATTGCGCGTGCAAGCCCAGGTTGCAGATGAACTGGTCGACGGGCGGATCGACCACCACCGGCGAGGAGTGGAAGATGTCGCCGAGCATGCGGGCGCGGTTGGCGGTCACCGAAGTGCTGGTCGTCAGCTCGTTGAGGATGTTGTACCCGCGCACGTAGTCGATGATCGCCTTGGCGCAGTGATCGCGATCGAAGGTGCTGGTGGAGGAGAGGTAAGCGGCGGGGATGGGCGTGGCCATCGAGCTCTTGATCTGGGCACACACGTCGGGGTTGGTGCCGTCGATGCCGAGCAAGTCCCGCACGGAGGCGAAGTCGGCCGGAGGGCTGCCGGTCCCGTCCCAGGTCGGCCAGGCGATGGTCTTCCATTTGCTGGTCGTGCTGTCCCAAAGGGCCGTGTAGATTTTGCGGTTGGCCGCGGGCATGGCGCCGAGTTGCACGCCGGCGTCCCAGACAGGAACGGCTGGCGCGTTGTTCTTCTGCTTGTGGAAGGCGCCCTTGTCGTCCTCGGTGACGATGTCGCCGTCCTTGTCGACCAGGAAAACGCCGTCCAGGTTTCCGTTCTTGTCGAGATCGACGCCGGCGACGAACTCGTTGAAGAGGTCGAACCGGAAGAGATGTCCCTCCCAGAGCGCGTCGGTCGGCGAGCCAGGGATGAACCGGGGCACGTATGCGGTGGAACCGGTGCCCACCTCGAGCGTCTGGATGGCGGTGGAGGAGAAGGCGGTGGCGCGCGCAACGATGTTGACCACGGCGCTGGTCACCTCGTCCTGGAGGTCCTGTGCGTTGTCCGCACGCATGGCGGCGGTGGTCTTGCCGTACTTGGCTGCATTGTCGAGCAGGGGCACCTTGAGGCCCATTCCGATCACGAACGTGATCACGTCCTGGATGCCGATCGTTTCCGGCTTGGTCACGTCGTCGACGGCCAGGTCGGTGGTGGCGAGGTAATTGGTGACGTCGTCGAGCAGGTTGGGAGTCGAGTTGCCCTGGTCGGTGCCGCAGGGATCGGGCGCGGTCGAGGGCGTGCGGGGGCACTGGATCTTGTTGTCGCGGAACTTCTGGGGAAGGTTGTTGTCACCGTAAGGTTCACCGTCCGTGATCAGCACGATCGCGTTCACCTGGCAGGCGACGCAGAGCGGTTTGTTGGCCCCGGTGGGAGCGGTGAACCCGGACTTCAACCAGATGTTGCTCGAGCCAGAGGTAAACGCGGTCTTCCACAGAGCGTCGCCGCCGGTAAAGAACTGGCCGACGTTGAACACCGCCTCCGCCAGCGGCGTCGCAATCGGCGACCCGGTGCTGCCCCAGGAGATGCCGCGCACGGCAGTGATCAGGTTGGTCTGCTGGGTCGCAGTCGTCGAACCAGTCCAGGTGACGACGCTGCAATCGGGGATCATTCCGGATGAGACGAAGGCACCACCGTCATGACGGCCACCCCCGAAGCCTGTGCTGGTGCTGGGAACGTCGAGAGCGCTGACGTTCTGGGGATCATAGGTGACGACGCCGATGCGGACCGGCGTGGGCGTGGTCGACTGCCTGGTGATGAAGTCGGTCAACACCTTGCGCGCGACGAGGTACTTGGGCGGAAAGAAGTTGAGCCAGTTGCCCTTGAAAACGATGTTGTTGGTGTTGCTCTCGTTGGCGCTGGCTCCGGGGGCGATGTAGTAGCCCACCTCGTCGATACATTGCTGGCAGCGCTGGCGCTGGGTCATGGTCCAGGCATTGACCCCGGTACCGCCCTTGCCGCCGCTGGCCGCGGTGTTGCCAAGACCGTTGCAGTAGTTGTTGATCGCGCCGCTGACGGTGCCGGGGCCGACCGTGACAGCGGGCGTGAACGTGATGGGCCCGCCGTTGGCGGTACCTCCCGCTGCCGGGGGCGATACCGCCCACTCGAAGAACTTGTAGGCGCTGTTGTTGGTAAAGAAGGCCGACGTGCCGTGCGTGCCGTCGTACCAGGGATCAGGCGCGGCGTACGTCTTGCTCTTGCTGTAGGGAAGGTTGCCCGAGTCCTTCAGGCCGGCGAAATAGGTGTTGTTTCCGCAGCTCGTCGCGGTCTGGGTGAACGTGGTGCCCGTGCAACCCGAGCCCGACGGCGCAGTCGTGGTCACCGTGCCGCAGCCGTTCGGGGTCTGCCCCTTGCTGGTCCACGCCGAGTTCGGGTAGGCCGCGACGTCGTAGGGCAGCTCGTACATCGAGGTCGAGTTGTCGAGCACGAACACTACGTTGGGAAGCTGGCCCGACTGAGAGGCGAAGAAGGTGACGTCGCCCTTGTCGTCGGCGTTGACGCTGGTGGGTTGCACCCGGTTGTTGACCGCGCTGTTGGTCAGGCAGTCCCCGGGGGCGCACGCCGCCGCCGTCGCCGGACGCGGAGCGTCCAGGGTGGCGTCGAGCATCAGAACGCCGATCAGCAGCGCGGGAAGGCGCAGTTGGCGGAGTCTCATGGTCTCCTCACAATCCGTAGCGGAAGCTGAATTCCAGCTCGAGGTCGCCGGCGACCGGATCGCTGCAGGCGACCACCACCTGGTAGGGCTTTCCGCCGAGCGTCGGCGGCGCAATGGTGTTGCTCAGGTCGCGGTTGCCCGACTTCGCGCCGCCGACCTTCGAAGCCGCGACTCCCCGGACGGACTTGATGATCGGAAGGGCACCGCTGAAGGTGCCGTTGCCGGCTTGCTGGCGGACGTGCCCGCTGTAGATGTGACGCGTCCCGTTCTCGACGGGAATCGCCTGGTCGAAGGTGAGCTCGGTGAGAGGGAACTTGCTCAGCAGCCGGAGGCGGCCGATCAGGTACTGGCGGGCGGCATCGACGCATGCAGCCTGGCTGAGCGCGCGGGCATCCTTGGCCGACTGGCCTTTGCTGATGTTGGCCAGCCGCAAGGTTGCGACGGTGACCAGGGCGAGCACCCCGATGACCATGAGTGCGGCGAGCAAGGCGCTGCCACGGTGGGGGCGCATCATCCACCTCCGACGTTGGTGGAACCGGGGAAGACGGGCGGAAGGATGTTGGCCCGGCTGAGCAGGTTCTGCGGCTGTTCGGACAGCGTCTGCACCGCGCGGCGGAACGTGTCGCGGATGCGGGCCGGCCGGTTCAGCAAGGCCGGAAGCTCGTCGCCGCTGCCGTCGGGTGAGGCGCGCAAAGCCCGGGCGACCACCACGACGTTCACGTTGCGGATGTTTGCCGGATGGCCGGTGTAGCGGGTCGCGGCGTCGTACGCGTCCAGCCGCCAGTTGGGGGGCGTGATCGTCTCGTCGGGCGCCGCGCCCACTCCCGCGCAGGATCCGAAGCTCCAGGTCGAGGTCCCGCCGCCGTCGGCGCTGGTGTTGATGCAGCCGGGCGGCAACACCGCGTTCGCGCCTCCCGCGGCGAACCGCGACCCCGCGGGGGGCTGTCCGATGTCGTAGCTGAGCTGCAGGTCCTCGATGCCGCGGAAGAGCAGCTCGGCGCCGCCGCGGCCGCGGTCGCGCCAGAGCGCCGGCACGCCGTCGGCGTCGTTCGCGACGTAGTAGCGCGTGCGCTCCACCAGGAGCACCGTGGAGGTGGAGTAGCAGGCATCCGACGGGTCGACGGCGGGAAAGTAGCCGTCGGCGGCGGTGAGGACCCGGACGCTCAGGTCCGTAGCTCCGGCATTCTTCGTGGAAGTGACGGCGACGTAGGCGGCATTCTCCGCCCCGTCGCAGAGAAGCTCGACGATGCGCCCCGCGTCCACCCTGCCAGTGAGCGCCGCATCGAGCGTGATCGTGTAGGGCCCGGCGCCCGTCTTCACCGCGACCTTGCGCGCGAAGTTCGGATCGCGCCAGGCCACCACCAACTCGTCGGGCGCGTCGGTGCGATCGCGGCCTCCTCCGTTGCAGGTGGACGGGGTGTCCGGCGTCGTGCAAGCGAAGCGGCCAAAGTCGAACGCGGCCGTGGGGTCGATGCCGTATCCCGCCAGGCGAACGGCGCGGCCGAGCTCGAGCAGCGCGAGCCGTCCGCTCTCTTCCAGGTCGCGCTGGCCTGCCTGCACCGAGGAGGCCTGGCCCTGCTTGATCAAGACCTGCGAGATGCCAGCGACCACGAACGCCAGGATGGCGACCGAGATCAGCACCTCGATCAGCGTGAAGCCGCGGAGACGGTGGCGGGTCATAGGGGGAGGGGAATCGTCCCGGTCCCGACCGCCGCCGGGTTGTAGTGGTACCCGAGGCTCACCGCGCGCATGAACTTCTGGCCGACCCGGTAGCGCACGATCACGGCGAAGGCCTTGCCCATCTCCAGAGTTGTGGGATCCCAGTTGCCGTCGCCCATCCGGGGGACGACGTTGACGTAGGCCTCGTAGCTCTCGTTGCCCACGCTCTGCAGGGGCAGCGTGGAGTCGGGAGCGTCGTTGCCGGTGGGCAAGGAAGGCTGCGCGTAGAGGCCGTCGGGGTCGGCGAAGTTGGTGTCGTTCTGGACGTTGGCGTTGGCCAGTCGCGCGTCCGCGTAGGGCGCGTAGTTGAGCTGGCCGGCGATGGAGCTCGCCAGCGCCAGGGCCGTCGCCTGCCGCCGGCTCAAGACTCCGAACTGGCCGCTGGTGACGAAGGCCACCAGGAGCGCGGTCATCGAGAGCCCGACCAGCACCAGCGCGATGAGCGTTTCGAGCAACGAGAATCCG
The DNA here is from genome assembly GCA_036513415.1 of Myxococcales bacterium. Taxonomy (GTDB): domain Bacteria; phylum Myxococcota; class Myxococcia; order Myxococcales; family 40CM-4-68-19; genus 40CM-4-68-19. Next base: position 25,448 of record DATBZA010000087.1, on the reverse strand, counting down.
CGAGCTGCGTTGCGATTCGTCATGGCCAGGAAGGGTGTTGCAAGCCATGAGCCCCTCCCAAGTTCCTGGATTTGCATCGCTGTGGCGCGGCGGCGGCATCAATTGCGGTGCTACTGTTTGCGATGCCGCTATTGTTTTCGGTGGGCGCCCCTGCCACCCGGCCCGACCCGGGCATCAGATGTGGGATCCGCGTTGACGCTGCCTGCCACGGGCGCTATGACCCGCGGTCTGCCAGGATGTCTTTGCGAGGGTGGCGGAACTGGCAGACGCGCAGGCCTTAGAAGCCTGTGGGGCAACCCGTGCGGGTTCGAGTCCCGCCTCTCGCACCATCTTTGCTCGTGCAAGGAGCCGCATCCGTGGTCCAGTCCAGGGTCGAGGATCTCAGCCCGGTCGTGAAGAAGGTCTCGGTGGAGCTGACGCCGGACCGCGTGAAGGATGCGCTGGATCGCGCCTACACCTCCGTCTCCCGCACGGTGAAGCTCAAGGGCTACCGGCAGGGCCACGTGCCGCGCCGGCTGGTGGAGCGATACTTCGGCGACGACGTGAAGAAGGACGTCGCGCAAAAGCTGGTCACGGGCTCGATCCACGAGGCGCTCGCCGAGCACCAGCTCGATCCGGTGGCGCCTCCCCGGGTCGAGAACGGCTCGGTGGAAGTGGGCCAGCCGTTCAAGTACACGGCGACGGTCGAAGTGCGGCCGCGCGTCGAGCCCAAGGACTACGAGGGCCTGAGCGTCACCCGGATCGACGCCACGGTCACCGACGCGCAGGTCGACGAGCGCATCGAGGAGATGCGCGCGAACCAGGCCATGTTCGTGCCGATCGAAGGACGCGACGTAGCCGAGGCAGGCGACTTCGTCTCCGCCGACTACGAGGGATTCGTCGAGGGCGCTCCGCTGCGGGGGGCGAAGCGCGAGGGCGTCCTGCTGGAAGTCGCCCCCGGCTCGCTGCTGGAGAACAAGGCCGAGGGACTGCTGGGAGCGCGGGTGGGCGAGAATCGCGAGCTCGCCGTGTCCTTCGCCAACGACTACGCGGTGGAGGAATTGCGCGGGAAGGAAGCGCGGTTCCAGGTCAAGGTGAACGGGCTGAAGAAGCGCGAGGTGCCCGCCCTCGATGACGCGTTCGTGCAGGACCTCGGAGGGGAACCCAAGACCGTCTCGGACCTGCGCGCGAAGATCCGCTCCGAGATGGAGCAGCAGAAGAAGGACCGCGCCGAGAGCGACCAGCGCGAGGCCGTGCTGACGGCGCTGGCCGAGAAGAACCCCATCGAGGCCCCGCCAGCGCTGGTGGAGCGCAACGTGGACGCGATGCTGCAGGGCATGCTGGAGGGCTTCATGCGCCGCGGCATCGACCCGCGCCAGCTCGGGCTCAACCTGGACCGCATGCGCGACGAGCTGCGTCAGCGTGCGCTGCTCGAAGTGAAAGGTTATCTGCTGCTCGAGGCCATCGCGGAGAAGGAGAAGATCGAGGCCAGCGAGGAAGACCTCGCGAAGCACTTCGACAAGCTCGCGGGCGAGCTGAAACAGCCCGCGGAGAAAGTTCGCGCGGCGTTCAAGCGGCAGGAGTCGCTCGACACCCTGAAGGGCCGCCTGCGGCAGGACAAAGCGCTCGCCTTCCTGCTCTCCAAAGCCAATTTCCAGTAGCTCTTTTCGCCGACCGGAGTTTCAGAACATGGCAATGATTCCGTACCCTACCGTCATCGAGCAAACCCACCGCGGCGAGCGCGCCTACGATCTGTACAGCCGCCTGCTCAAGGACCGCATCGTCTTCCTGGGAACTCCCGTCGACGACGACGTGGCCAACATCATCGTCGCGCAGATGCTGTTCCTCGAGTCGGAGGACCCGGACAAGGACATCAATCTCTACATCAATAGCCCGGGCGGATCGGTGACCTCAGGCCTCGCCATCTACGACACGATGCAGTACGTGAAGTGTCAGGTGTCGACCATCTGCATGGGGCAGGCGGCCTCGATGGGCGCCTTGCTCCTCGCTGCCGGCGCGAAGGGCAAGCGGTATTCGCTCCCGCATTCCCGGATCATGATCCACCAGCCCTCCGGCGGGTTTGGCGGGCAGGCCAGCGACATCGAGCTCCACGCCAAGGAGATCCTGCGGCTGAAGGCGAAGCTCAACGAAATCATGCAGAAGCACACCGGTCAGGGGCTCGACCGCATCGAAAAGGACACCGATCGCGACTACTTCATGGGCGCCGGCGAGGCGAAGGAATACGGCTTGATTGACGAAGTGGTCATCAAGAAACCGGCCGGCGGGCAGAAGTAGGGTTACATTAGAGACGGTCTCGGAGGTTGCTTGGTCGAGAAGCGAGAGAACCATACGCTCTGCTGCTCCTTCTGCGGAAAGTCGCAGAAGGAGGTGAAGAAGCTCATTGCCGGGCCCACCGTCTACATCTGCGACGAGTGCATCGGGCTTTGCAACGACATCATCGCGGAGGAGATCGACAAGGAGGAAGCGCGCGACCAGAAGCTGCGCATCCCCCGGCCTTCCGAGATCAAGAACATCCTCGACGAGTACGTGGTGGGCCAGGAGCGGGCGAAGAAGATCCTCTCGGTCGCCGTGCACAACCACTACAAGCGCATCGAGAGCAAGGTCTCGATGGACGACGTCGAGCTGCAGAAGTCGAACATCCTGCTGCTCGGTCCCACCGGCTCCGGCAAGACCCTGCTGGCGCAGACGCTCGCGCGCATCCTCAACGTACCCTTCACCATCTCCGACGCCACCTGCCTCACCGAGGCGGGGTACGTGGGCGAGGACGTGGAGAACATCATCGTCAACCTCCTGCAGGCCGCCGACCACGACATCGAGCGGGCGCAGAAGGGCATCGTCTACATCGACGAGATCGACAAGATCGCGCGCAAGAGCGAGAACCCGTCGATCACCAGGGACGTCTCCGGCGAAGGCGTGCAGCAGGCCCTCTTGAAGATCATCGAGGGCACCGTCGCCAACGTGCCGCCCAAGGGCGGCCGCAAGCACCCTCAGCAGGAGTTCCTGCAGGTCGACACCTCCAACATCCTCTTCATCTGCGGCGGCGCTTTCGGCGGGCTGGAGAACATCGTCGCGCAGCGGACCGAGGGCAAGAGCCTGGGCTTCGGGTCCGACGTGAAGAGCAAGAAGGAGCGCAACGTCAGTGAGCTGCTCCGCGACGTCCAGCCCGAAGATCTGCTGAAGTTTGGCATGATCCCGGAGTTCATCGGCCGCCTGCCGGTGGTGGCGACGCTCGAGGAGCTGGATGAAACCGCCCTGGTGGACATCCTCACCAAGCCGCGGAATGCCCTGGCCAAGCAGTACCGGAAGCTGATGGAGATGGACGGGGTGCAGCTCAAGTTCACCGAAGGCGCGCTCAAGGCGGTGGCGAAGGAAGCCATCCGCCACAAGAGCGGCGCGCGCGGGCTCCGGGCCATCCTCGAGAACGCGATGCTGAACGTGATGTACGAGGTGCCCTCGCACAAGAACATCCGCGAGATCGTGCTCAACGAGGACTGCATCTTGAAGAAGGAAGCGCCGCTGATCGTGTACGAGAAGCAGGCCGAAACAGCGTAACGCTCCTACGCAGCCACGAACGTGATGTCCAGCTTTCGCGCCGGGAGCTCGCGGTGCTCGAGTTGATCCGCCAGCGTGCGCAAGACCAGCGCTTCCGCGGCGCGCAGCGCATCTTCCCGCGTCTCTCCGAAGGCGACGGCGCCGGGCATCTCCCGCACCTCGGCGAGCCAGCCGCCCTCCGCCTCGCGCTCGACTTCGACGACGTAGCGCATGGGGTACCTCACCTGCATCCAGCGGCCACACCGTAAGCCGAGCTTGGCCAACTGTGCAAGCCGCTGAAGGAGCAGGTGCCTGGGTGCGCCGCGGCCACGCACTTGCGCGCACAGACGAGGTCGCTCTGCGTCAGCGGGAATTCCGGACCCCTGCGGATCCGTTGTGAGAGAGAGCAACGTTTTGCTGACTTCACCCAGGTGAAGCGGTACGCTTCGGGCGCGGCAGCCAGCCGAGCCCTCCGGAGGAAAGGACCCCGATGTTCTTCCGCAACGACGACAAAAAGGACCCCAGGAGCAAGGGCGGGGTCCGCACGGTGCCCCTCCTCCCGCTGCGGGACATCATCGTCTTCCCGCACATGGTGGTGCCGCTCTTCGTGGGACGCGAGAAGTCGATCGCCGCTCTCGAAGAGGCCATGTCGCACGACAAGGACATCCTCCTCGCGGCGCAGAAGAAGGCGAAGACCAACGAGCCGGCGCCGGACGACATCTTCGAGATCGGCACACTCGGGACCATCCTCCAGCTCCTCCGCCTCCCCGACGGGACCGTGAAGGTGCTGGTGGAGGGCAAGAGGCGCGCCCGCGTCCGCCGCTACACGTCGTCGGAGAAGTTCTTCCTGGTCGAGGCTGAGGAGGTCGAGGAGACCAGCGAACGCAACGTCGAGGTGGAGGCGCTGGTCCGCTCCGTGCACGCCACCTTCGAGGCCTACGTCAAGCTGAACAAGCGCATCCCGCCCGAGATGCTGATGTCGGTGGCCACCATCGACGATCCTGCCCGACTTGCCGACACCATCGTCGCCCACCTGTCTTTGAAGCTGAACGACAAGCAGGCCATCCTCGAGGAGCAGTCCGCCGCCCGGCGCCTGGAGAAGCTCTACGAGCTGATGCAGGGAGAGATCGAGATCCTGCAGGTCGAGAAGAAGATCCGGACCCGCGTCAAGAAGCAGATGGAGAAGACGCAGAAGGAGTACTACCTCAACGAGCAGATGCAGGCGATCCAGAAGGAGCTGGGCGAGCGCGACGAGTTCAAGTCGGAGCTGCAGGAGATCGAAGAGAAGATCAAGAACAAGAAGATGTCGAAGGAGGCCATCGCCAAGGCCAAGAAGGAGCTGCGCAAGCTGAAGATGATGTCGCCGATGAGCGCGGAAGCGACGGTGGTCCGCAACTACATCGACTGGATCATCTCGCTGCCCTGGTACGAGTACACGAAGGACAAGCTCGACATCAACGAGGCCGAGAAGATCCTCAACGACGATCACTACGGCCTGAAGAAGCCCAAGGAGCGCATCCTCGAGTACCTGGCCGTGCAGGCCATGGTGGAGAAGATGAAGGGCCCCATCCTCTGCTTCGTGGGCCCTCCCGGCGTGGGCAAGACTTCGTTGGGCAAGAGCATCGCCAAGGCGCTGGGCCGCAAGTTCGTGCGCATCTCGCTCGGCGGAGTCCGCGACGAGGCCGAGGTCCGCGGCCACCGGCGCACGTACATCGGCGCGCTGCCGGGCAAGATCATCCAGTCGCTGAAGAAGGCGGGCAGCGGCAACCCGGTCTTCCTGCTCGACGAAGTCGACAAGATGAGCACCGACTTCCGCGGCGATCCCAGCTCGGCGCTCCTCGAAGTGCTCGATCCGGAGCAGAACCACACCTTCGGCGATCACTACCTCGATCTCGACTACGACCTTTCCAAGGTGCTGTTCATCTGCACCGCCAACACGCTGCACGGCATCCCGGCCCCACTGCAGGACCGGCTGGAGATCATCCGCATCGCGGGCTACACCGATCTGGAGAAGCTCTCCATCGCCCGCAAGTACCTGGTGGCGAAGCAGCGCGAGCAGAACGGACTCGACAAGATCGACGTGAAGTTCTCGAGCAAGGCGCTGCTCGAGCTGATCCACCGCTACACCAAGGAGAGCGGCGTCCGCGGCCTGGAGCGCGAGGTGGCGACGCTCTGCCGCAAGATTGCCAAGGACGTGCTGGCCACCGGCAAGAAGGACGACAAGATCCTGGTCACCGCGAAGCGGGTGCACAAGCTGCTCGGGCCGCCGCGCTTCCGCTATGGCAAGACGGAGGACCGCGACGAGATTGGCCTGGTCACCGGGCTGGCCTGGACCGAGGTCGGCGGAGAGCTGCTGCAGACCGAGGCGACGGTGCTGCCCGGCAAGGGCAAGCTGATCCTGACCGGCAAGCTCGGCGACGTGATGCAGGAGAGCGCCCAGGCGGCCATGAGCTACGTGCGCTCGCGCGCGGAGCGGTTCGGGCTCGACAAGAAGTTCGCCGAGAACGTGGACATCCACATCCACGTGGCGGAGGGCGCCGTGCCGAAGGACGGGCCCAGCGCCGGCGTCACGATGGCGACGGCGATCGTCTCGGCGCTGACGCGGATCTCGGTCCGGAAGGACGTGGCGATGACCGGCGAGATCACGTTGCGCGGGCGCGTGCTGCCCATCGGCGGACTCAAGGAAAAGGCGCTGGCGGCGCACCGGGGCGGGACCAAGACCATCCTGATCCCCAAGGACAACACGAAGGACGTGCGCGAGATCCCGATGAAGATCCGGCGCGAGATGACCATCATCCCGGTCGAGCACGTGGACGAGGTGCTCCGGCACGCGCTGGTGCTGGACAATCCTGACGCGTTCTTCAGGAAGACGGACGGCGAGAAGGTGCTGGAGGCGCCGGGGAACACGCCGAGCTCGGCAGCCTGAGCTTCTAGCGTCGCTTTCGATCCGCAGCGAGTGTCCAGAGCTGTCGTCCGGTGAGCACGCCGAACGGCGCGCGGTCGCGCAGGATGCGCGCGATGGCGGCGCAAAGCACGCCGACAGGGATGGGACGTACGTCGTCGGAAAACGGGCGTAGAGCGGGCAGGAGGCCGATGGCCCTCAGCGCCAGGCCCACCAACGGCGGCGGTTTGCGCTGCCTCCCGTCGCTTGGGAGCGAGTCGGAACCCCTTGTGTCGATAAAGGAGGCGCGCAGGATGGAGTGTGGGAGGCCGCTCGCACGCACGGCTTCCTCCGCCCGGTGCTTCCAGCCCAGATAGCCCCCGCCGGGGCGCGCGCCGAGGGAGGAGAGCAGGACGAAGTGGCGCTTGCCGGGGACGCGCCGCGCCGACTCGACGAGCTGCACCACGGGGCGGTAGTCGGAGCTCTCGTAGTTGTCGCCGGCGGCGAACCTCCGCCGCATGGTTCCCGTCAGGCAGACGACGGACTCGGTGCGCGCCATCACCGAGTCCACCTTTCCAGCGTCGGCGAGCTCGGCGACCAGCGCCCGCGGGTCGTTGCCCAGCGGATGTCGATCGGCTGTCTTGGGGCGCACGTGCGGGATGACGTCGAACCCGGAGGCGCGCAAGCGTGGAACCAGGACGCTCCCTACGGCGCCGGTGGCGCCAGCGACGAGGACGGTAGGCACGGGCGACAACGTACACTAATCAAGGTCGGAGCTTCCCGCTGCAGCGGTTTGTGCTCTAGTGGCACCGTCATGACCTGGCCCACTCTTCAGATTCCCGGATGGCAGGAAACGCGCGCCACGATGCACATGTGGACGCAGATCGTAGGCAAGACGCGGCTCGCGCTTGCCCCGTTCCAGAACCATTGGTGGCACGTGCCGCTCTACCTGAGCTCTCGCGGGCTCACCACGTCGGCGGTGCCCTGGCGGGATCACACGCTCGAGCTCGAATTCGACCTCATCCGACACGTGCTCGAAATGCGCTCGAGCCTGGGCCAGACAGCGGCGATCCCCCTGGCATCGCGCCCCGTTGCGCACTTCTTCCGCGACTACCTCGAGTTGCTGGAGTCCTTCAACGTCCGAGCGAAGTTCCTCAAGAGGCCGGTCGAAGTGCGCGAGTCGATCTACTTCGAACAGGATTTCAAGCACCGGACCTACGATCCGGAGTGGGCCAACGCGCTCTGGCGCGTGCTGGTGCACACCCGAAACGTCTTCGAGCAATTCCGCGGCGAGTTCGTCGGCAAGGCAAGCCCCGTCCACTTCTTCTGGGGCAGCTTCGATCTCGCGGCCTCCCGCTTCTCCGGCCGGACTGCCCCACGGCACCCGGGCGGAGCACCGAATTGCCCGAACTGGGTGATGGAGGAGGCTTACTCGCACGAGGTGAGCAGCGCCGGCTTCTGGCCCGGAGACGAGACGTACCCGGAGGCGATTCTCTACTCGTACGCCTATCCCGAACCGCAGGGGTTTGCGGAGGCGGCCGTCGGCCCGCGCGAGGCACAGTACGACGGGAGCCTGCATGAGTTCGTCCTGCCGTACGAGCAGCTGCGTCTTGCGGAGAATCCGGAGGAGAAGCTTCTCGAGTTTCTCCGCAGCACATACGCGGCTGCTGCGACGCTGGCACGGTGGGACCGCGGCGCACTGGAACGAGTTCCTTTCTCGCCACCGCGAGAAGCGGCGCCGGCGCTTCATAGCTGAACCGCGGGCGCCCAGCCGAATGCGATGGCCGCGGAGCGGCGAGAGGGGCGCGGAACGAGGCCCAGGCGCCGCAGCTCTTCGCCCCGTGCGGAGTCCTTGACCAGGACGCCGCGCCTGGCGACGCGCTGCGCTTCGCGCAAGGTCTCGGGAGCGAGCGCGGTGTGCTCCGCATAGGTGCGAAGGAGCTCGAAGAGTGGGCCGGCCTCGCCGGCGCGTCGGAACATGGGGTCGAGCAGGACGACGTCGAAGGCACTGCTCGACTGATCTTTGAGCCACGCACGGTGGTCGGCGCGGATGACGTCTACGAGGCGGCCGGGATCGCGCCCGTGCTTCGGCAGACGACGTAGAGCCGCTTGCGTGAACGCGGCGACAAGCGGGTGTGATTCGAGTCCGACGACCTGAGCGCCGGTGGCGTGCGCGGAGACGAGGGCATCTCCACCCAGGCCCAGCGTCGCGTCGAGCACGGACTCGCCGGAGCGGAGCTCGGCATGCGCAACCAGCGGATCAGTCTCGCCCTTGGCGGCGCGAAGGACTCGAAGCCAGGCCATGCCGACGCTAGCGCGGTAGGCGCGGCCGTGCCCGTAGAGGTCAGCTCTCCGCGCGGCGAGCACGAGCACCGGCGCGCCGTTCACGTCGGCCAGGAGCTGAACGAGCGACCTCCCGCCACGCGACTCCGCGCGAAGTCCGAAGCGCTCCGAGAGCTCGCGCGCCTCGGCAGGGTCCCCGGTGGGGGCCGTCGTGATGAGGGCATCCCCGCCGAGCGGTCGCCCGGTGCGCGTGAGGCTTGACTTCACTGTCCCACTCTCGTAGAACCCGCCCCCGCTCGCTACCGCCTGGGCGGGTAGCTCAGCGGTAGAGCATCGGTCTTACACACCGAGGGTCGCAGGTTCGAAACCTGTCCCGCCCACTCTGTGGGGTGTTAGTTAAGCTGGTTATAACGCCGGCCTGTCACGCCGGAGGCCACGGGTTCGAGTCCCGTACACCCCGCCAGTTTTCACGTGTGACGTCGAGATCTTGGACTAGCTCCAGCAGATTCCAGCAAATTCAGGAAACGCCCAGAGCAGCGTCTGAACCGACGGACGATCGCCAACGGTCTGTGAACTGGCAGGTCGGTAGTTCGCACTCCTGTCAGGGAGCCACTCTTCCTGTTCAGTAGAACATCGGCTCGTCGGCGCTTAACTCAGCGCTGCCGGAGCCTCCTCGCGCCGTGCGCCGTTTCTGCCCTGAACTCCGCTCACTTGGGCGGATGCGAACCCAGCCCGCACATTCTCTGACTGTTCGTACACGGCATGGGGGACCGGAGGACACTCCCCAGTGTCCTGCGGTGGCACCGGAGGACACCGATTTCGAACTCTCTTGGGGAGAGAACGGGAGAGAGCGGTTAACACAGGTCTGGCTGGTGCTGGCGCAAGATGCGGCGGAGGCCTTTACCTGCGCGCATTAAGGGAGCGTGCTCCTCTCCGCTTTTGCGCCTGCCTCGCGAGCAAGAGCGAGGACGAGCGCCGAAACGCGCCGGTAAGGGCACCTTCGAGCTGGGCTCGTCGAGGCGGAGGACTGGGGTATGTGGTTTGCGATGAGCAAGGCGCCCGTCTCGAAGAACCTCTCGCTGCCGAACATCTCCCCCATGATTCGCGGGACACCGCGGGCAGGCTCTACGCCGTTGACCGGGGATTTCTGGAGGGCCCGACGCCGGAGTCATTCGTGGCGCTGATCGCGAGGCGTCTGCTTACTCCCAGTCGAGAGCGGCCATCGGGCCGCGCCCGCGACGGCAACATCGGCGTCGCAGGTCCACACCGGAGGGTCCGGCCTGACGAAAATGCGCTATCGTCTGTTGGCCGGGCGCTCAGGGCTAGCGACTGAAGAGAGGATTTCACTAGATGGCACTAGGCAGCGGTGCGAAGCTCACACTCCAGCAGCTTGAGACTCACCTCTGGGGCGCCGCAAACATCCTGCGCGGCAAGACCGCGGGACAGGACTACAAGAACTACATCCTATCTGTGATGTTCTATAAGCGGCTGTGCGACCAGTGGGAATGCGAAGCTGAAGACGCGATAGTCGACCTCGAGAAACAGCAGGGGCGTTCGTTCACGGAGCAGCAGAAGGCGATCTTCCGGAAGCGGGGCGAACACAGGTTCAACATGCCCGACGGGGCGCGGTGGGGCGACGTCAAGGCTGCATCAACCAACATTGGCGAGGTGCTGACGAAGGCAATGCGCGCCGTGGCCGACGCCAACGACGAGCTGCGCGGCGTGTTCACCGTCGACTGGAACCAGCCGGCTCCCGATGGATCCGGAAAGCCTCTCATCCCGAACGAAGTGGTCCACGCGCTCATCCAGCACTTCGATGAGCATGACCTGTCGAACAGGAGCGTTCCGTCCGATGTGCTCGGAAGAGCCTACGAGTACCTCATCAAGCAGTTCGCAGACGATGCGGGCGCCAAGGCGGGCGAGTTCTTCACGCCGCCGGAAGTGGTGGACACGCTTGTTCGAATTCTCGAACCGCGGCCCGGTGACACCGTCTACGACCCGACCTCCGGCTCGGGTGGCATGCTGGTGCACACCGCCGACTACCTTCGCGAGCACGGCCACCACGCGACCAGCGCGCGCTACTTCGCCCAGGAGATGAACTGGGGCAACGCGGCCATCGGCAAGATCAACTCCGTCCTGCACGGCCTCGAGGCCGACATCAAGGCTGGCGCCAGCACAATCACTGATCCGCAGTTCCTCGAGAACGGCCGCGTGAAAAAGTTCTCGCTGGTGCTCGCCAATTTTCCGTTCTCGGACGAGTTTTGGTGGCTGAAGCCCGAGCAGCAGACGGACGACAAGAAAAAAAAAGACAAGCTCAAGAAGGAGATCTTCGGCAAGGAGGGGTTCAAGGACCTATTCGGCCGATTCGGTAGAGGCACGGCCTTCCAGGCTCCGCCCGCAGGCTACGGTGACTACGCCTTCATCCTCCACATCCTCGCGTCGCTAACGGACGACGGCCGTGCCGGCATCGTCTGTCCGCAGGGTGTGCTGTTCCGGGGACACCCCGAGGTCGAGGAAGAGACCGGCGAGTTCGACGACGACGGCAACCCAAAGATGAGACGCCGCAAGGCGGACGACGAGCACCTCATCCGCAAGGCGCTACTCGAGTCGCGCTTGATCGACGCCGTGATCTCGTTGCCCCTCAACGTATTCTATGGGGCCGGTGTTCCCGCGTGCTTGCTTATCCTGCGCAAACAGCGCCCAGCCGAGCGCGGCGATCGGGTACTGCTCATGTACGCCGCGCGTCACTACCGTGAGCTTTCCGCGCAGAACGAGCTTCGGCCGCAAGATGTAATGCGGATGCTCGTCCACTATCACGCCTACGGTGACGCGATGAAGGTACCCGCCCTTGTCGCCGAGCACAGCTGTCGCATCCGCAAGCAGATCGACTTGCGCGAAGAGGATGAGGTCGGGCGACTTCAGGCGGAGTACGAAGCGCACACCCTGAAGATCGCGGCCTTGGACACGGCGACTGCAGCTGCGCGCACCAAGCGGGAAGTCGCGAGGACCAAGGGCGAGAAAGCGAGCTTCGAGGCCGTGATCGCGAAACTGGAGAATCAGCGAGAGAAGGTCGCAGCCAGGATCGCCGAGCGTGATGGGCACATTGCCGAAGCACGCCGCCGCGCCGAGGACGATCGCCGAGACGTGAGAGAGGTCGGCGATAAGCTTGTCGCCCTATACACGGATCCGGACGAGCTTCTCAAGCATGCCCGAGTCGTCGACTTGGCAGAGGTCGAAGGTAACGAGTTCAACCTGAACATCCCCAGATACGTGGACACGTTCGAACCAGAGCCGCGGATCGAGGTGAGAGATGCGTTGAACGCGCTCGCCGACGCAGAGGCTGCGGCAAAGCGTGCGCAAAGCGAGTTGCTCAAGCTCCTGCAAGGAGTTGGCTATGCGCCCAACTGACGCACTGGCGCATCCCGACGACTGGAGCACCGCGACGGTCCGGCAGAGTGTGGAACTCAAGCGCGGCGTGTCGTGGTCGAAAGAACAGGAGCACACGCAGCCGCGTGAGGGTTGCGTCCCGGTCATTGGGATTGGGAACGTTCAAGAGACACTCGAGGTGGATGATCTCTTGTACCTTTCCGGCCTAAAGCCCGCCGTAGCCGCGAGCAAGCGTGTTACGGCCGGGTGGACGGTTATGGTTGGTTCCAACGGGAACCGCGCCCGCGTTGGAAACGCTGTACTCGTCAGAAAGGACACCGATTTCCTCTTCGCGTCATTCCTGCTCGCCGCGAAACCGAAGGACGGCAGCGGGATTACACCGGAGTACTTCTACTGGTGGCTTTCTACTCCGGAAGTGCAGGCATATCTCAGTGCATCGTCCGAAGGTACAACGGGGCTCAACAACTTGAGCCATAGCTTTTTCAAATCAATGGCAGTCCCCGTCCCACCACCACACGAGCAGGCCACCATCACTCGCATCCTCGACGCCGCCGACGCGGCCCTGGAGCAGACGCGCGAGGCGATCGATCGGGCGCGGGCAATGAAGCAGGCTTTGCTCCAGCGATTCTTCTACGATGCCCTCGGTGAGACAGCGTACGCAGACCGACCGCGGAGGACGCTACCTATCGGTTGGTCTCTGGTCTCGACCGGCGCCCTTCTCGCTGAAGAGCCGAAGAATGGTGTGTCTCCGGAGGCTTCCTCACAACCTCCGGGCACTCCAACGTTCAGCATCGCTGCCATTCGGAACGGGCGCGTCGATCTCGCGACGCAGGCCAACCTAAAATACACCCGGGTGCCGGAGCACGTGGCGCGACGATATGCTGTCCAGCGGGGCGATGTGCTGATCGTACGTGGAAACGCTAACCCCGACCTCGTCGGAAGAGCAGGAAGAGTCGATGCATTTCCCGAGGGCTGCATCTACCCAGACATCGCGAAGCGAGTCGTATTTCGCGACGATGGGGAGGCGAGAGTCAGTCCGGAGTTCGGCGTCCTCACTTGGAACCATGCGATCGTTCACAATCAGGTTCTGCGTCGAGCCAAGACCTCAAACGGCACGCTCAAGATCAACAGTCGCGACGTGAAGCAGATCGTGATGCCTGTTCCTCCCGAAGGAGAGCAAGCACGGGTCGTGGGAATCATCGGTTGTGCGGATGCACAGATCGACGCTTTAACTGCGGTTGCCCAGGCGCAGCAGCACCTAAAGCGCTCGCTCATCCACGACCTCCTTACGGGCCGTGTGCGCATGCCGGTAGCGGCGAATGAGATCAGGGCGATTGCCTCATGAGCGAGTACAAGTACGTTGAGTTGCCCATCCTCGGCTGGCTCTGCGGAGAGCCGAAGACGGAATACGGTGCCGGCGGCCTCGGGTGGAGGTACCGCGATGAAGCGGCGATGGCTAAGTTTGATCGGCCGCTCGAGGATCCGCTCGTCGAGAAGCTGCTGGTCCCAGCAATCTTGCGGATCAACAGCCACGTCAAAAGCGAGCCGCAGGCGAGACTGGCCGTAGCCGCGCTCCGCAAGACGATGTCACATCCGGAGCGGCTCACGGCCAACCGGCAGACGCTCGATCTGCTACGCGACGGAGCGAAGGTTGTCCTCGCCCCAGGCGAGGACGCCAAGACGGTGCACTACATTGCTTATGACCTCGGCCAGCAGCATCTGAACGATTTCACCGCGACGAATCAGTACCGCGTCCAGGGCGTGAAGCAGTGCCGCGAGGACACGGTTCTCCTCGTCAATGGCATCCCCCTCGTGATCGCGGAGTACAAGAGCTACATCACGAGTGGCAAGGACTGGCGCGAGGCGGTTCATCAGCTTCACCGCTACCAGCGGCAGGCGCCGCTAATGCTGACGCCGAATATCTTCTGCGTCGCTGCCGACGAGGACCAGTTCAGGTATGGGACGGTGCTCTTCCACGAGGCTAGCAAGGATGACATCGACAGGCACCTCGACCTCTGGAGTCGCTGGCTCAGCCTGTATCCAGAACACCACGGATGGTGGAACGATCCAGCCGCTGCGAATCCCGACGATCCGCTGGAGGCGCCAGTCAAGGGTCTGCTGCGGTTGAAGCCCGCTCACCTTCTCGATTTTCTCCAGCATTTCGTTGTCTTCGAGACCAAGAAGGGCACAACGGCCAAGAAGATTGCGCGATACCAGCAATTTGAGGCAGTGAACGAGATCGTCGACCGAACGGCCTCGCTCGTCGGTCGTCCCGCCGCAGCCCAGGATCGGACAGGGTTGATCTGGCATACCCAAGGCTCGGGCAAGACACTGACGATGGTGTTCGCCGGCCAGAAGCTGCGCAGGCATCCGGCGCTGAACAACCCGACGGTGCTCATCGTGGTGGATCGCCGCGACCTCAAGACCCAACTCTCTGACGACTTCGACGCCTGTGACTACCCGAATGTCGAGAAAGCGCTGGGCGTGGACGATCTCAGGCGGAAGCTACGCGCTGATTGGCGCGGCACGCTGGTCACGACAGTGCAAGCATTCCAGAAGATGGGCGATCTCGCGCCGATGACGCGCGACAACATCATCAGCATGGTTGACGAGTGCCATCGCTCGCAAAAGGGCGAAGGCAAAGAGAGCTACGCGATGACGATGCGCGTGAAGCTGCAGAACGGCTTCCGCTACGGCTTCACCGGCACGCCGATCGACAGGACGACGCAGAACACCCATCGCGATTTTGGCCCGCTGAAGGACGGGGTTCAGGAGCGGTATCTCAGCTATTACGGCATCCGCCGTTCGATTCAGGACGGCGCGACGCTCGAGGTCCACTACATCCGGGACAAGGTCCCCTTCAAGGTTTCTGAAGAGCCGCTGAGCGTCGGCTTCGAGAAGATGTGCGAGGAGATGGAGCTCGAGGACGAGGAAGTGAAGGACTTCGTTCAGCGTCAGCGCTCTCAGTGGAGGGAACTGGCCCGCCATCCAGACCGCGTCGAGATCATCGTAAACAAGCTCCTCGCGCACTTTCTCGAGCACCCCGATCCAAACGGGTTCAAGGCGCAACTCGTCGCCGTCGATCGCAAGGCGTGCGCGATCTACAAGGACGCGCTCGACGCCAAACTAAAGGCGCGCGGGCTGCCTCCGGAATGGACCGACGTCATCATTTCGGCCGCGCAGAACAGCGAGCCGGAAGTGGAGCGCTTCGAGTATCCGAAGGCAAAGCAGGACGGGCTCATCGACTACTTCAGGCTCATTCCTGCCGAATGGGAGGCCTGGAATCGCGAGCGATATGGAGATGACCAAGCGAAGTGGCGTCCTCCACTCAAGATTCTCATAGTGTGCGACCGGCTCTTGACCGGATTCGATGCGCCCGTGGAGCAGGTGATGTACCTCGACAAGCCTCTCCGGGATCACAACCTGCTGCAGGCCATCGCACGGACGAATCGACCCATGCCGTCGATGCAGAAGCGCACCGGCGTGGTCGTCGACTACTTCGGCGTCTTCACGAATCTCGAGAAGGCGCTAAACTTCGACGAGAGTGTCCGGGAGGATTCGCTCATCGACTGGGACGCCCTGCGAGCCACGGTGCCCGCCGAGGTCGCCCGGTGCATGGAGCTGTTCGAGGGGATCACAATCACGGATACGCGCGAGTGCCTGCTCGCGGCCCTGTGGCGCTTGCGCGATCCCGACGCGGCAAAGAACTTCGAGCACAACTTCAAGAGCCTGGAGCGTTTGTGGGAAGCGGTAGCCCCTGACCCGTGCCTCTACCCTCACCGGCACCAGTACAGCTGGCTGTGCGGCATTTACGTCGCCCATCGTCGTCGTCAACGCGGGACGCGAGATACATACGGCGAGCTATCCGCCAAGACGCGCCAGCTGATCCAGGAGAACACGACGTTCATGGAGATCGCCGAGGCTCTGCCGGTCTTCAAGATCGACAAGGACTATGTGACCAAGCTCAACGATCTGCCGACCCCGGCCGACAAGGCCGCTGCGCTGGAAGCAGTGCTTACCGCCGAATTGGTGGAAGGCGATCCAAGCTTCACGTACCTTCAGCTCGGCGAAAGGCTGCAGCGGATCCGAGAGCGCAAGGAAGCAAGCGACGACGCAGTTCGGGCGCGGCTACTGGAGCTTGAGGCGATCGCAAAGGAAGCAGCCAAGACCAAAGAGGAACCGGTTCGACTGAAGCTAGAGCAGCCTGGGGAATACGGCCTCTTCACTGTACTGCGCGCCCACGCACCCGCTGCCGACGAGGGATATCTCGCTGACTGCGCCCGCGGCCTGGTCGGTCATTTGCGCTCTAACAAGCTCCTTGCGACGGGATGGAGTAGCTCGAAAGGCGGGAGGATGCGTGTCGAGCAGTCGTTGCTCGCCGAATCCTGGAATCCCCGCTATCAGGCCCTCGGCTTCGATCCGAACGATCCGGCTCCACCGTTCCTCGCGGCGGCCGTAGACGAGCTGGCCAAGGCCGATGGAGCTGCTCAGTGAAACGGACGACCAACACCATAGAGATCGGCGGTCGCCGCGTCGAGTACCGCGTGATGGTCTCGCCCACGGCGCAGAAGCTCAGGGTGCGAGTCGGAGCGAACGGGGTCGACGTCATTCAGCCTCGTGGACGATCGGGCGAGGAGGTTTGTGCCTTCCTGATCGAAAACAGGGAATGGCTCCAGCAGCAGCTGGATCGCGCGGCTAGGCTGAGGTCGGTGAGTTGCCGGCCCGTGTCGCGAGCTGGTCAGATCCTCTTCAAAGGTTCACCCACCGAGATTCTGCTGACGGAGACGCCCCGGCGTATCCGGTCGAATCTGGTGCGTCTCGATGCAGGGAAGCTCATCGTCGTCCGGGGCCGCGAGAGCGTGACCGCGGTCTCCGCCAGCGTGGAGAACTGGCTGCGCAAGCTCGCGCGCGAAGCCATTCGAGAGCAGGTGGCTGCTATCGCAACGAGACTTAAGGTCGAGCCCGGACGGCTCTACGTGATGGGCCAGCGAACCAAGTGGGGCAACTGCTCTTCGATGCGGAACTTGTCGTTTAACTGGCGCATCGTCATGGCGCCTGATTTCGTCCTCCGATACCTCGTCACACACGAGGTGGCCCACCTCGCCGTGCCCGACCATTCGCGGCGGTTCTGGCTTACTATCCAGAGCATCTGCCCTGAAGCCGAACGGGCGCGTGGTTGGTTGAGCGCCAACGCGGCCCGACTCATGGTGAACCTCGACCAAGTCCTTACAGAGGCGCGGATCGGACGAGGTGCTGCCATCTGAATCGACTTGTAAGCTCGCGAACGCCACGCCGTCCGCTGGTACTCCCAGCCGCGCCAGTTCCGCCATGGACTTCACCTCGCCGGAGCCCAGCATCAGCTGGAACTTGTGCGCAAGGGCGAGAAGGCGTGCGACGCGAGGGATTTTATCCGCACGAGACGCGGCGGAGCCTGCCTTCAGCCGCTTCGGCGCGCCAGCCCCCGCCCTAGACTCCCTGAAGGCGTACTTCACGGTCGCGCTCTTGCCGCACTCCTCTGTTCGCCACCCAACGAGGCGATGCCAGCTGGCCGGAACGTGATCGCGAGCTCCTTCGCCTCTCCGTCGTAGTCCACGCGCTCGATCAACAGCTGGAGCAGGTTGGCCTGCTTCCTCGGGACCAGCGCGTCCCACACGGGGTCGAACTGCGCCAAGGCGACGGCCACTTCTTCCGGGTCGACGACGGTCCGGTCGATGGCAGTGATCGCGCCCTGGATCTCGGTCAGCCGCGCCTCGATCTGGACTGCCCGCAGGTCCAGTTCAACCAGCCGCTCTGCGACAGATGCACTCGGGGCTGCTCCGAGCGCGGAGACCAGCCTCCGGCTCTCGTCGCGGCAAGCCTTGTGCTCCACCTGCAGCGTCCGCTGCTCGCGCTCCAGCGCAGGCCTCTCCTGCGTCCGCTGCTCATCGACCGCCGCGAGCGTCTCCCGCAGTACCGCTGGGTCGCGTCCAATCTCCCTGATCCGGTCCACCACGAAGCGCTCCAACTCGGCCGCGGAAACTGCCCGGACCGGGCACTCCGCCACGCCACGGCGGCGAGGGCTGGTGCAGGAGTAGTACCGGTAGGACTTCCCGCGGGGAGCGCTGGTCGAGGACGTCATCGCGGAGCCGCAGGCGACGCAGCGGTCCAGCCCACGTAGCAGGAACCGTACTTGTTGCCCGAGCGGCGCGGGTCAGCCCTCCCCTCGCCTAGCATTTCGGCCACGCGACCGAACGCGTCCGCGTCCACGATTCCGGGGTGCTCGCCTGGGTAGGTCGCTCCGCGGTAGCTGACACTGCCCACGTAGACGGGGTTGGTGAGCAGCTTGCGCAGGCTGGCCTTCTCCCACCGGCTGCCCTCGCGGCGCCTCCCCTCCTTGTGGTCCATGCCTTGGTGCGCCACCCGCGCCCGTTGAGCAGCTCCACGCAGCGCAGCAGCGAACGCTCCTGGAAGTACAGGTCGAAGATGGCCCGGACCTGGTCGGCCTCCGCGGCGTTGACCACCAGCTTCCCGCCCCGAGCCGCCACATCGTAGCCCAGCGGCGGGCACCCTCCGATCCACCTTCCCTTGTTGCGCGCGGCGGACATCTTGTCGCGAGTGCGCTCCGCGATCATCTCCCGCTCAAACTGAGCGAAGGAGAGAAGGATGTTCAGGACGAGCCGTCCGAGGGACTGCGCCGTGTTGAACCTGCGGAGTGACAGAGACGAAGGAGACCTTCCTGCGGTCGAAGGTCTCGATCAGGCGGGCGAAGTCCAGTAGGCTCCGGGAGAGCCGATCCACCTTATAGACGACCACCACGTCCACCCTACTCGCCTCGATGTCCTCGAGCAGCCGCTTCAAGGCGGGGCGGTCCATGTTGGCCCCGGTGAACCCGCCGTCATCGTACCGCTCCGGCAATGCCGCCCAACCCAGGTGCTTTTGGCTGGCGATGAACGCCTCCCCCGCCTCGCGCTCGGCATCGAGGGAGTTGAACGCTTGCACCAGCCCCTCCTCCGCGCTCTTGCGCGTGTAGATGAAGAAGCCTAGCGTCGTGGGCCTCCGCAAGATCGCGAAGCGGCGACTGCAACACCTCCTTGAGCCAGCCCGTAGGAGCTTGAGAAGGAGATCGAAGAGGCGCGGCGGGAGGACTACAGGCTGATCTGCCTGCCGGGGCTGCGCATCAGGATCCGGGATTACTCGCTGAGGCCGGACGACGAGGAGTAACTGCGGGGACCGCTGTTACGCCTTCGTAGCCTGCGCGGGCGTACAATGCGGAAGGCATGCAGTTCCGGCTCGACATTCCGCGAGGGGAGCGTCAACGGCAGTTCCTTGACCACCTTAATGCAGCTGTGCGAGCGCGACCCGGCTCCTACTCCGGGGATGCAACAAATGACGAGCAAGGGAGTTTCAGGAGCACGCTCACCGGTCCGTTCCCCATCGAATCCGTGACCATCGTCCAGCTCCGGTGGGAGCTAACCTTCGACTCAGCGGGAATGCTCCGAACGATAGATGTCGCGTGCGTCGACCCCGCTGAACATCGCTGGGAGGCTGCAGTAGCTCAGTTCGTCCCATCTGTCCTTGCAGCAGCTCTGGCGCAGCGTCGGCAGGAATGGTTCGTCAGAACGTTCTTCTACTACGTCGGTCCTCAGCTCGACGGCGAGTACTGGTTACCGGGTTTCCGGTTCGCGCCAGCTTTTCCGCAGGATAAAGATCCGCTCCTCGTCAACGCCGAGCGCGTCGTCGCCATCGATCAACGCGTCGAAGGCGTCGACGTGACCCATGCCCACGTCATAGCGGCGGAGGCCGCACACCGGAACAGTGCTCGACTATCTCTACTCTTGAACACGGGGTTGTACGCGCAACAGCACGTTCAACGGTGGGTTTTCCCACGTCCGGATGATCGGCCCGGAACACCAAGCGACCGCCGGCAACTCGGGTTCTTTCATCCAGACCTGGCTGCATCATCGATGCCGAAGAAAGGCAAACTGTGCCCGCTCGGTAGATACGCGGGGAGTCTTGCTGCGCGATACCGCGTCGCAGGGGATTTACTGAGTCTGCCGCGGGAAGCGCGTCGCATCCTCCGTGGCGTCGATTCCGCCGCGCCGTCCATCACGGACGCTTTCGATCGAGCGGCGCGGCTCTACCAGGTCGCGCTCGTCGCAGGCCAAGCGTTTCCGACCTTAGGGCTAGCCTACCGCGTTGCGGCCCTAGAAGTGATCAGCAAGACCGATCCTCAAAGCAATGGGTTTTCGGACTTCGTGCGCAAGCATGTTTCGTCGCGGCCGAATCTCGAGTCGGTGCTCACCTACCTCTACGGGCCTGTTCGGTCCGCACATTTCCATGCTGGAGAGTTCGTGATGGGCGAGTTCGCCGCCAGCGAGGCAGGTTTGGGATTCATCGATCGCGACCGCGTCATGCTCGATGACTTGCACCGTGCGTGCCACGAGGTCACTCGCGAAGCCATTGTGAAGTTGCTCGGGGAACTGACGCCTGACGTCGGGGAGGAAGAGGCACCCCAGCGCTAGCCGACCATCCTCTTCACCTGTACGGCCCGAATCCCCGTTTGGTAGTCTGTCGGGAGAACCGCATGGCGTTCAAGATCGATGACATTGAGAAGGAATCCGACCAAAACCCGCACTCCGCTGGTGTGACTCTTGTCGCACGCGGCCTAGGTGAGTTGCTTAACGAGCTCGGCGGTTCGCAATCCGCCGCCATCAACCTGGAGTACGTCAGCTATGCCGCGAACCTATGGCGTCAGGCCCGCCGCGTTCTGTTGTGGTGGACGAGCCGAGCACCAGGAGCACGGCGATCGCGAGTGCAACACCAGTCCTTACGTAAAATCGAAGCGGCTCACCATGGCTCCCCCTCCGGAGGGCCACGACGAGAGGGCGGATCGTTCTAGAACTGGGAGCGGAGGTCCATCCGGGACGAACGGCCTGCCCCTAGGGTTTTACGGATGTCCGCTGATGGGACTCTTCGCTAGATGGTGTCGCACATTGGCCTGGCGAGGCTTGATTCTGGGCTCTCGAGGTTCGATCCCGGGCCGCTTCGGACAGGCCGGCTCCTTCGGCTACACTTCGCGCTTCGATCATCCTCGAGGGGACGACATGCTCGTAGCGCTCATGGCCCTGCTGGCCGCCGCGGACGCCACCGCGGCTAAACCGGAGTACGTCTCAATCGAAGTCGGCCTAGTTCGCGTCACGCCCTTTCGGCCAGGCACACAAACACCATGGGCGATACCGGGCAAGCCGAGCCAGAGCGACCCGTGCGCCGTGCTTGCTCCGGCACTAACGGTGGCTGCTGGGGCGGCGACGATGGGAGCCGGACTGGCTGGCGGAAGCATCATTAAAGGACTGTGCACGAGCATCACCGACCAGGGTGCCGCGACTCGGACGCATGTCGAATCCGATCCCAACATCTACGTCCGACTCGTCTCCGATCGGGTCACTCTGCGCAGCTATACGGTCGCGAAGACGCGCTCACATCGTTTCACCTTCCGAGCCGTAGTCCCTACCGCAGCGATTCCAAGAGCGGGCATCGTCGTCGATGTCGTCAGCGACGATGGGAGCCCAGACGAGGAGTCGAAAGAAGTGATCGGAACAGCACGCCTATCCTCGGAGCGGCTCCTCGCTGCTGCTAGGGATGGAGCCCCCCTCGAGCTTAAGGACAACGGCGCCGAGAAGATCGAGTTGACCGTTGCTCCTGCGGAGCCCAAGCCGCGCAGGAAAACCCAAGCCTTCGATGTGAGCCAGGGCCTGGTGGCCGTCGCGGATGGCTTCGAAGTGCTCGCCGGCGAGGTCATCGAGGTGCAGGCACGCGGCGCGTATCGCATCGCGAAGCGCCCCGAACCGATCACCCCTGAAGGGTATGCTGGAGATCTCAGGAGCAATTACCCCGATGAGCCGTTCAAGTCCGGCGCGGCAGGCGCTGCGTTGGTACGAATCGGCGGCCGCCGCCTATTGAAAGGCTTCCTGGTACCACCGTGCACAAGTTTCATCGCGCCCTTTGGGGGCACGCTCGCAGTCGGGGTCAACGATCGGCGACTCGAGAAGGTTCGCGGAGACATGACCTTCGATATCGACGTGCGGCCCGCGACCGAGGCCGAGTGGAAGTCGGCCGCGGCCGAAAACTGCTCCCCGAAGGACCGACCCCAGGAACCGGCGGCTGACTTGTCACCTCGGGCAAATGTCACCGCCGCACGCTTGCGGCAAATGGGAGACCGATTGGCGGCTGCGATCCTCAGCAAGCTGCACCCGACTGGCAAGGCACCTGTTCTCAAGGGAGTCGAAGCGCGCGCGACTCCGACGGGCGTTGCGGTTCTCATCGCGACGGAATGGCATGGCGGCATCATGGGTACGCCGTACACAACGCTCGTGCGCTGGGAGTTCAACGAGCGCAGACATATCGCGGCAGGGATCTCGAAGGACAACGCCTCGATTGTGGCCTCGCACGACGCCATCGAAGGGCTGAACAAGTTCTTCGAGTCACAACTCTACCCCGCGGTGATGAAGTAGCTCGCGGCAAGCGCGGCTGAGCTCTATCAGCTCGCCGAGGCCTCACACGCTTGCGTGTCGCGCTGCCTCGCCTGGTATCCTAGGTCTACGACTCATTTTCGAGGTAAGGATCGAGCATGATCGAAGCATTCGTCCACGGAAAACTCAGCCGCGAGCAGGAGAATATGGAGGACATCCTAACGTCCTCCGTCTTCGGCCTGCTGAAGCACGCGCCCGTCTCGCTCCGTCGCTTCCTTTCGCGTGCTTCCCTTCCAGATGGGTCTAGGCCGTTAAGCTCGTTGGAGCGTGGGCGTCTGGGGCGAATTCGGTTTTGGCCCTGGCTGCAAGGGAACGGCGTTCTGCCATGCGAGCCCGACGTCAGCATCGAAGTCGAAATGGATGAGAGCAACCGTCTGCTGCTCATCGAAGCCAAATTTCTGAGTGGAAAGTCGTCGTTCGCAGAACCTGGAATCGGACCGGCTCCCCCTGACCATCGTGCAAACGACCAGTTGGCTCGCGAATGGCAGAATTTGGCGCTCCTTGATAGGCAGGGCTGGGTAATCTATCTCACCTGTGACTACTGCATCCCGGTAAAAGAAATCGAGGAATCCCAGCGCGATCTCCCTCTTCACGACGGCCGTATCTGCTGGTTGTCCTGGCGTGACATTCTTCACGTCGAGCCCGAATCAGTCGAGACGGCGTTCTTGAACGACGTCCAGGTGCTGCTCACACGCCTTGATCTTCGACCTTTCCTCGGCATCAGAATTCCGGACGGCTCACCGCCCGACTGGTCATTTCGCACTTCGCAATGGCGTCGCTGGTGCCTGAACGAGATCGAGAAGCCTCGTTGGCGATTCCAAGCGCCTGTGGCGACCCAATGGTGGGCGTTCGGAGAACTGCGCCTGCCTTCATGGAGGTTCGAATGAGTGCTGCGCCCAGCGAAGAAGGCCGTCGTCTTGCCACTGCCCTCGATGCGGTGACCCGTGTTCACAGGGATGTCGCGGCACTGTTGGAGACGTCTGTTGGCATGATGCAAGAAGCCGGCTTCGAGATCGCCACGGACGCCGGTTCCATGGTCGATTTATCGACAGCTATCTACCGACCCCGCGACTGGATGCCTCATGAAGTCCATCGCTACATGGTCAGCGATAAGAGACCGCAAGTTCTGGTCGCTCTCGTCGTGTTCCTGACGAACCGCGAAGACAAGGAGGCTCGACGGTTTGACGAGCCGCTCGTTGCCACGACTTGGTTTCGATTCGAGACTTCTGCTGGCAAGTACAACGGTAAGGATTGGAAGCTCTGGTACTCAAGATGGCACGTGTGGCTTGGCGCAGTCGCACATGCTGATTGGGCGCGCCGCAACGTGGAAGACTACCCCCAGAAGGAACGCGATGAATGGGAGTACAGATTTCGGGAGTTGTCATCCCGGGCGATACCGCTCGCTTCGGTCCGAGACGCTGAGTCTCTGCGGGCGCAAGTGATTGCGCCCCTGCTGGCAGATCTTCCGACGCCTCAGCGAGGCGGGAGCGCTCCGAGCGAACCGCTTACAATCCCGTAGCCTTTGACGGTACGGACCGGAGCCCACCGATGGCACAAACTAAGCTAACGATTCGCAGCGAGATCGAACGATATTTCCCTGACCGTCGGCAGCGACACGCGCTACTCGAGATCGTCGCTGACACGATCGACAGGTTCAATGCGGTTGCGCCAGCAGTGCGCTTCTGTACCAGCGACAGGAACGGCCCGGTTCCCCGTCACTTCTAATCTGGTGCGACCGATGCGGGCGCAGATACGCGGCGTGTGAGGCGTGGACGCCTTGCAGCCGCGCGCGCACATAAACTCAACATGGGAAGAGCAACTTCAGAGCAGACCACGACTGCTACACGCCTCAGGAAACTGGCGAAGGAGCGCAGACCCCTGGAGTAGGGTGCGCTTGGACGGTCCAGCTTGCTAGACTCACCGTCCGTACACGACCGAGGACGGATGTGTCGCAGGACCGGCTGCCAAACGCGAATGACGGCACAATCACCGTCAGTACTCCCCCGAAGTGGGAATCGCGGGTGGCGCCTGGGTCGCTCTCGACCCTCTTGAGGCACCTGGCGATCGACCCGGTGGGAAGCTTCGAGCGGGACTGGCAGCTGGCGCTGGTCCCCGGGCAGCAGGTGGGTCGCTTCCGGCTGCTTCGCCAGCTAGGCCGCGGAGGCTTCGGTGTGGTCTTCGAAGCGCAGGACACTGCGCTGGGGCGGAAGGTGGCGCTCAAGGCTATCCGGACCGGGGAGCGGGCGCGCCTACGCCAGGAGCGGCTGCTGCAGGAGGCCGAGGCGGCAGCGAAGCTCTCCCACCCCAACATCGTCATGCTCTTCGAGCTAGGGCTGTGCGAGCAGGGGCCCTACCTGGTGCTTGAGCTCCTCCAAGGAAAGACCTTGGCGGCGCAGCTGGCAGGTGGGGCCATTCCGATCCGGGAGGCGGTGCGTATCGCGGTGGAGGTGGCGAAGGGGCTGGCCCACGCCCACGAGCGCGGCGTCGTCCACCGGGACCTCTCCCCAGGCAATGTCTTTCTATGTAGCGACGGGGCGGTCAAGGTTCTGGACTTCGGACTGGCGCACGTCTTTGGCCATCGGCGGGTGGCGGGAGGGACGCCGGGGTTCATGGCGCCGGAGCAATGGGCGCAAGCCCCCGAGGACGAGCGGACCGACATCTTCGCGCTGGGTGTCATGCTCTTCACGATGCTCTCGGGAGAGTTGCCCTTCCCAGCTGACGAAGTCGGCAAGGAGCTCACCGGGCCGTCTTTGGCGCCGGAGCTGGAGGTCGTGGAGGCGCCGGCCCTGGGCGAGCTCGTGGCTCGCATGCTGGAGAAGAACCCGGTGAAGCGGCCCCGAAATGGGGGCGAGATGCTC
>DATBZA010000086.1:0-23858 GCA_036513415.1 Myxococcales bacterium | reverse complement strand
CCCGGAGGCCCTTTTTCCGTGTCATTCCCGGCGACAGATCACATCGGGGCGGCCCCTGGGAAGACCCCTGCCGCAAGCGATCGAAATCGCTTCGGCTTTTTTCAGCCCCCGAAGAAAAACCTCAACTTGGGCGTACACCCTACTGAACGGAATGTCAGAGGGCTCGGGCAGATTGCGCGCATGAGCGAATCCAACCTGCTCGAGCTTCCCTTCGCCGCACCGCCGCCGCCCGAACCCGGGCGTGTCGTCGTTTCCGATGCGTTCGAGCTGCTGCGCAGCCTGGCGCCAGAATCCGTGGACCTGGTGGTCACCGACCCGCCGTACGACTCGCTTCAGATCCACCGCGCCAGGGGAACCACCACGCGGCTGACCACGAACTGGTTCAGCACCGTTCCGAACGAGCGGCTGCCGGAGCTGCTGCGGGAAGTGTATCGGGTGCTGCGCGCTGACCGGCACTTCTATCTCTTCTCCGACGAGGTGACCGCCGACGTCATCAAGCAGCAGCAAGGCCTCGGGGCTGCGCGCCTGCCCAACGGCGCGCGCAAGTGCTCTTGCGGATTCGTGTACTGGAAGGAGATCGTCTGGGCAAAGACCACGCTGGACGGCGGGCGCCTCCGCGGCGGCACTGGATATCACTACCGCGCGGCCAGTGAGCGGATCCTCTTCTTCGAGAAAGGAAAGCGGGCGCTCAACGACCTGGGCATTCCCGACGTGCTGATGGCGCCCCGGTCCGGCGTTCCAGGGCCCGCCGTCAAGCCGGGCGCGGTACTGCGCACGCTCATCGCCCAGAGCACCACGCCCGGGGAGCTGGTGCTGGATCCGTTCTGCGGGTCGGGTGTGGCCGGCGTCGAGGCGCGCGCTCTCGAACGCCGGTTCCTGCTCGGCGACATCGACCTCGCCTATCTCGATCCCTCGCTCGCCGGCCTGGCGCCGCGGGATGCCATCGTCGCCCGCGCGGCGGAGATCGTCGAGGATCCCGAGCAGCCTCCCGAGTTGGAGACCCTGGTGGATGGCAGCGCCTCGGCTGACGACCTGGACGCGGCCCGCGCCTGCGGATGGCTCGATGCCGACGGGCCCACGGAGCCGCTGGAGAAGCTGATCCAGGTCAGGCCCATCGAGCGCGAAGCGGCGCTGCGCCGCTTTCTCCGCGCCGGGCCGCCGCGCCCGCGGGAGCCGGATCGGCTGCGCGCCTGGCGCTCCTGGGCGCTGAGCGGAAGGCGGAGACCGTGACGGAGTCGAATGTCCTGCAGCTCGTCTCTCCGCCGCGGCAACTGCCGGAAGTGATCGCGGCGCTCCGCTCCTGGGATCCCGGTGGCGTCGGGGGCTGGGTCTTGGGGGCGCAGGCCCAACTCCCGCTCACGGCGGAGGAGTGCCGGCTGCTCGCCCAGAAGATCGATACCCTGGAGCTCTCGGCGCTGGAGTTCGAGCGCGTCATTGCGCTGGTCGGGCTCTCGCTCGGGCTCGATTGCCGGCGCAGGCTCACGGTCGGCAAGACCATCTACGGCAAGGACCGCGAGGTGGACGTCCTCTTCCGCGACGCACGCAACGGCAACCGGCTCGCCGTGGAGGCAAAGTACCAGCGCGTGACGGGGACGGCGGACGAAAAGCTGCCCTACGCGGTGCTCAACCTGGCCACGCTGCCCTTGCCCGGGGTCATCGTGTACGGCGGGGGCGGCTTCCACCAGGGCGCGCTGCACTGGCTCTGCGCGAGCACGCGGGCCACGGACATCTCCCGGCTCGCGGATTGGCTGACGGTCTTCTTCGCGCTCTAGCGAAGTGCATGGGACTTCGGATCCACTTCCGTTGCCGGACATCCACCTCTCGACCGTAAGTTGGGAGGCCGATGGACGGGAACGCCGCGTACGACAGAGGTCGGGATGAACCGGGCGTTGCGGCCTCCGTCGCAGTGGACGATTTGAGCGAGATCCGCGGGCCGGCGTTGTCCGTGGATGCGGGCGACCAGCTCAAGAGAGCGGGCTGGATTGCAGGCGCGCTTTGCATCTTCCAGACTTACTTCGTGGTCGCCGCCGCGATTCCCGCGCAGCGTGCGCTCACCCTCTCCTCATCGGTCGATCGCTTGATTCCGCTGGTTCCGGCGTGGGCCTACGTCTACGGAGCCATCTACTCGGTCGCGGTGGTCCCGCTGTTCATCGTGCGAGACGCGCGCGTGCTGCGCCGGGTCGCCCTCGGATTCATGGCCATCAACCTGCTCGCGGGCCTGGTGTTCCTTGCGTTTCCCACCAGGATGGAGCGACCGGAATGGATCGGGTTGCCGGCCGGCTCGTTCACGCAATGGTCCATGGGCCTCATCTACGCGCTCGACCCGCCGGTCAATTGCCTTCCTTCGTTGCACGTTGCGAACGCGTTCTACGTCGGGAGCGTGGCCCGCTCGTTCGATCGCCGCGTCGGGCGCTTCATGTTCGCGCTCGCATTCCTGATCGCTTTCTCCACGCTGCTGGTGAAGCAACATTACCTGCTCGACGTCGTCTCGGGCGCCCTTCTCGGCTGCGGCATGGCCAGGCTGGCCATCCCACGCGCCGGATGGCCCCAGGACTCCGAATTGCCCTCATGGCACAGCTGGCTCTGGATCCCGGGCTCCTACTTCCTCTATTTCGCGTTTGCGGCCATGGCGTACCTCGCCGGTTGGCGCCCAGGCACGGGGCTGCTGTAGTCCTGCGCCGGGTGCAGCCCCAACTCGTTCCGCAACGAGTTCAAAATGGACCTGCCTGACCGGAGTGAGACCCGGGCCGTGCGGCTGCCGTGCCGGCGCCCGCAGGAAGGTCTGCCCAAATCAATTGGTGTGTTGACAGCCTGCTCGTCGTGCCGGCCGCAAATGGGCGGTGTTGCCGCGGGACCAGTGCACCTGCGCACTGCGCTCCCACCAGTCGCCGGCGGGGCTAGCAGTTGATTTGGGCAGACCTCGAGATTGATTTGGGCAGACCTCGTCTGGGCCGACCCGTTCCGGAAATTCCCGAACGAGTTGCCGCGGGAGACCAGCACACCGGCGCGCTGCGCCCCCTCCACGAACAGCCAAGGACAGGTCACTTCGGCAGAGCCGTTCGCATCCACCACCCCGGTCGAACGATACCTAACGGCCTGCGGCGCGGACGCGAATCGTGCGGCGGCCGGTGCGGCGTGTCGTGGGCCTGGCGCGCCGGCGCGCGCGTGCGGCGTCATCGAGCGTTGCCAGCGTCGCGTCCCCCAGCGCCCGGAGAGCAGCACGATCGAGCGCAAACCCGATCGGCGCTCCCAGTACCGGCCAGAACTTCGCAGCCCGGGGGAGCCACTCGAGCCCGAGCCGGCGCAGGATGGCCTTCCACAGGACCGGGTTGAGCCGTCGGATGATGCGGCCAGGCAGCGAGCCACGCAGGACGCGCCCGACCGCGGTCGCGCCGGTCCGGAGGCCGACGGTTTTCGCCGCATCGGCGAAACCCGCGCCTGCCCAGAGCGCGTACAGCTTGAGCTGGCCCTGCTCGCCCTCGGTGTCCACGCCGTAGAGCTCGAGCAGCGCGAAGATCAGCTCGGCCTCGAGCAGGAGCGAGATCGCTACGCCTGCAGGGAGGCCCACGGGGAGCGCGACCAGCGAGAGCGTGCCGGTCGCCGCGCCGAGGAGCCCTGCGCGAAGCGCCATTGAGGCGACTAGGCGCCGGCCCAGCGCCACCTCGTCCTGGCCCGGGTGCTCGAGCCGGAGCGCCGCGATCCGGAACCGGGCGCGTTCGCGAGCTTTCTCCACGATGGCGTCAAGGCGCTGCATGCTCACTCCGCGGTGGGCCGAGAGGATTGTATCGCCCGGCTGGAGCGCGTCGAGCAGGATCCGCAGCGCATCACGGCGTTGGCACGGGCAATTGCGTAAGGTGTCCCCGTCTCAGTCGTCTCAGTGACCGCCTGGGTCGCGCTCGCCGGCCCGGACCGCGATGGGGAGCACGTTCTCGCGGGGCGGGATGGGACAGTTGTACAGGGGTGAGAAGGCGCAGGCCGGGTTGTAGGCGCGGTTGAAGTCGAGCGCGTAGCGATCTCCGCCGAGCGACTCCGCGTCCACGTAGCGGCCCACTTCGTAGCTCTCGTGGCCGGTGGTCGCGTCGCGAAAGAAGACGGACACGGACGACTCTCCCGCGCCCGGTTCCAGCAACCGGAGCGCGGTGAGGTGCAGGACCTTGCCCTGCAGCGTGAACTCGAGCTTCCCCAGGCGCAGGGCCCTGCGCTTGTTGCCGCGGGTCGAGAGCACGATGTCCTCCCGAGGGGTCGTCTCGCGGAGCAGGCGCGCCTCGACGGCCGATCCGGCGTCGGGAGCGAACCACACCGGGAACGGCCCCGTCTTCAGACGGGGGCTCAGGGGATCGAGCACCACCACACCGGGAAAGTTCTGATGGGACAGCCGCAGCGTGTATCTGCCCAGGGGCACCTTCGCGCCAGGAGCGAGCCGCTCGGTCTTGCCCTCGCGCTCCAGCTCGAAACCGTCCGGGAGGGCGCGCACCACGGCGGCGCGCGCCGGCACGCCCTCGAGGGGCACGTCGCTGTCCTGGGCGCTGCCGAACGTCATCGGCCGGTCGCCGGCAAAGTCGTGCCGCGCCACCGCGGCCAGGGGGCTCGCGTGCGGATCGCGAAAGGAAGCCAGCGTGCTTTCCCGCTCCTTCACCAGCGCATCCAGGTCGAACACGCCCGGTCCTCCCGCGGCCCACAAGGCCGCGAACGCGACTGCGTAACCCGCCATGGCGGGCAGATCTACCTCAAGCGCCCGAATCCGGCGTCCAGCGGGTCGTGCCGGAGGGAAGAAAGCCGCGCCAGGGCCGAGATGTGGTCGGGCGTGGTGCCGCAGCAGCCTCCGACGATCAGCGCGCCGCGCTCGAGCCAGGCAGATGCGCGCGCGGCGTACTCCTCGGGCGAGAGCACCGGCGTCGCCGGCCACCCCGCAGCCGCGTCGACTTCACCCATGTGCGCGTACGCGCCGAAGGGCAGCCCGGACGCGGCCGCCGCATCGAGGCCGACGTCCACGCCTGTGCAGGGGACGCAGTTGACCAGCGCCGCGCGCGCGCCAGCCGCCCGCGCGGCGCGGAAGAACGCGCCCAGATCATCTCCGCTCCGCATCTTCCCGTCCGGCACCGCCATCGCGGCCACCCAGACCGGCAAACCCGTCTCCACCGCGGCGCGCACCGCCACGAGCCCCTCGTCCGCGGCCGCCACGGTTTCCACCAGCAGGAGATCGCAGCCCGCACCGGCGAGCGCGCTCGCGAGCGCGCGGTGCTCGTCCAGGGCGACCTCCGGCGAGGGCCGCAAGTCGGGGCGGTAGCAGTCCTCGACCGGCGCCATCGACCCGGCGACCGCTGCGCCGCTCCGTCGCGCGATGCCGACCGCCAGCTCGGTCCATTCGCGCCAGCGGGCGCCCGCCTTGCGCGGATTGGTCCGGAAGGTGTTGGCGGTGATCACCTGCGCCCCCGCCCTTGCGTAGGCGTCGTGGACGTCGCGCAGCGCCTCGAGCCCCGCCGGAGAACGCAGCGCCTCCGCCGAGAACAGCGGGCCGCGGGTATCGACCTTGCGGCGGGCGAGCTCGGTTCCCGTGGCGCCATCGAGCACGATCATCGCTGGCCATCTCCGGCTCCATCTGCTACGCGGGTGCGCATGCCCATGCTGAACGTCGGGGACGTGGCGCCTGACTTCGCCCTCACCTCGCACGAGGGGAAGCCGGTGAAGCTGAGCGAGCTGCGCGGACAGAACGTCATCCTCTGGTTCTACCCGAAGGCGGATACCCCTGGTTGAACCCTGCAGGGATGCGGGCTCCGGGACCGAGCCCGTGATTTGAAGGCGAAGAACGCCGCCGTCCTGGGGGTGAGCTTCGACACCGTGCAAGAGAACAAGCACTTCGCGGAGAAGTTCAAATTCCCCTATCCGCTCTTGTCGGACCCGACGCGCGCCATGGGCGTGCAGTACGGGGCCGCGGAGAACACCCAGGGCGGCAATGCGAAACGGGTGGCGTACGTCATCGGCCCGGACGGCAAGGTGAGGAACGTGTTCGCCAAGGCGAATACCTCGACCTTTGCCGCCGACGTGCTGGCGCTCCTCTAGAACGCGTCACCGTTGAGTTTGGACAGCCGGACCGCCCCAGACATACCGCTCCCCGGCGAGGCGGCGTAGAGTCGGGCCATGTACGACGTGGTGGTGGTCGGCAAAGCCAACATCGATTACCTGGTGCGCGGGCCGCGCCTGCCGGGGCCCGGGCAGTCCGTCAACGGCGATGCCTTCCAGGAGGCGGTCGGCGGAAAGGGAGCGAACCAGGCCGTGGCGGCCGCGCGACTGGGCGCGCGCGTGGCCCTGGTGGCGCGCGTCGGCCGCGATTCGCGCGGCGATGTGGTCCTGGCGAGGCTGCACGACGAAGGGGTGGACACTCGCTTCGTCACCCGGGATCCCGAGGAACCCACCGGGGTGGCCCTGTGCCAGGTCGGCGCTTCCGGGGAGAAGCAGATCCTCTCCGCGACCGGGGCGAACGCCAGTTTGACCGCAGCCTGGGTGCGGGAGGCCGCGCCGGCGCTGACTTCGGCCCGCGTCGTCCTCTGCCAGCTCGGCGTGCCCCTCGAGGCCGTCCAGGAGGCGGTGCGGATCGCGCGCAGCGTCCGGGTCCTGGTGATGCTCGATCCCGGCCCGCCCGCGCCTCTCCCGAACGGCCTGCTCGCCCAGCTCGACGTGATCCGCCCCAACGCGTCGGAGGCGCAGATCCTGACCGGGATCCGCGTCCGGGACCGCAACGGCGCTCGGGAAGCGGCGCGCGACCTGCTCCGCCGGGGAGTCAAGACGGCGGTCGTGCAGGCGGGCGACGACGGCGACATGGCGCTGTCGCGCGATCGGGAGCTCTGGTTGCCCAGGTTCGAAGTGAAGCGGGTGGACGCCACGGGCGCCGGAGACGCCTTCGCCAGCGCCCTGGCCGTTTGCCTCGCTCAAGGAAAGCCGCTCGAAGAAGCCGGCCCCTTCGCCAGCGCCGCGGCGGCCCTCGCTACGACCCATCTGGGCGCGCAGGCTTCGCTTCCCATGCGCGAGGCGGTGCTGCAGCTGCTAGCCCGGAGGTGACCGCGCTCAGGCGGCCGGGAAAGTGCGGATAGGCTTTGCCTCCGGCAGACTGCGGCCACATGCGCGTTCTATCGGCTCTCGCCTCCGCAGCGCTTTGTGCGTGCTCATCGTCGCGCCCTTCGCCTACCGGCGCGGCGCTCCCGGCCTGCGACGTCCTGCCGCTGGTGGGACGGGCGGTGCCCAGCGCGCTCGCGGCGGACGAGGCCGGTGGAATCGCCTTGGCGGGTACGGCGTCGGGCACGCAGCTGCGCGCCGGATCCGCCCTGCTGGAGAGTGCTGGTGCCTTCGTGTTGCGCGCCGACGCTGCCGGGCGCGTGAGCTGGATCCGGGGGCTCGGAGCCGTGCGGCCGCTGGGAGATGCGATCGCGCCGGACGGCAGCGTCTTCGTGGTCGGGCAGGCGCGGAAGCAGTGCTTCGCCGCGCGGTTGGCCGCCGGCGACGGCAAGGACATCTGGACCTCGCGCCTGGCAGGGGATGGGGAGTCTGCCTGCCGCGCCGTCGCGCTGGACCCGAAGACCGGCGATCTCTGGGCGGTGGGCGAGTTCACGGGGTCGCTGGGCCCCGCCCGATCCGCCGGGATGACCGACGCCTTCGTGCTGAGGATCTCGGGCGTGACCGGCGAGATGCGCCTGGTCCGCACCTTCGGAGGGAAGGGAGCGGACACGGCCAGCGCGGTCGTCGTGTCGCCCATGGGAGACGCGATCGTGGCCGGCGCCTTCGGCGCCGACGTGGACGCATCCATCGCGGAGGTGAACTTCGGACGCGGCGTCGTCCGCGGCGCCGGGGAAGGCGACGGCTACCTGCTCGCGCTCTCGCCGGAGGGCGGGACGCGATGGCTCTCCGTGGTGGGCGAGTCCGGCGACGACGAAGTGGTCGCGGTGGCGGCGCGCGAGGGCGGGGTCTACGCGGCTGCCAACGCGCACCGCGAACGGAAAGGCGCGCAGTGCGGCGGGCAGGTCCTGGTGGTGCGCAAGGCCGAATGGGTCCAGGTGCTGGAGGACGAATGCGCGAGCGCGCGGGCGGCGGCGTTCGACGACGCCGCGCGGCTCTGGGTCCTGGAACACGCCGGGAGAGCGCTGCGCGCGCGGGCTTACTCTCCACGCGACGGGGAGCCGCTGGGAATGCGCACCTGGGCGGGCGAGCGCGCCTCCGTCCGGGGGACCGGCATCGCTCAGGTCCCCGGCGGGTTCGCCATCGCCGCGCTGACCGACGGCGAGGCGATCGCCTGCGGCAGGCCGGTCGGCAGCGCCGGCGAGCAGGCGACGTTCGTGGTCTGGGTCCGGGACCTCTCTCCCTGATTCAGGGGAAGCGGCCGCTGGCTGCGAGCAGATCGATGCGCGCCTGCCGGGCCGTGTCCTCCGCCGAGAGCGCCGCCACGTCCGCGTCGCGCGACCGACGCTCGGCGTCGACCACCTCCAGATCGTTGGTGGCGCCCTCGCGGTAGGCGAGCGTGCTCATGTCCAGCGCCTGGCGCGCGAGGCTGGCGGCCTGACGCGCCGACCGCAGGCTGTCGTCGGCTCCCCGCACCGCCTCGAAGGCAGCGCGCACCTCGGACCGTGCCTGCCGCAGCAGGCCTTCGAGCTGGGCTTTCGACTCCTCGAACAGCGCGCTGCGCTCCCGCCGAACGCCGTAGCGGAACCCGCCGTCGAAGAGGGGAATGCTGAGCACGAGCTGCGCCTGCCAGCCAGTCTCGGGCAGCGTGGACGTCGCAGGTGAGTTGTAGAACGGCTGCGCCACCGCGCTGAGCAGGGGCATGTAGTCGGCCCAGGAATCGCGCAGGATGCTCTGCGCGGACTCGGTGCGCTGCTTCGAGGCCAGGACGTCGGGGCGGTTCTCCTCCGCATCGCGCAGGGCGTCCTCCGGCGCCGGCAGGGCGGGCAGCGCCAGCTGCTCACCGACCTCGATCGGTCCGTCCGCCCCCACCAGCACGCCGAGCGCCTCCCGCGCCCGGGAGACACCCGCCTCCGCCTGCGCCAGCTGCGCCTCGTCGGACGCGACTTCCTGTGCTGCCCGCACCTCGTCGAGCCGGTTACCGCTGCCCACCTCGAATCGCGCGTGCGCATCCTCCAGGTGCGCCCGGGCGCCGTTGCGCGCCTGGACGGTGATCTGCACCAGCCGGTGCTGCGCCATCACCGAGATGTAGGCGCGCGCGGTCGCCACCGCCACCGCGCGGCGGGCGTCTTCCGAGGACAGCCGCGCGATCTCCACCTGCGCTCCGGAGTTCTTCCAAGCCAGCCAGCGCTGGGGCGCGAAGAGAGGGATGGTGAGGTTCACGTTCGCGTTGCGGGAGTTGATCGGCGCGATCACGTTCGCGCCCACCTTCCGGACATCGTCGATGCGGGTGGCGGCGGCGTTCGCGGTCAGGATCGGCAACGAGCCGGCGCGGAACTCCTTGACGATTCCCTCCGCGCGACGGATCTCCTCCTCGGCGATCAGGGCGGTCGGGTTCCGCGCGATCGCGCGACGCACCGCTTCATCCAAGGTCAGCCGCTCCATGGGCGCGGCCGGGGTCGCGGCGAATGCGGGCGCCGCGGCCAGGACGAGCGCGGCCAGCTCAAGCAGGAACGTGGACACCGTCAGCCCTCGCACGGCGCGCCTTCTACGCGACCCCTCCGATCGGCGCAAGGTCGTGGTCGCGCCCACCGCGCGAGGGCTCCTTCCTCGAGCAGGGGCGCCCACTGGTGGACGCCGCGGTGGAGGAGGTCCTCGCACCCCTGGCCCGGGGAGAGCGCCGGACGTTGCGCGACCTGCTCTGGCGCATGCTGGAGGTTGAGCGGGGGTGAAGCAGTGTTGCTGGCGTGTTTCGCGGCGCCCGCGCGATTGACGGCCGTCACGCGGCGCCGTTACGGTCTCGGGGACCCCGGAGGAGCGCCTTGCGGAAGCTTGCCCTGATCGCCGTCCTGCTCGGCGCCTGCGGGCGCAAGCCGGCCGTCTCCTATCGCACGGAGCCGGTGACGCGCGGGCCGGTGAGCGAGATCGTGAACGCGACCGGCGACGTCTCCGCCATCGTGACCGTGAACGTGGGCTCGCAAGTCTCGGGCATCATCGACAAGCTGCTGGTGGACTTCAACAGCGCCGTGAAGAAGGGCCAGCTCCTCGCCACCCTCGATCCCCGCCTCTTCCAGGCGCAGCTGGAGAAAGCGCAGGCCTCGCTGGCCTCGGCGAAGGCGAACGTCGAAAAGGCGCAGGCCGCTTTCGACGACTCGGCGCGGATCGCCGCGCGTTGGAAGGATCTCTTGCGGCAAGGCCTCGTCTCCCAGGCCGACCTGGACACGGCCCTTGCCACGCGCGACCAGAACAGCGCCGGGCTTTCCGCCGCGAAGGCCTCGGTGCTGCAAGCAAAGGCGGATCGGGACATGGCGGCCACCAACCTCGCGTTCACGCGGATCACCAGCCCCATCGACGGCATCGTCGTCTCCCGCAACGTCGACGTCGGGCAGACCGTCGCCGCCGCCTTCACGGCGCCGACCCTGTTCCTGATCGCGAACGACCTCACCAAGATGCAGATCCTCGCCAACATCGACGAGGCGGACGTGGGGAAGGTGAGCGAGGGCCTGGAGGCGAAGTTCACCGTCGACGCGTACCCGGGAGAGACGTTCGTGGGCCGGATCCGCGACGTGCGGCAGGCGCCCAACACCATCCAGAACGTGGTCACGTACCCCGCCGTGATCGACGCGCCGAACCCCGATCGCAAGCTCCGGCAGGGCATGACCGCCTCGGTGACGATCACCGCGGCGCGCAAGGACGAAGCGCTGCGGGTGGCCAACGCCGCGCTGCGCTGGAAGGGCGACGAGACCAGCGCGGCGCAGGAGCCGGCGCAGCAGCAGCAAAAGGGCCCGGGCCCGCAGGCGCGCACCGCGTCCGCCGCCTCGCGTGGAACGCGCGAAACCGCCGGGCAGCAGGCGCCCGGCCGCGCCGCCCGCGTGTACAAGCTGCAGGAGGGACAGCCGGTCCCGGTGAGCATCCGCGTCGGCCTTTCCGACGGGCAGCGCACCGAGGTGCTGGAGGGCCTCGCCGAAGGCGACCGGGTCATCGTCGGCGGCGGGGAAGCGGGCGCGAGCGGGCCGCAGCAGAGGCGCCGTGGCCCCTTCTGACGGAGCGGTCGTCGAGACGCGCGACCTGGAGAAGATCTACAAGATGGGCGACGTGGAGGTGCGCGCGCTGCGCGGCGTCTCGCTCAGCATCGGCGCCGGTGAATTCGTCGCCGTGATGGGCGCCTCGGGCTCCGGCAAGAGCACTTTCATGAACCTGGTCGGCTGCCTGGACAGGCCGACGCGCGGCGTGTACCGGATGGCCGGCCGCGACGTGGGCAAGCTCTCCCGCGATCAGCTCGCCCGCGTCCGGGGCGAGCAGATCGGATTCGTCTTCCAGGGCTTCAACCTGCTGCCCCGGACCAGCGCGCTGGAGAACGTGGAGCTGCCCCTGCTGTACCAGGGCGTCTCCTCGCGCGAGCGGCACCGGCGCGCGGCGGAAGCGCTGGAGCGCGTGGGTCTCTCGGACCGGCTCGACCACACCCCGGCCCAGCTCTCGGGCGGCCAGCAGCAGCGGGTCGCCATCGCGCGGGCGCTGGTGAACCGCCCCACCCTGCTCCTGGCCGACGAGCCCACCGGCAACCTCGACTCGCGCACCAGCGTAGAGGTGATGGCGATCTTCCAGGAGCTGAACGAGCAGGGGCTCACAGTGCTGCTGGTCACCCATGAGGCCGATATCGCCCAGCACGCCCGGCGGATCGTGACGTTCAGGGACGGCGTGCTGCTGAGCGACGTGTCGCTCTCGAAGCGCCGGCTCGCCCGTGAAGAGCTGCTGGAGCACACGGCATGAACGCCGCGGCTTCGGTGCGCACCGCCGTCCGGGCCTTGCGGAAGAACAAGCTTCGCTCCCTGCTCGCGATGCTGGGCATCGTCATCGCGGTGGCCGCCGTGATGGCCACCGTCTCCATCGGACAGGGCGCGCAGGCGAAGGTCGCGCAGCAGATGGAGAGTCTCGGCTCCAATCTCTTGATGGTGCTCCCCGGGTCCATCGCCATGCACGGCGTCGCCACCGGGTCCGGAGCGACGCAGAACCTCACCCGGGACGACGCCGCGGCGATCGAGAAGGAGCTGGGAAGCTCGGTGGCCGCGGTGGCCCCCATCAACCGCACCGGGGCGCAGATCGTCTACGGCGATCAGAACTGGTTCACGCAGGTCCAGGGCTCCACCGCGGCCTACCTGCAAGTCCGCGCCTGGCCGCTGGCGGAAGGCGAGGCCTTCGGGCGCGAAGAGGATGTCTCCGCCGCCAAGGTCTGTGTCCTCGGGCAGACGGTAGTGAAGAAGCTGTTCATCCCGGGCGCGCCGGTCCTGGGCGAGCAGATCCGGGTCAAGCACGTGCCCTGCAAGGTGGTGGGCATCCTCGCCACCAAGGGCCAGAGCTTCGGCGGGAGTGATCAGGACGACGTGATCCTGATGCCCTGGTCGACGGTGGTGCGCAGGCTGATCGGGTCGCAGTCGGACGCGGTGGGACAGATGATGATCTCCGCCCGCTCGTCGCCGCAAGTCAGCGACGCGGAGCGCGAGATCACGGCGCTGCTCCGACAGCGGCACCGGCTCTCCGATCAGGCGGAGCCGGACTTCCAGATCCGCAACCTGGCCGAGATGCAGGACGCGGCGAAGGCGAGCACCGAGACCATCGCCACGCTGCTGGAGGCGGTGGCCGCGATCTCCCTGATCGTCGGCGGGATCGGGATCGCCAATGTGATGCTGGTCTCGGTGACGGAACGGACCCGCGAGATCGGAATCCGCATGGCCGTGGGCGGCCGCAGCCGCGACATCCTCTTCCAGTTCCTGACCGAGGCGGTGCTGCTCGCGAGCGTCGGCGGGGGAATCGGCCTCTCGCTCGGCATCGGAGTGTCCAAGTGGATGGCCGCGAAGGGCGACTGGCCCACGCTGCTCTCGCCGACGGTGATGCTCGGCACCTTGCTCGCAGCCGGGCTCGCGGGCGTGGTGGCGGGCTTCTATCCAGCGCTGCGCGCATCCCGCCTCGACCCCATCGACGCCCTCCGCTTCGAGTGAGCCCGGGAGCTACAATGGACCATGCCCCGGTTCGCGAACCTCGACGGTAGCGGTCCCAATGCCGGCAGGATGGTCTTCCGCTGGGCGGTGCTCGATCGCCTCAACGGCCGGCGACGCCGGACGCCGCCCACCGCAGCCGTGCCCGCGATCGCGCCCGATCCTGCCCTGCTGGCCACCGCGCCGGCACCCGGCGAGCCTGCGCGCATCACCTGGCTCGGGCACGCGAGCTGGCTCGTGCAGCTCGACGGCGCCTCCCTCCTGATCGACCCTGTGTTCGGCGAGCGCATCTCCTACCTCGTCCGCCGCAACGTGCCGGCGCCGCTGCGGCCCGCGCAGCTCCCGCGCATCGACGCGACGCTGGTCTCTCACAGCCACTACGATCATTTCGATCGCCCTTCGGTGCTCGCGGTCGGCGCTCCCGTGGTCGCTGGAACGGGACTCGGGAAGGGACTGCCGATGTCGGTGCGCGGCCTCGGCTGGTGGGACGCGGAGTGGATCACCGAGAGGGTGCGGGTGACCTTCGTCCCTTCGCAGCACTGGAGCCGGCGCGGCCTCTTCGACGCGAACAAGACGCTCTGGGGCGGATTCGTGATCGAGGGTTCGCGCTCGCGCATCTACCATGCGGGAGACACCGCCTATTTCGACGGCTTCGCGCGGATCGGGGAGCGCTTTCCGGATCTCGACGCGGCCCTGCTCCCCATCGGGGCCTATGACCCCGCCTGGTTCATGGAGAAGCAGCACATGAACCCCGAGCAGGCGGTGCAGGCCTTCGTCGACCTGGGCGCCCGCCGTTTCGTCGCCATGCACTGGGGCACATTCAAGCTCACCGACGAGCCGCTCCTCGAGCCCCCGGAACGGCTCCGCGCCGAGTGGACCCGGCGCGCCCTGCCCCCCGACCGTTTGAGCATCCCCGCCATCGGTGAGACGCTCAATCTCGGCGGAACCGTGTAGGCTCGCGCGGATGGCGGCCGGCGACCAACTCTCGAACGTTCCCCCGGACGAGTTCGTGAAGGCGCGTGACGCGCTCGCGAGCCAGCTGCGCGCCGCCGGCGACAAGGAGGGGGCGC
This sequence comes from Myxococcales bacterium, assembly GCA_036513415.1. Classification (GTDB taxonomy): domain Bacteria; phylum Myxococcota; class Myxococcia; order Myxococcales; family 40CM-4-68-19; genus 40CM-4-68-19. Next base: position 9,688 of record DATBZA010000086.1, on the reverse strand, counting down.
GGCGCATCGCCGCGCGGCGGCGCCCCTCCGCCGCCCTCTGGATCGTGAACCAGCTCGGAGGCCGCGCCCGCGAACGGGTGGACCAGCTGATCGACTCGACCCAGCAGGCGCGGCGGGCGCAGGTGGAGGGACGCGCGGGCGACGAGCTGCGCGAGGCGATGCGCTCGCAGCGCGAGGCCATGCACCGCCTGCTCGACGAGGCGGAGCTGGTGGCCGCGGGCGCCGGGCTCGCGCTCACCCTCGAGCAGCAGCGGCGCATCCAGGACACGCTGGAGACGGCGGCTTCGACGGACCCGGACGCTTTGCGCGAAGGCACGCTGCAGCGCGAGTTGTCGCCTGCCGGGTTCGACGCGCTGCTCTCGGGGCCGGCGGCGATCGCGCCGAAAGCGAGGCCCGCCTCCGTCGCGCCGAAGGCGGGGGTTGCAGCGGTCGCGTCGAAGGCGGGGGTTGCAGCGGTCGCGTCGAAGGCGGCGACCCAGAAGCAGGCATTCGAAGCCCGCGCCCAGGAGCAGAAGCGGCTGCTACAAGAAAGGCGCGATCGCGTGCTGCGGCAGCGCGAGATCCAGCGTGCTCAGCTCGTCGCGCAGCGGCTTGCGGGCCGCGCCGAGCAGCTCGAGAAGCTGGCGGAAAGAACGAGGGATGCCGCCGAGAAGGCGAGGTCGAAGGCGGAGGAGGCCCGGCGGGCCGCGAACGAAGCGTCCGCCCGCCTGAGCGAGCTGCGAACCAACCCTTGACCGGCGTGGGCTACTTTCCTGTCTTCTGGTAGGTCCCCATCGTCTCCGCCTTGGCCAGAAGATGGCCGGCGAACGCGCGTTCGAGCTTCTGGCGCGTGGGCCTGCCCAGGTCGTCCAGCACCATATCCAAGGCGTACAGGACGAAGAAGTATCGATGCCGGCCGATGGGAGGGCAGGGACCGCCGTAGCCGGTCTTCTTCCAGTCGTTCAGGCCCGGCAGCGTGCCCTTGGGCAGCGCCGCCTCGGACACTCCTTGCGGCAGTCCCTTGGTGTCGGGCGGCAGGTTGTAGAGGACCCAATGCACGTAGTCCATGCGCGGAGAGGCCGGATCCGGGGCATCGGGATCGTGCACGACCAGCGCCAGGCTCTTGGCGCCTTGCGGAACGCCGGCGAACTCGAGCGCGGGGGAGACGTCGTCCCCCTCGCAAGTATGGATGCGGGGGATCTCGCCGCCCTGCGCGAACGCGGGAGAACGGATGGTCAGCATGCGCGCACTTTGCTCCCCGGCGCCACGCCGTCAAGGGCCCGCGTGGTAGAGATCCGGCGTGGAGAAACCGCGCGTCTTCATCACCCGCAGGCTCGCGCTCGCGCCCGGGAGCGTGCTCGGGTCCGGGATCGAGATCGATCAGTACGACTCCGAGCTGGCCCTGCCGCGCGACGAGCTGCTGCGCCGCGTCCACCACGCTTCGGCGCTATTGCCCATCCTCGGCGATCGCGTCGACAAGGAGTTGCTCGAGGCCGCTCCTCGCCTGCGCGTGGTGGCCAACCACGCAGTCGGGTACGACAACGTCGACGTCCCGGCGTGCAGCGCGCGCGGCGTCTGGGTAACCAACACGCCGGACGTGCTCACCGACGCCACCGCGGATCTCACCTGGGCGCTGATCCTCGCGCTGGCCCGCCGCCTGCGCGAGGGGGAGCGCATGCTGCGGGCCGGAGAGTTCCGCGGCTGGGCGCCCACCATGTTGCTCGGCCGTGAGCTGCGCGGCCGCACGGTGGGGATCCTCGGTTATGGGCGCATCGGCCGCGCGGTCGCCCGGCGCGCGGAGGGGTTCGGGATGCGCGTGCTCTTCACCGCCCGGGGCGGCGGCGTGGCGCTCGAGGAGCTCCTGGAGCAGTCCGACGTGCTTTCCATCCATTGCCCGCTCAATCCGCAGACGCGGCACCTGATCGGCCCGGCCGAGCTGCTGCGGATGAAGCGCGGCTCTTTCCTGGTGAACACTGCCCGCGGGCCGATCGTCGACGAGGCCGCGCTGGTGGCCGTTCTGGAGTCCGGGCACCTGGGTGGCGCGGCGCTGGACGTGTTCGAGAACGAGCCGGCAGTGCACCCGGGGCTGACCCGCCGCGAGGACGTAGTGCTGCTGCCGCACCTCGGCAGCGCGACGCAGGAGACGCGCGAAAGGATGGCCCGGATCGCCCTGGAGCAGGTCGAGCGGGTGCTGCGCGGCGAGCGCCCGACCACCGCGGTCAACGAAGTGGCCGGCCGATAGGCTTCAGATCAACCGCCGAGCACGCCGAGGCGGAAACGTCGTCCCGAGAAATCTATTTTTGGTTGGGTTTGGTGCAGACCCCGGCCATCGGAGCAACTCCGGACGCCGTATTGGCGAGATGATCACACCCCCCAAACCTCGGCGTGCTCGGCGTGCTCGGCGTTTGATCGGAAGCGGTCGTCGACTCTACAAACCGATTAGCCGGCCGACGACAGCACGAGCTGCTCGATTCGCGTCAGGGCTTCCTCGAGCTGTGGAAGCGGCGCCCCGAACGAGAACCGCGTGTAGCTCCGGAACCTCGACGCCCTGCGGCTGCGGCGTTTGCCCGGATTGACGTCGAAGAACTCGCCCGGGACGGTGATCACCTTCCGCTCCAGCGCCGCGCGGAAGAACCCCATGCCCTCGTTGAGCGGCGGCGGCAGCCCCGCCAGGTTCCCCCAGACGTAAAAGGTGCCGTCCGGCGCGCGATCGGCGCGGATGCCCATCCGCTCCAGCCGCTGGATCATGCGGTCGCGCTTGTCGCGGAAGGCGGCGTTGATCGCCAGCGTCTCCTTCTGCACGACATCGTCGTTCAGCAGCGGGATGGCCGCCCGTTGCAGCGGCCGCGAGCCGCCGCCGTCCAGGAAGGAGCCGGCGCTGGCCACCGCCTCGATCACCTTCTCCGGCGCCACCGTCCAGGTGACGCGCCACCCCGGGTAGCGCCAGTTCTTGGTGAGCCCGTCGAAGATCACCACCGGGTCGCGGTTCACGTCCTCGACGTAGCGGGCCGCGCTCTCGATGGGGAGCTGGCCGGGCCGCGCCGTCCACACGTAATGCGAGTAGAACTCGTCGATCAAGAGCGAGCACTCCAGCTCGCGGGCGGTGCGCACCCACTGCGAGAGCTCCTCGCCCTGCACCAGCTTGCCGGTCGGATTGCAGGGATTGCTCAACAGCAGCGCCGAGAGCCCGCGTCCCTGGATCTCCTTGCGCAGGTCGTCCGGAGTGAAGGCGTATCCGCGCTCTCCTTCGAGGAGGATGGGGATGGCCGTGAACGCCTTGAAGACGTCGAGCAGCTCCTCGTAGGCGGTGTAGTCGGGGAGGAAGTGTCCGAGGTTCACGTGCCCGAGCGAGGCGGCCGCGCGCGTCAGCGCGGCCCGCCCGCCTCCGCAGATGCTCACGTTCTCCGCGCTATATTGCGAAGGCATCCCCCTGCGGAAGAGGCGGTTGTAGAGCGACGCGACGGCCTCGCGCAGCTCCCAGAGCCCCGGAACGGGGGCGTACTCCTGATCGTCGACGCGGACGCTGACTTCCTGCACGCGCGGGGGAGCGCCGGGGAGCGGTCCCGTTTCAGGCTGGCCCTGTCCCAGGTTGCACCAGGCCGGATCGGAGCTACGGTAGCCGAGCTTGTGCGCTTCCGAAGTGACGTAGATGACGCCGGTCCGCGGGACCGACCGGAAGGCGGGAATGGTGACGTCGTCGCTCACGCCGCCGAGCGTAGCACGTCACTGGCAGGCATCGACTTTGGTGCACACGCCGCCGACGCAGGTCTGGTCCCGGTTGCACGTAGCACCGCATGCGCCGCAGTTGACGCGGTCCGTCTTCACGTCGTAGCAGGATCCGGCGCAGTCGGTCTGGCCGCTCGCGCAGGCGTCCAGGCACATGCCTCCCGAGCACTTCTTGCCCGCGGCACACGCGTTTCCGCAGGCGCCGCAGTTCTTCACTGTCTCGACACAGCCTGCGCCACAGCGGGGACAATCCGGCAGGCAGGCGGACTGGTTCAGGCAATACCACCCGAGCGGGCACCCGCCATCGTCCTGGCAGACCAGCGGACATGGCGCACTGCACGCAGCGGACAGGAGCAGGATGAGCAGGAATCGCACCGCGCGACAGTATCATCGCTTGTAACGGGGCAACCGAACGCCCTGCGTCAGCGCGGGCGCGAACAGATCGCCCGCCTCGCGCAGGCGCTGCGGCATCGTGCGCAGGTTGAATTGCCGCGGGTCCAGGCCCGGCCGCACCTCGCTCCAGCGCAGCGGAACCGAGACAGACGCCCCGGGCACTCCACGCGGCGAGTACGGCGCGATCACCGTCTTGCCGTACGCGTTCTGCATGCAGTCGAAGTAGAGCCGGCCGCGGCGCGCGGCGAGCGATCGCTCCAGGGTGACATTCTTCAGCTGCTTCGCCACCGTCTCCCCGACCTGCAGCGCGAACGCCTGGGCGTCCTCGTAGGTATGCCCTGGAGCGAGCGGCACGAAGACGTGCAGCCCGCGCTTTCCGGTGGTCTTGGGCACGCTGGGCAGGCCCAGCCGCTCGAACATGCCGTGCAACACCTCCGCCACCCCCACGGCCTGCTCGATCGTCTCGCCCTCGGCCGGATCCAGATCGAAGACCACCCAGTCGGGCTGGGTCAGGCTCTGCACGCGCGAGTGCCAGATGTGGATCTCCAGCACCGAGTTCTGCGCCAGCCAGCGCAGGCCGCGCGGGCTGTCCACCACCAGGTGCCGCACCACGCCCTTCTTGGTGCGGGCAGGCGTCTTGACCACGCGCATCCAGTCCTCTTTCATCTTTCCCACGTCCTGCTGGAACCAACTCGGCTTCTCGATGCCCTGGTTCCAATGGACCAGCGTCAGCGGCCGATCGCGGATGGCGTTCAGCAACGCCGGGGCAACCGCGTCGTAGTACGCGGCCACGTCCGCCTTGGTGATCCCATCCTTGGGATACAGCAGGCGGTCCGGGTTCGTCAGCTTCTGCTCCGGCTCCGCCTTTGCGCTTTGCGCCTGAGGCCGGGCGTCGCGCTTCGCGGCTTTCGCGTCGGGGACACCATTGGACGGTGTCCCCAGTGTGATGCCCTCGACGGGTTTCTCGCGCACGGCCTCCTCCGGCTTCTTGTCGACGCGGAGCCCCTGGAAGGCGGGGTGCCGCAGCTTGCCGTCGTGCGTCCACTCGGTGAAGCGCACCTGCGCAACGTAGCGCGGCTCGACCCAGTGCGCGTCGCGAAGCCGCGGCGCCCCTCGCGCCGGTGGCGTGTCGCGCTCGTCCTTGGAGAGCAGCTTCTTCAGCTCGACGCGCTGCTTGGAGGAGAACCCGGTCCCCACCTTGCCGGCATACTCGTATCCGCCCTTCCCGTCCGCCACCGCGAGCAGCAGGGCGCCCAAGGAGCCCGAGGCATTGCCCTTCCCCGGCGTCCAGCCGATGATCGCCAGCTCCTGCGTCGCTTGCACCTTGAGCTTCAGCCAGAGCCGCGAGCGGCCTTTCTCATAGGGGGATCCGCGGGCCTTGAGGATCAGGCCCTCCATGCCGCGCTCGCGCATCCGCTCCAGCGCGGAGGGAATGTCCCCGGGCACCTCCTCGGCCGGCCGCAGCTCCGGAGGAGGATTGGAGAGCACGCTGTGCAGGAGATCGCGGCGCTCTTCGATCGGACGCCGGCGCAGGTCCTCGCCGTCGAGGCGCAGGAGGTCGAACGCGAACAGAACTGCCTCGTCGGTGCGGCCCTGCTGGATGAGCTCGAACCGCGGCACTCCCTGCGCGTCGAGGACGCAGACCTCGCCGTCGATCACCGCGTCCCCGACCACCAGGCGGGAGAGTGCGCGCGCTACGCGCGGAAACCGCTCCGTCAGGTCGAGGCCGTTCCGCGTCCACATCGCGAGGCGGCCGTTGGAGAGCGCGGAGATCGCGCGGTAGCCGTCATACTTGACCTCCTTGTGCCACTCTCCCGGTGGAGCCTCGTCCACCAGCGTGGCCAGCATGGGAGGGAGATAGTCGGGCAGGATGGCCTCGGGCGCTGGCCGCGGCGCGCGCAGTTTGCCGCTCCGCTCCGGACCCCGCGTCACCACCCGCCCACTCACCACGGACTCGGGCCGCTCGGCGACGACGTCGTACCCGGGCTTCTCCGTGCCGTCCTTCGCCTTGAACATCAGCCACTGCGACTTGCCGGGCGGGCCGCCCTGCGTGCGGACCAGGTGCCACTGTCCGCGGAGCTTCTTCCCCTGGAAGTCGACCAGGATGTGGCCCTTCTTCCGCTGCTCGGAGAGCTGGCCGGGAGGAACGGAATCGGCCGTGCCGTTGTCCCAGATCAACGAGTCCCCAGCCCCGTATTCACCGTCCGGGATCCGGCCTTCGAAGCTGCCGTACTCAAGGGGATGATCCTCGGTCTGGATCGCCAGCCGCTTGACCGAAGGATCGTAGCTCGGGCCCTTGGGGACGGACCACGAGGCGAGCGCTCCGTCCATCTCCAGCCGGACGTCGTAGTGCAGGCGCGAGGCGTCGTGCTTGTGCACCACGAAGGTGGGCTTGGGGTGCGGCTCCACCTTCCCCGGCGCCGGCTCGGGGGTGACGGCGAAGTCCCGCTTCGCCTCGTACTCCGGCAGCTTCCGCCTCAAGGGGGCGCCTCGCGGCCGGGCGGCGGTGCGCTTGCCGGACGGACTGCGTGCTCGCGGCATGTGCGTACGGTCGTCATGGCTCAGCGCGGTGGGTAGTCCAGCTCGACCTCCACCCGCTCGTCTCCGCGGGCGCCCTCGATCTTCACCTCGATGCGCGCGACCTCGTGCGGACGCAGCGTCGCTCTCTCGCTCTTCAACAGGGGCGGCCCTCCCGCCCGCGGCCGCAACCGGAAGTCGACCTCGATCTGGCCTTCACCGGACCCCGCGTTGCGAACCACGGCTTCCGCCACCGGGCCGCGCATGCGCGCCGAAACCAGCTCCGGCCGCGGCCCGGAGCACCCGCGCACGAAACCGATGCAGGCGAGCACCAGGACGCCAAGCAGCACGAGAAGGGCCCGGATCATCCCGGCACCCACGGCGGGTCGATCACGAACAGCACCATCACCCCCAGCGTGAGCAGCACCATCAGGGCCGCGAACCCCATGGTGGCCACCGGATCCGCGCGCTTGGCCGAGCGCCCCAGGCTGACCAGCCCGAGCGGCTCGGGGATGACCGGCAGCTTGTGCTCGGCCTGGTACTCCCAGTCGGGAAGCAGGGCATCCTCGAGCAGGGACGGGGCGATCCGCGCGAGGCGCCGGGACACTTCCTCGGTTTGCTCGGCGGTGACCAACACCGTCGGCCAAAGGGCCGGCGAGCCCAGGGCCCGCCGCAGGGACCGCGCGAATTCCACCTGCGCCAGATAACGCTCTCCCTCGTCGTCGTCGATCTGTCCCCACACCACGATGGGGATCTGCTCGCCCGTCACCTCCTCCATCTGACGCACGAAGTACGCGAGCAGGTCCGCGGATCCGTCTTTCCTCGCTTCGAGCTGGGCCACGCGCGCCCCCCGCACCTGGATGACGCCATGGCTTCCTGCATCGTCGCGCAGCTCGAACCGGAGCGGCTCCCCGTCGGCGCGCTCCAGGACCTTGCCCAGGGCCGCCCAGGGCCCCTCGCCGGGCTCGCCCAGGGCCGCCAGCTGACGGCGACGTTCGGCCGCCCGGTCCGGCGTGAACCGGAGTCGCAGGGCGTAGAGCGCGATCCGCACCGCTCCCAGCGCACCCGGAGCGCTGACCGCCGCGAGGTATCCGTAGAACACGAGCAGGAAGAGGATGGTGAGCGTTTCGACGTTGCTGCGCTGCGCGAGCGTGACGAAGAGCTTGCCGTGGACGGCCAGCACCACCTCACCCGCGCAGCAGGCGCAGAAGAGGACGGTATAGGTCGCGGCCAGGACGCGGATGCGGCGCACGAAGCTTTCCGCCGTATCCGCACCCGGCTCGCTGACGACGCGCTTCAACAATCCGCGCATTTCCCCACCCACATTACTGGAGGAAGGAACGCAGGAGCTCGTTGACGCGTTCGGGAGCGTCCGCTTGTACCCAGTGCGACGCCTCCGGAATGCGCTCCACCCAGAGGGAAGCACGTCGCGGACCTTCACCGCGAGCCCTTCTGCTTGACAAACCGGCGGGTGCGCGCAGAAGAGAAGGCATGTCCTCTCGCATCCTCATGCTCGTCGGTCCAGAGTACGAAGACCTGGAGGTCTGGTACCCGAAGCTGCGCCTCGAAGAGGCGGGATTCGAGGTCAAGCTCGCCGGCCTGGGCGAGGCGGAGTACCGGGGCAAGCACGGCTATCCCTGCAAGGTCGACGGGCGCATCGCCGATTTCCCGGCAGCGTCGCTGGCCGGCATCATCGCGCCGGGAGGCTGGGCGCCCGACAAGATCCGCCGCGATCCGGATGCGCTGCAGCGCGTTCGCGAAGTCCACGCGGCGGGCAGGATGGTCGCCACCATCTGCCACGGCCCCTGGGTGCTGATCTCCGCAGGCATCGTCCGCGGACGCCGCCTGACCAGCACCGTGGGCATCCGCGACGACGTGGTCAACGCGGGCGCCGAGTGGGTCGACGCTCCGTCGGTCATCGACGGGAACCTGGTCTCCGCGCGGGTCCCCAAGGATTTGCCGGCGTTCGGCCGCGCGATGCTCGAGGTCCTGGCGAAGCAAAGGTGAAGATCGCGCTCGTCCTGATCCTGCTGCTCGCGCTGGCCCTGGCCGCGCTGGTCGCCGCGATCACGCAACCGGTGCTTCGCCCGGGACCGCGCTGGCGCGGAGCGGCCTCCGACCCGGAGCGCCTCTCACGGCTGGTGCACGGGCTCGTGGCCCTCGGGCCGCGCCATGATGCCAAGGGTCAGTCCCGCGCCCTGGACTTCATCCGCGCGCAACTCGGCGACGTTCCCGCGCAGGAGCAGCGCTACGAGACGGCAGGCGCGACTTTCCGCAACCTGATCTTGCCGCTCGGGCCCGATACGCCGGAGCGCATCGTCATCGGCGCCCACTACGACGCGCGCGGGCCGTTCCCGGGGGCGGACGACAACGCCAGCGGCACGGCCGGGCTGCTCGAGCTCGCGCGCCTGCTGCGCGGAGCGTCGCTGCCCGTCCGCACCGAGCTCGCCTGGTACTCAAACGAGGAGTACGGCCTGCTGGGGAGCGACGTGCATGCGCGCACCGCGCTCGGCGTTCGCGCGATGATCTCGCTGGAGATGCTGGGCTGCTTCGATCAGCCGCAGCAGTTCCCGATCGCGGCGCTCCGGCTCCTCTATCCCTCGCGGGGCGACTACATCGTGGTGGTCGGCCGCCTGGAAGATGCGCTCCTCGTGCGCGCGGTCAAGGCGGCGCTGAGGGGCAACGGCGCCGCGGCGCGATCGATCGACGCGCCCGAGCTGATCCCGGGGATCGGGGCCTCCGATCACGCGAGCTTCTGGCGCGCCGGCGTCCGGGCGGCGATGGTCACCGACACCGCCTGGTACCGGAACCCGCGGTATCACACCGCGCGGGATACCCCCGAGACCCTCGACTACCCGCGCATGGCGCGGATCGTGGAAGGCATCGCCGCCTGGGCGTCATCGGTCCCACGCTGAGCGCCACGCCCCGATGCTCTCCGCATAGCGCACGAAGCCGCCGTGGAACGGGTGGCGCGCGATGGTGGCGCTGTCCCCCACCACGATCAGCTTCTTGCGGGCGCGCGTCAGGGCCACGTTGATGCGGCGGATGTCGGCCACGAACCCCAGCTCGCCCT
>DATBZA010000085.1:0-60570 GCA_036513415.1 Myxococcales bacterium | reverse complement strand
CCGCGAGCCGTGGCTGGATACCTCGGGGCCGTTCGGGGACGTGCTCGTGGCGTTCGCTGCGACCTTTGCCAAGCTCGAGCGGTTGACACTGGTAGAGCGCACCAAGGCCGGGCTCGCTCGAGCGCCTCGAGCGCGGCGCGCGCCCCCGCGCGGGTGAGCCGGTCCAGCGCCACGACCACGAGCACGTCCCAGCCCGCGCCCCGCCCGTTGACGGCATCGCGCATCAGCCGGTCAAAGGCGGGGCGCTTGGCCGCGGCGCCCGAGACGGTTTCCTCGTAGGTGCGCACGAGCGTCCAGCCGCGCTCGCCACAGAACTTCGCGACGGCGAGCCGCTGATTTTCGTTCGTCTGCCCGTCCGTCGAGACGCGCAGGTAGGCGGCGGCCCTCATCCTTCCTCCCCCGGTTCTCGCGCGCGCCACATTCCACAGCGCCGCGCTTGCCGGTTCTCTTTGCGCCCCGGAATGCCGACCGCGTGCTCCATGATGCGCCAGTGCGTTCCGCCGAGCTTGGCGAAGGTGCCTACCTCGGGCGGCGCGCTGCACTTGTCGCAGCGCAGGCCTGTATCCGCCGCGGCGGCGCGGCGTTCGTCCTGCGCAGCGCCGGCCTTGTAAATGGCGTGCTGCTGTCGGAAGAAATCGCGCGTTCCCTTCATGCTGCCGCCCGCGCGCGTTCAATGGCGATGGCAAGGGCGCGGGAAATTTCGTAGGGGATGGCGGCGCGCCTCGCCTTGTTCCGACCCCCGAGTTTTTCTTTCCACGGCCGCACCTGGGGCCAGAGCATCGGCGGCGGACTTCCCCACAGCCACACCGGGCCGCAATGCTGGAACGGCTCCCCGAGCAGCGGACGCAACCACTTGCGAGCCCCGCGGACGTTCTCCAACACCCACCACCGCGGCGCCGCGCTCGCCACGATGCGCAAGGCCGCCTCCACGAGCGCAAGGGACGGCGGCTTGCCCGTGCGACACCACGGCATCGACTCTCGAGAAAATTCCGTGCAGGGCGGGGAGCACCACACGAGGTCGGGGCGCGGCCCCGCCCAGGTGAAGGTGCGCACGTCGCGATGGTCGGCCGGGAACGTCGGGTCAAGCTCGACGCGGACGACGCGCCAGCCGCGTTCCTCCATCGCGGCCGACGCGGCGCCCGTGCCGCTGAACAGGTCCAGCATGGTCGGCCTGGTCATTCGGTCGTCTCGTCGCAGACGCCACATCCCGGCGCGTCGAGTTGACAGATGGCTGGTTTATCGGACGTGGTTCCGGTAACTGCTGGCCGCTCGGCAAGCTCGCGTCCGTCCGGCATGGTGCCGACGCGCTTGTGCTGGCACTCGCCGTCGTGGCCCGGCGACAGGTCGCAGCGGCCCCACCACAGCGGGCCAAGCTCCACCCAGGCGTCGCATGTCCCTCTCTCGGAAAGCTGCTTTTCCAGCGCCGCGACCCTCTCCCTGAGGGGGGTGTTCAGAGCTTCCGCGACCTGCGCCCGCTTCCGCTGCGTGAGGCACTCGTCCTGCATTGCCGTGAGCGTCTCGTCCTTCTCTTCGATTTCCTCCCGCTGGCGGGTGTTCTCGACAGCGGCGGCCTTCCTGCGCTCGATGACTTCGGCCGGGTCAAGCTCGATGTACGTGCCGTCCGCGAGGTAGAAGCGCCGCGCCTCCTGCATCAGGCGGGTGTTCGCAGCGGTCGCGGCCCGTAGCTCCTCTCCGAAGCGGACGACGCCGGCCGCCGCCGCGTCGCGCAGCCCGGTCATTGCGTCCAATTCCGCACGCAATTCGGTCACGCGCTTTTCGAGGTTCCCGCGGTCGATGCGGAGCGAGATGTTTTCCTCATTCGCGTCCGCGAGCAATTTCCGCAGGGTGTCGCCGGTCTCAAGTGCCGACTTGAAGTGTTCGAGGTCCATGGTTTCCCCTCTCAAAACCGAGTGAAAAGCCCAACGGTGCGGGCGTTGTTGGCGATGACGGCAATTTCAGCGATGCCGACGAGGATGGGGACGAGATAGCGAACGCGCGGCGGGAGCGCGAACCACAAGCCCGCCGCCGCGAGCCCGCCGGCCGCTCCCGTGAGGATGATTCTTTCCGTGCTCGGGTGCAGCCCGAGCAGCGGATTTGCCTCGAAGCCCGGGCCGGCGTTGTGCGCGCGCACCGTCTGCGAAACGTCGATGACGATAAGCGCCTCCGCGGCCGCCATCGAGACGGTTTCGCCAAGCGTGGGCGGCGCCCAGGCCGTAACGTCCGCGCAGGCCTTCCCCGGCGCGAGCAGCATTCCCGCGAGCAGTACGACCACCGCGACGAGGGCGGCCGCCGCCGGATTCGCAGGCTCGGGCTTGAGGCACTTTCCGCAGAGCCCGCCCGTGTACACATGGCCGTCCCGGGCGCAGTCCCACACCCAGACGTGCGCCGATTGCACGGCCGGCGCTTCTCGCTCGGGCGGCTCGCTACGCTCGGGCGGCGGCGGCGGCCGCGAGTCGACAATGGCGACGATGCCGCGACCTTCCCCCATGCAAGCGAGGCAGGGCGCGTGCCCGCGCCGCCGCTCCGATTCGAGGGTGTGCCCGTTGGGGCAAGTGAGCGTCACGACGCGCCCCCGCTTTCTCCGGCCGGCGCTGTCGCGGGCAACGCTTCTTGCTTGGGCGTCGACTTCCGCCCCGCCGGCCGGCCGCGCTTCGGTTTCGCGGGCGCAGGCGGCAGCGGGGGCGGCGCGCTCGCCGCGACTTCGAGCGCGAACGCCAGCCGGCGCGTGGCGCGGATCACGAGGGCCACGTGTTCCGGCGTCTCGATGTCCGTCTGTGAATTCCCCGGGCCGCCTGCAAGCTCCACCACGAGCGCCGCGACTTCGGCGGCCGTGAATCCGATTTGAATGGTGCTCATCGCGCTACCTCGCTGTTGCTGCCCGAACACGCGACGGTGAAGCCGCGTCGACTCGGAATGGTGTGGAATGGGATTACGGTTATCGCATCAGACGATGGCCGCGGGAATCTCTGCTCGCGGAACCATTCGTGGCAAACGGGACATTCAACGATGCGGCTTTGCCGCAGTGCCTCTATTGCGCTCATTTCTTGGGCCCTCGTAGAGGTTTTTTGCTTCCGAGAGCTCCGGCAAGACTACGCTGACTCTGCACGCCATCGCACAGGTGCAGGCGCAGGGCGGATGCGCCGCCTTCATCGACGCCGAGCACGCGCTCGACGTCACCTACGCGCGCAAGCTGGGCGCGAAGGTCGAGGACCTCCTCATTTCCCAGCCGGACACCGGCGAGCAGGCACTGGAAATTGCGGAGACGTTGGTGCGCTCGGGCGCGGTCGACCTGGTGGTGATCGACTCGGTGGCCGCGCTGGTGCCCAAGGCGGAGATCGAGGGGGAGATGGGCGACGCGCACATGGGTCTGCAGGCGCGGCTCATGTCGCAAGCGTTGCGCAAGCTCACGGCGGTGGTGAGCCGCAACAGCGCCACCGTGATCTTCATCAATCAGATCCGCATGAAGATCGGCGTGGTCTTCGGTTCTCCCGAGACGACGACCGGCGGAAACGCGCTCAAGTTCTATTCCTCCGTCCGCCTGGACATCCGGCGCATCGGCGCCGTCAAGGACGGCGAGCAGATGATCGGGAACCGCACCCGGGTGAAGGTGGTGAAGAACAAGATGGCACCTCCGTTCCGGGAGGCCGAGTTCGACATCCTCTACGGCGTGGGCATCTCGCGGCCGCACGAGCTGCTCGACCTGGCCGTCGAGCGCAACCTGATCGAGAAGAGCGGCGCCTGGTTCGAGATTGGCGGCGAGCGGATCGGACCGGGCCGCGAGAAGGCTGCCGACGCGCTGCGCGGCAATCCAGCCGCTGCCGACGGCCTGGAGCAGAAGCTGCGGGAGGCCGGCGCGGAGGACAGGAAGCTGCCTCCGCCCACGCAAGCCGAGGCGGCGGCGTGACCTCGCTGAACGAGATCGCCGCGCTGGAAGTGCAGCGCTCAGTGCGGAGCGACCGCTGGTTCTCGCTCCTGCGCATCGCGCCCGCCGGATGGGCGGCTCTCGACTTGGAGATGGAGGTGCTCGCCAGCGCGATCCGCGCGCACCTGCGCCGGACCGACGCCGTGCTTCGCGTCCGCGACCGGGAGATCGGCGTGGTGCTGATCGAAGCGGTGGGCGACGGGGTCCACGCCCCGGTCTCGCGGCTGCGGGAGGCGCTCGCGCGCCACCTGCCGGAGATGGAGGTGCGGATCGGTTGGGCGTCGGTGGGGCCGGGCCAGCGGCAGACGTGGCAGGAAGCGTGGAGGTGGGCAGGACAGCTGCTGGTGGCGGACGCCGCGGTTCCGGCCGCGGCGTGAAGGGGGGAACGGAGCGGGGGCGTGCCGGCCGCGCCTCCGCTCCAGTTGTCAGTACAGCCGGTTGAAGACCGCAGCACCCCAGGCATTGACGGCAAATCCGGCGAACGCGGCCAGCCAGAACAGCCCGGTAAAGGGACGCCCGCCGAGGGCGAGAAGGAGGATGAGATAGGGGGTGTAATCGAGCGAGAAGCGAAAGCCGAACTGGTAGTAGCCGCTGTTCTGGTAGAAGAACCCGGGGATGGCGACGAGCGCCACCGTCAGCCAGAGCGCTCGGTGGAGCCGTGGCTTCTGCCTGGGCGCCAGCAGATACAAGAAGAGCGGCGTAGTGACGAAGAGGCTCATGCCCTCGCCGTTGAACCCGATCCTGAAGGGGTGGAGTTGGATCTCGGGCAGACGCGTGAAGGCGTCGTGGAGGTTGCGCTCCAGGAACGCGTAGTGGAACAGGCCGTATCGCCTGACCTGCTCGTTGACGCGGTTTGCGTACAGGTGCGAGTGCCCGAACTCGCCGAAGCTGCCGAACCGGGCGTGGTTCATCCAGGCCATCGGGACGGCGACTGCGCCGATCGCCAGGGCATAGGGGACCAGCTTTGGCAGCGCTGCCCGCCAGCGGGCGGGATCGCGCAGCCTGCCCCACTCCACGGGCCCGTCGGGGCTCAAGGCTTCGAACAGGAAGAACACGGCCGAGAACGCGAGCGGCGCGCGCGTGATCGCCGCGCACGCCACCGCCAGCCCGGCGAGGATCGGATGCCGCGCCCCGAGCGCTGCATGCAGATAGAGGAGCGTCAGGGTGACCCCGATGGTCTCCGCCGTGTACCAGACCTCGCCGCGGATCCCGCAGCTCCAGGCCAGCGTCCCGAAGCCGTAGATGAGGGCGAAAGAGACGTGCTCCCAGCCGGCGCGGTCCGGCTGGATGCGTCGAAGCAGGCGGTAGAGGAGCGCCACGTTGGCGGCGGAGAAGAAGAGAGTGAAGGTCACGTCGTTGAACGAGAGCCCGAAGAGCGCGACGAAGGGCACCATCAACAGGGCGGGAAACGGCGGGAACGACACGTACCAGCGCCCGTCGCGCAGGACCCAGTCGTTCAGGTTCGGCGGTCGCGGCACGGCGAGCGCAAGCTGGCCGTGCAGGAACGCGTCGGCCTGGTACACGAAGTGCGGCGCCAGCGACTGATGGGCAAGAAAGCCGTCGCTGGAGAGGGCGTACGCCGCGAGCGAGCCAACGAAGAGGATCAGGTCGACGCGGTAGCGCGCCAGCACCTCCCTCATGCTTTGCGCGCCCCTGGCTCGAGGGCCTCGCGGAGAAGCTGCAGCGCGCCGTACGCCGACTGGAGGCGGACCTGGCCGCGGTCGCCTCGATAATGGACGCGGCGAGCGCTGGTCCCCGAGCGCCCGCACAGTGCGAGCCAGACCGTCCCGACCGGCTTCTCCGGCGTGCCTCCCTCGGGCCCGGCGACGCCGGTGATCGCGACCGACCAGGTCGCTCCGGAGCGTTCCCGCGCTCCTTCGGCCATCGCCCGCACCACCGGCTCGCTCACCGCCCCATGCTGTTCCAACAGGTTCCGGGGAACGCCGATCGCGCTTTCCTTCAAGGCGTTGGAGTACGTGACGAAGGCGCCGAGCGTCCACTTGGAGCTCCCCGGCACCTCGGTGAGCATCTGGGTGAGGAGTCCACCGGTGCAGCTCTCGGCGCAGCAGATCGTCTCTCCGCGCCGCGCCAGCTCTTCGCCGACTGCCTGCGCGAACGTGACGCCGTCCTGGCCGTAGACGAGCGGCCCGAGTGCCTGCCGGCATTCTTGCTCCACCGCGGCCAGGTTGGCTTCCGCCGTTTGCGCGTCCTGGGCCAGCGCGGAGAGCGAGAGATGATTCTCGGGGTACTTCGTCCGGAAGCCGAAGCGCACCTCCGGGTGGGCCTCGCGGATACCGGCGACGAGCTCGTCGAGCTTGCTCTCCGTCACCCCGAAGCATTGCAGGATCCGGGAACGCAACACGGCGTTGCCGGTGGACGGGAGGAGGCGGGGGATCACCTTCTCGTCGACCAGGCGGTGGTACTCGCGCGGCACGCCGGGAAGGAAGAAGAACAGGCAGCGATCGATCCGCAGCGCGAACGCTGGCGCGCTTCCGTCGGGATTTCCCAGCACCTCTGCGGACTCCGGCACGTCGGCCTGGCGCAGGTTGTTCGCCGGCATCGGCTCGTTGGGCCGGATGCGCGCCCAGCGCTGGCGGAGGTGCTCGAGCCAGGGCTGGTGCGTGCGCATCGGCACGCCTTTGGCCTGCGCGGCGCAGGCGGCGGTCAGATCGTCCGAGGTGGGACCCAGCCCTCCGCTCACGATGCAGAAATCCGCGCGCGCGCCGATCTCGAGCAGGGCCCGGCGGATGTCCTCCTCCCGATCGCCCACCACCGTGGTGCGCCGCAAGGCCAGCCCGAGCGGAAACAGCTTCGAGGCGGTGATCTGCGTGTTGGTGTCCGCGATCAGCCCGCGCATCACCTCGTCGCCGGTGACCAGGAATTCGACGGCGGGAGCGGTCATGGTCCGACGAAGCGCTGCTTCACGAGCAGGGCGCCCCAGGTGAGGACCAGCGCCCAGACGCCCGCGAACAGGTCGTCGAGCACGACGCCAGCGCCGTTCTTCCAGCGCGGCTCGCGGTCGAAGACGCGCGCCGGCCAGGGCTTGAGGACGTCGCAGATGCGGAAGAGGACGAACCCGGTGACGGCGGCGAAGGCGTTGCGGGGGAGGAAGGACATGGTGACGAGATAACCGGCCACCTCGTCGATGACGATATGACCCGAGTCCGCGACGCCGAAATAGCGTCCGGCGCGTTGCGCCGCTGCCATTCCCGTCAGCGCCACGGCGGCCGCGGCGGCCAGGTACGCCCACCGCGGCCCTGCCGAAAGCGCCCACCACAGAGGAACCGCGGCGGCGGTGCCCGCGGTGCCCGGCGCGACCGGGAAGTAGCCGGCGCCAAAGAAGGTGGCCCAAGCCAAAGCAGCGATCGGCGCCGGTCCGCGGTCGCCTGCGAGCCGGCGAGGCTTGTGGCCCGCGCCGGCGGTCGGGACTGCTGGCGCGGCTGTGGCGGAAGCAGACGGCGGTGGAGGAGATTCGCTCACGCGTCCTGCTCGCCGTCGTTCCCGCTGCCCGCGGCAGCGGTGGCAGCGCCTTCCAGCGGGACCTCGTCTTCCTCCGCCGGGAGCAACGGCTCGTCCGGCTCGGGCAGCCGCGCGGGCGGGACGGCGGCCGTCGCGCGGGCGGCGGCGCGGCGGCGGCGGCCGAACAGCACCTCCTCCGCGAGCCCGAGCAGGATGTAGATCGAGAAGTACACCAGGAGCACCAGCGAGGGACGCCCGCGGATGGCGACGGCCACGCCGACCGCGGTGATCAGCAGGAACACCAGGATGGTCCTGGGATTGAGTCCCGCTTCCTTGAAGGTGCGGTAGCGGATGGTCGAAACCATCAGGAACGCGAGCACCAGGACCAGCATCGCGATGGACCACAGACCCACGGTTTCCGCGACCGGGGCATCCAGGTCGTTGAGAGCGATGACCAGCGCGACCAGCATTCCAGCCGCCAGCGGGATCGGCAGCCCCACGAAATACCGCTGGGTCCCCGACTCGGCATGGGCCAGGACGTTGAAGCGCGCGAGGCGGATGGCGCCGCAGGCCGCGTAGATCGAGCAGATGGCTATCCCGGGCGTCCCGATCCCGGCCAGCGCCCACTTGTAGACGAGGATGGCCGGCGCGACCCCGAAGGTAATCACGTCGGCGAGCGAGTCCAACTCGACCCCGAAGTCGCTCTGGGTTCGCGTCAGCCGCGCCACCCGCCCGTCGAACGCATCGAAGAAGCTGCCGAAGAAGATCGCCACTGCGGCGCGGAAGAAGTTGTCGCCCGTGGGCTCGCCCGCCGAGAGCGTGATCGAGTAGACGCCGCAAAAAATGCTGCTCACCGTGAAGAGGTTGGGGAGCACGAACATCAGCTTGCGCAGGTTCGTCCGAGGACGGTGGGAGCGTCGCCTGTCTGTCGGCGGCTGATGCGGACCTGACATGCTCAGCCGACGCTAGCACGGGGGGCGCATGCTCGCTACGCTTGTGATTTCACTCGTTTAGGCACGCCGGGGAAGATCGCCTCCGCGGCCGGAACGAGTTGCCGTAACGAGGTTGCTAGGGCGCGCAGCTGCGTTGCCGGAGCTGCCCTGCCAGAGCCAGGTTGCCGCTGCCGATCTCTGCGTTGCCGGCGAGCCCTTCGCCGCATCCGGCGTCGATGTCGAGGCGCCCGCTGCTGCCGAAGCGGTTCTGGGCGAGCGTCGCGCGGGACTGCTCCGCGAGCTCCACGCCGGCCTTGACGTTGCGATCGAAGGTGTTCCCGGTCGCGCTTCCCCGGGATCCGTCCATGAGGAGCAGCCCCGCGCGGCCGTTCTCGATGAACCCGTTGTCGCTCAATCGCACCTGCGAACGGACCGCGGCCACGCCGCTGCCCGCGTTTCCACGCATGACGTTCTGCTCGATCACCAGCCGCGAGTCCACCGCGTAGAAGGCGTCGCCCATGTCCTTCTCCGCGTCGAGCCGCGCGCCGGTGATGCTGTTGCCTCTCGCCGTCACCGAGGACTCGGTCACGTGCACCCCCATGGCGCCCGGAGTGGAGATGCGGTTGTCGAGGAGCAACACGGGCTTCTTGCCGTCGGCGCGCGTGATGGAGACCGCGGCGTCGGTTCCGCCCCGGGCGATGGTCACCCTCTCGACCGACCCGTGCGAGTTGACCATCGCCACACCGGCGACCGCGTAATCGGTCAGCTCGCCGCCGATGACGGTGAGCTCGGCGCCGCGAAACCCGAGCACCGCGTACTCGCCGCGACGGACTCGCGCGCCCTCCACGGCCAGGCGGGAGCCGCCTGCGTACAGCGCCGCGCCGCCGTGACCCTCGTAGCTGCCGCGGACCACGCGCGCCTCCGCGCCATCAGTCGCTTGCAGGGCCGACAGCGACGACCCTTGCACCTCGACGTCCTCCAACAGCCCGCGGGCGCGGCGCAGCACGACCGCGCGCCGTCCGGCGGAGCGCATCAAGACGTGGCGCGCCTCCAGCGACCCGCCGTCGAGATCGATGCCGCGGCCCTCCCGCCCACCGCTCACGTCAGAGATGGCGCTGGAGAGGAGGTCGATCCGCGCGCCACGGCCGAGAAGCCCGGTCTGTGAGCAGCCGCGCAGCTCCACCTTCTGCAGCCGGTGCGCTCCCCCGGAGAATGCCGCGCACGCGGCAGCCCCTTCCATGGAGATGCCATAGATCTGCACATGCTCGGCTCCCCGCACCTCGACCGCCGCCGCCACGGCATCCGGGGCGACGATCCGCGTGCGCCCGGCTCCCCTTCCGAGGAGCACGACGGAGCGGGTGATCAGCAGAGCCTCGCGATAGATGCCCTCGTCGATGCGAAGGAGCGCACCGTCCGGAGCGCCCGCCAGTGCGGCGCCGAGCGAAAGAAACGGACGCGCGGCCGAACCATCCGGCGGTCCTTGCGGGGCTTCTCCGGCGAGTGGAAGGCGCACGAACAGCACCACCGGCGCGATCTCGCGCTTTTCGTCGGCCCACGCCCCGGCGAGCTCGCACGCGGTGCAGAGCGCGCAGAGCGCCAAAGCGGCGCTCATTCGTCGGATCGATGGCGTCTTCGCGGTGGACACTGAGACGTTAGTATGACCTTTGAACACCTGAGCGCAATCCCGCCCGCCCAAGGAGCAAGTGTCCAGGACATTTCCGGGCGGGAAGTTCAGCGCTCGGCACTCAAGTCCGCCGGCGCCGCCGGAGCGCCGGGCGGAGGCTGGAGATCGGCAAGCGTGACCGTCCCCTCCTCCACGAGCATCGCCGCCGCGTGGAACGAGAAGCCCTTGGTCTGCAGCTCCATCGAGAGCGGGAGCCCTCGCCAGATACAGCGAGTCAGGGTGGTGGCTCCCGGCAGCTTTTCCGTCACGATCTTGCAGGGATGGCCGGCGATCCGGTCCGTGTTCACGTGGGGCAGCGTGGGCGTCGCCGCCAGCGACACGTGAAGACCATGCTCCAGCGTCCTGCGGGCGGCCGCCTCTACCTTGCCGTTCACGATCCGCAGCGCCTGGGAAGCGAGACCGTCCACCCAATACTCGCCTGCCTGTGCATCTCCGCGCACCCGGGCCCGGAGCCTGTTGCCCTCCGCCCAGACGTCCACCTCGGCCAGGCGCGCTTCCGCGCCGCCACTCTTGGAGCGCGCCATCAGCGAGAGGTGGGCGTTCGCGAACGGTTCGCGCGGCACCAACAGCCCCGCCGCCACCGCGGGCAGCGCGACCAGGAGTGAAAGGAGGCAGGTCCTGCGCATTGCGTCATCCAGTCTGGATCGATCCGGAGAGGGGGATCAAGCCCGCCCCTTCGGGCCCGGCAAGAGGAGAGCGCCAGGTTCGACCGCGGTGCGCCGTTCTCCGGTCCCATGCAACCGGACCAGCTCGTCGGAGCTGACCCCCAGCATCCGGCAAGCGCGGGCCACGAACTCTTTGGCATCCACGAAGTGCAACCGGTCGCCCACGAACGCGGCGATCAGCACCCCAGGACAGGCAGGCAAGTGCGCGCCGATCGATTCCAGGTGATACACGAGCTTGGGCAGCAGGTCCTTCGCGAATGCCTCGAAACCGGTCAGCACGATCTCATACGTCCGCAGCTTCGGGGACTCTTCGTCGTCCGGGTTCCCGCCTGCCCGCTCCCGGCGCGCGCGCGCGATGGCCACGTTGGCGTCGTGGGCCGGCGACTGCGCGAACGCGTCCTGCAGGAGCTCGCGAAGCTTCTCCTCCATGCGGGTGAACGTACTCCATCGGCGCGGCGGTGTGCATCCGCACGGCCCAGTGTCCGCTATCTTGCACCGCAGCGGGCTCCCGATTCTCTTCGATGACGGGGGTCACTACCGGAGGCAGTCCAATGAATCGGGTCCGTGAGGCGCTGGCGCGGCGCAGGGAGGAGTTGCTCGATCGATGGGACCGGCAGCTTCGCGCCGCCGCGGAGGCGGGATTCGCCCTCGACTCCGGGACCGCGGAGGTGCTTCCGCACCTCCTGAACGCGACCGATCGCGCCTTGGAGAGGCGCTTTCGCGTCGCCCCGGCAGGGACCGCCCCGGGGCTCGCCGAGGCGCACCGCGCCGCGATGCAGTCGAGTCTGCTGGGCGATTTCCTCTTCGACGCCGCTCTGGAGAGCTTGCCGGAGCTGGATGAGACCGAGCAGCGGGTGCTGGGAGACGCTCTCGCGCAAGCCGCAGTCCAGGTGCTGGTTGGAGGCGCACTCGCGCGCGAGTCGGACCGGCGACGCCGCGAAAGCGCGAGGCTCGCCCGGCTCGTCCACGAGCTGCGCAACTCGGTCACCGCGGCGCGGCTTGCGCTCGACTTCCTCCGCCGGCGCGGAGCGGTGGCCGAGTCCCGGGCAGTCAAGCTCCTCGACTCCAGCCTTGTGGCGCTGCGCGACGGCATCGAGGACACCCTGTTCGACGACGCGCTGTGCGCGGGCGGCCTGCGCAGGGTGAGCGTGCGGCTCGCCCCGGTCCTTGCCGAGGCGCGTTCCGCGGCCTCCGAGCTGGGGGCCGGCGACAGGAACGTGACCGTCCTGCTCAAGCGGCCGCGGGGCCTGTTGAGCGTGCAAGCGGACCGACGCCTGGTCGGGCCAGCGGTGCGGGGGCTGTTGCGGGCCGCGCTGCACGTCGCACGCCCGGGCGCGACCATCCGAGTCAGCGCCGAGGCCGCCCGGGACAAAGCGCAAGTCGCAGTGTCGGTGGACGATTGTCGCAAGCTGCGCGGCAACCGCCTTCCCGATCTCCCTGCCCTCGCCCTGGCGCGCAGAGCGGCCAGAGCGCATGGAGGCTCGCTGATCACGCGCAGCCGCGAGGGCAGCTGCGAGTTCCGGCTCGCCCTGCCGCGGCCCCAAGGTTACGAATGACGTCGAGAGGCTTGCCCCCTGGGTCAGGTCTGCGCAGCTTGCAAATGAGAGAGAGCGGCCAGGGGCTGAAGGGGGAGGCTTGGAAGAGAAGTCGCGAATCATTGCCATCTTCAACACCAACCCGGAGGTCCTGGAGCTCGTCCGCGACTCGCTCCAGCAAGCCGGGTACCAGGCGGTCATCGCGCACATCGATGACCTGAAGCGCGGCCGGCTGGACATGATCCAATTCGTCGAGGAGCACAAGCCCGACGTTATCGTCTACGACGTCGCGCCGCCCTACGACACGAACTGGACCTTCCTGCGCCTGATGCGGAACTCCAAGGTGATGCAGGGGCGGGCCTTCGTGGTCACCACCACCAACAAGCGCGCCCTGGAGGAACTGATCGGCCCCAACGACGTGGTCGAGCTGCTCTGCAAGCCGTATGATCTGCAGCAGATCGTCGACGCCTGCACCGCCGCGTTCGAAAAGCAGATCAAGGCGAAGACGAAGACTGCCTGACTACGTGCCCTTCTTCAGCTCCGTCAGGATGAGCTTGGCGATCGCCTTCAAGGTCTCGTAGACGCCCTCGCCCTTGGGCGCGACCGCCTCGAAGTGGGGCACGCCCTTCGGGTTGAGCAGGTTCTGCAGCTCGTCCATCGGCGCGGCGTTGGGGAGGTCGCGCTTGTTGTACTGGATCACGTACGGGATCTTGTCCAGGTCGTAGCCCTGCTCCCCCAGGTTCGTGCGCAGGTTCTCCACCGACTCCACGTTCGCCTCGGTGCGTTCGATCTGCGAGTCCGCCACGAAGACCACGCCATCCACGCCTTTGAGGATCAGCTTGCGGGAAGCGTCGTAGAAGACCTGGCCGGGCACCGTATAGAGGTGAAACCGGGTCTTGAACCCGCGGATCTCGCCCAGCGAGAGCGGCAGGAAGTCGAAGAAGAGCGTGCGCTCCGTCTCCGTGGCAAGCGAGATCATCTTGCCCTTCGCCTGCTGGTTGGTGTTCGCGTAGATGTACTGGAGATTGGTCGTCTTCCCACAGAGGCCCGGGCCGTAATAGACGATCTTGCAGTTGATCTCGCGCGAGCTGTAGTTGATGAAACTCATCCGGCAGAGCCTCGCTTACTCGCTGAAGAGGTTGTCGATGTCGTCGTCGGTGATTTCTGCGAACGGCGACCCGGCGCCGGGAACCTGGACCTTCTTCATCAGCCCGTCGAAGATCTTGTTCAGCTCATCGGATGCCTTCTTCACCCGCAGCCGGACCAGGCCGAGCGAGGAGCGCGTGTCGAAGATCACCACCAGGATCACGCGCCCGCCGATGATGCTGATGTGGAGGTTGTCCTTCTCTCCTTCGTGAAAGAGGATGGAAAATTCCTTCTCGCCGATCAGCTTGGCGAGTCCGCCGGTGGCCGCGATGTTGCCGGCGGTGAGCGAGGCCAGCGAGGTGGTGTCGAGGTTCTCGGTGGCGCCGACGGAGGCGATGAGCTGGCCGTTCTTGTCGACGAGGAAGACGATCTTGGCGTTGGCTTCCCGGGCCAGCCGCTCGCAGACCCCGCTGATCTGCTGGAACTCCTCGTCGTACATCACCATCTGCGGCTGCATTCGCGAGACCTCTTCCTGAGTTGGGAGTCGCTCTCGCGGACGCTAACAGAGGCCAGCGTTCAGGTCTAGGAAGTCGCGGCGAGCGGTTCCGCCTACATTTCGCGATGTTGGCGCGCATTGCCTGCCACCGCGCCGGGTTGCAGAATCAGTCAGATTTCGCGGCGTCCCTGTAACGCCCGCGCGAGCGTCACCTGGTCGGCGTACTCGAGATCGCCTCCCATGGGCAAGCCTTGCGCGATGCGCGTGACGCGGACGCCGAGCGGCTTCACCAGGCGCGTGATGTACAGCGCCGTCGCTTCCCCTTCCACGGTGGGATCGGTGGCGACGATCACTTCTTCGACGCCCTGGCCGAGGCGGGACACGAGCTCCTTCAGCTTGAGCTGATCGGGCCCCACGCCGTCGAGCGGAGAGAGCGCGCCATGGAGCACGTGATAGCGCCCGCGGAACTCGCGCGTGCGCTCGACGGCGAGCAGATCGGGCACCGTCTCCACCACGCAGATCATCCGGCCGTCGCGCCGCTCATCGCGGCAGATCGTGCACGGATCCTGCGCGGTGAGGTTGCAGCAGGTGGAGCAGAGGCGCACTTCCGCCCGCAACGCCGACAGCGCCTGGGCCAGATCGCGCGCGTACTCCGGCGGCGCCTTGAGGACGTGGAACGCGAGCCGCTGCGCGGTCTTCTCGCCCACGCCCGGGAGCTTCGCCAGCAGGGCCGTCAGGCGCGCGATCGGGTCGGTCACTTCGGGAAGCCCGGAACCATTCCGCCCAGGCCCGCCGCCATGCCCGAAAGCGGGTTCTCCGCCGCGGCGGCCTCCTGCGCCGCCTTGAGCGCGGAGTTGACGGCTGCGAGCACCAGGTCCTCGAGCATCGGAACGTCGCGCGGATCGACCGCCTGCTTGTCGATCTGCACCTTCTGGATCTCGCCCTTGCCGTTGGCGGTCACGATCACCATCCCGCCGCCGGAAGAGCCGGTGACGATCTTCCGCTCCAGGCGCTCCTGCGCCTCCTTCATCTGCTCCTGGATCTGCTGCGCCTGCTGGAAGAGCGCGTTCAAGTCGAAGCCGGCCATCGTTTTTACTCCTCTCCCAGATCGCGGACGTCCTCGATCTCGCCGCCCAGGACTTCCACCGCCGCCCGCACTGCCGGGTGCTCGCGGGCCAACGCCATCCGGCTCTCTGACGCAACAGCGCGCTGCTTCTGCTTTTGCTCGGCCACCGAATCGTCCACCGGCGAATCCTGCTCGATCAGGTGCAGCGGCGCCCGGAAACCCAGCGCCTTCTCGAACGCCGCTTCCACCGCGCCCCGCGCCTCCTGCACGATGACCGCCTGGCCCGCTCCTTTGCGGAAGGCGATCTGGACGCCCGAGCGGTCGATTCTCAGCGGAACCGCATGCTCCAGCGCCGCGGCGACGCCCGCCTTGCGGGCCGCGCGGACGGACTCGATCAGGAGGCGCCAGCGCGCGTGGAGGTCGAGGGGTGCCCGCTCCGGCTCCGGCTCCGCGTCGGAATCGGAGTCGCGATCGGGCGCCGATTCCCGGGCGGGCGGCGGGCTTGCCGTCGCGCGCAGCGGCGCTGCGTCGGAGCTCAGGACGCGAGCGCCCCAGCCGGGCGGCGCCTTTCGCGGGTCGGTCGAGGGCGGCCGTTCGGGTGGCGTACGGCCCATGAGCGCGTCGACCTTCGCGACCAGCTCCGGGAGGGAGCCCGCGGGAGCGAGATGCACCGCGCGCAGCAGGGCGACCTCCAGCGCGTGGCGGGGGCTCGCGGCCTTCGCCACCTCGTCCTGCGCGAGCTGCAGCAGCTCGAAGACGCGCGCGAGCTGCGCGGAATCGTGTCCGGAGGCCTCCTGCGCGAGGGCCCGGACCTCGTGGTCGGGAAGGTCCTGCTTCACGCCCGCGAGCGAGGCCAGGACGAGATTCCGCGCGTGCGCGGCCAGCTCTTCGGCGAGGCGCTTCATGTCGGCGCCCTGCTCGTAGGCGCGCACCACGCCGGCGAGCGCGGCGCCTGGATCGCGCGCCAGCACCGCGGCGACGATCTCGCGCACGACCGAGGTGTCGAGGGCGCCGAGCGTCTCGGCCGCCTCCTTGTCGGTGATCTCGCCAGAGGCGGGATCGTGCGCCGAGAAGAGCTGGTCGAGCAGCGAGAGGGCGTCGCGCATGGAGCCCTGCGCCTGGCGCCCCACCAGCGCCAGGGCGCCGTCGGACGCCTGCACGTTCTCCGCCTGCGCGATCTCGCGCAGCCGGGTGACGATCTTTCCCAGCGGCACCAGCTGGATGTTATGCCGCTGCACGCGGGAGAGGATGGTGGCCGGCAGCTTCTGCGGATCGGTGGTCGCGAGCAGGAACTTGATGTGGCCGGGCGGTTCTTCCAGCGTCTTGAGCAGCGCGTTGAACGCAGCCCCGGAGAGCATGTGCACTTCGTCGACGATGTAGATCTTGTACCGGTCGCGGGCCGGCAGGTACTTGGCCGCTTCCCGGAGCGCGCGCACGTCGTCCACGCCGTTGTTGGAGGCGGCGTCGATCTCCTGCACGTCGATGTCGTTGCCGGCGGCGATGTCCATGCAGGGGCCGCAGACACCGCACGGTTCCGGAGTGGGGCCCTTCTCGCAATTCAGCGCGCGCGCGAGGATGCGAGCGGACGTTGTCTTCCCGCACCCGCGGGGCCCGGTGAACAGGAAGGCATGCGCCACCCGCCCCGTCTTCAGGGCATTGACCAGGGTGCGGACCACGTGCTCCTGCCCGGTCAGGTCGGAGAAGCGCTGGGGCCGGTACTTTCGGGCAAGGACGAGGTAGGGGGTGGTCATCGGCGGCTGCCCGGAGGGTTCGAGGGATTGGACGTCCCGCCTCCTCTGGACGCTCGACCGGAGACCGGGCACACGGCTAAAGACGCTACCGTTGCTCCCTTCCGGGCCTGGCGGGTTCACGACCCGCCGTCGCCCGATCCCCGGTCCAGCGCCCGCGGAAGCGGACCGGACCGTGTACCACGAACATCCCCGATTCGGGACGAAGGACGGTAGCAGTGGGACTGGCGCCGCGCAACGCCTTCGGCGCCGCTGCTTTCTGGACGGCCGCACCTCGGACGAAGTGTCCGCAGCGAGTCCTCGCGGCTTCATCGGTCACCGCGCGGAGGCGAGGACTCGCAAGGCGCCCGCCGGGCTGGCCGGACCTTGGGTGGGCGCGCTTGATGTGATTGGCGGAGAGCGAGGGATTCGAACCCCCGATACCCTTGCGGGTACTCCTGATTTCGAATCAGGTGCCTTCAGCCGCTCGGCCAGCTCTCCAGAATCGGTCGACCGTGTAACACAACGTTGGCGGAGAGGGTGGGATTCGAACCCACGATACGTTTCCGTATACACGCTTTCCAAGCGTGCGCCTTCGGCCGCTCGGCCACCTCTCCCGTTTCAGATCTGCTTCCTCCGCTGGCGAAAGAACTCGCGCAGGATCTCCCCACACTCCTGAGCCAGGACGCCGCTGGCCACCAGCACTCGGTGGTTCAGGCGCCCGTCGCGCACCAGGTCGAACAGGGTGTCGACCGCTCCGGCCTTGGGGTCCGCGACTCCATACACCAGCCGATCGATGCGCGCGTTGACCAGCGCTCCGGCGCACATCGGGCAGGGCTCCAAGGTCGCGTACATGGTCGCCCCGGAGAGCCGCCAACTGCCCAGCGCCCGCGACGCCTCCTGCAACGCCAGGATCTCGGCATGCGCGGTGGGATCGCGAAGGCGCTCACGCGCGTTGCGTCCTCGACCCACCACGCGCCCATCGGCGACGACCACCGCGCCGATGGGCACTTCGCCCTCTTCCGCGGCGAGGCGCGCCTCTGCGAGCGCTTGCGCCATGAAGGTTTCGTCCATGATTGCCAAAGAGCGGGGCGCGGGGTGTAGCACTTCGTCCGCGCCCTCGCAACCGCGCTAGCTCGCTACGGCCTGCTCGACGGCGGCGAGCAACCGGTCCACGTTGACCGGCTTTCGCAGGATGCTCACTGCCCCGGAAAGGTCTTCTGCCTCGTAACCACGGTTCGCGCTCACGATGACCACGGGGATCGACTTCCACTCCGGACGGCTCTTCAAGGCCTCGAGCACGTCGAAGCCGTTGAGCACCGGCATCATGAGATCGAGGAGGATGACGGCCGGCCGGAGGCCATACTCCAGGCGGTCGAGCGCGTCTCGGCCGTCCGTGGCGGAATGGACGTCGTAACCCTCGTAGCGCAGGCACTCCCCCACCGCGTCTCGGATGTCGGGGTCGTCGTCAACGATGAGGACGTCACGGCGGTCAGTCAGGGTCACGTCCCCCTCTTACACCGGGAAGGCACACAAATCCCGTCGAATAGAGAGGGCGTAGGTCAATTTTGCACTTCTGCCGTCCGCCATCGCTCCGGGCCGTCTCCCTCGCCGGGGGCTATGCGCACGCTCTCTCGACGGCCGAGAGCAGTCGCTCGTACGTGAAGGGCTTGGCGATCACGTCGAACACCCCGTCCAGCCCGGCCGGCTCGGGCATGGCGCTGAGCACCACCACCGGCAGGCCGGTCAACTCGTCGTCGTGCCCGACTTCGTGCAGGAATTGCCAACCGTTCATCACCGGCATCATTAGATCGAGCAGGACCACATCGGGTCGGCCCCTGCGACGCATTTTGAACAGGGCGTCCGAGCCGTTCTCCGCGACGTCGACTGCGTACCCTTCCGCGCCCAGCACGTCCTGCAACGACTCCCGGATGGAGAAATCGTCGTCTACGACGAGCACCTTGCAGTCAAGCGAACGCATGCCGTTCCGTCTCGGTCCCTGAGGAAACCGAGGTCGCAGTTCATGAAAATAACCATGCGGGCTGTTTCCTACAGCTCACGTCCATTCACCGCCTGGAACACGGTCAGCCGGTTCCTCCCCTGTTCCAGCCCGTACCTGAAAGACCAGGCTCCGATGCTGAGGACGAGGGTCGTCTGCCGCAGGGACTGCATGATCGGACTGCGCGCTCCGAGCTCTTCAAGGACCTTAGGAGATGTCGGAGAGCTTCGATCGGAGTCGCTTGCGAACCGGTGCGGGCAGCGACCGGAACTCTCGCCCGATGTGGACGGAGTATCGCATGCGGCTCCGTAATGCAGCCTTCGCGGCTGGCAAGTGCCCGCCCGTGGCGGCGCTGGAAAGGTGGCGGGCCCTGCAGGATTCGAACCTGCGGCCTTCGGATTCGTAGTCCGACGCTCTATCCAACTGAGCTAAGGGCCCGTCGTCTGACAGTGGCGGAGAGGGAGGGATTCGAACCCTCGATACAGCTTTGGACCGTATACTGGTTTAGCAAACCAGCGCCTTCAGCCTCTCGGCCACCTCTCCCTGCATCCGTCCAACCGCTTCCGCGCGCGACCTGCCCGAGGAAGCGGAGGGTTCTAGATCGCGCCCTGCCGGGCGTCAAGGATGGACTGGAGCGAACGTGCCCCACGCCTTCCGCTGGCCGATCCCCGGAGACTGCAACTCCGGACGCAGCTTGACGCATCTGTGGAGTGAAGGCAGAAGCAGGACCACGCGCCTGTAGCTCAGCTGGATAGAGCAGCGGCCTTCGAAGCCGCGGGCCGCAGGTTCGACTCCTGCCAGGCGCGCCAATTGAACTACGCGGGAATCAGGCCCTTCTCGAAGCTGCCCCCGAGGCGCGTTTTCAGGCTGCGGAGCCTCTTGCAGCACTAATGCAGCAAATTTCTCGAGCTTCGGCAGCCGATCGATCTGCTCGTGCAGGTAGCCGGGCACGAGATGCGCGTAGGTTTCGAAGGTGATCTTCGGATCGCTGTGCCGAAGGATTCGCGCGACCGCGTAGAGATCGACGCCAGCGGCGAGCAGCAGCGTCGCGGTCGTGTGCCGCGTGTCATGCAGGCGGAACTTGCGCGGGAGTGCCTTGGCCCAGAGGAGCATCTTGCACTTCGGGCAGTGGCGGCGCTCGCAGTCAGGGTGCTTCTCCTCGTGCGGTGTGCCGTTGCGCTTGCATCGGCGGCAGAGGTGCAGGTAGCCCTCGACGATGCCGGCGTGGTTGAGCGCGGTGCGGATGCGCTTGCCGAGCTTGTCGGCTTCGGTGCGCATCTCGCCGTCAGCGCGCGGGAAGAGCAGCGAGCCTTTCGACGCGCCGAGAGCGGCTTCGAGGTACGGCACCAGCGCGACCGCGATCGGCACCGCCTATTCGCGAGCGCCTTTGGTGGTGTCGTTGTCGTACGAGCGGCGCACCGTGAGCAGGCGGCGCTTCAGATCGACGTCGCGCTTCTGCAGCCCGAACAGCTCGCCCTTGCGCAGACCCGCGTAGAGCGCAGTGGCGATGACCGGCTGATCCTCGCGACTGAGCTCGGCGAGCAGCCGCGGGACCTCGTGCGGCTCGAGAAACGCTGGCGCACGCTCGGAACCTTGCGCGGCTTCGTGTCCGACGCGGGATTCTGGCCATGCACCAGGTCGGCGCGACGAGCGCGGTTGAACGCTGTCTGCACCATCGCGCAGCTTGTTGACGGACGCGGGCCCCAGGCCCTTCTGCGACCAGTGCTGCAGGAACAGCTCGAGGCGCCCGGCCGTGAGCGCGACGAGCGGCAGCCTGACGAAGTCGGTGCTCTCGAAGTAGAGGCGGAAGCGATCTTCTTCCCTGCCCGCCCAAGTCTTGCCGGCGACGTAGGTGTTGAGCCACCAGCGAAGAAGTGCTCCAGCAGTGAAGGCGCGGTCGGTCGGCATCGGCTCGAGGCCGTCGCGCTGCCGCCGAGAGCGTAGCGCGAGCGCATCTTGCAGCTCGCGCGCTTGAGCCGTGGTGCGCGCTTCGGCGAGGAGGACGTTGCGCCAGAGCCCGGCAGCGTTCTTCACGCGCCCGTACCACTTCCCTTCCCTCTGGAATGGTTCGGCCATCGCTCAGGGACTCCGCGTCAAATCGACTTGTACCGCGAGCCACCGACGAAGCGCCGACGGCAGGAATCGGATGCGAGAGCCCAGGCGCAACGATGGCAACTTCCCGCTCGCCGCCCATTCGTACACGGTGTTGCGGCCAAGATGCAGAAACGCGGCGGCCTCGCGCACGGTCCAGAGCGGTTCAGCAAGAGCGATCTCGAGACTTTTCATTTTCGTTCCTTCGTCTTCTTCTCGAAGCCGGGCCCGCCCTGGTCGCGGATCTCGTTGTAGCGGCGCGCGAGAAGGTGGCCGATGTACTCGTACTGATCGAGTCCCATCGTCTTGCGATCAGCTTCGAGCACGTCGGCGATCATCTTGGGGAGCGCCCACCACTCGCGCATGCCATCCAGGACGCGAGCAACGTACTCGTTCATCGACCAGTTCCGTCCGGCTGCTGCGTGTCTCAGCCAGGCCATGACGGAATACGAGAGCCGGAAGGAGACGACCGGCTTCAGCTCGAGGTTTGGAGTCTTCGGCATGTCTTGTCTTGTAAGCCGGTATGTAGTACAAGTCAATTGCATGGTGGTGATGGTAGCAGTGCTCGAAATTAGGCTCGCAACGAGGCTCGATCGGTGGTTGGATCGAGCGGTTTCGAGCCAGTCGCGCGATGCGGCTTGCGAGGCGGGTTTCGAGGCGACTGCCGGTTCCGCCCCGCCGAATCGAGCACTTGGCATTCTGCTCTTCGCGCGTCGGGATCGTCGTGCGGCAGCCTGCGCCCCTTCCCGGCCACCCACTCCCAACCACTGGATTGGGTGGCCGGGAAGTGGCTTTTTCTGTGAGGAGAAGTGATGGAGCAGTTAGCAGTGTTCAAGGAGGCGGGGCGGAATCGGCAGTTGACGGAGAGGGATCGAGAGTTGTGTGGATTTTTGGCAGTGTGTCGGTATCTGACGAGGGAGCAGGTAGAGAGGTTGATGTTCCCAGGAAGAAGCAAAGCAAGGTCATCGACGAGGCTGAGGCAGTTGGCGGCGAGCGTTGCTGGACAGGCGGCGGTGTTGCGTGGGGACCTGGGATTTGGAAGCGCGGATGGATGGACGACGGTCTGGGCGCTGACGGCGGAGGGGTTCGAGATCGGATCGCAGCGCGTGGGACTGAAGATCGAACGAGTGCCGAAGCACGACGTAGGGCAGGCATTCTTGAAGCACGAGGTGATGCTGAACGAGGTCTACCTGGGACTCGTGCCGCAGGACGGGAAGACGCCGGCGAAGGTCCCGCGGCAGTTCCGCTGGATCCTCGGCGAGTACCTCAACCTTCCGTTCGAGGAATTCGACCGCACCGCGCTCCGCATGGAGAAGCGCAGGCTGCAGCCAGACGCGATGCTCGAAGACCCCGCGCACCAGCGGCGCTACTTCATCGAGTACGAGACCGGCTCCGCGACGATCAACGACGCCAAGAAATCCACCTCGACTCGCGCCAAGCTCGACCGCTACGTCGCATTCTTCAACGGCAACTACCGCACCCACTTCCGCGACGGCTGGCGCCCGCGCCTGCTCTTCGTCTCGCAGAGCGAAGCGCGCGCCGCATCGATCGCCGAGCTGCTCGACAAGGAAGGCTTCCCGACGAGCGGCGCGTTCGGCGGTCGCGCCCTCACCCTCGACAGCGCGAAGCACTACCTAAGCCGCAAGCTTTCCACATCCGCACCGTCGCCGGCACGTGAAGTACCGGCGCCGACGCGGCCGCCTGCAGCTGCGGCCCGACCGCAGCCGGTAGCTGGTCCCGTCAATTGGGTAGAGGCAGCTCCGTATCGCCCTCCTCCGCCCCCACGACCAGGACTCGAAACCGGCCCTGCACTCTGCGCGGCAGAAGAACGACTACGTCGTGGCTGGGTTTCGGTCCGCGGCGAGCAGCTCCTTTCCCTCGAAACCGAGATGCATGGCGTGCTATGGGCGCTGCACAATGCCCAGGAGGCCCTGAGGAACCTGCACGTCAAACCGGACGCGATCCCAAAACTGTCAACAGAAGCGGTACGCATCCTGGAGTTCTTTTCCGGGTACGCACGTCGCGCGCAATCGGAGCTCACGCGTAACGGACTCGAGGTAGCAGCCGAGTAGGCTAGTTTAGCCAACTTGGCTTGTGTCGGGCCCTCAACTCGGAGATCGAAAATGAACCGGCGAGCGCTGCCTAGATCGCTTCTCTTGATGGTGGTCGCCGGCCTTGCGCTTCCCGCTCACGCCGACGTGGGCGTTCCGATGCTCGCCGTGATGTGGCCTCCTGCATGGCTGCTGCTTCTCGTCATCGTACCCGTCGAGGGGTACTTCGCGCGCCGAATCCTTTCGCTGGACTGGCGTGCTGCTCTCGGGCTGTCCCTTCGAGCGAACCTCGTTTCCACCCTGGTGGGCATTCCTTTGACATGGTTCGTGCTTCTCTTGGTCGAGTTCGGAACCGGGTACGCCGTCTACCTTCTGAAGGTCGACGAGGCCAGTGTTCCCTCTGCGGTTCAGCGAGCAGTGGCCATTACGGTCCTCGCACCCTGGCTCGGACCCGGTGACTGGCTGAGCGCGTGGATCGTTCCCGCAGCGGCAGCCTACCTATGCATTCCATTCTTCTTTGCATCCGTGCTCATCGAGAATCGGGTTGCCCTGCGGCGCCTGGGCCCGCTTGAAGCTCCGCTAGTGCGCAGATGGAGTTGGTGCGCAAACGGATTCTCGTACTCGATCATCTTCGCCTGCCTCGTTGCCTGGGCAATCGGCAGCGCTTTGTCTAGGCATGGCGCGAGTTGAGCCGAGGCTGGACCTATCGCGTCCCGTCAGTCTTCCGTCTTCTGGGCGGCTTGGCTATTTGTAGCCAGGTCGAAATAGCGGATCAGCATTCGGTCCTTCCGGCCAGCGAACAGGAGTCGGATTCCAAGACCCAAGAAGAGACCCGCAACGACCATGCCTTGCGAGAACAAAAGGCCGCTACGAAACCCCACGGCGTATGCGATCGGCGGCGACTGATCAGGATTCTCAGATGGTGGTACGGAGCGCTGGATGTCAGAGACGACGTCCGCAATCTGTAACGCCTTGTGCTTCATCCACACTTCAAGCCAGACGTGGAAGCCCACGAAGGCGAGACCAAGGATGATGAAAGCGAGCCCTCCGGGCCGTCGAAAGCGCTCGGTTCGCCGGAGTGCTTCCACGAGGTTGCGGTCGGACTTTTTCGTGAAGAAGTTCATTCGGTCGCGTGATCAGCGGGGCGCATCGGCGGTTTCAACTTAGCACGGCATTTAGCCCGGTTACCCATGCCCCAATTCACGTTTCCTGGAGGTCGGTTCCCGCACGGAGCCGCTCAAGGTATGCGGCGTAGCTGAACGTGCGGTCGCGGCGGCGGCCGGTCGTCTCCTGCAGGACGCCGAGTTGTTCGAGCACGCCCACGGCTTTGGTAGCGGTCGGCTTCGTCGTCTCAAGGAGCTTGACGACCGTGGGGATGGTGACCATCGGGTGGCGGGGTAGCTCATCGAGGAGGCGCACGACCATCACTGATGCGTTCGGCGCCGTGAGGACGCGGGCGCGGTCCTTGTTGACTAGGACAAACAGATCGCGGGCCGTGTCGGCGGCTTCGTCGGCGATGGTCGAGACGCCCTCGAGGAAAAACGAGACCCAGGAATCCCAGTCGCCTTCGAGGCGCACCGCGTTCAGCAAGCGGTAGTACTCGGCGCGGTGTCGTTTGAAGAAGAGGCTCAAGTACAGGAGCGGCTCGGGAAGCAGCTTCCAGTGTTCGAGCAGGAGCGTGATGAGCAGGCGGCCGATCCGGCCGTTGCCGTCGAGATAGGGGTGGATGGTCTCGAATTGCACGTGCACCAGGGCGGCGCGGACGAGAGGCGGGAGGTCGTCATCTCGATGGATGTACTTCTCAAGATCGCTCAGGAGACGGCCCAACTCCTGCGGTGGAGGCGGAACGTAGACGGCGTTGCCGGCACGGGTGCCGCCGATCCAGTTCTGGCTGCGGCGTAGCGCGCCTGGCTGCTTCGTCGAGCCACGGGCGCCTTTCATCAAGCGGCGGTGCGCTTCGTTCAGGAGGCGCGTGGACAGTGGGAGGCCCTTCTCGCTGCGCAGTTGCTGGCGCGCGTACGCGAGCGCAGCGAGGTAGTTCGAGACCTCCTCCACGTCGTCGGTCGATTCATCCTTGCCCGCGGGTGCGCCGGCCTCGTACGCGAGCAAGTCGACGAGGCTTGCTTGTGTCCCTTCGATCTGGGAAGAGACCACGGCCTCTTTGCGGACGAAGGCGTAGATGAACCATTCGAGGGACGGCACCATCTCACCGGCGAGCTCCAGGCGGCTTAGCTTCTGCGCTGCGAGGCGTACCTTCTCCTGCAGCGCCGCCGAGAGCTTGAGCGGCGGCGGCAGCGGAGCCGGAATGAACGCGGACACCGCCTCACCGGCGACGGTGCTCTTCTCGTAGCGGCCTGGCTGTCGTGTCGGAGCCATCCAAGGAAAGGATCCTTGCTTAGTGAAGCACGAAAGTAAAGGATCGCTTACTAACGCGGGGCGCAAGGCAAGGATCCTTTACGAGCGAGCCAGGTACGAGACGAGGTCGATGCGGAGGATGGAGCCGATACGGATGGACGGCAGTTCGCCACGGGCGCAGAGGCGGTAGATGGTTTCGCGGTTGACGGCAAGGAGCGCGGCAGCCTCGCGTGGAGATACGAGTTTGCCTGCAAAACCTTGCAGCACTAATGCAGCAAACGGCCCGTGATTGTCCGGGTGCGTCGGGACGTTCGGGGAAATGACAGAATCGCCAACCCCTCGTAACGTGACGGATCGGGACTCAGCGGGCAGTGCGGCAAGCTCCCCGCGACGAACTTCGAAGCCGCGGGCCGCAGGTTCGACTCCTGCCAGGCGCGCCAATCTGCAGGGCTGGAATCAGGGTGCTTGTGGCGCTCGCCTCCGGCGTGGAGCCGGTGAGCAGGGCTATCGCTCAGCGGAACGCGTCGGCGTGCGCAATCGCCCACTGCTCGAAGGTGTGGGGCTGTCTCCCGATGACTTCCTCCACGGTCGGAAGGACCTTCGATTCGTCCAACTTCCCATCGACGAAGAAGCTGAGGAACGCGTCAACGTATTGGGGCGGCATGGTGCGACTCATCTCCGCTCTCGCCTCGGCGTCCGAGAGCCCCTCGAACCTCAGTTCCCTCCCCAGTACCTTGGCCAGTACCCGGACACGGTCAGCGGGCAGCAGCGACTCCGGGCCAGTCAGCAGGTAGCTGCGACCCTCGTGTCCCGCCGAGAGCAGCGCCTGCGCCGCTACCGCCGCGATATCGTCGGGGTCGATGGCTGCAACGCGGACTCGAGGAAACGCTTCGCGCACGACGTCACCGGCCCGGAGCTGTGGTATCCACCGGAGCGCATTCGACATGAAGCTGCATGGCCGCAGGATCGTCCAGGGGACGCCCGACTCACGCACCGCGGCTTCGGAGAGGATGTGATACCGCGCGACGGCGTTGTTCATGTCGCCGCCCGGGGCCGAACTGCTCGACAACAGCACGACCCGCTCCACCTGGGCGCGACGAATCTCGGCCAACAGGCCGGACATGTTCTTGTAACCACTCAGCAGGAACACTCCGCGCAGGCCGGCCAGAGCGGCAGAGAAGGTCTCCGGTCCGTCGAGATCACCGATGACGCTCTCTGCGCCGGCCGGCAATGCGGCCCGACTCGAAGGGCGAACGAGCCCGCGCACCTCTTGGCCGCCCTTGATCAATGCTCGGACCAGCTCTGCTCCCACGTTACCGGTGGCACCCGTCACGAAGATCATGAGGAATCGCCCCCTGCATGTGCCCAAGACGTGGATGCGGCGAAAGTCAGGAGGGTTCGAACCTGGACCCACGGCTTCATGCGCGGCGCGAGTACTGGACCGCTCGCCTCTTGAAACACTCCGCGCGATTTGGACGTAGTCGATGATAGTCC
The DNA here is from genome assembly GCA_036513415.1 of Myxococcales bacterium. Classification (GTDB taxonomy): domain Bacteria; phylum Myxococcota; class Myxococcia; order Myxococcales; family 40CM-4-68-19; genus 40CM-4-68-19. Next base: position 34,008 of record DATBZA010000085.1, on the reverse strand, counting down.
GCATGGTGGTGTGGCGGGGCTCGTGTCCTCCCTGCAGTCCACGAGGAGGCAGCGAACCAAGACGCACCGGAACCTTGCCGCGCTTCGCGGCCGCCACGCCGCTGCTCATCGCTTTAGCGGCTTCGGCCGCGCGGCATGGCGTCACCGAATCTCGCTCAACCGCGAGGACCTCGCTTACGCCCTGTGCGCCCAGTTCGTCGTGGGACGCCTGGAAACTCCTCGAAGCGCGTCCGGAGTTCGTCGGGTAGGTCGTCCCAGCACCACACCAATTGCAACGCACGACGGAATTGCCGGCTCTTTCTGCTGAGTGCCCCTATCCAGTCGAGAAACTGCGCGCCATGTGCATGAATCAAGTCCTCAAGGGTCCCGCGGCAACGCGGCCTAACTGAGCTCCTCCCTTAACTCGCTCCCACCAATGTCGTAATGACCTGCCAAGCCAGTTCGGGCTGCTCATCAACAAGGACCGTGAGCTCCTCCCAGGCCCAAGACCATTCGTCGGGCCGATCTTGCAGGTAGTGCATAGAAGCTTCAATGAGGTTCTCGACATTCGTCATTTGGGGGCCGCTCTCGCTCCACCGCGTGGCCCATCCCCGAATGAATGGCGTCCACCTCAGCGTCGGTCGCCTACTCATGCTCGCCGCACTGGTTCGGACCGCCATTCGGGCCCCGATTCGGGTCGCCGCTCGGGTTTGGCGCGCGGCCCGCAGCGCGCTCCGAATCGTCCTCGTCCTCGTCGCAGTCCGAGGGCAGCGGCTCGGGCGCCACGAGATCGGAGGCGAAGTCCTGGAGGAAGCTGTCGAAGGTAATCCGGATCGGATCCTCGAAGACCCGAATGCGTTGCACGGCGACGAGCGGGACCAGACCTCGGTCGGCGAAGTCACCTTGCGGTGTACTGATCCGCGCCTCAAAGCGAACGGTGAATCGATCGATGACGTCCTCGAGCTCGACGTTCTGGAAGGTATTGCACTGACCGATTGCCACCTCGATCCCTGGATTCGTGACGGGAAACGCCAGCGTCTTCGTGCCGGTGACCGTTTCGGTGCCCGATTGGATCGTGAAGACCCCATCGAACGTCAGCAGAGTCCCGATCGACTGCCCGCCGCCTGGAGAGAGGGTTTGCGGGCCGATGGTCGCGGTGCCAGTTTCCGTGAACGTGCCTGGATACGGGCCCGTCGCTACGCCGGAAACCGTGAACGTCACCGTCGAGGTCGCATCGGGGTGGCAGTCGGTCGTGACGTCGGGCACGCCGACGAAATGCTCGCCTGTGAGTGTCAGCGGCGGCACCTGACCGCGCGCCGCCGGTGCGATCAGCACGGCGACGGCGATTGCGAGTGCGATGACGACAAGGTTGCTGCGCTTCATCGAAAACCCCCTTCGCGGGCCGATGATTGCCTGCGGCCGGCACCCTACGAGCGTCGGGGTGGAAATCAAGACGCGCTGCGCCTCGACATTGCGAATGCCGGCATGATCGCCTCCTTGCTTCATAGACGAGCAGGCCAGGCGAGCCGCGGAGCGGCGGCACGCCATCGTGGATTCTGGATCGGCCGCAAGATCTTCGAGGCTTCCGCCATCGGCTACGATACGAGGATGATCGATCAGGGGCCGATGCGCCTGAGCAGTCGTCTCACGTTCATATTCAAGTTCATCTTTCCCAGCGTTTGGCTCCTTGGGTTTTCTGCAGGAACGTTGGCACTGCTCACACGACCCAACGAGCGCGGCATCGCCATCCCGTTCGGGGTCGCAACGATCATTGGCGTTCTGTTGTTCTCGAAGGTGTGTTTTCCGCTCAAGTCCGTGATTGCAGGCAGGGAAGGCATCCTCGTCAGCAACTTCTTCCGCAAGATCGAGATCCCTTATGCGCAGATCGCCAGCGTCGATGAGAACAAATGGCTGAACACTCGCGTTACGACCGTTTGGCTCAAGAGTGACTCGGCATTTGGCCAGGAGCTCAGGTTTCAACCGTACACCTACTTCACGCTTCTCTTTTGGAGGGATCATCCCGCGGTCGTGGAGCTGCGAAGGCGGGTGGAACTTGCGAGTGAGCGACGTTCGCTGTGAAGCACCTCACCGTCTGAACCGAGCTACGTACGCGGCGAGGTCGACGCGCACGGCAGATCCGACGCGGGTGTGCGGCAGTTCGCCGCGAGCACAGAGGCGATAGATCGTCTCGCGGTGAACTCCGAGGCGCTCTGCGGCCTGCCTCGGCGAGAGAAACTCGTGCAGCACTAGCGGTGTTTCCCACGCGTCCCTTTGTTCCGCATCGAGTCTCTGCGCTCGTCGTTCAGATCCCCTGGTCACGATTCGTCTATGAGTGCCGGAAGGAACTGACCTGCTCGATGTACTGGCGGTTCCTCTGCATGGAAAACGCCTCGGTGCAGTGGCCGATCACCCCCGCGATCATCAGCGCCAGCGCAACGCCCTTTCGGGCAGCGGCGTCGTTCGACAGGAACACCAGCAGCAGGCCGATCAGGATCAATGCCGTGAACGTCGCAAGGCCCCCCGACGTAGCTCGACCTAAGCACCTCCTGCATGCGAGCGACCTCGGGCTTCTGGATGTCCTGCTCGGACCTTCCCGTGCGCCTCTCAGGGCCGCGGTCGCTTCTGCCTCTTCCCCTCGTCCATGGTCGACACCGTATCTGCCCTTCATCGGTGTCCACCAAAGTGGATCAACTCCAGGCGGCGAGCACGGGGCGTAGGGTGGAGAGCGCCAGAAGGAGAAGGACAGGCCCACGTCCTCATCCTCAGTGAGAATCACCTCCGGCGCGTCGTCACCGAGTACGTCCGCTTCTACAACGAGGCGCGTCCGCACCAAGCCCTTCGGTCACCAGCAGCCGATTCCACGGCCTCTCGAGACGAACGGCAGCGTCCACGCAGTCACCGTACTCGGTGGGCTCCAACGCGACTATCCGCGTGTCGCTTGACGAGAGTTGCGCCAAATCTCCTCGTGCGGACGGGGTTGGTAGCCAGCACGGCAGTCCCATTGGTGCCGCGCGGAAGCCGTCGGGACTAGCGAACTTCGTTAGAGGGCCTGAACGCGCGCGCCTGCGTTCGATCTGTCGCAGGCGTGCGTTCTTGGCCCGCCGCAACCATCCGGCGATATTGTACCCCGGGCCACGACTGGTATGCTGCGCATGATGTCGAAGACAGGGATGCGGCCGATCAAGGACACGATCCCGCTCGCCGAGGCGTGCGCCATCATCGACGAGACGTTCCGTCCGCTCGATCGCCGGGAGCGCGTGCCGCTCCTCGAGGCCAACCGGCGCGTCGTCGCCGAGGAAGTCCGGTCGGCGCGCGACGTGCCGCCGTTCGCGCGCGCCGCCATGGACGGATTCGCCGTGCGCGCGGAAGATACGTTCGGTGCCAGCCACCTCGAGCCGCGGTCCTTTCGGGTACTGGAAAAGGTCTACACGGGCCAGGTGCCGACCGCGCGTGTCAGCGGAGGCACGTGCGTGGAGATCGCCACGGGCGCTCCGATGCCCGACGGCGCGGACGCGGTAGTGATGGTCGAAGAGACCGAGCGCGCCACCGCAACCGAAGTACGAGTGTTCACACCCGTGTATCCGCGGCAGCACGTGGGCCGCCAGGGAGCCGACATCGTACGGGACCAGGTCGTCCTGCGCGCGGGGGATGTCCTCAACCCGAGCCGAATCGGCGCGCTCGCCGCGCTGGGCGCACTCGACGTAGAGGTGTTCACCCGGCCGACCGTCGCGATTCTCTCAACCGGCAATGAAATCGTGGACCCGGGCAGAAATCTAATGGCCGGACAGATCTACGACATCAACAAGTTCACGTTGAGCACCATCATCGCGGAGCACGGGGGCACGCCCATCTCGTTTCAGACGGCGGAAGACACGGTCGAGGATCTCGAGCGGGCGATCGACGCGTGCCTCGCCTGCGACGTGCTGGTGTTCTCGGGCGGGAGCTCGGTGGGCGAACGCGACCTGATCATGGACGTCCTGGGGCGTCGCGGCCACATCCTGTTTCATGGCATCGCGGTGAAACCCGGTAAGCCGACCGTGTTCGGCGCCATCGACGGCAAGCCGGTCTTCGGGATGCCCGGCTATCCGACGTCGTGCCTGTCGAACGCGTACATGCTGCTCGTGCCTGCATTGCGGCGCATGGCCCGCTTGCCGCCCTTTCGGATGAACACAGTACCGCTGCCGATCGCCCAACGGATTGTCTCGACCACGGGCCGACATCAGTTTTATACGGTCCGCGTGGCCGATGGTCAGGCCTTTCCCGCGTTCAAGGGGTCAGGGGATATCACCTCGATGTCGCTCGCCGACGGCTACATCGAGATCCCGGCCAGCACCGAAATCGTGGAGAAGGGCGAAACGGTCGACGTGAAGCTGTTTTGATCAGGACGTGGCGATTTCGAGCTGTTCGATCTTCCGCTCGGGAATGAATCCATTGTCGTCCCAGTCCCTTGCCTGGTAATAGCCGCGGATCATCTCCTGCAACTCGTCTCGAGACAGCCCGACGCCTCGGGCTACACCCGTCGGGAGGGTTTCCCTCAACAATCGTTCGGGCAGCCAATCGCTGTCCGGCCGCCAGCCTTCGCGGATGTTGAACAACTTCTTCAACGTGTGAATGCGCTCGCCGGCTCGGCGCATTTCCGCGCCGGTGTACTCCCAGCCGGTGACCCGCGCGAGGATCTCTGCGGCTTCGGTGTAAAAGTCGGTGAAGCATTTGCGCAGGAACTTGCAGACGATCAGCGAATCTAGCACCGCTGCAAAATCTTCCGATGCCGCGACGATGGCGCCCCGCTGTGAGTCGCCGCGCAATCTGTCCACCTCCCCGGAAAAATCGGCTTCGTACGCGCCCGACCGGTTGTGACAAGCGCCGCGCGGGCTGACCGCCAGACCCAACGCCATCGTCTTCAGGCTGCGCGGATCATATCCCGGCAGCTCGAGGCCTTTGACTTGCATGGCCCAATAGGAACTGCCGCCGCCAGTTGCCATCGCAGCACGCCTCGAGCCTTCGGCCAGCAGCGCACCGATACCGCGTCGCTCAGCAATCGCGTGAATGGCGGTCAGGACGCCCTCTGCGTTGCCGAAGCGCAGTCCGAGTGCCCGCGCTTCGGGCAGCAAGCCTTTCTCGACAGTTTCGATCGCCCACGAGAGCGTGCCTCCGGTGCTGATCGCGTCGAGCCCGTAGTCGTCGCAGAGACGGGCCGCCCGCAAAACGCAGTCGGGATCGCTGATGCCGCACAGCGGTCCCAACGCGAACAACGTCTCGTACTCGAGCCGCTGCTCTTCGCCTGTATGAGATTTGAAGAGCCGCTCGCAGCGGATCGTGCACGAGGCACAGCCGTGCCGGCGGCTGAAGGTGGTTTCCGTCAGCGTCTCGCCACTGAGCGCATCGGCATGCTCGAACGTGGCCTGCTGGAAATTGCGGGTGGGCAACGTGCCAAGGCGGTTGAACACAGCCAGGTTCGCGACGGTTCCCAGACCTCGGTATTTGTCCGTCACAGAGCTCACGCTGCGGCGTCGCAGCGAGTCGGCGAGGGTCTCGACCTCCTCTGGATACGCGACTGGCGTCGCTCGATCGCCGCACACCGCGATCGCCTTCAGGTTCTTCGCGCCCATCACCGCGCCAACGCCGCCACGACCTGCGTGCCGGCCTTCATTGCTGATCGTGGCGAAGCGGACGCGATTCTCACCCGCTGCGCCGATGGACGCCACCCACACGCTGGAGCAACCCGGCTCGGACCGAATGATCGAGTGCGTCTGGTCGGGCGTCTTGCCTCTGAGATGGTCGGCGGCTCTCATCTCGACGTTCTGGCCGTTGATGAACACGTAGACGAGCGAAGGCGCCTGACCCGTGATCACCAGGCCATCGATGCCCAGACGTTTCAGTTCCAGAGCAAAATGGCTCGACGAGAGCGAGTCGGCAATCAGCCCGGTCAGAGGCGATTTGGTCAGCACGGCGAACTTCGCCGTGGTGGTGACACCGGTTCCGACGAGCGGCGCGCTCGCGAATATCAGCGGGTTCGCCGGCGACAGCGGATCGACTCCTGCGGGAGCGTACTCGTAGAGCAGAGTCGTACCTAGGCCGACGCCGCCCAGGTACTTGCGAAGTCGCGACTCTTCAACAGCGTGGTATGCGCTTTGGCCGCTGGTCACATCGACGTGGAGCAGGCGACCGAAGAACCCGTGCACGGCTAGCCTCCTGCATCCGCCGATAGAATGACCAGGCTGTCTCCCGGACTGACTCCGGCCGTCGGCGTCCGGACGAACGCCAGTCCGTTCAGGTTGCACGCATATCCGTCGACAAGACGCGTCCGATCGGCGCTGATGACGCGGCCCACCAGCGCCGGCAGCTTTTCGGCAAGCGCCGCAAACGCGTCTGAGAACGTGGCGCCCGCCGGCAGCGCGAGAGCGATTGCGCTCGTTCGCGCGAGAAGCCGCGCGATCCCGAAGAACTCGACGGTGCATTGAATCGAATGGCCAGCGCGCGGAGTGACGCTCCACCGCTTCAGAGCTTCGGCGTAGTCTTCCGGCGTATTCATGTTGTAGAAGCTCGAGCCTTCAGGATCGAAGCAGCGGATCTCGTCTTCGTCGACGCGGCGGAGTCGAACCTTGTCGAACAAATAGACGGGCCTCAGCTGCCCGTGCGCAAGCTGCTCGGCGAGGAGCGGCGAAACGCTCCTTCGATAGACCGCGTGCAGCGGCTGAAAGCGCCCCTGCCAATGCGGGACGACGACGTCGTGCTCGGGAAGCTGATCGAGAAGATGTGCGATCAGATCGATGTTCAGAAACACCGAATCGCAGGAGGTCACAAAGGCGGCATCGCTGCCGGCTGCCATGAGCCCGTAATAGATTCCACCGACGGGGCCCTGATAGGCGACCTCGTCCGATACCAGCCGGACGGGCATCGACGGCAGATCCTGTTCCGGCGCGGCTACCACCACCACGTCGGCAAACAGACGCTGCAGAGTGGCGACGACGTGAACGATCAGCGGCTCGTCGTCGAAGAGGAGCAGCGCCTTGGATGTTCCCATCCGCGAGCTCCTGCCGCCGGCAAGCACGATTGCCGTGGCGCACGCTTCGCTACTTGATTCCATCGGCGGCATCGTCCGACGGCGCTCCCTGCTCGAGCCAGAGCCTGAACTCTCCCAATGCATGGGCGAGGCGCCATTCCTCGAACACAGCTCTGGCCATGGCGAAAGTGGGGCCGACCAATTCCCGCGCCCTGCAGGTCAGAGGATAGTTGAGCAGCCATTCCTCGAATGCTTCCGGCCGCGGATCGTCTTCAACTGCCTGTCGCAAGAGCTCCCGCTTGACCGCAAGCCCGAAGGCATCGGGTGTCTGATCCCGCTTGCGTTTTCGTCTTCGTCCTTCCGAGGCTTCGAGCGCGGCGAGCAGGGCCCTGCATACGTCGGCTGGGCGAAGCTCGGGCGATGAATCGTTGGCGGGGTTCATGAGCTCCAGGTAAAGAAGCGTCGCGTTGCGCCTTTGTCGGTCACCGTGATCTCGAGCGGATGTCCCGCGCCAGACGGACGGGTATATCCGCATTCGAGCGCCGCAACATCGAGATCGACGGTCCCAAGGTCTTCGATCATGACCGTGTCGGGAGGACACCCCTGCAATCGGGTCAGCGTCTTGACGTAACGGAGACAATGCCTGCAGGCATCGATCGTCGCATTCGAGCCGCCGTTCTCCGCCACCAGTGAGACGAGCTGACCGTGATCTCTCGTGTCGCAGTACGGGCAGTGTAACGCGCGCGCGTGCCACTCTCCGCCGCACCGCGCGCAGCGGAAATACCGGCTGCGCTCGATGCCGCGCACCTCGGCAAAGGCCGGCCAGGCCCCACAGACGGCACAGAACCCTTCCACCCAGCTTGTGGGAAGTGAAGACGCCCACCGGCGGTTGCACGCAAGGAGAAATGGTACAGCGAGAAGGCCCGCCACAGCCTGAAGCGCCTCCGCATCGGCGCCGGAAGTGGCCGCGAGCTCGTCGATGTTGCCGCTGTCCTGGCACAGTGAAGCGTTGAACAGGCGCAGCATGTCGATATCAGCGTGGAGCGCCGCTTCGAGCGTCGCCAGTTTCGGCGTTCCGCCGCGCGACGCAACTCGGACCAGTCGCTTCAATAAACGGCCAACCGAATTCGTGTCGACGGCGACCGTGGCGCCTGCGAGGAGCGGAACCGCAGGCCGTGCGGCGTGCGCGCCGGCCGCAACAGCCGCCTCCCAATCGGGGGAGGCTGTCTCACGCAGGACTTCCTCGATGACGGCGAGCCACGACTCCCATTCCGGGCGCTTCCTTCGAAGACCGTTCAGTGCGGCCGCCGCTGCCATCATCTGCGGCTCAGTTGCTGGGCTTGCCGGGCCGAGGCCAGAGGCGGATGCTGCTCACCAGGAATTCGATCCGGCGTCTTCCAGAACGGATCAGAGCCTCCGTGCAGTTCCACCGTCGCCTGCCGGTTGCCGACGTCGGCGCCGGGACCGTCGCCGCGCGTGCGCGTGGTCTCGGGACTGGCGCAGCCCGAGACGAGGGCAACGCCGGTCAGTAGCAGGGAGAGCGCGATCGTCTTCATCTCACACCGATTGTGCCGAGAAAACGATGACGACACGAAGGAGGAATCCGCCGACCAATATCAGAAGGGCGGGGGTCACCAGGGTCACCTGGTGAAACCGCCGTGCGCGCCAGGAAAGGACGAGCGGCGCAATCATTCCCAGGACGATCACGATCGCGAGCAAGATCCCCCAGACATTCAGCCAGGCGCTCAAGACCGGCCCCAGCGAAATCATGACGGCGATCAAGACCAGCAGTTCCACCGCGATCACCCAGTCGTCCATGCGATGCAGAGCGGCCACGGCGGGCGTGGTCCGACCCGATCGGTGCGCCAGCAGGATCATCAACGCGGCTGACGTCGATGCGGCCGACACGATGAACAGCAGGCCGAGCAGCGGTGTGTCGGACCAGATCGGACGATTCGTCACGGCCAACAGGACCCCCGTGTAGCCGGCCACGTAGAGTCCGAAAAGTCCTCCGAGCACCGCAATGATGCGGCCCGCCGCCGCCGGCGCACGTAACGTGCGAAGCCCCGACCATCGGATCCGTCCGTCCTCGGCGAGCGCTGCGAGAAACGAGAGGAACGCGAAGAGCCCCAGGGTCGCGAGTGCCCATGAGCCGATGGACATGGGCGACCAAGACTTGAACATCAGCCGATAGGTATTGCTCTGGATGAACATGTGCCAGGCCCGCAGCGGCCTTCCGAGATCGATCGCCAGCAGAAGGCCGCTGACCGCCAGGCACGGAAACGCGACGTAGTACCCGAGGTGTGCGACAGGACGGTCCTCGCGACGCCCGAACAAATCGATCAGCGCCGACAGGAAGTAGCTGCCGCCCGCCAGGCCTCCCATGAAGAAGTACACCGCGATGAACCACCCCCAATGTGGAGTCGCGCTGAACCATGTGCTCGACGGCACTCCGGTCATGGCCGCGGCTCCCGGTCCTCCTTCGCGCCTCGATTGCGGAAATTGAAGATGCCGGCGAGGCCGACGACGATCGCTCCCAGGACCGCAGAGATCGACGCGGGAATCAGATTGCGCGTCGGCATCTTCGGATCGGGCGGCAATCCGTAGACTTCCGGCTGGTCCACCAGCAGGTAGAACGAGTTCAGCCCGCCGAGCATCTTCTCGTCGGCGCCGTAGAGATACGCCCTGCTCTCGCCCGTCCGGTGCAGCTGCTCCACCCGCGTTTCCGCTCTCTGTCGAAGCTCGCGTATGGTGCCGAACTGGATCGACTTGGTCGGGCAGGCTTTCGAGCAGGCGGGCTCCATCCCGCCTTGCAGCCGGTCGTAACAGAGCGTGCACTTCTGCGCAGTGTTGGATACCGGGTTGATGTCGATCACGCCGAACGGACAGGCCGCAATGCAGTCGCGGCATCCATTGCAAGCGTCCGACTGAATGACGACGGTGTCGAACTCGGTTCGGATGATCGCGCCCGTCGGGCAGACTTCCAGGCAGGCGGCGTGGACACAGTGCTTGCAGACGTCGCTCATGAGCAGCCATCGACCGTCCTTTCGGTCCTCGGCGAACTGCTCGACGAACTTGACGTGGCGCCAATGGATGCCATCCAGCCTGCGGGTGTTGTCGTAGCTGTCCCCACTCAGCGTGTTCACGCCGCCGTTGGTGCTCGGTAGCTGATTCCATTCTTTGCAGGCGACCTCGCAGGCTTTGCAGCCGATGCAGACCGTCGTGTCTGTGTAGAAGCCCATCGGTTCCGGCATACCGACTCCCGCTCACGCCTTCTCGATGTTGCAGACGAACGCCTTCCCTTCGTGAATCGTCACGTTGGGATCGCCGACCAGAGCCGTAAGCTCGTTGACGATGTCGCCGGTCACGAGGCCTTCATAACCCCAGTGCCACGGCATGCCGACATGGTGGATGGTCCGGCCATCGATCTGGAGCGGACGGAGGCGGCGTGTGACGAGGGCTTTCGCTCGGACCTGCGATCGTGGGCTGGTGACGCGCACCCAGTCGAGATTCTGGATTCCCTTTTCCTGCGCCAACTCAGGGCTGATCTCCACGAACAGCTCGGGCTGCAGCTCCGCGAGCCACGGGAGCCAGCGGCTCATGGCGCCTGCCAGGTAGTGCTCCGTGAGCCGGTACGTCGTCATCACGTATGGGAATTTCGGATCGCCGACGACCGCCAGCGGATTGCCGCCTTCCTTCCAGTACTTGAGGACAGGGCTCGACTGTTGCTTGTACATCGGATTGTGCACCGGCGACTCGGCCGGCTCGTACTGCGTCGGAAGAGGTCCGTCCAAGAGGCCGGTCGGAACGTACAGCCAGCCGACCCCGTCCGCCTTGTTCAGGAACGGATCGGTCCCTGAGTGGGCGTCGAGGCCGATTCCTCCCGGGATTGCCTTTGCCGTGGGCGGTTTGGTGACGACGAAATCGGGTACGTCGTAGCCGGTCCACTTCGTTCCGTCCCACCATACCCACTTCTTCCGCTCGCTCCACGGCTTCCCGGAGGGATCGGCCGAAGCGCGGTTGTACATGAGTCGCCGGTTGGCGGGCCACGCGAAGCCCCAGTTCAACTGCGCGCCAGGTTGACCGGGAGGATCGGGTTCTTTCCTGGCCGCAAGATTTTTGTCGGGAGCCGGAAACACGCCCGAATAGATCCACGACGCGCACGTCGTCGAGCCATCGTCTGCGAGGACCGCAAAACCCGGCAGGTGCTTGCTCGGGTCGTCGCTGTAGTAGCCGTTCATTTCCTTGAGGAGCTTTCGCGGGTCGGGCTCTCCGATCTGCCGCTCCTTCGGATCCTCGTGCTCGTAGTCGAAGAGCAGGTTCTTGAATCCCTGATCGCGAGCGGCCTGACTATCCGCATAGAGCTTCTTCAGGCGCTTGCCGAGCTGATAGGTGAACCAAACATCGGTGCGGCAGTCGCCCGGCGGTTCAGTCGCCTTGAAGTGCGCCTGCAGCATCCGCTGCGTGTTCGTAAAGGTGCCGTCGGTTTCTGCAACCTGTGCCGCCGGAAAAAAGAAGACCTCGGTCTGGATGTCCTCAACCTTGACTTCGCCGCTCTTCACTTCCGGCGCGGTTTTCCAGAAATTGACGGTCTCGTGCTCCCAGTTGTCCTTGACGACGAGCCACTCGAGCTTGCGCATCGCGGCGCGTTCCAGCTTCGCGTTGAGCGAGGTCGCCGGATTCTGGCCGATGCACAACATCCCTTTGACCTTCCCGGCATTCATGGCGACGAACATCGGGAGGTGCGAGTGGTCGCCGAGGATCCGGGGATGCCATCCGAAGCCGAAATCGTTCTCGCGGGTCGCGGCCTCGCCGTACATCGATTTGAGGTACGAAACGACGAATTTCGGCGTGTTGGCGTAGTACCCCGTCGGAATGGTTTCCGCCGCCAGGTAATCGCTGAGCGTGTCGTGCTTCTTGAGCACCGTGGGGGCGTTCAGGTAACCGTGAATCGAGTGGTAGAGCGTCGGAACGTCGGTGGATCCCTGGATCGAGGCGTGGCCGCGGAGCGCCATGATGCCGGCGCCCGGCCGACCGAAATTGCCCAATAGAAGCTGGAGCAACGCGCAGCAGCCGATGATCTGCGGGCCGTTGGTATGCTGCGTCCACGCCACGGCATAGGCGAACGACGTCGTTCGATCGGCGCCGGAGTTCGCGAGGATGGTGTCGGCCACTTTGAGAAACGTCTCCCGTGGACAACCGGTCGTGCGCTCGACCATCTCAGGCGTGTAGCGGCTGAAGTGCTTCTTGACGATCTGGAAGGCGCACCGTGGATTCTGCAGCGTGACATCACGCTGGGGTGGTGGCTTCAGCAGCGACTTGACCAGTCCGTCATACGGAGGCCCCCGCGGCGCCGCAGAGGGCTTCGACCCTTTACCCGACGTGAGCCCCGGCATTTCGCCGTACTGCCAACTCCGTTCGTCGTAGTCACCGACGAATCCGTTGTACGGCCACTCCGCTACGCCGCCCTTGTACTCCATCAGCCCCGAAAACACTCCGTCGTTGTCCTCGGCGTCCTTGTAGTCCGCGGAGATGATCGTCGCTGCATTGGTGTAGTTCACCACCCACGAGCGAAAGAAGGGGTCCTTGTTCCATCGTTCGCTTTCAAGGACGTGACGGATGATGCCGCCCAGAAACGCGATATCCGAACCGGCGCGCAGGGGGGCGTAGATGTCGGCGACGGCGCTAGTGCGAGTGAAACGCGGATCGACGTGAATGATCTTGGCCCCGTGCTCGACCTTGGCTTGCATGGGCCAGCGGAAGGCGACGGGATGGTTCTCCGCCATGTTGGAACCCATGACGACCACGCAGTCGGAATCCGCCATGCTGCGCGGGTACATGGTGGCCGCGCCGCGGCCGAGCCTCGTCCCCAGACCGGGGACGCTGGAGCTGTGTCAAATCCGGGCCTGGTTCTCGATGGCGACGACGCCGAGACCACGCATCAGCTTCTGCTGAATGTGATTCCACTCGATATCGAGCGTCGCGCCGCCCAGCGAAAAGATGGCGGTCGTCGCGTTCACGACCTTTCCGTTCGGAAGTCGTTCGATGAAGGTGTCATCGCGCGTCTTCTTCACGAGCTCGGCGACGCGGTCCATCGCTCGGTTCAAGTCCCAGACTTCCCAGGCGGTCGCTCCGGGAGCCCGATGCAGCACGCGGGTCGGTCGATTGGGATTGATGTGCAGCTGGAACGTTGCCGCGCCCTTCGGGCAGAGGGTCCCCTCGTTGTGAGGGCTGCGGGAGTCGCCCTCGATGTTCACGATCTGGCCGTCGATCGAATAGACGAGCGTCGCGCAGCCGACTGAGCAGAAGGGACAGACGCTCGGAGTCACCTTCGCCTTCGCGATCCGAAGCCCCTCCGTCTGAGCCAGCACCGGTTGGAGGTTGACCCCCGATGCGATCAAACCGCCGAGCGCGGTCGCGCTGCCGCCTGCCAGGGAAAAGCGAAGGACATCGCGGCGAGAAATCTCCACGGCAGAGACTCCTTTCGCGTACAGGCACGCGGCGCGTGCAGGACGTTCGATCGACACGCGCGAAGCGGCTTATATACGCGCGTGTGGACAAAAGCCACCTCAGCCACATGTTCTCGTTCCCGCCGTCTTCACACAGCGCAGGCCCTCGTGTGGCCGTTTGGCGGTATGCTCCGCGAGCGGTCCGGGATCGCACGTGCGACGCTTGTCTGACATCGACACGCTCCAACCACTGACCGTGCGGACGGTCGCGATCGCCGTGACGGACCGCTTCATGGGTCGCATTCCGAATGCGATGCTGATGGTCGCGGTTCTCATGGGCGCAGCATCCGCGGTTCGTGTGCTGTTCGGCGCCACACTCGTGCCGTCCATGCGCCCCGAGGTCATCAAGGGATTCCTCGGTCTCATCCTCCTGGTCGCGACCGTCCGCCTGACCGTGACACCGGAGCGCTGACCTGTAGCGCCTCAGTGTTCGGAGGCGACGGCCTTTCCGCGCAGGTTGCGATAGATATACGTAGTATACGCGAGCGCGAGCGGGATGCCGATGCCCCACCAGCCGAGCGCAACGCGCTGGCTGTGCTCGCCGGTCGCGGCGCCGGCGGCGGTGATCGCGAAAGCCGGGTCCAAGGTCGAAGGCAAGAGGACCGGGAACATGCCCGCTGCCGTGGCCGCCAGCGTGCCGGCGAGGAACGCGGACGAGGCGATGAACGCCGGCAGATCGCGCAGCGTCCGCGCGCCGATCAGGCCGGCCAGCGCGAGGAGCGCGAGCGGCCACGCCCACGGCCGCGCCATCAGCTGCGGGTAGATCTCCGGCCGCACCAGTGCGGTCGCGACGATGGCCAGCGCTCCCAGCACCGCCATCGCGGGCCAGAGGAGGCGCGCCGCCTGCAGCGCCCGCTCGCGCACCGCCGCTTCGTTTCGCCAGACGAGGAAGAGAGCGCCGTGCAGCGAGAGCGCGACCACCGCGAACGCGCCGAGCAGGATCGTGTACCAGTCGAGCACGCCCGCTTGCCCGCGGACGCGGAAGTTGGTGAACCACGGCGCCATGAACGTCCCGCTCGAGTCGAGCGGAACGCCGCGCAGCACGTTGCCCAGGGCGGCGCCCAGCACCAGCGACATCGCAGCGCTCGATCCGCAGAGCACTGCGTCCCAGAACTGCCGCCAGAGCACGTCCTCCACGTGCGAGCGCAGCTCGATCGAGATCCCGCGCAGCGCCAGCAGCCAGAGCACCAGCATGAGGGGAAGATAGAAGCCCGAGAACCCTGCCGCGTACGCCTGCGGGAAAGCGAAAAAGAGCGTGGCGCCGCCGGCGATCAGCCACACCTCGTTCCCGTTCCAGACCGGCCCGATGGCCGCCAGCACCTCGCGCCGCTCGCGATCGGTGCGCGCGACGAAGAGGTGCAGCGTGCCCGCGCCGAAGTCGAAGCCGTCGAGCACGGCGTAGACCACGAACATGAGCGCCACCAGCGCGTACCAGAGGCCGGTCATGGCGTCGCCTCCCGGGCGGGCCCGTGCGCAATCTCCCGGCCAACCAGGAAGAGAAAGAGGATCGCCCAGAGGGCGTCGAGCCCGCAGAAGCCCAACGTGGTGAACGCCACGTCGCCGGCGCTCACCCGAGGCGAGGTCCCATCCGAAGTGCGCATCAAGCCGTAGATCAGCCACGGCTGCCGGCCCAGTTCCGCGGTCATCCAGCCCGCCGTGTTGGCGATGTACGGAAAGGGGATCGCCAGCATCAGCATCCAGAGCAGCGGCCGCGACGACGAGAGCCGGCCGCGCCAGAGCCAGAACGCGGCGGCGAGCATCAGCGCCATGAAGAGCGTCCCCAGACCCACCATCACGTGGTACGCGTAGTAAAGGAGCTCGATGTTGTCGGGCCACTCGTCGCGGGGAAAGTCGGCGAGCCCGTGGACGGTCGAACCGAATGAGCCATACGCGAGGAAGCTGAGCATCCCCGGGACGTAGATGGGGTTCTGGAGCCGCTGCGCCGTGACGTCCGGCTGGCCGATGATCGCGAGCTTGGCGAACTTCTCCTCGTGGAACACGCCCTCCATCGCTGCGAGCGTCGCCGGCTGGTGCTCGGCGACCAGCTTCCCCTGGCGATCGCCGGTGGGGAAGAGTTGCAAGGCGCAGGCGACCAGGCCAGCGACGACTCCCATCCGCAGGCTGGGCGCGGCCTCCTGCACGCGGCCCTGCAGCGTCCAGAAGGCGCCGATGCCCGCCACCGCGAAGGCCCCGGTGATCACCGAGCCGCTCATGTTGTGGAGGAAGGCCCAGATCGCCCAGGGGCTGAGCACGAACTGCCAGAAGTGCGCGATCTGCAGCTTGCCGTCGACCAGCGCATGGCCCACCGGGTGCTGCATGAAGGCGTTGGTGGCCATGATGAAGTAGCCGGAGATCCACGAGCCGAGGAAGAGCGCCAGGAGCGCCGCAGTGTGGGCCCTGCGCGAAAGCTTTTCCTCCCCGTAGACCGCGAGCGCCAGGAAGGTCGACTCGAGGAAGAACGCGAACACGCCCTCCATGGCGAGCGTCTGCCCGATCACGCCGCCGGAGAAGGCGGAGAAGCGCGACCAGTTGGTCCCGAACTGGAACTCCATCGGGATGCCGGTGACCACGCCGATGGCGAAGTTGATCCCGAAGACGCGCACCCAGAACCGCGCCTGCGCGTCTTCGCCGCGCAGCTTGAAGAGCAGGACCAGGAGCGCGAGGCCCATGGTCAGCTGCGGGAAGAGATAGTGGAAGGTGATGGTGAAGCCGAACTGGATGCGGTGCCAGAACAGTGGGTCGGTCATGGCGCGCCGAGTATGACAGGTCGCAACTGCGACTGTCAGCCCGGGGCGTGGCGAGGAGCAGCTTGCGCATCCGCTCCAGCGCCTGCTCCGTCTTCAGCACGCGCAGCATCACCAAGGGCTTGCCGAACAGCTTTTCCCACTTGCCCATCAACCCCCAAACGTGGCGATACGAAAGCTCGAGGCGGCGCGAGGCCGCCGCCAGCGAACCGGTTTCATGGATTGCATAGGATGCATCAGGTGCTGCACCGTAACAACGCAGTGGCGCCGGACTTAGAAGGCGGCCCGCAGGAGGATTCCCTGAAGACCTTTGCCGAGGCACTGTTCGGCGCGCTCGGTCTGATCACGTCGTGGGACAGAAATTTGATCGAGATCGTCGCGCTCAGCCTAAAGGTCAGCCTGAGCGCGGTGCTGTTCGCTACGCTGCTCGCATTGCCGATCGGCGCCGCGGTGGCGGTGGCGCGCTTTCCCGGACGGCACGCCTTGGTCGTCCTGCTCAATGCATTGATGGGGCTGCCGCCGGTCGTCGTTGGGCTCGTCGTGTATCTATTGCTGTCCCGTGCCGGTCCGCTCGGCCAGTACGGACTGCTGTTTACGCCGCCCGCAATGGTCATCGCGCAGACCCTGCTCATCCTGCCGATCATCGCCGCGCTCGCGAGGCAGGCGGTCGAGGACGCATGGATCGAATACCAGGACCAGCTGCGCTCGCTCGGCGTGAGCGGGATTCCGGCGGCGCTAACGCTGTTGTGGGACATCCGGTACTCGCTTCTGACCGCGATACTCGCGGGGTTGGGTCGGGCGAGCGCTGAGGTCGGTGCGGTGATGATCGTCGGCGGCAACATCGACGGCGTCACGCGCGTCATGACCACGACCATCGCGCTGGAGACCTCGAAAGGCGATCTGCCGCTGGCACTGAGTCTAGGCATTGTGCTGATCCTGCTTGTACTGTTGCTCAATGCCGCGGCTTTCATCGTCAAGGAAGCCACGCAAAGGCGCTACGGATGAGCGCACTCCTGCCGCTGCACTTGAGCGAGGTGACGTTTGCCGCGGGTGGCCGCACGATCCTCGACCGCGTAAGCGCGCA
This sequence comes from Myxococcales bacterium, assembly GCA_036513415.1. Classification (GTDB taxonomy): domain Bacteria; phylum Myxococcota; class Myxococcia; order Myxococcales; family 40CM-4-68-19; genus 40CM-4-68-19. Next base: position 16,689 of record DATBZA010000085.1, on the reverse strand, counting down.
GATCGAGGCCGGGCCGCGCACCATCATTCTCGGCGCCAACGGCGCGGGCAAAAGCGTGCTGATGCGCGTTTGCCACGGCCTTCTCGCGCCGACCTCCGGGAAAGTCGAATGGCACGCCGCCGAGGTTTCGGGTGCGCCGCGCCGGCAGGCGATGGTGTTCCAGCGCCCGGTGATGCTGCGCCGCTCGGCGCTTGCCAATGTTGCGTATGCATTGAAAGCAGCACACGTTGCGGGCCGGGAGCGGGCCCGACGGGCGGCCAAAGCGCTGGAGCACGTGGGGCTGGCGGATCTTGCCGAGCACCCTGCGCGCGTGCTCTCCGGCGGCGAGCAGCAGCGCCTCGCGCTCGCGCGCGCCTGGGCGCTCCGGCCGGATGTCCTGTTCCTCGACGAGCCGACGGCGAACCTCGATCCGTCGGCGACCAAGGAGGTCGAGGCGATCATCACCGCGATCCACGCAGCTGGCACCAAGATCGTGATGAGCACCCACAACCTCGGCCAGGCCAGGCGCCTGGGCGATGAGGTGCTGTTCCTTCATCAGGGGCGGCTGGTCGAGCGCGCGCCAGTGGAGACATTTTTCAAACGGCCCGCCTCCGCGGAAGCAGCGGCCTTCATCAAAGGAGAATTGCCATGGGCGTGATGCTCAGAGTGCTGGTCGGAGTCCTGCTGTGCACATCTGCGTATGCGGAGCAGAGGTTCATCACCGTGGCGTCGACCACCTCGACAGAGCAGTCCGGCCTGTTCAAGCACCTGCTGCCGGCGTTCGAGCAGAAGACCGCTATCCAGGTGCGTGTAGTGGCAGTCGGTACCGGCCAAGCGCTCGACATGGCCAGGCGCGGCGACGCCGACGTGGTGTTCGTGCACGCCAAGCCGCTGGAGGAGAAATTCCTCGCCGAAGGCTTCGGCGTGCAGCGCTTCGACGTGATGTCCAACGACTTCGTGCTGGTGGGGCCGAAGTCCGACCCCGCCAAGATCGGCGGCACCAAGGATATCGTCAGCGCGCTGCAGAAGATCAAGGCCGCGCAGGCCCCCTTCGCTTCGCGCGGCGACAAGAGCGGCACGCACTTTGCCGAGGTCGAGCTCTGGAAAGCGGCCGGCGTCGACATCGCAAAGGACAAGGGGCCTTGGTACAGGGAAACAGGCTCCGGCATGGGTCCGACGTTGAATACCGCTTCGGGCATGAACGCTTACGCCTTGACCGACCGCGGCACCTGGCTCTCGTTCAAGAACCGCGGCGATCTGGTGATCGCGGTGGAAGGCGATCAGCGCCTGTTCAACCAGTACGGCGTCATACTGGTCAATCCCGCCAAGCACCCGCACGTCAAGAAGGAGATGGGCCAGGCATTCGTCGACTGGGTTATTTCGTCCGAAGGTCAGAAAACGATCGCCGAATACAAGATCAATGGCGAGCAGCTCTTTTTTCCCAACGCGAGCAAATGAGATTCTTGCGTGCGATCGTCTGCGGGCTATCTCGACGTCCATTCAAGCGCAGGAGCCGGTGTAGCTCTGCCCGGTGACGAAACAGCGTGAGGGCTGGATGCAGATGGTCTGCATCGACTCGGCACGGAACATCGTAAAGCGACCGCGACTCCCGCCCGTAACGTTGTGGCAGAACACGTCGGTGACGTTGAACCCCGCGGTGGCCGCGTGTGGGGGCAGTTGCCCGCTAGAGTTGCCCGGTACTATCGTGAACGTGCCAGTGCTCGCGGGCGGGATGGAGTAAGGGACGGGGGGCTGGCTGTCCATCTCCGCCTGGGCCGGTAGAGGACGACGACGATGAAGGCGTTTCGAAGACCATGTTTCCTGCTACTGGGCAGCCTTCTGTTCTGCGCGTGCCAAGGCGTCACCCCCTTTGTCGAAGATCCCACCGTATTGCCCGGACGGCACCCCGCTGCAGGCGAGGGGCTGTTCGGGAACTTCGCGGGCCGGATTCCTTGCGCGGCCTGTGACAAGATCAAGATAACGCTCTCGCTATTCGAGCGGCCAGAGGACCACGCCCCAACCACCTACCAGCTGGAGCGGGTTGGAGAGGACGGAAACGCGCGCATCACCACCCGTGGCCGTTGGACCAAGACCGTCGGAGCACCGACAGATCCCAATGGCTTGGTTGCTCGTCTCGATACGAACTCCCCTCCGCAGTTCACCCGCTACATGGTCGTAGGTAACAAGCTGCTGTTGATGCTGGATCAGAACGACGACCTACTGGTCGGCAACGGAGCGTGGAGTTACACGCTGTCCAAGGTGGACATGGGCAACTGGCCCTAGCATCGAGCGAGGCCCAGGAAACACTCGGCGCCTAGGGTGGGCAGCTCTGTGCGCCGTGCACATCCCAAAGAAGCTGCCCGCGGGGCCCGTGACCGGTGGTAGAGTGGCCCCGGGCCGATACCCACCCGACCTGGAGTCGGAGGCGCCGACGAAGAGATCTCGGCGAGCACCCTCCCACGATCCAAGAGTGGTGGACCGGATCGCGGCCCTCGTCCACGAACGCGACCATGCCCTCACTGGTAACCGAGCTTAAGCCGCGGCGCGCGGCTCGTCGGCCTCGACGAGGGCGTAACCCTGAAGCAGACCATGCGCGTACGCATGGCGCACCCTGACGAGATGTCGCTCGAGTGCCTCGAGTTGGGCCTTGAGGGCGATGTTAAAGGTAACGGGAAGCAACGTTTGCCAACCTCGGGCCCTTCGAGGACGTCCGCAAACTGTCCGCAACTGACAACGAATCGCTCGAGATATTCCCGCCCGCCCCACTCGTTCCGCGTTTGACCTCCGCGGTAGTGGCCACAAATCAGCGAGCGCCCCCCGCCGCGTTCCGGGACGCGCGGGATGGCTCCCGAGCGTCAGCCAGAAAGGTCGTCGGCGATGCCCACGATCGCGCCGAGATCGTCGTGAAGGGCTTCGAATCGCGCGGCGCCAACCAGCCGCCGTACTTCGCGCTGGGCCGCCTTCCAGCGTGGGTACGCCGCCTTGATCATGCGCTTTCCCGCGCCAGTGAGCACCACGACGCGGGAGCGCGCATCGCGCGGTGAAGACATGAGCTTCACCAGCCCGGCTTTCTCGAGCGGTACGATGTTCCTGCTGAGCGTGGTCTGGTCCGTGAGCACCACTTTGGCGATCTGCCCGATGGGCGCGCCTTCGTCGCCTGCGTCCGCGATTGCGACCAGCAAGATCAGCTGCGAAATCTGGATCCCGAGCGAACGGATCGACTGGTCATACGCGCGGGTCAGGACGCGAGCGACCTGTCGCGCACGGTGAGCGACGCATTCGCTCGCGATCGTCTTCGCCATCTTGAGCACATCAGCCATTGCCCATGCATATACATGAATTCATAGTGAATCTAAAGCAACGTTGACGTCCGTTCACCTGCATGCATATACATTCATCTGTCATGGGAGCAGCTGACGTGCTGATGGCGCTGGTGGCCGCTGCGATGGTGGCGGTCCTGGCGCTCGGAGCTGCCTTCGGGGCGGCGCGTGCCGGGCTGGGCGTCCCGGAGTCCCGGCGCGTCGGTCGGACCGTTGTCTTGGTGCTGGGCGCGTGGCTCGCCGTCACGGCCGCACTGGCAATGGGCGGCGCGCTATCGGCGTCCGCTCGGCCTCCAAGCTGGCCGATCCTCCCACTGACCGCGTTCGCCGTGATCGTCGTGGTGACTCGCTCGGCCGCCGGGAACCGCGTGCTCTCGAACATCCCGCCTGCCTGGCCGATCGCCACCCAGACGTTTCGCGTCGGCGTCGAGCTGGCCCTCTTCGCTCTCCATGCTGCGGGGCGCGCCCCGGTACAGATCACGTTCGAGGGCCGCAACTTCGACGTGCTGGTCGGGCTCTCTGCACCGTGGATCGGATGGCTCGTAGCCACGGGGCGAATCGGAACGAAGGGGGCGCTGGCCTGGAACGTGATCGGACTGGCAGTGCTGGCGAACACGGTCGGCACCGTCGCCACCTCGACGCCCGGCCCACTGCACCTCGACTGGCCTGGCGCCCCGCTCACCGCGATCACGAGCTGGCCCATCGTCTGGTTGCCCGCGTTCCTGATGCCAGTCGCCGTGTTCCTCCACGTCGTTTCGCTGCGGCAGAACCTCCGTCGACTCCGCGCAGCGTCCGGCGTTCAGCAGACTTAGGAGCTCGCCATGAAAACGACAGAGTTCACGGGTATTCGCGTCGAGGTCGAGACGAGTCTCTCGTTCGACGAGGTCACCCAACGTCTGCAGCGCTCGACGGGGCAGGCCACCCTCCAGGACATGATCATTCGCAACGTCGGTGGGCGCGTCACACCCTCGACGATCGACACGCTGGCGATGCTTCGCCAGGTCACCCGGGCGGCAGGAGGCGATCTGGGCGCCGGCTGGAACCTCGTGGTCCTGCACCACACCGATTGCGGGATCACGCGACTCGGCGGCGCTCCGAAGCTCCTCGCGGGCTTCTTCGGAATCTCGCCGGACCGATTACACGAGCGAGCGATCGACGACCCGCGAGCGTCGGTCGCGCTCGACATCGACGCGCTGCGCGCGAGCCAGGAAGTCTCCGGCGACGTGGTCGTGACCGGTCTCGTCTACGACGTCGCAACCGGACTGGTCGAGACCGTGGTCGCGCCGTCGCTGCTGCGACCCGCCGTCGATGCGGGCGCGTGGCGCCGACAGGCTGCACGCCCCAAAACTGAAGGCCCGGCCACGCTGAAGCGAGCTGACCACGCCTCGTCTTGCATCGACCGGTGCTTCTCGCATGTTTCGGCCGCCTGCTAGCGGCAAGCCGCAACAGAACGTACCAGCGGCGTTTCAGCCTCGGTCCCGAGACAGTCTCCGCTTCGGTCGCACGCATGGATCTCCAGCCACGTGACCGATCCTGTCACTCAGTGCTTGACATTCGCCTTTGCACCCCGCTCGATGGCCAAGGTCAAATCGGCAGATGGGAATTCATCCTTCATGGCCTTGACCAGACTCTCCGGATCTTTGGCTCTTTTGAGCTCTTCTTCAAACACGAGCAAATATCTTTCCGTAAAGTCTACGGCGGTAGTTGCGTCCAGGAGGGCCCCGACCTTGCTATGTCCCGGAATGACGACTGACGGTTTCAGTTTCCTGATTTTCCTTAGCGTGTTCGACCAGTTCTCTCGGGCATTGCGGTCCGTCTCCGCAGTGTAGACATGCATGTCGTTGAAGGCAGTATCACCGGCAATGAGTGTTCTTTGCTCGGGAAGCCAAAGCATGGTGTTCTCGTCCGTGTCTCCTTGGACTTTCTTGAGGATCTCGATTCTAGAGTTCTCAAATTCTATGAAATCAGCGTCGTATTTGCTGATCGCGACAGCATGGGAGGTCGCGCCTGATCCCAAAATCTTCTTCCATTTATCTATCTTCTCCTGGTAAACTTTGTTGATTCGCTCCACCACGGCAGAATTCGCGATGATTCTCGCGCCAGGATAGGCATCCTTGAAGACCTCGAGACCAAGGAAATGGTCGGCATGCTCATGTGTGATGTAAATGAGTGACAGGGGCTTCCTGGTGTCCTTGATTTGTTGCAACACTCTCTCAGCGCTGCTCTTTGTCAACTGCGCGTCCACCAACATCACTTCGTGTGCGCCCTCGATGATCGTCGAGTTCGTCCAGAATTGGTCGTCTGGGGACGTGAACACCTTGATTGACATTGCCTGGTGGTCCTTTGTAAACGACAGCAGTGGCACAACCAATGCGAGTCCCAAACACCAACACTTGAATGCCTTGGTCCTCATTTTGGATCGCTCCCTCTGTGCCCCAGCATCCAGTTCGTGATATTGACGACCGAGTCCCGATAGAAAGTTTCATATAGGGATAGCGCTCCGAAACCGATGTGAGGGGTCGCCAATACGTTTGTGAGCCGACGAAAGGGATGATTTACGGGAAGCGGCTCCTGCTCGAATGCATCGACCGCAAATCCGGCAATCCTTTTGTCTTCCAACGCCTTGATCAACGATGCCTCTTCGATCAGCGGCCCTCGAGAGGTGTTGATCAGATAGGATGAGGGCTTCATCCACGCGAGCTCGGACTCCCCGACGATTCCGCGAGTTTTGTGGCTAAGCACCAAATGGACGGTCAGGAAATCAGCCTCTCGAAACAGAGCGGCTTTCGACACCAGCTGTGCCCCTGAGGCCTGGGCCTTTTCTCTCGTCAGATTCGGACTCCAGGCGATGACAGGCATGCCGAAGGCTCTTCCGATCTCCGCAACTGGCCCCCCGACGTTTCCGAGTCCGAGCACCGCAAGGGTTTTTCCTCTCAAATCGCTCCCAACGCTTCTTTGCCAGCCACCGCCTCGCAAGGACGCGTTCTCGATCGCGATCTTTCGAGCGACCGCCAGAATCATGGCCCAGGTGAACTCAATGGTTGGAGTCGAAGAGTAACCCGTATGGACAACGTCGACGTGACGCTTACGAACCGCCTCGGGGTCGATTGCGGCATTTCGGGCGCCCGTTGATGCGATGAGCTTCAAATTCGGCAGCCGCTCGATGAGAGCCGCTGTCATCGGGGTTCTCTCCCGCATGATGCAAACGATATCGAATGGAAACAGCCGTTCGGCCAACCTCTCGAGATCGAAGACGTGATCCGTGAAGACTTTGACTTCGGGGCGCCCCGGAATGGATGACCAATCCGCGAGCTTCATCGCTATATCCTGGTAGTCATCTAAAATCGCAATCCTCATTCTCGTTCGCCTCTCTCTCTCTCTCTCATACCTGGCCTCTGCCGCCATCGGCGAACAGTTCGAATACCGGTGACGAACCTGGAATCATCCGATGCCAGGAACAGGGCGGCTCTTGCGATTTCGTCAGGCTTTCCCATACGATCGCCACTTTTCCTTGCAGCTTGTTCATCTTTTTCTCCACTGTGACAACTCGGAGATGCACGGCCTCATTGGCGACGCCGACAAAGGTGCAAGCGGTATTGGGTGCCCACAAAGGCAACTCTTTCGCTGCCAAGTCAGGCGCACTCGACCACATAGCCGAGTCCGCCGATCCCGACGATTGCCAACTCGACTCGTCGGACAGGCCGCAGCATCACTACTTCTCGGCCCATTGATCGGTAAATGCTACGGGCGCCCAGCTATAGCCTCTACCCTCTTTGCGAAGGCGGCCCAGGCCAGGAAACAACAGATGCGGACCCGCAATTAGAATATTCCCGTCAACAAGAGTGGGCAGCAGCTTCTTCCGCGTCGCCACCGCCGCGGCCGGGTTGATGTCGAAGACCGCCGTGACCTCGGGATGCTGGAGCTGGACGCCCTGTGCATGGATGACGTCGCCCCAAAACAGAATCCTCTGTCCCTTTGAAGAAAATTCATAGCCGGTATGCCCGGGCGTATGTCCAGCCAGCGGTACGAATTGCACGCCGTCCACGGTCGACTCGGAGCCACTGAACGTGTGCCACTTGCCGGCATTGATGTACGGCGCCGCGATGGCTTGCGCACTCTGGAAGAACTGTTGCGCACCCTTCGGCGCCTTGGCAGCGGTTTCTGGCGACAGCCAAAAGTCGCTTTCAGCCTTCGCGACATAAACCTCGGCATTTGGAAAGAAGCGATCTCCGTCCTTGGTGGTGAGGCCGCCGACGTGATCGGCGTGGAGGTGTGTGATCAAAACGACGTCGACTTGTTCCGGCGTATAGCCCGCGCTACGGAGGCTGCCCGCCAAACGCCCGGTCGGTCCCCACCAGGTGCCTTCACCCGCATCGATGAGGATCAGCTGCTTGCCAGTGTTGACCATGAAGCCTAAATCGGTGACATCCAGCATGTGGGGATCCCGGTGCAGTGCTGTTTCGACACCATCCATCGTCGCTTTCTTTCCGCCCAGCCAGTGCAACTCGAATACGGCAGACGCGTCGAACAGAGCCGTCACCTCGAGGTCGCCGACCTTCAGTCGGAAAAAACCCGGCGCCTGATCATGGATCTGTGGTGCAGAAGCCAAAGCGGGGGGCAAACCGGCTGCCAGGCTGGACAGCGCCGCGACGAGAGCGACGGCCAAGCGCATCGAGTTTCTCTTGAGCACGTTTCTCCTCCTCAGGTGAGTCAAATCGGAACAGCGGGGCCGGCGACTTTAAGCTGCCTCGTGCAGGCCCCATGTCCACCTCTTGGACCTACGATGTCGATCGTCATCATCGAGATTCGACGCTCACTGACGATCGTCATCAATACTCCGAAGTCCCCTTGGGCGGTCAGGCGCTGCGGAGAGCAAGCTGCGGGCCAACGCGTTCGGGAGGGCGAACGCCGGGAGTTGATCACGTGTCGCCAAGCGATTGCCAAGCAATTGCCCAGCATCTGCCGAGCCGTTGCAATCTCATGTCGTCTTGAAACGATGCTTGTTGATCCGAAGAGCTCGAATCTTGGACTCGAGCGTCTGCCGAGGAATGCCCAACCGGACTGCTGCTCCGGAAGGACCGGATGCTCTCCCCCTGCGTGGCTTCCAGAGCGGCCTCGAGCACCGTGCCCGCGGGAGCGATCGCGGCCTCGAGGAAATTTCGCGGCAACTGGATCTCTGCGGTCCCGACGCAGCCCTGGATCTGGAGGGGGTCACCGTCGTGTCGTTGGGGGTCATCCGTTTCCTGTTGGGGCGCGAGCGACAAGGCACCGAGCTGCTCCGTTGCCCGGCTTGCATCCGCGAATGGATTTCGCGAGAAGGACAGCTATCCCGATGAGCACGATCACGACGATGGATGCACCAGCTCCTTCTGGCGCCTGCGATGGCGCTCATCATCATTGAGATTCGTTGTTTGCCAACGATCGTCATCGAAGTTGCGGGAGACCCAGCGCCGCGGCTAGGCTTCGGCCATGCGGTTGACCCAGGCAGAGAGTGAGCGGAACCGGAAACAGATCCTCGAGGCGGCGGGGAGGCTCTTTCGCGAGCAGGGATTCGAGGGCGTGGGCGTCGACGGCCTGATGAAGGGCGCAGGCTTTACGCACGGCGGCTTCTACAATCACTTCGCCTCCAAGAAAGAGTTGGAAGCGGAGGCGAGCGCGGCGGGCGGCGCGCAGGCCATCGCCGCGCTGGTCGAATCGCTGAGCGACCCGCGCAGGGACGGCTGGGAGCGATTCGTCCGCGGCTATCTCTCCGCGGAGCACCGCGGCGATCCGGCGGGCGGGTGCACGCTGGGCGCGCTGGCGGCAGACGCCGCCCGCAAGGGGCCCGCCGTGCAGGCGCACTTTGCAAGGACCGTCGAGGGAATGGCTGGCCCCCTCGCGGATCACCTGGCGCGGAAGCCATCCCGCGGCAAGCGGGCCCGCGCCCGTCGCGAGCGTGCGCTGCAGATGCTGAGCGAGTTGGTGGGCGCGCTGGTGCTGGCCCGCGCTGTGGCCGCCGCCGATCCCGTCCTCTCCGACGAGATTCTCGCTGCCAACCGCCGCGGGCTCCGCTGAGCGGCCCGCTCAGGCGGTGCGCGAGCGCTGTGCCTCGGACAAGGACGCGCAGGGGCGGCATCACCAACGCCAGAAAAACGCGCGCCGAGTGCCGGCCGACACCGGAGCGGCAAGATGCTGCTCAGAGGCGCAACCGGGCAGCCGGCGCGCGACGCGAACTCAGCGCAGCAGCGGCTCTGCCAAAGCCTTGTTGAGGCGTCCTTCCGCCACCTCTCCGTTTTGCCTGGGGCTACTTGTTTGGATCGAGCCTGATGTGAGGCGGAGGTTGCGTGGAGTACGTGGCGGGCGTCAGCTCCTCCGGCGATGCGCATTGTCGAGAATATGCGCAAGCCGTTCGCGTCGATGCATTCGCCGACGATTTCATCTTGCCGGCGATCGCGGATTCGGGGCGTTCTTACGGCTGTCAACCGGTCCCGGTTCGGGGGCCGGGCCCGTCCCTCCTGGTCCTCGCCCTCGTGTTGCTGCGAGCGGCCGCAGGAAGAAGGCGCCGATCCCGAATTGAGAGTTGCTGAACGACTGCTCAGCCGCCGGAAGCATCGGCAACCGGCTTCATGTGGGTGCGCGCCCAATCGGCGAAGGTGGTGAAGCCGCCGGGCACAAGTGCGTTGGCCGCAGCGATATGCGCCTCGCGCTGCGGGCCAAAGTAAGTCTGCTCCTCGAAGTACTGAAACGTCTCCCGGATCTCGGGGGCGCCGGGAAAGGAGCGGTCATAAGCCTCCGCAGGGACCCGCACGACTTCCAGATTGTGCCCGAGCGCCCTCAGCGTGAGGACGAAATCGTTCCAGGAGTAGGTGCCGCCGCAGACGGCGAGGACACTGCCGTTCGGCAATCTAGCGCGCGCGCTGAGGGCGGCGGCGACGGCCTTCCCGAGGTCGCTGATATCACCCGCGTGGATGACGCGTTTGCTTGGATCCATGGGCACCGCCCAGCCGCGGCCACCGTCCGGGAGCGGTTGTGGCGCCATCACGGCGAGGAAGGTTTGAAAGTACATCGGTGCTTGTACGAACGTGTGCCGGGCGAAACCGGCGCTTCGAACCACGGCGTCGACGTGCGCTTTGCCGCTGAAGTGCATCACCTTGCGGCGCCCGGCGGTCAGCTTCTCGGCATCGGGCAGCGTGGACCAGATCAGGTGCTCGACACCGGCCTCCCGCGCGGCCCGTACGGCAGCGGCGCCGATCTCCTCCTCTCGCGCACCCTGAGTCGGCTCCCAGAAATTGGTGACGACGAATGCGCCGTATGCGCCCTCGAATGCAGCCACGAGACTGCCCGGCTCGAGCAGATCCGCGTGGACCATTTCAACATCTCGCGCGGCGAGCGCTCGCGCGGCGTCGCTCGCCGGATTGCGGGTCGCCACCCGTACTTTGAACTCGCCCTGGGCGAGCAACGCGTTCACGACGCCGCCGCCTTGGAGACCCGTTCCGCCGATGACGCTGATGATGCTCTTTGCCATTAGCGCCTCAGGATTCCCTCAGCGCGGAGCTTCTGACCGATGCGACGAATCTCCGCCTCGCCCTGGCGCAGCGCCTGGGCGCTCGTGTGCACGGAGTAGTTGCCGAGGGCGAGGTCGTGGGGATGCCTGGCCGCCGAACCGAGCACGAACCTCGTGTTGCCTTCGGCGACGAAGTCAATCGATTCGTCGAAGGGCTCGAAGATCGCGATCTCCCCGCTGGAAATGGGCGGGGAGGCCCGGAGGACCCCATCGAGCACGGCGACCCAGCCCACCGTGTGCCCTTTGGGAGGGTGGTAGGACCAACGCTCGCCGGCTTTCAAGCTCACAGCGAGGTAGCTCATCGGAGGCGCCGCGATCGGGCTCTTCGCTTTGTGATACGCGCCCAGGATCACCCGAACGGGACCCTCGACGGGCACCTCTTCACGCATCACGTAGTGGCTGGCGTTGGCCGCGTTTTCCAGCTCGGGCGGGAGCGCGACCCACAGCTGGAACCCCTTCACGCGCCCCGGCTCGGGAGCGCCGGTATGCCAGACACCGTTTCCGGCTCGCATCCACTCGACGCCTCCGGCCGGCAGCACACCGGCCTTGCCGGTCGTCTCCGCGTAGCGGACCGACCCGTCGAACATCACAGTCACCGTGGCGATGCCCGAGTGTGGGTGCCAGCCGAGCTCCATCGGTGCTGGCGGAGCTCGGCCGTCGAAGTCGAAGAGGTCGAGGAACACGAAGGGCTTGATGAGCTCGCCGAGGTCGGAGGGGCTCACCAGCCGGGTGATGGGTCCATGCGTGCGTCCGTGCGTGCGGTACACGATTTCGCGGACGGGTTGCTGAATCTGACGTGCCAACATGACTTGTTTCTCCAGCGTGCGCGCAGGAGCCAGTCCGGCGGCGCATCGCGCTTCGTTGCTAGATAGATGCCGTTCCGCGGGTAGGATAGACATCGAATTCTGGAATAACTGTTCCATGCATGGAATAATTGGTCATGGATCTCAACGAAATCCTCGTCTTTGCTCGAGTTGTTCAGGCCGGCAGCTTCACGAGGGCCGCGGCGGAGCTCGGGATGCCGAAGTCGACCGTCAGCAGGAAGGTGTCCGATCTGGAGGAGCGGTTGAAGTCGCGCCTCCTGCAGCGCACGACCCGCAAGTTGAGCCTCACGGACGTTGGTCGCACCTACTACGATTACTGCGCGCGGGTCGTGGGCGAGATCGAAGACGGCGAGCGCGCCGTGAGCAGGTTGCAAGAGCGTCCTCGGGGGCTCTTGCGCGTGACTGCTCCCGTCAACGTCGCCTTCCTCGGCCCGATCGTCAGCGACTACCTCAAACGCTACCGAGAAGTTCGGCTCGATCTGTTCTGCACGGCGCGTGCAGTGGACCTCGTCGAGGAACGCTTCGACCTGGGCATCCGAGCTGGAACGCTCGCGGACTCGACCCTGATCGCCAGGAGCCTCGGCAGCGCGAGGTGGTTCCTCGTCGCGACGCCCGCGTACCTCAAGAGACGTGGACGTCCGCGGTCACCCGACGACTTGAAGAAGCACGACTGCCTGCTCTTTGGCACAGGCATCGACAACGCTGGGGTGGGCCTCGAAAACGCTGACACGTCCGTGCAGGTCGCCCTGTCTGCGCGCTTGATGGTCACCGACATGGACATCCTTCACGCAGTAGCGGCCGCCGGTCTGGGCATCGCTCTTCTTCCCGCGTCTCGCTGCGCGGAGGATCTACGTGCTGGCCGATTGGAGCGCGTTCTTGCCGACTGGAACGCTCCGTCGACGCCGGTTCACGTCGTGTATCCGAGCACCCGGCACCTGTCTCCCAAGGTGAAGACCTTCGTGGAGCACCTGCACGAACGCATGACGCCACCGCCGTGGGAGCTCGAACCCCTGCCGTGATCACTTGCGAGCGGTGGGCCTCTAGCTGATCCGCCGGTGTGCGGCCCGGGGAACCGGGGGCTGGTTGGGAGGGGTGCCGTTCCGGCAGCAGCACGAAGCCGGATGCCGGACTTCCAGCGGGTTGCCGAGCCTCGTGCGCGCACGGTGAAGGAGGACGACCAGCGCCCGCGGCGGCTCCTGGCGCGCGAACTCGACCCTGGCGTCCCTGTCCTCCACCCAGACGATGTTGCCGGTCCCCAGATCCGAGTCGCAAGGAGGGCCGCCGAGCACCGCGAGCGACACCCGTTCTCCGACGCTTACGCCTGCCGGCAGGCAGCCGAGGCGCGCCTCGCTTTCGCTCACTGCGTCGACGCGGCAGAGGATCTGCGTCGCGCCAGCCCTCCGCAGGCGCACCATCGCGTTGACAGGGAGCAGCACGTTGGAGGGGAGCGCCGCGAACGGCTTCCGCAGGGTCCCGGCCAGATCGCTCGCCGCGAACTCGATCCAGGATCCCGTGAAGGTGCCGCCCATCTCGTGGCCGCGCACCTCGCCCTGCAGCGTGCAGGCGTTCTGGCCCGCCCCGGCGGTGAACTCGACGTTCACGCGCTCGCCCTGCGATCGCGGGACGCGCTTCGGGCAGAAGAAGAAGGCCCGCCCGTCGATCGTCTGGAAATGCAGCTCGAGGCGGGCACCCGGGTCGAACTGGTAGCGCACCAGCAGATCCCCGCTCGAACGCTGGGTGGCGGCGGCGACGGTCATCGCAGCCCTCCGTCGCCGGAGCAGTCACGCGCCTCTTCCACTCGTCCTCGCCCTTCATTCGTATCCATCTGGTCCCCCGAGTTCGCTCGTGCGCCGGGCACAAGCATGCCGTTCCGGCGTTTCTCGCCGGCTTTCCGTATCCATCTGCTCGTGACTTCAGGCGCCCTGTGGAGGCGCCTGCGCGCGGTTCATGGCGGCGGCTCCTCCTGGTCCTGTCCGTCGTCGTCGGCCTCGCCTTCGGTCACGCAGCCGTTGTCGTCCGTGTCGTCGACCGCGGGGCGGCAACCGTCGGTAGGCGGATTGGGGCTTCGCGTGAGCGGGCGATAGGTGTCGTTGATGTCGTCGAACAGGATCCGGACGCGATTGTCCGCCAGCACCGCGCGGGCCGGAAAGATGGCCAGCAGCAGCAAGATGGCCAGCGCCAGGCCGGGCAGAGGAGCGGCGGTCAGCGATCGCGGACGTGCGTGCGTCACCGGCGACCCTCCTCGATGGTCAGCATGTCGGGCCAGGGATCGGGGTCCAATTGCCCGGCGGCAACGCAATAGAACGATTGCGGCCCCCAAGGCTGGGAGATGTGGAAGGTGTACCGGTTCGATTTCGCGGTCGCAGGGGAGACGCGCACGATGCCCTGCAAAGGCATGCCGCCCAGATCATCGAAGGTCTTCGCGTAATGACCCTCGTTTGCGCGGTACGCGGCCTGGGCCGTCCACACGGCGTGGAGGCCAACCACCGCTTCGGTTCTGCGTGTCCGCGCCAGCATCCTGTCGAACTCCTGCGAGGCAAGCCCTGCGAGGATCGCCAGGACGGCCAGGGCAATCATCACATCGATCAAGGTGAACCCCGTCATCTGACGCCCCCGCACGGGATACCTTGGAAGCATCCGGCATGCCCATGCAAGACGCCTGCAATGGCGGTCACTTACAAGAAGCGCTGAAGCACGCTTCGTCATTTCACCCGGGTGTTTTCGCCAGGTGGGCCAAGTGGCCCATCGCGCTCGGCTCCTCTGTCATGGACGATCCCGTGCTTGCGGAGCCGGTACCGCATGGCGTCGCGACGCATGTGCAGGAGCCGAGCGGCAGCGACCACGTTGCCTTCCGCCTGCCGGAGCGCAGCCGAGAGGATCGCCCGCTCCAGGATTGCGAACTCCACGCCCGACTCGGGGAGCTGGACCGAGATCGCCGCGCCGTCCACCGCCAGGGTGGCGCCCACGCGCGTGTCGGGCGCCGGCGTGGGAAGCGGGCCCGCGGAAAGGTGGTCCGCCGAGAGCTGCGTGGCCTCGGGCGGCGCAAGCAGCAGGGCGCGCTCGAGCGCGAAGCGCAACTCCCGGACATTGCCGGGCCAGGCGGCGCCGGCGATACGCGCTTCCGCTTGCGGAGAAAGGCCTTGCACCGACCGGTGATGGCGGGCGGCCAACTCAGCGAGGAAATGACGGGCGAGAAGCACGGCGTCCTCACCTCGATCGCGGAGCGGGGGCACCACGATGGTGAACGCGGCCAGCCGATGGTAGAGGTCGCTGCGGAACCGGCCAGCCGCGACCGCGGCGGGCAGATCCACGTTCGACGCGGCCAGGATCGACGCGGAGATGGGCCGCTCGCGGATCGCGCCCAGCCGCCGCACGGTGCGGGACTCGACCACCTTGAGCAGCTTGGCCTGTAACTCGAGCGGCAATTCGCCGACCTCGTCCAGGAAGATGGTGCCGCCGCTCGCGGCCTCGAACAGCGAGGGCTTCGCGTGCTTTGCGTCGGTAAATGCGCTTCGCTCGTACCCGAACAGCTCCGCCTCGGCCAGCGTTCCAGGAAGGGCCGCGCAGTTCACCTCGATCCAGGCCGCATCCGCGCCCATGCGCAAAGCGTGGATGGCGCGCGCGACCAGGCCCTTGCCCACGCCGGTCTCTCCGGCGAGGAGGACCGGAGGGGCCTGCGATCCGGCCCGCGCCAAGGCCTCGATCTGCTTCCGCACCGATGCGATCGCGCTGCTCTCGCCGAGCACGGCCGGGCCGCTGTCCACTCCCGTCCGTCCCCCGCGCAGCCAGGCGAGCTCGATGCTCGCGCGCCGTTGCGCGAGCGCGCGCGAGACCACCCGGTGGAGCTGCTGCAGATCGAGCGGTTTCTCCAGGTACTCGTAGCATCCGCCGCGCATGGCGAGGACGGCGCTCTGCACCGAGGCGTGCGCCGTCATCGCGATCCGGACGATGGCGGGATCCATCCGGGCCACTTCCGAGAGCAGCTGAAGGCCGCCCATCCCGGGGAGTTGCAGGTCGGCCACGATGGCGTCTGGTGGCGAGGCTTGCGCCGCGGCGAGCGCCGACTCCGCGTCTCCGAAACTCTCCACGTGCTCGCCAGCCGCCACGAGAAACTCGGCGATCGATCTGGCCAGCACTGGCTCGTCCTCGACCAGGAAGATCACGACGACGCCTCCAAGAACGGTTCCGCCGGCTCCACCGCAGGCAGGAGCACGCGCGCGGTGGTCCCGGTCCCGCCCTCGAAGCTCAGCACTCCTCCGTGCCGAGCGACGATGCGGCGGGCGATGGCGATGCCCAGCCCGCTGCCGCCCGGCTTTTGCGAGCGTATCGCCACGCCGGCTCCGACCTGAGCGGGAATGCCGGCGCCCTCGTCGCGAACCGCAATCTCGATCCACCGGCCTGGAGGAGGCGCCGTTTCGTCCAGCCCGGCCCGCGCAGGTGGCTGGGCGGGCCGCGCCGTCACCAACACGGTGCTCCCGGAGGGCGCGGCGGCGAGAGCGTTCTCCACCAGGTTCCGGCAGGCGATTTCGAGGAGGCCGGGGTCCACGCACACGTCGGGCAGGTCGGGCTCTACACACGAGCTCCAACAGAGCCCGCGGTCGCGGGCGCGCGGCGCGTAATCCCGCTCCAGCGCGTCCACCAGCTGAGCCGGCCGCAGCCGGGCCGGCAGCGGTCCCACCGCGCCGCTGGCGTCGAGGAAGCGGCGCACCTGCTCGACCAGGGAATCGGTCTCTTCGATGATGTCGTCCAGCTGGCGCGCCGCCGGATGTCCCTCCCCGAGCTTCAACTGTGCGAGCTGCGCGGCGGCACGGATGCTCGCAAGGGGAGTCTTGAGGCCATGCGAGAGGCCGGCGGCGATCTCCCCTCCCGCCGCGAACCGGTCGGACTGCCAGGCCCGCAGCCTCGCCGCGTACAGCTCCTCCAGGCGGTGCCGCAGGGTGCGCTCCACCAGCGCGCGCTCCGGCGGGTCGGGCGGGGGTCCCGCTGGCTCCCGCGAGACCGCGCGGACGGCGACGACGAAACC
>DATBZA010000084.1:0-26303 GCA_036513415.1 Myxococcales bacterium | reverse complement strand
GGGTGCACGATCAATTTGAGGCGCTGCGGCGCCACTCCCGCCACCGGGAGTAGCTGAGCGGCGTGTCCTCGACCAGCGCTGGAGCAGGCTTCAGCGCTTCGCGGATCGCCCAGTGAAACCGCCGGGGACCGGCAGTGCGATACGCCGCCCGCAGCCGCGCCATTCGTCGGCCGCGCTTGATCGCCCAGCGCTGGCCAGCCCGTTTCATCCGCACCTGGAGCACGTGACGATGAGCGCTCTCGACGATCCCCGATCCAATCGGCAGGCCGAGCTCGCGGAACGTCGTGTAGCGCATCCGGCGCTCGTTGTGGCGGTAGTAGCCGACGAGCTTGTCGAGGGCGTCGAGTTCTTCTTCGTGCGTCGTCTCCGGCACGCATTCCATCAGTTCACGGATTGCAGCGTCCGGCGCGGGTGCGTCGAGCAGCTGGCGGATTCTCTTCTCCCAGAGCGGGACACAATCGTTCGATTCGCCCAGCAGTGCCTTGCCGCATTCCATGCCGTTCTGGATCGCGTGCTGGACATCGAGCACCTGCACCGCGAAGGGGCACAGCTCGCTGGCCATCGTCCAGTTCTCCGCAGCACCATCTCCCAGCCAGACCACGTTCGTCACCTCATCGGCGTGCTCGGCTTCGAGAGCGGCCTTCAGCGAGGCGGCAAACTCTTGCTTCCCGCCCAGCACGGCGACGTAGCGCGCCTCGGAGACGCTGCGCCGATTCTTCTCCTCGATGATCGCGTCGCCGCGCGCGACCACCGCCACCTTCGCTTCCTTCCACGACTCCTCGCGCGTGAGCAGCATGCTGCCGTCGCTCGCCACCACCAGCGACTGCGCCGGTTCTGCACACGGAGAAAGACACGCCTCCTGCAGCGCCAGCTCGCTCGAGGCCGCCTCGCATCTTCGCCCCACGCGATCGACGACGCGGCGGACCAGGTTCGAGGAGATTGCCGTCGGGTAGTGGATGCTCCACCGCTCGGCGGCGGACTCGAAGGTGTCGTTCACGCCGAAGTCGAGGATGCGGCGCTCCATCGCATTCGATACTTCGCCTTCCTCGGGAAGCTTCAGCTCTCGGTCGCGCGGATAGAAACCGTGCTGGCAGCGGCGGCAATAATGGTAGTTGCGCACCAGTCGCAGCTCGCCCGCCGTCGTGAGGACGTGCCGGATGCGGTTGTGCGTCTTCACCGGCACCGGCTTGCCGCAGTTCGGGCAGGGCTTTGCCTCCGAGCCTTCCGGCGGCAGCCCCGCCACGGTTGCGGCGAGCGCGTCCTCCCCGATCTGCGACTGTGCGCCCTCAATGAAGGATTCGATGGCATCGAGATCCATCTTGCCGCGTGCGACGCGCCGACGTGCGAGCTCTTCGACGAGCTCGGCATCACTCAGGTCACCGAGCGGTGTCCCGTCCTTCGGCGCAGTCGTGGAAAGGCGCTTTTTCGGCATCCGGCGTCGCGACATGAGCCCTCCTCGGAGGACGTCAGATCACGACCCGGCCGGTTTGTCGATCCCCCCGGACTGACTGCGTCTTCCCCGATCTGGTCGTGCACCCGTGGCGGTGGACGACCGCCGGGCATGTCGGGTGTGCCTGGTACACAGCGTTCATGCTCAGCTTTCAAAAACTCGACGTGTAGGCCGCGGCCCTCTCCCGCAAGCTGCTCGACGGCCGGATCGCGGGCGCGACGGTGCTCGCGCTGGCCGGCACCAGCGTCTCGAGGGCGCTCCGCGCGAGCCGCTCGCCGCGCTGATCCGGTTGTCGAACGAGGCCCGCGCCCACGTGCTCGCGCTCGAGTGCCCCAGCGGGCTCGAGCCGGACACCGGGGAGCCGATGCAGCCGACGCTCGAGGCACGCTCGCCCTGGGCTTGCCCTGCGCCGGCCTCTTCGCCCCGGTCGCCTTGCAGCTCACCGGCTCTGCGACATCGGGTACCCGCCGGAAGCGCTGGAAGACGCGGGCCTCGACGCCGGGGGCCTGTTCGAGGCCAACGAGATCGTCCGCATCCGCTAGGCTCGGGCGCCGCGGGCTACACCTCGATCAGCCCCTTGCGGAGACCTTCGGTGACCGCCTCGACGCGATTGGTGACCTCGAGCTTGTCGTAGATATGCTCGAGGTGCGTCCGCACCGTCGCGCGCGAGAGCCCCAGCACTCCAGCCGCCTCGTTGTTCGAGAGGCCCTTCGCGATCAACCGGAGGATCTCGATCTCGCGCTCCGTCAACGGCCGCATCGGCGGCTCTTCGCGGTACGCCGGCGGAGGCCGCGCGTCGGTCTCCGCCACGTGGAAGCGCCGCAGCAGCCTGCGCGCGAGGTTGGGCTGGATGATGGTGCCGCCGGCCTTCACTTCCCGGATGGCCTCCAGGAGCTTCTCCGAGCTGGCGCCCTTCAGGAGGTACCCGGAGGCGCCAGCCTTGACGGCGTCGATCACCTTCTCCTCTTCGTCGAAGATGGTGAAGATGAGGACCTCGACGGCCGGCCACTTCCGCTTCACCTCGCGCGTGACCTCGATCCCGGTCATCCGCGGCAAGCCCAGATCCTGAAGGAGCACGTCGGGCTGTTTCTTCTCCAGCAGCTCCAGCGCCGCCTCCCCCGAGAGCGCCGTCCCGATCACCTCGACCTCGGGCGAGTCCTGCAGGATCTTCATCTGGTTCTTGAGGATCTGCGGCTGATCCTCGCAGACCACCACCTTGATCTTCCGGGACTCGAGTGCGGCGCTCATCGCTCCAGCTCCTCTCCGGCTGAAACCACCAGCTCGACGCACGTACCCTGTCCGGGCGCGGACGTCATCCGGAGATCGCCCGATACCTTCCGGGCCCGTTCCTGCATGTTGGCGAGCCCATAGTGCCCTTCACGCGAAAGTCCGGCCGGATCGCGGGGAAGCACGAATCCGCCCCCGCGATCCTGGATGCGCAGGGTGGCCTGGCCGGGCTCGAAGCCGAGCGTGACCTCCACCGCGGTGCCCTTGCCGCAGTGGCGGGCCACGTTGGTGATCGCCTCCTGCAGGACGCGAAAGAGGGCGAGCGCGCTCTCGGGCCCCACCGAGCGCTCGGCGCCCGCGCGCCCGAAGCGAACGTCGAGCCGGTGGCGTGAGGAGGCGAGCTTGCAGTAGTCGGAGAGGGTCCCGACCAGGTCGAAGTCCTCCTTCATCATCCGCAAGCTGCGGCGCAGCTCGTCCATCGAATCCTCCGCCGCCTGGTGCAGGTCGGAGAGCTCCTTGCGGATGGTGGGGAGGATGGCCGCGCGCGCCTCGATGTTTCCCGAGAGCCGGGCGCGGACTTCGGAGCCGTCGATCATGTTGAGCAGGTACTCGCTCTGGATCACCACGGAGGAGAGCACTCCGCCGAGCCCATCGTGGATCTCGCGCGCCAGGCGGTTGCGCTCGTCGACCACGGCCATCTCGCGGAGCGCGCCGGACAGCTTCTGCAGCTCGCGGTGCTTCAGCCGGTCGCGCTCGTTGAGATAGACCATCATGTAGACCACGATGCAGTTGATCGCCGAGTACCAGAGCAGGATGAAGAGATCGATCTGCACCAGCGGGTGGCCGCCGAGGATCTGGGCGAGCTTCGCCACCACCGGGAACGTGAGCAGCGGCGGGACCACCGCGAACGGCGTAGGAAACAGGACGACGAAGAGGATGGTGAAGAGGAGCTGCGCGGCGAGCAGCGGGCTGCGGAGTCCCCCCGTGACGCTGACCAGGCAGACCAGCACGCAGAGGTCCGCGCACAGGGTCGCGAAGGTCACGATCCTGCCGATCTTCTTGCGCGGCAGGAACAAGTAGTTCGCCGCGCTGTACGCGACCATCACCAGGTAGATGGCGAAGGCCCGCGGTCCTCCGATGCCGAACGCGGCCGACCAGGAAGGCACCCCGATCACGCCGAGGCCGAGCACGAGGAAAGCGAGCCGGGCGTAGAACAGGGCGCGGGCCCGGGTGAGAAACCGGTCTTCGTGGAATGCGCGAGTCCTCTCGCTGCGCTCGGACGATGCGGCCAGCGTCCCCTGGCGCTCGGGCCCCACCAGCGCCGTCGTCTCGCTCACGGCGCGCGACGATAGCAGCGCGCTCGGGCGGTGGGCAATCAAGGGCCGGCGTCGGCTCCGCAGGCGCGGGCGATGTCGGGATGCTTCGCCATGACGTACTGCTCGCGCGGCACCGATCGCCCGGTCTTCTCGTCGAAGAGCGGAGTGCCGCCGGCGTAGAAGGTGTCGGGAGGATCCCCGAACGGATTCAGTCCCTTCGCCTTGAGCTGCCGATCGAGGCACGACTCCGGAGCGCCCGCCGGCGGCGACTCCGGCCGGCAGGCAGCGGCGAACAGGATCAGCAGGGTTGCCCAGCGCGTCACGGCTGCTATCCTGCGCGCCAGCGGCGAGGAACGCCACATGACGCCACTTCTGCGCTGGGACGACGCGCTCCTCAAGCTCGAGCTGTTCCGGCCCCGGGGGTCGGTCTCGGATCGGGCCCCGGTGCCCCAGGGAACCGTCGAGCTGAGCGGAAACCAGGCGCTCTCGTTCGCGCGATCTGGCGCCGAGCTGGCATTGCGGGGAGCGGTCACGCACGAGATGCGCGAGGCGCTGAAGATCTGGGGAGTGCGCATCGCCCCGCGCGCAAAGCCATGGAATCCCGATCCCGCCGTGTTCGCGCGCACGCTGGGGGCCGAGCTTCTCGAACAACTCGGCGAGCCCCCGCCGCTCATCGTCTGTCCCGCCGGCGAGGGCGCGGCGCTGCTCGGCGCGCTCGCCGCGCTCCGGCAAAGGTGGCCGCGAGTCCGAGGAGTAGCGCTGGTCGCCGCAGGCGAGGAGCTGCCGGACTTGCCGCGCTCGGCCGATCTTCCGGCGGAGATCGAGCAGGTGGCCATCGCGCGCGACGATGCCGCGCGGTTTCGAGCCCGCTTGGGTCGCGAGCTGGGACTGCTGGCGAATCACGCCGGTGCGGCGGCGGCCGGGTACGCGCACGAGCGCGGCGGCGTGGCTATCGTCACCGCGCCCGGCGAGCGCGAGTTCTCGCTGGAGGCGCCGCGATGAAGACCGCCGTGCTGCTCGGGGCGGGTGGGCTAGGATGCCCCGCGGCGCTGGCGCTGGCCGAGGAGAAGCTCGATCTGCGCCTGGTGATCGTCGATGCCGATCGCGTCGAGCGCTCGAACCTCGCTCGCCAGATCCTCTACGGGGACAGCGATCTCGGCCGCCCGAAGGCGGAGGTCGCCGCGGAGCGCGTGGGCGGCGAGGCGCGTGTCATCCGGTTCGAAGCGGCGACTGCTGGAGAGTTGCTCCGAGACGCCGATGTGCTCCTCGACGGCACCGACGACTTCCAGACCCGCTTCCTCGCCAACGACGAAGCCATCCGGCGCGGAATTCCGCTCGTTCACGGGGCAGCCTTGGGATGGGCGGGGCTGCTCCTCACCGTCGTGCCGGGGCAGAGCGCCTGCTTGCGCTGCCTCTTCGAGGCGCCGCCCCGCAACTCCCCGACATGCGCCCTGGCGGGCGTGCTGGCGCCGCTTTGCGGCCTGGTGGGCGCGGCGATGGCGCGAGCAGCCGTCTCGGTCCTGCGCGGCGAGCCCGACGCGGGCATGTTGCATCGCTGGGACGCCCGCCTCGGAACGCAGCGGCCGCTGAGGTTGAAGCGCGATCCCGCGTGCGCCGCGTGCGGGATCGAGGCATCCTACGAGACAAGGAGCTGACACCATGCCCGTGATCGTGAAGATTCCCGCGCCATTGCGCACGCTCACCGCCAACCAAGGTGAAGTGGCCGTCGAGAACGCCGCCACCGTCCAGGCGGCGCTGGACCAGCTGTCGCGGAAGTACCCTGGCATCAAGGAAAAGCTGCTCGACGACAAGGGCGCTCTGCGCCGTTACGTGAACCTCTTCCGCAACGACGAGGACGTCCGCCACGCGCAGGGGCTCGGAACGGAGCTGAAGGAAGGCGATCGGCTGACCATCGTGCCGGCGATCGCCGGGGGATGCTGACCGCGGAGCAGCAGGAGCGCTTCTCCCGCCACCTGCTGCTGGACGGGTTCGACCAGGACAAGGTCCGCGAGGCGTCCTTTCGGGTGGCGGGCCGCGGCGTAGCAGCCCGGTGGGCAGCGCGCTACCTCGCCGCCAGCGGTTGTGGCCGCCTCGTCGTGGACGAGCCGGCGTGGCATCAGGAGCTGCGTCGCCTCGCTCCTTGGACCGAGCTGACCGGACCCACGCAGAGAACGATCTCCTTCTCGTCCGACCCGGGTGGAAGCGCGTCGGAGGCCGCGGTGCAGGGTGCGCAAGCCGCCCTCGACGCGATCCGCGAGGTCCTGGCGAGGTGATCCAGGCGGCGCCCATCGAATCGCTCACCGAGGCGGTCGGGAACACGCCCCTCGTCCGTCTCCGCTCGCTGGAGCCGCCCGGGGTCGAGATCCACGCCAAGCTGGAGTGGTTCAATCCCGGTGGAAGCGTGAAGGATCGCGCGGCCTTGGCTATCATCCAGGACGCGCTTCCAACCCTCCGGGGGCGCACGCTCCTCGACTCGACCAGCGGAAATACCGGGATTGCGTACGCCTGGATCGGCGCGGCGCTGGGCGTGCCGGTGGCGCTGGTGATGCCCGGCAACGTGAGCGAGGCACGCAAGCGGATCGCCCGGCATTTCGGCGCTCGGATCATCTTCAGCGATCCGCTCGAGCAATCGGACGGCGCGATTCGTCTCGCCCACAAGCTCGTGCAGGAGGAGCCGGACAAGTGGTTTTACGCCGACCAGTACTCGAACGACGCCAACCCTCGCGCCCACGAGCTAGGCACCGCTAAGGAGATCTGGGAGCAGACCGGCGGCCGCGTGACGCACGCGGTGTTGGGGATCGGGACAGGCGGCACCATCATGGGGACCGGCCGCGGGCTCAAGGCGCGCCGCCGGGACATCCAGGTCGTCGCGGTGGAGCCTGCCGAAGCGCTGCACGGGCTCGAGGGGCTCAAGCACATGCCCTCCAGCATCGTCCCGCGCATCTACAAGGAGTCCGAGCTCGACCGGAAGCTGAGCATTCCCACCGATCTCGGTTGGGACACGGCCGAGCTGCTCGTCCGCGACGAAAACCTGCTCGCCGGCCACAGCGCCGGGGCCGCGGCGGCAGGCGCGATCCAGGTGGCGCGCGAGCTGAGCGAGAGCGGGCAACGCGGGGTGGTGGTGACGCTGTTTCCCGATCGAGCCGACCGGTACCTTCCACCGCCATGATCCCGGCCCCGGCCTTGGAGCAGATCGCCCGGCACGCGCGCGAGACCTATCCCGCGGAGTGTTGCGGCCTGCTGCTCGCGGACGCGAACGGTGATCTGCGTTTTCAGGCGATCGCCAATATCGCCGGCACGGCGCAGGGGGCGCCGACGAGCGCGCGCGGGCAGCGCGACGGATACGTCATGGACCCGAAAGCCCTGTTGCTCGCCTTGGAGGCGGCCGAGCGGACTGGGGTGAGCCTTTGGGCCATCGTTCATTCCCATCCGGACGTCGGGGCATATTTCTCACGTGAAGATCGGGACATGGCGCTCGGCGGCGGCGACGAGCCGCTCTGGCCCGGCGTCCGCTACCTGGTCGTCTCGGTGCGGGCGGGGAATGTCGATGGCGCTCGGTTGTACACCTGGGATGCGGCCGGCCGGGACTTTCGCGGAGAGGAAGTCCGGGGCATTCCGGCATATCCTTGATTGCCTCGGCAATCGGGAAATCGCCCCATATTCCTTGCCAGAGTGGGACAAGGTCGGTATTGTGCCCCGAATTTTTCGGAAGGAGATTACGGGTCCATGAACCTGGGCACTATGAGTACGACCGGCTTCACTGTCTGGCTGACCGGCATGAGCGGGGCCGGCAAGTCGACGCTTGCTCAGGGACTGGCCAACCGCCTGCGACGACTGGGGAAAATCGTCGACGTGCTCGATGGGCCCGAGCTGGAGCAGATGCTAGGCATCGGCGGCGCCGCCACCAAGGACGAGCGCAATGCCGAGGCCCGCAAGCTGGCCTGGGTCTGCAGGCTCGTGACGCGAGGCGGCGGAATCATCATTCAATCCGCGATCGAGAGCCCTTACCGGGAAGCCCGTGACGAAGCGCGGCGGCAGATTTCCCGGTTCGCAGAGGTGTTCGTGGAGTGCCCCACCGAGACGCTGATCCAGCGTGACAAGTCGGGAAAGTACAAGCGGGCGCTGGCGGGCGAGTTGAAGACGCTCCCGGGGATCACGGAGCCATACGAGCCGCCCAGCCATGCGGAAGTGATGGTGGACACGAGCAAGCACAGCGTGGACGAGGCGGTGGAGCACATCCTCGGCCAGCTGGTCGCGCAGAGATTGCTCGATCCGGCGGTTGCGGCGATGAAGGGCCGGCCCAAGGTCCAGGCGCGGGCCCCGGCCCCGAAACCGAAGCCGGAGAAGAAGGTGCTCAAGATGCCGGAGCGCAAGGTGCCGAGGCCGGAGAAGGCCAAGCGCGCCGCGCCCGCCCGCAAGCAGACGGCGGCGCGCACCGCTCGGGCCGATCGCCCGCGGATGGCCGCGGGCGGCAAGCGCAAGCGCTGAGCCGCGCTAAATCCTGTAGGCGCCCAGCACCTGCATCACGAACCCGAACTCGCTGCCTGCGCCGCTCCTGGTGGAGACCACTGGACCAAAGCGCGTGTTGAGTCCCACGGTGAGCCTGGGATCGACGTGGAACTCGACGGCCGGCCCGAAGGTCGGCGCAAGAATGAGCTGCACAGGGCTGGGCGTGACGAACAGGGTCATCGGCATGTCTACGCCGAAGGCCAGGGTCAGATCTCGCGAGTATGCGTAGCCGAGCACCACGCCGATGGGGAATTGGAGCCCGAAAGCGGCCGGATTCGTGCTGTAGATCTTCAAGCCAGGATCGATGTGCAACAGGACCGAGATGCGGTCGCTGCGCATCGCGGTCATCCGCAGTGGCACGCGGAACCCCACCCCGAACTGGCTGTTGGTGGTCTCCTCGAAGCCGAAGAGCAGGTCGAAGCGGGCCCCGATGTCGGTGTCCCGGCTGAGGCCGTGGGTGATGCCGAACGAGATGCCCGGCCAACCGAACTCGCCGCTGGCGACGTTGACTCCCGTGCCGACAGTCTCGCCGCCGAGAAGGCTGTACTTCGTGCCTGCGGGGGGTGGGTCGGTACGTCTCTGGGCGTGCACCGGGAGGGCAAGAAGGACCACTGCGAGGACCAGGATCTTGGGCATCATGTGCATGTTCACCTCGTGCTCGTGGTGGGTACCACGGTCACGCGGCGTGTCACGAAAAATGCTATGGAGGCGCCGATGAATCCGGCCCTGCGGGAAAAGCGCGAGCAAGTCGTGGCACGGCTGCGCTCCGTCGGCAGCGCGCTCGTCGCGTACTCCGGCGGGGTCGACTCCGCGCTCCTGCTCGCACTCGCGGTGGAGGCGCTCGGAGATCGAGCGGTGGCCTTCACAGCGCTTTCGCCCGCCGTTCCGGAGGACGAGCTCGAGGGCGCGCGCGCCGTCGCCCGCCTGCTCGGCGCGAAGCACGTCGAGAAGCGTTCGGGAGAGCTGGAAGACCCGCGCTACGCCGCGAACCCCGTGAACCGCTGCTATTTTTGCAAGACGGAGCTCTACTCGCTCGCCACCGCGCAGGCGGCCTCGCTTGGGCTGCAGGCCGTCGTCTCCGGCACCAACGCCGATGAGCTCGCGGACTACCGCCCCGGGCTGCAGGCCGCATCGGAACACCGGGTGATGCAGCCGCTCGCCGAGGCCGGCCTGAGCAAGGCGGAGATCCGGGCGCTGAGCCGCGAGATGGGGCTGCCGACCTGGGACAAGCCGCAGCAGCCCTGTCTCTCCTCCCGCATTCCCTACGGCACCGAGGTGACGCCAGAGCGACTGGCTCAGCTCGCGCGCAGCGAGATGGCGCTGCGTGCCCTGGGGCTGCGCGAGTTCCGCGTGCGCTACCACGGCGAGATCGCGCGCATCGAGGTGGCGGAGGCGGAGTTCGACCAGCTGGCACGGGTCCGGGTGGCCGCGGTGCTGGCGCTCAAGGCGGCCGGGTTCAAGTTCGTCACCATCGACCTGGAGCCGTTCCGCTCCGGGCGCCTCAACGAGGCGGCGGGACTGGTCCCGCTGGGTCAGCGGAACGGATCGAGCTCCGGGGGGTAGAGGACTTCCACCAAGGTGAGTCCAGGCCCGGGTGCGCGCGCACCCGTCCACGGCCGCATCCGCCCCGCCAGCTCGCGCAGGGACTCGGGCGGCGCGAGTCCCAGGGCGACCGCTCCGAGATGCCCGGCCAGGTTGCGCACCTCGTGCTTGCGAAACGCTTTCGCGCTCACTTCGAGCACGCCGCCGTCATCCAGCGTCCAGCGGGTGAGCGGCGGCGCCGGCCGGTGCTCCTTCGCCGGAGAGGAGAGCCCGGACAGGTGCGGAACCCCGTCCAGTCCACGAAGCGCCGCTCGCGCGCGGTCCCAGTCCGCCGCCGCAGGAAGGAAGCTTGCCAGATCGTATCGGTATCGCTTCCCGATCGAGCTGCTGCGGGCGTGGAACGAGGGCGCTGCCTTGGCCCACCGCAACAGGCGCAACGCGGCCGGAAGCTGCAAGCCGTCGAGGCCAGCCTGCCAGCTGTTCCGCAGCGACGCGACCTGCCCGAGCGCGTGCACTCCCGCGTCCGTCCGCGAGGCGCCGTGAACGGCGCACCGCTTCCCGAGCAGCGCCCGGATGGCATCCTCCAGCGCGCCCTGCACTGTCGCCATGCCGGGCTGCTTCTGCCAGCCGCGGAACGCCGCCCCATCGTAGGCGAGCAGGAGGGCGTACGTCTCGTTCAAGCCAGCCGGGGTCCCGCGGGCATCGGGCAATCGAGGCAGTCCACCACCACCTTCGCCTGGTAGCTCGCTTTGCCGGTGCTCACGTCGAACAGCTGCCTGTCCTCATGATTGTGGATGGTCTCGGCACCTTCGGCGTAGTGGACGTTCAACTCCCAACGTTGGATGGTCCCCTTGTAGACGGCGTCCACCCGCTTGTCCTCCGGGTAGAACTTGCAGTTCGCGTAGGAGTGTGCAGGTCCTTTTTCCAGGATGAGGATGCGGTCGCGCCCGATTCCCGCCTGGCGGGCCTCCACGGCGGTCGAAATTCCCGCCCGCCCTGCGCCCAGGATGATCAGATCGTGCACCACCGGCGCGATGTTGGCGCTCGCAGCTGGGCTTCGCAACCCGACGGCGCTCCTGGCCTTTGGAGCCGCCGGCCGCCCAGCGGCCTGCTGGGACTGGACGTGTACGCCCTCAACGGATTCTGGCGCGGCGGACCCACCCTCTATAAGTTTCCCTACGTCTTGGGACCTACAAGGTTGCCCGGCCGGCGGCCCCTTGCGTAAACTCCCGTGAAGAGGAGGTGACATGAGCCGCAAGGACAGCCATCACCACGGCAATCTCTCTTGCTCTTTCTGCGGGAAGGGGCAGAGGGAAGTCCGGAAGCTCATCGCCGGCCCTACGGTCTACATCTGCGACGAATGCATCAAGCTCTGCAACGACATCATCGCCGAGGAGAGCGAGCGAGAGGAGAACCGCCCGGCAGTGGCGCTCCCCGCGCCGATGGAGATCAAGAGCTTCCTGGACGACTACGTGGTCGGGCAGGAGCGGGCGAAGAAGATCCTCGCCGTCGCCGTCTACAACCACTACAAGCGCATCTATTCGAAGAAGCCCGCCCGCCAGCGCCCCGGGATGCAGGCGGCCCGGCAGCAGGGTGACGCGGACGTCGAGCTGCAGAAGTCGAACATCCTGCTGATCGGGCCCACCGGCTCGGGCAAGACGCTGCTGGCGCAGTCGCTAGCGCGCTTCCTCAACGTCCCCTTCACCATCGCGGACGCCACCTCTCTGACCGAGGCCGGATACGTCGGCGAGGACGTTGAGAACATCATCCAGAACCTGCTCCACGCCGCCGACTATGACGTGGAAAAGGCGGCGCGCGGGATCGTCTACATCGACGAGATCGACAAGATTGCGCGCAAGGGCGATACACCGAGCCCCACCCGCGACGTGGGCGGCGAAGGCGTCCAGCAGGCCCTGCTCAAGATCATCGAGGGGACCCGCGCCAACGTCACTCCGCGCGGCGGCAAGAAATACAACCAGCAGGAGTACATCCAGGTCGACACCTCGAACATCCTCTTCATCTGCGGCGGCGCGTTCTACGGGATCGAGAACATCATCAAGCGGCGCGCCGGAGAGAAGGGGCTCGGCTTCGGCGCGCAGGTCCAGCCGAAGGACAACCGCGGCGTCGGGGAGATGTTGCAGCTGATCGAGCCGTCCGACCTGATCAAGTTCGGAATGATCCCGGAGTTCGTGGGCCGGCTGCCGATGATCGCCACCCTCGACGATCTGACCGAGGACGATCTGGTGACCATCCTCACCCAGCCCAAGAATGCGCTGGTGAAGCAGTACCAGAAGCTGTTCGAGATGGAGCGGGTAAAGCTGACCTTCTCGCGCGAGGCGCTGCGCTCCATCGCGCACGAGGCCATGCGCCGCAAGGCCGGGGCGCGCGGCCTCCGGGCGATCATGGAAAACGCGATGCTCGACATCCAGTACGACGTTCCGTACCGGGACAGCATCAAGGAATGCAAGATCACCGAGGGCGTGATCATGCGCGGGGAAGAGCCAACGCTGCTCTTCGAGAAGGACCGCAAGACTGCGTAGCCAACGCCCCTGCCCATCCCTTGAGCCGCCGGCGGCGGCTGTGAACACGCGCGCGTGGCAGGCGTCCAAGCAGCAAGGGAGGCCGCCATGAAGCGCATCCTGCTCGCGATGCTTCTTACCGCCGCGCCTGCGTTCGCCCACGGCGACGAGCGCGATCACGACGACGACGGGTACCAGCGCGAATCCAGGCGCGAGCACGACGGCCGCTCCCGCGAGCATGGGCAATACCGGGGGGATTACGGCGGCCAGGATGAGTACGGGTACCAGGACGATTCCTCGTCCTCCTGGGACGACTCGTGGCAGTCCGGCGACGGGTCCTGGCAGTCGGACGACTCGTTCGCCGATCGCGGGCCGACGTTCGACGACTTCCGCAACGACTCCGAGCTCTCCTGGAACGGCGAGTGGATCCGGACGCCGGAGTACGGGAACGTCTGGCGGCCGAGGCGGGTGAACGACGACTGGCAGCCCTACGTCTACGGGCGGTGGGTCTGGACGCAGGCCGGCTGGGCCTGGGCCAGCGACGAGCCGTTCGGTTGGGCCGTCTACCACTACGGCAGGTGGGCGTGGTCCCCGGCTTTCGGGTGGATGTGGGTGCCGGGCAGGATCTGGGCGCCGGCGTGGGTCACCTGGCGCTGGAGCGACGGATATGCGGCCTGGTGTCCGCTGGGGCCGCGCCAGTCGGTGGCGCCGGCCTCGCTCTGGGTGGTAGTGCCCACCAGGCAATTCCTGGAGCCCGTGCGGCACCATGTCGTGCCGCGCCCGCAGCGGCCGGTACTGCCCTTGCCGGCTCGCACGGCGCCCAGTTCCGGTCCGGCCGTCGGATTCGTCGAGCGGGCGACCGGGCGCTCGGTGCGTCCCCTGGCGATCAATGATGGCGCCACGCCGGCATCGGCGCGGGCTGTCGGCGGCTCGGTGATCTTCTATCGGCCGCGAACCGCGCCGATCGCAGCCCCCCCGCGCGACGGTACCCCGCGCGCGACCCCCAGTGGCATGTCGCAGGGCCCGCGCGCGAATCCGACGCGGCCGAACGGGTATGGCGCAGCGCCGTCCTCGGACGCCCAGCGACCGCAAGGGATTTCCGGTCCGCCGGCGCAGCAGGCGCCGAGGGCGGCGCCGGGGCCCGCGCCAAGGGCGGTGGCCCCTCGCCCGACGGCGCCGGCCGCGGAGCCGGCTCCGCGCGCCAGCGCCCCCAGGCCATCATCCAATGGCGAACAGCTTCAGGCGAAAGAGCGGTGACTAGATTCGCCTCGGCATGACCCGGCAAAGGCTTCTTCTCGTGCTTCGCGTCGCGGTGTGGACCGCGGTCGGCGCTTGCGTGGTGGTCTTTGCGCGGAAGCTCGACTGGGACAGGGTGGTCCGAGCCTTCCAGGGGGCGGATCTCAAGCTGGCGCTGTTCGCGACGCTGATCGGGGTCCCCTGCAGTGCGCTCCAGGGCCTGCGCTGGTCCTCGCTGGTGAGGGGCATCCGGCGGGTGCCCAGGTCCATTCCCGTGGCGGCCCTGTACGTAGGGCAGGCCGCGAGCGCCTTCCTGCCGATGCGGGCCGGCGAGGCGGTCCGCACCGAGCTGCTGGCGCGCGCTACCGGCATCAGCCGCGCCACCGCTCTCGGGACGGTGGCGCTCGATCACAGCGTGAACGGCGTGGTCATGTTCGCCTTTGCCGCGCTCCTTCCCGCGTTGCTCCCCGTCCCCCGCTGGATCGCGGCCGCGGTGTGGGTGGGCATGGCCGGCGCGATCGGCCTGGTCTTGACGCTGCTCTGGCTGGCAAAGCATCCCGAGTCGGTCCCCAGCGGCCGCATCGCCTATGCCGTGGCCCACGCGCGCTCGGGTCTGATGGCAGCAAGAAACCCGCGGGCGGTCGCCGAGGCCGCCATGTTCTCCGCGCTCGCCTGGTGCCTGGAGATCTGCGCGACCATGCTGGCCCTCTCGGCGTTCCACCTGCCACACGATCTGCCGCACGCGATGGGCGTCATCTTCGGAGTGAACCTCGCGCTCGCGATCCCGTCACCTCCTGCCGCGCTCGGCAATTTCGAGCTCGGCGCGGGGACGGCGCTGGTGGCGTTCGGCGGCGATGCCGGCGACGCGGCCGCGTTCGCCATCGGCCTGCATGCGGTGCAGCTCCTCCCCGCGCTGGTGATGGGAGGGCTGTTGGTGGGCACGTTCCGCAA
Organism: Myxococcales bacterium; assembly: GCA_036513415.1. Taxonomy (GTDB): domain Bacteria; phylum Myxococcota; class Myxococcia; order Myxococcales; family 40CM-4-68-19; genus 40CM-4-68-19. The sequence goes on along the minus strand of DATBZA010000084.1, from coordinate 11,553 downwards.
GCCGGGACCGGTGGCGCCGCCCGCGGGCGCTCAGGAGGCGTAGGTCTCGCCCAGCACGCGCAGGTAGTTGCCGCCGAGGATTCCGCGCAGCTCCGTCTCGCTGAAGCCGCGGCGGGCGAGGAGTTCGGTGAGCGCCGGATACCGGGTTGCATCCCGGATGCCTTCCGCGCTGAACACCCAGCCGTCGAAGTCCGTGCCGATGCCCACGTGCCGCGCGCCGGCGACGCCTGCGCCGTGTACGATGGAGTCCGCCATCGCTTCGATGGAATCGCCTCCCAGCAGGTCCTTCCAGGTGATCACCCCGATCAGACCGCCCGTGCGCGCGATTTCTCTCGCCTGCTCGTCCGAGAGATTGCGCTCGACCGGGGCGAAGCGGCGGAACCCGGTGTGCGTCGCGAGGACCGGCCGGGTGATCGTCCCGAGCACGTCGGCGAACGACCGATCCGAGCAGTGGGTCACGTCCACCAGGACTCCCAGCTCCTCGCAGCGGCGGACCAGGGCGCGGCCGAGCGGCGTCAGCCCGGGTTGCCCCCGCAACAGCGAGAAGAAAGGCCCGCGCGGCATCTTGGCCGGCTGCGCGATTCCGTTGTGCACGAAATGGGTGAGCGTGAGATATCGCAGCCCGCGGTCGGCGAGCCGCTCCAGCTTCTCCATCGACCGCTCGATGTGGTGGCCGCCTTCGGCGGCGTGGATGACCGCCAGCTTTCCGGCCTGGAGAATCGGTCCGACCTCCCCCCTGCGCCGCGCGACCTGGGCCAGGAAAGGGTGACGCTCGCAGAGTCGCTCGAGCGCCGCGAAGCCGCCCAGCGCCGCCCGGAAGGGGCTGATCGGGATCAGGGAGGGGGCGTATACGCAATTCGTCAGCACCCGCAGGCCTCCCGCCTTCGCGCGCGGGAGGTCGACTTGCTGGCGGAGCGGGTTCCACCGCCGCGGCCCCTTTCGCTCGCGCCCCAGATCGCGCCGCAGGTAGAAGGCGTTCAACGCCGGATGCGCATGTAGATCGGCCACCGGCGCGCCGGCGTGGAGCGCCGCCGGATCGAGCATCAGTGCTGCGTGACGCGAACGGTGGTCTTCATCTGCTTGCCGGTGTCGAGGTCCCGCGCCGACATGGTCAGGATGCCCTCGATGTTCACGTCGAAGGTGATCTCGAGCCGCGCCTTTCCGGCCTTTCCGGACTTCAACCCGCTGAAGAGGAAGTCGCCCAGCAGCTCGTTGTGCGAGACGTGCGAAGCGTCGCCCTGGAAGATCCGCATCGCCACCTCGGTCTGCCCGTCGTAGCTGGTGGTGGCCTCGATGGCCTTTGCGTTCGGGATGGCCGCGTTCCGCGGGAACACGGTATGGAACTCGCCGCCCGCCTTCTCCAGGCCGATGGCCATGGGAATGACGTCGAGGAGCTGCAGGCGGAGGTTGGAGTTGTCCTCGAGCGAATTGGCGTAGAGGGCCGCGCCGATCGCGACCGCCTCGTCCGGGTGGACGCCCTTGGAAGGGTTCTTGCCGAAGATCTCCGTCAGCTTCTTCTGGACGACCGGCATCCGCGTCTGCCCGCCGACCAGCAAGAGCTCGTCCACCTTCTTCGGGTCGAGGTTCGCGTCCTTCATCACGCGCATGAGGATGTCGAGCGTCCGGCCGACCAGGTCCTGCGTGATCTCCTCGAGCAGCGTCCGGGTGAACACGAAGTCGATGTTCAGCGGCTGTCCCTGGGCGGTCATGGTGACGAACGGAACCGAGAACGGCGCCTGCTCGCGGCTGCTCAGATCGATCTTCACCCGCTCGGCCAGGTCCTTGATGCGCTGCATCGCCACCGGATCGCTCGAGAGATCGATCCCGTGCTTGCCGGCGAATTCCCGCAGCACGTGCTGGATCATCGCCTGGTCGAAGTCCAGCCCGCCGAGGAAGATGTCGCCGCCGGTCGCCTTCACCTCGAACACGCGGTCGCGGATCTCGATGATGGAGACGTCGAAGGTGCCGCCGCCCAGATCGTAGATCACCACCGTCTCGTGCAGGTTTTTTCCGATCCCGTAGGCCAGGGCGGCCGCGGTCGGCTCGTTGATGATCCGCACCACCTCGAGCTGGATCAGCTTGCCGGCGTCCTTCACCGCCTGGCGTTGCCGGTCGGTGAAGTACGCCGGCACCGTCACCACTGCCCGGGTCACCTTCTCGCCTAGATAATCCTGGGCTACCCCACGGATCTTGTTCAGGATCTTCGCGCTGATCTCGGCCAGTCGGAAGTTCTTGTGCCCCACGTCGAGGAGCACGTCGTTCCGCTCGCCGGGCTTCAGCTCGTAGGCGACCTGCTTCTTCATCAGCTCGACGACGTCGCTGCTGTAGGAGCGCCCGACGAGCCGCTTGGCTGCGTAGACGGTGTTTTTCGGGTTCAGCTGCCACTGGCGTTTGGCCTCGTGGCCGATCAGCTCGTTGCCCTTGTCGTCGATCGCAAAAATTGACGGAATGATGAACTCGCCGCCCTTGTATGGAATGAGCTTGACCGCGCTTCCCTCGACGATGGCCGCACAACTGTTCGTTGTGCCGAGGTCGATTCCGATGATCTTGCTCACGGAGTGGTAGAGTACACCATGGTGGATTCCCTCCGGTACCTAAAGTCCGTCGGCGATCAGGTCCGCCGCTCTTTCCTCGAGAACAAGACCATCCTCGCCTTCCAGGAGTACATGGAGGCGTTCTTCGAAGCTCCGCGTGTGCACGCGCGCGATGCGGCGCAGTACATCCGCGACTCCTTTGATTACTACGGCACCGAGACCGTGCAGCGCGCTTCGGGGAGCGTGCGCCGGTTCAAGCTGTTCGACCGGCCCTTCGACCTGACCTCGGGGGTGCAGGAGGGCGAGGGCGGAGCGCCGGTGGTCGGGCAGGAAGAAGTGCAGAACGCCATCTACCGGGTGCTGCATTCCTTCGTGCGCGCCGGCCGCGTGCACAAGCTGATCCTGCTGCACGGCCCGAACGGGTCGGCGAAATCCTCCCTCGTCGCCGCCATGCAGCGCGCGTTGGAGGACTACTCGCGCAAGGAAGAGGGCGCGCTCTACCGGCTCAACTGGATCTTCCCCAACGAGCGCCTGGTGAAGGGCTCGATCGGGTTCGGCGAGAAGCTGGGCGCCGGCGCGGTCGAGACATATGCGCACCTCGAAGGCGAACAGATCGACGCGCGGCTCGCCTGCGAGATGAAGGACCATCCGCTCTTCCTGGTTCCGCGCGGCGAACGGCAGCGGCTGCTCGCGGACCACTGCAAGCCCTCCGGAGACTTCCAGCTCGCGGCGGGGGTGATGGAAGGCGAGCTCTGCCACAAGTGCCGCCAGATCTACGCGGCCCTGCTGCAGTCCTACAACGGCGACGTCCTGAAGGTGCTGCGTCACGTCCAGGTGGAGCGCTTCTACCTGTCCCGCCGCTACATGATCGGCGCGGTCACCGTCGAGCCGCAGATGTCGGTGGACGCCGACTACCGGCAGGTCACCGCCGACAAGAGCCACGGCGCGCTGCCCGGCGCCCTGCAGAACCTCTCGCTCTACGAGCCGTTCGGTCCGCTGGTCACGGGCAATCGCGGAGTGATCGAGTTCTCCGATCTGCTCAAGCGGCCCCTCGAGCACTACAAATACCTCCTCGGAACGGTGGAGACGGGCATCGCCCGGATGAACCACTTCCTTCTGCACCTCGACTCCGTCCTGATCGCTTCCAGCAACGAGAAGCACCTCTCCGCCTTCAAGGAAATGGGCGACTTCGCCTCCTTCAAGGGCCGCATCGAGCTGGTGCGCGTTCCCTACCTGCGGCGGGTGGAGGAGGAGGAGCGCGTCTACGAGTTCCGGCTCCGCGAGAGCGTCGGCAAGCATGTCGCGCCGCACGCCACCTGGGTCGCGGCGCTCTGGGCGGTCCTGACCCGTCTCAAGAAGCCGGTGGGCGATCGCTACAAGGGCGACCTGCGCAAGCTGGCCGACCATCTCACCCCGCTGGAGAAGGCGCGCCTCTACGGCGAGGGCCGCGCTCCCGACCGCCTCTCCTCGCAGCAGGCCCGCGAGCTGAGGAAGCATCTCCAGGATTTCTGGAAGGAGTCCGACAGCTACCCGAACTACGAAGGGCGCACCGGGGCGAGCGCGCGGGAGCTGAAGACGGCGATCGGCAACGCCGCTCAGAACCCGGCGTACAAGTGTCTGACGCCCCAGGCGGTGATCGAGGAGCTGGAGTCGCTGATCCGCGACAAGAGCGTCTACGAGTTCCTCCAGCAGGAAGTGGTGGACGGCTACCACGATCACGAGGAGTTCGTGCGCGTCGCGGAAGGCGAGTACCTCGACGTCCTCGACGAGGAAGTGCGCCAGGCCATGGGACTCGTCTCCGAGAAGCAGTACCGGACCATGTTCGAGCGCTACGTCTTGCACGTGCTGGCGTGGACGCGCGGCGAGCGGCTGCGCAACCCGCACACCGGCGACATGGAGCGGCCGGACGAGGAGATGATGGCGCAGACGGAGTCCATCGTGATGTCGGGCTCCGAGGATCGCCGCGAGTTCCGCCGCGGCCTGATCTCGGCGGTCGGCGCGCACCGGCTCGAGCACCCCGACGGCGAGATCGACTACTCGCAGATCTTTCCCGACCTCTTCCGCCGCCTGCGCGACCACTTCTTCGACGAGCGGAAGCGGACGCTGCGCAAGAACGCGGAGCGGGTGCTCCGGCACCTGGGCGACGAGCGCGGGCAACTCGCGGCCCGCGAGCAGACCCAGGCCCAGGAGACCCTCCAGGCGCTGGAGAAGTACGGCTACTGCGAGCACTGCGCCAAGGACGGCATCCTCCTCCTGCTGGCGAAGCGCTACACGGACTGAGGCGTCCGCACCGGGACCCGCACGCAAGCAAGCGTGGCGGCCAGGAACGAGGCCGCCGAGACGCCCATCCAGAGGTGGAAGCTGGTCGGGTCCAGCTCGACCATCACCCGGCCGACCAGCGAGAGCGCCACCAGCCCCCCCGCCCAGGCTAGCTTGCGCAGCGGGAACGCAGGCAGCTCGCCCGATCGGGGAAAGAGCGCGGCGAGCAGCAGCGCCGTGAAGCAGCCGAGGAAGATCACGTGCAGGCCGGCTCGGCGGATCTGCGGCGCGACGGCCACCCAGGCGTTGCCGACTGCCAGCATCCAGAGGGCAAGGTGCGCGAACGAGCGGCGCAGGTTCCGCGGCCCGAACTCCCAGTCCGGCCGCAGCGGAAGGGCGAGCCAGACGGTCGCCGCCGCGCGCAGCGCGAATCCCAGGTGCGCTCCGAAACGCCGCCCCACCCAGAAGCTGGCCATGAAGACCAGGCCCGCGGCCACGTGGAGGGCCGGACGGCTGCGATCGTCGCCCCTCATCACGCGCCCGGCGGCGACCGCTACGCCGGTGAAGAGGCCCTGGATGACGAGGTCCCGCCCCATCTCGTGCGCCCAGAACCATCCGTCACCCCGTCCGACAGCCAGCTCCGCCATCGCCGCTCCGCCAGCGCCCATCAAGAACCCGAGCGCGACCCAGATCAGGCTTGGGGACAGGGGCCGCCGCATCCGGCGCAGCGTGAACTCCAGCATCACCGCCAGCAGCGCGAGAGATGCCGCCTGACCGAGCTGCCAGTGCCCGAGCGCCGCGCAGGCGGCGCTGAACACCGGGGCAACAGCGGCCACCGCCACCTGCCAGGCGGCAGGAGCAGGCCGCAGCGCGGTCAACACTACCCCGGCAGCGAAACACCCCAGGAACCCGTCCAACTCGGCCAGGGGATGCAGAAAAGACCGGTACGCGAGCAGGCCGTTGACGGGCTCGTAGACCTGGCGCAACCGGAGGGCGAAAAACAGCCACGGGAGGACTCCGGCCCAGGCGAGCACGGCGCCGAGCGGAAAGAGCAGACGGTAGGGCTCTCGTCGCAGCACGGCGGCAAGCCTGCCGCGCCGCCACGCTTCACGCAACTCAGACCTGGGCGCGTCGCCGGATGCCTGGGCTCAGCTGGGGAAGACCAGGTGGAAGAACTCGGCGCGGCCGGCCACGCCCAGCTTGGCGTAGACCTGCGTCAGGTGCTGCTTGATGGTCTTCTCGCTGTTGCCCATCATCGCGCCGATCTCGGCGGAGGTGAGGCCCTTCAGGACCAGGCGGGCCACCTCCTCCTCCTTCTTCGTCAGCCGCGCGCGCGAGAGAGCGCGGTTGACGAGGCGCGCGAGGTCGACGTCCACCGCCGTCACCTTCTCCAGCACTTGCCGCAGCGCCTCGGTGGTGAACGGCTTCTCGATCAGGTAGGAGGCGCCGGCGTTGAGCGCCGCCTTGAGGCGTTGCGTGTCGGCGAAGGCCGTCACCAGCACCACCGGCGCCCGGACCTCCTGCTTGCGCAGTGCGGCGATCAGCTCGATGCCGGAGAGCTTGCCTTCGCCCAGCACGACGTCCGCCACCACCGCCTCGACGTAACGCAGATCGGGGTCGTGCAGAGCGCTTTCGACGCTGGCATGGGCGAGGCAGTTCCAGCCAAATGCTTGAAGTCGCCGGGACAGGATGGTGCGGGCATCGGCCTCGTCCTCGACCAGCAGGATGACGCGGGGAGAGGTGCGGGGGAGGGTATCGGCGCGGTCAGGAATCATTTGAGGCAGTACATTAGCCCTCATGCGGCCTGAAAGGTAAATCGGAAGGTGGTGCTGCCGGGCACCGAGTGTTCACAGATCAAGTCGCCACCTCCCGCCCGCGCCAGGGCGCGAGCGATGGCGAGGCCTAGCCCGGTGCCGCTATGGCCCGATGCAAAGGGCGAAAACAACTCGTCTTTCAGGGTCTCGGGGACACCCGGTCCGTCGTCGTGGATCCGCAGATCCACCACGCTGTCGACGTGCTCCGCGCGAAGCTCGACCGTCCCCCCGTTCCCTCCCGCCTGCAGGGCCTCCAGCGCGTTCGCCGCGACGTTCTCGACGGCGGTGCGGACCGCCAGGGCGTTGCCGTGCACCGCAAGGCCGCGCGGGCAGTCGATGACCAGCACGGCGTTCGTCGCCCGCACGGTGGGCTGCAGCCGGATCCGCAGGAGCTCCAGCGTCCCGAACAGATCGAACGTCTGCTGCACCATGTCCTGCCATCTCTGGCCCGCGCGGGAAAGCTCGGAAATCCGCTCGCTGGCCCGCCCCACGTTCTCCTGGATCCGGCGGAGCAACTCGGCGCGCTGCGCCGGCTCCGTCTCCTCGGAGATCTCCTCCACCAGGAGGGCAAGATTGTGGAGAGGGTTCTTCAGATCGTGCGCGATCGCGGCCGCGATCACCCAGATCGCCTGGCGCCGCTCGGTTCCCGTGAGGCGCTCCGCCAGGACCTGTGCCGCGGCGCGCTCCGCGGCATGGAGCCTCCGCGCGCGCTGCGCATAGAGCAGAGCGCCGGCCAGCAGCACGCCGGCCAGCGGCGGGGCGACCCAGTCGACCAGCACCACGACCCAGTAGCCTGGGCCCTCCTCGAAGTGGGATTGAGGCAGGACGTGGTTGAGGCTGGCGAGGATCAGGCCGACGAAGAACCCGACCACGATCAGGACCGTGCTGCCGCGTTGACGACCCACGGTGCAAGCGTACCAGACGAAAGGGGCGAATTGTCGCACCTCCGCCAATTTCGTCACGGATTTTGGAATCAGACCCGCCGCTTGTACTGTTTAGAGGAGAGGCAAACCGCAAGGAGAACCTTTGACCTTTCGCCCTGCCGCCATCGCGCTCGCGCTGCTCGCTCTTCCCGCGTTCGCCAAAAGCGAGAAGAGCAGGGTGGTGCAGAAGGCCCTTCGCCACAGCGTGCGCGTCGAGGTCCTGGTTCGTGGCAAGGTTGAGCGCGCGGCCAGCGGGGTCGTGATCGCGAACGAGGGAGACACCTCGTACGTGCTGACCAATGAGCACGTGGTCCAGCGCGAGGGTCTTTCCGGCAACGCCTCCTTCCAGGTGGTGGTGGAGAGGCCGAAGCTGCGCCGGCTCCAGGCGCGGGTCATCGCCGAAGGCAAGGTGCCGGACGAGGACCTTGCCCTGCTGGCGGTCTACGGCGAAGCATTGACGCCGGCCCAGATCGTCGCCGAGGACCACGTGGACGTAGGCGACGACGTGGTGGTGGTCGGAGCTCCGTATGGTCGGTCCCTGAGCGTCTCTTCCGGGATCGTCAGCCAACTCGAGGTCGACGAGCAGGACCCCCGGGTGCAACGGGCGATGAAAACGGACGCGCCCATCGGATACGGGGCGTCCGGCGGCGGCGTCTTCGACGTTCCCTTGGGCCGCCTGGTGGGCCTGGTGGAAGGTTACCGGACGGCGAAGGTGGCCTTCGGCGGCCTCAGCAAGGACGAGTTCTCCTTCGACATTCCCATGCCCGGCGAGACGTTCCTGGCCCCGCCTGCGAAGATCCGCAATTTCGTGCAGCGCGCCGGGATCGGGAAGCTGGCCGGTCTTAAAGAAAGTGGCGCCGTGGCTGGGCCCCCCGGGCCGGCGGGCTCGATGGCACGCGGCCACTGAGCTCCCGGTGGTCCGCGCGGACCCTGCCGAGTAGAATTGCCGTCATGCGCGCCGATTGGGACAGCTACTTCATGCAGATCGCGGCGGTGGTCGCTTCGCGAGCGACCTGCGACCGCAAGCACGTAGGCGCACTGCTCGTGCGCGACCGCATCATCCTCTCCACCGGTTACAACGGCAGCATCCGCGGCATGCCGCACTGCGACGACGTCGGCCACGTGCTCGAGAACGGGCACTGCGTCGCCACCATCCACGCCGAGGCGAATGCGATTCTTCAGGCCGCGCGCAACGGCGTGCGCATCGAGGGCGCCGACATCTATACGACCGCCAGCCCCTGCTGGCCATGCTTCAAGATGATCGCGAACGCTGGCATCAAACGCATCGTCTACGGCGAGTTCTACCGGGACGAGCGCATCTTCGAGGTGGCGCGGAAGGTGGGCATCGAGCTGGTGGATCTTTCCGCACAGCGCCCTGAAATCGCGCCTTTACGCCTACAACAGGATCTTTGACAGCCCCCTGACCCCGGCAAATGCTTGAGCGAGCGGCGCCGCGAGCGATCGGCGCAAGGGGCTTGCGATGCGAGCGTTCGCCATTTCCGTTGCGATCCTCCTTTGCGCGGCGCCTGCCTTCGCAGCGCCACGGTCGCACGCCGCCGCGGCGAGGAAGGCTGAACGCCGGGGCGATTGGCGGAAGGCGCTGCGGGAGTGGAAGGCGGCGTATGCCAAGGAAGGCAACGCCGAGTACCTGATCGCCATCGGCGACGCTTACGCGCAGCTCGGCAACAAAGCGGAAGCAAGGAAGAGCTACGAGGCCTATCTGGCCGACCCGCTCGCGTTGCCCTCCAGGGTCGAGAAGGTGAAGACCCGGATCGCCCAGATCGAAGCGCGGAACGATTCCTTGGCACTTCCCGCGCTGCCGCTGCCTGACGTCAGCCCGGTCCCGGCGGCCAGCACCCGCGTGGATCCACCGCTTCCGCGCCCCGCACGGGACGCGTCCGCCGAGCCGCCCCCCGTCGTGCTGGCACGAACGGAGCCTTCTCCGGCAGCGCGGAAGGACTCCACCGCCGCCCCGACAGCGGCCAGGGAGAGCGCTCCGCTGCTGACGACGACCCCGATCCCGGCGCCCGTGCTCGACAAACAGGCGCCAGTCGCGGCGGTGTCCACCGCCGCTCCGTTTCCACAGCCGAGAGCCGGGTCCAGCCGCGCGCAGCGGACGATGGCGTACGTCACGGCCAGCGTCGCGGTCGCGGCGCTTGGCGGCGGTGCGCTCGCATTCACCCAGGCCAACTCCGTGCACGGCGAGCTGACGGGCAGTGTCCACACTGCCGCCGAAACGCAGCGTTTGCTGGAGGACGAGCGTCGCTACAGAACGCTGAGCCTGGTCGGGTTCGCGGGCGGTCTGATCGCCGCGGGCATCGCGACCGCGCTCTTCGTCTTTTGACGATTCCGAACTTCTTTATGGCGGGGCCCGAGGATCGGGCCGGACGAGGGCCGGGCATGATGATGGAATTCTCGAAGAAGTCGCTCCTCCCCCCGCTCGTCGTCCTCGCGCTGGGGGTCGCCGGCTGCCCGATCCAGGCGGGCGACCAGATTCCCTGTGTCGAGGACGTGACCTGCCCCTCGCAGTATCCCGTGTGTGGTCCCTCCGGGAAGTGCATCGCCGGAACCTCCGGCGCCAGGGCCTCGGTCGCGATCGTCGGCGCCGACGGCTATGCGCCGACGGACCTTCTCAGCGGGACGGTCCGGATGCTGGTCGTCGCTCGTGCGGCGACGGGCGTGGCGACGGTGAGGCTTGCCTCGGGGACCACCAACTTCGCCGCCTCGAGCGCGGTCGCGGCTCCTCCGCTCTTCGCATTCGACGTGGACACCACGGCGTTCCCCAACGGCGACGTGCCCGTCGCCGCGACGGTCGTCGCCGGAGATGCCTCGACTGGGACCGCCAACGGGGTCCTTCACGTCGACAACGCTCTGCCGCCCGTGAACGCGCGGATCACCGCCTTCAGCGTCGGCGCGACGCAGGCCGCCTCCACTGGGAGCGCCAATATCAGCACCGCCGGGACGACGAAGCTCTGGGCGTCGTTCACCGGACGGGGCAACTCGGGGGCCACGCTCTCCTGCGCGCCCGCGTGCAACAGCACCCTCTCCGCCACGTCAATCGCGAACGGGGGGAATGTGACGGTCACCGGGAGCGTCAACGGGGCGCTCACGTACACGCTGACGGTCACGCCCTCTACCGGCCCGAGCGTCACGTCCAACCTGACCATCAACGTCGTACCGCCCGCGAACGCGATCAGCCTGACGACGACTCCCTCGGTCATCCATCAGGGGGGCTCGGCGACGCTCACGCCCGCCTTCGATTTCGGGTCGTCTCCGGCCGTTCCCGGCACCGCAAGGATCGTCGGAAGCGATGGCTCGATGTATTCGAACTTGGTGAGCGGGAGCGGGGTGCAGGTCGCCCCCACCGTGCCCACGACGACCTACTCGCTCCAGGTCAGCAATGCTGCGGGCGCTCCGGCGGCCTCTGTTCCGACGGCGACGGTGAGCGCCGCTTCGGGCACATGGTCGCAGCTCAACAACAACACCTTCGACGTTCTCGTCGGCGCGACGGTGACCGCGCTGGACAACGGAAAGGTGCTGATCGCGGGCGGTCTGAACGGAATCGGTGGTACGCCGGTAAACACGGCGATCTTGTGCGACGCCACCGGCGCCTGCGTGCGGAAGACCGCGGTGCTCGGGACTGGGATGGTCTCCGCACGTGCGTTCCACACTGCGGTCAAGATTGGAAGCTCCGCGCCAAACAACGCGGGGAAGGTCCTGCTCGCCGGCGGCTACACGGCAGCCGGCCCGGCGACGCCGACGGCCCTCGCCGAGTTCTATGATCCTGCGACCGACACCTTCAGCAGCACGACTGCGATCACTGGGGCGCGCGCGCGCCACGTCGCCGTGCTCCTCGGGGACGGGCGAAACGTCCTGATCGCTGGAGGCACGAGCGGCGCCAGCGACCTGAGCAGCGCGATCAAGTACGACGCGGGTGCTGCAACTCCGGTCGCCGCGAGCGTCTCGCCCGCGATGGCCCAGGCGCGGGCGAGCTTCACCGGGACGCTCGTGAGCGGCAAAGTC
>DATBZA010000083.1:0-15405 GCA_036513415.1 Myxococcales bacterium | reverse complement strand
CCAGCAACGTGGCGTTTCCCCTTGGAATCTGTTCGGCAGCTTGCGCGGTCAGTGCCAGGAACTCGATGGCGCACCTGTACACGTCGAGTTTTTGAAAGCTGAGCATGAACGCTGTGTACCAGGCACACCCGACATGCCCGGTGGTCGTCCACCGCCACGTCGCCGTCGCCGTCCACGCACACGACAACGTCAACGACGACGACCACGTCAATCGCTTACCTGAGCGGCATTGCGGCTAACCCCGCCGGGGCCGGAAGCGCATCAGAGGTCCCAGGTCTACGCGCCCCTGCTGGACCAGGGCGACCAGAAGCCCGCGCCCGACCCGCGCCAGGTCGACGAGCTTGCCCAGCCGCTCCGCGATGTCCTCGAGGCGCAGACGCTCGCCGGGCAGGGGCAAGGTCCGCAGCTTCTCCCGCACGCGCTCGAACACCTCCAAGGTCCGCTCGATCTGCGTCAGCTCCCGCTCGCGCAGGACCCGGGAGATCATCTTCCAGACGTCGGTCTCGGCCTCGAAGTACTCCCTGCGGTCGCCGGCCCGGCGGATCCGGCGCACCACCGCCCAATGCTCCAGCTCCGCCAGCGCCATCGACGCCGCGCCCGAGGAGATCGAGAGCTGATCGCAGAGCTCGGAGGCGGAGAGCTCGTCTCCCCGGAGGTAGAGCAGGGCCCAGATGCGCCCCATCACCCGCTTGAAGCCCCAGAACTCCATCAGGGCTCCGACCGCGTCGGCCGCCTCGTGGAGGAGCTCGCGCTCCTGTTCCCTGGGACCCATGCCCGCGTCCTTAGTCGATGTCGGGGCAGTTGGCATCGATCAATGCGTCCGCGAGAGAAGGGCCCTGGCCACCTGGGCGAGGAGCTCCCGGGTGTCGCTCGGGGGAACGTGTTCCAGGGCGGCAAGGGCCGCGTCGCGCTCCTTTTCGGCGATCCGGCGTGCGGCCCCCAGCGCGCCGGTGCGCGAGAGCCTCCCGGCGAAGGCGCGGACCCGCGCGCGCATCTCCTCCTCCGCGGCGCCCGGGTCGGGCTTCAGCAAGGCTGCCATCTCCTCGCGGAGCGGTGGCAGGCGCTTGAGAGCGATCGCCAGCGGGAGCGAAGGCTTTCCTTCGGTGACGTCGGCGAGCACCGCCTTCCCCAGGGTGGCGGCGTCGGATTCGAAGTCGAGGAGGTCGTCGGCGATCTGGAACGCCGACCCGGCCCGCATCCCGAAGTCTCGCAGCGCGACCGCGAGCTCCCGCGGCGCACCCGCGACCAGCGCTCCGGCCTCGCCGCAGAAGGCGAACAGCGAGCCCGTCTTGAGATGCGCGATCTGCAGCGCATCGTCGGCGGTGAAGTCCGTCTTGCCCCGCAGCGCGATCTGCCGCGCTTCCCCCTCGACCAGCTGCCGAAGCGTGCGCACCAGCGCCTCGATCGCGCCCGGCGCCGAGGCGCGCAGCGCCAGCTCCAGAGAAGCCGCGAGCAGCCAGTCGCCGGCGATGACGGACACGCCGTTGCCGTACGCCACGCGCGGAGCGGGCAGCCCCCGGCGGGTCAGGCCGTCGTCGATCACGTCATCGTGCAGAAGGGTCGCCGAGTGCACCATCTCCGCGACCAGCGCCAGAGCGACACGCCCGCGGGCCCGATGCCGAGGCGCCGCCGCCCGGGCTGAGAGGAGCAGCAGCAAAGGGCGGACCCGCTTTCCACCGGCGCGGACCAGGTCGACCGCAGCGCCGGTCAGCTCCTTCGGAGCCCGCTTCGCCGCGGCGACCAGCAGACGCTCGAGCCGCGGAATTCCCTCGGCGGATTGCGCCCCGGGCAGGAGCTGCGCCGCCGATGGGCGCGCCAGCGGACTGGCCGCCGCCTCCTGGAGCTCCGCCAGACCCGCAGATGAGAGCGCCGCCATTGCAGTTTGCCCCTGAACTTTCAAAACTTTCTGAAACCTCTAACGGTGCGACGCGTCGCTGTCAACTCGCCGCGGCCGCCAGCTCGGCCCACCCGCGCTTCGCCCGTGTGGTAAACCCGCCCCGCATGCGAACGCGCCTGCTCTGCTGTCTGCTCGTCCTCCTCGCGTGCGCGAAGCGGATCAACCCGGATCCCGGCGGCTCCAGGACCACCTGGTCCGGGGTCCCGGTGCGCTTCGGACAGCCGCAGGAAGTCCCGGAGGGGACGCAGATTCTGTGGGATTTCGGCGACGGCGCGCCGCCGCAGCAGGGCGTCTCCGTGGTCCATGCCTACCCCCGCGCGGGCGTCTACACGGTGGTGGAGACGGTCCGGGACAAGGACGGCCAGACCCGCTCCGCCCGCACCCACGTCGCCGTGCTGCGGCGCTCCGTGCCGATGGCGGTGCCCCCCGACGTCCGGGCGACGTTCATCGTTCCCTCGCCGTGGGCGCGGATGGCGGTCCACCGCGAGGTCGCCGACAAGCTCTCCCTGGGCACCCTCTTCGCCGACCTCGCGCGCGCGCTCAGCGAAGGGACCGGATTCGACGTGCTGGATCCCCGGGCGGTGGAAGAGAACGGATTCGACCCCGAGAAGGGCCTCGCTTTCTTCACCGTGCCGCAGGATCCCGAGGCGTTGCTGTTCGCGATCGGGATCTCCGACGTGGAGAAGTCGCTGGCTGCGGCGCGCCGCCTGCTCGCCTCCGCCCGGACCGTCGGACGTTATGGCGGGGGCCCGTTTCAGCTGGCCGACGCAAAGCTGCCCGACGGAACGCCCATCCAGGTCGGCCGCAACGCTTCCGGCGACAACGTCGCCGTGCTCGAGAGGTACGGATACTTGTACCTTCGCCTTGCCGGGGCGAGCGACCCGGCGGTCGCGCTGCGCACCGTCGCGGCGCTGCCGCCCGACAAAGGGCTCGCCGCCGAATCGGGATTCACGGCGGCGATCCGGCACATCGGAAGCGGCGACGCCATCTTCTACTCGCGCGCCCCGGACCGCGGCTCAGCCGGCAACGGGCGCTTTTCGAACGAGCTGGGCACCTCGGCCTTCTCCATCTACGACAAGCCGGAGAACCGCGAGCTTCTCCAGATCAAGATGTTCGCGCAGCTCAAGAACCTCGCCGGTGACCCGCTGGTCGCCGCCTTCAAACCGCTGCTGACCCCGCCCGATCTCGCCTCACGGCTGCCCGGAGACGCTGCAGCCTACGCGCGCATCTCGGCGGCCCCGCAGGCGCTCTGGCGCGAGCTGACCCGCGCCGCCGGCGCCGATGCGGTCCGCCTGCGCGATCGAATCCAGGAGACCACCAGCCTCGATCTGGAGAAGGACCTGATCCCGTCGTTCGCGGGCAACGTCGGGATCGGCGTCTATCTCGATGCGAGCTCGCTGATCGAGGCGATCCTGGGAGAGCAGGTGGGATCGCTGGACCGCTCGGCGTTCATCGTCGCCGCGCAGCTCACCAGCCCGCAGACCGTGCAGGCCGCGTTGGAGCGGGCGATGCGACTGCGGCCCGCCACCGACCGCGCCGACGTCAACGGCGCCGCCTGGTTCCGCCTCGGCGACGGAGCGCAGGCGGCCATCCGCGAGGATGTCCTCTTCCTCGCTCTGGGCGGCGCGCCGCCGCCCGAGCAGGCCGCGGGCGGGCGCGGGCGCAAGAAGCAGCAGCCGAAGAAGCTCACACTGGCGGACCTGGGAATCCTCGCCCGGGTGCTGACGCCGCAAGGGCAGTCGCTCGGCCAGCATCTCAAGAAGATCGGGATCGCGGGCTTCGACGTCCCCGGGCAACAGGACTTCTGGGTGGACATCGCCGGGATCGTGCGCTCCATCGAGCGCGCCGCCGGCGCCCAGGGCGGCATCGCAGGGCAGGGCGCCCGGCTCTTCGCTGACCGCGCCGCCGACCTGCGGGATCTGCTGTTCGAGATGCGCCCCGGGAAGGAGGGCGTCGACGCGGACCTCTGGCTCCGGTTCCTGCCGCCCAAGAAAAGCGCGACGAAGTGAACGGCCGGACCGAGCTCGTCCCGTTCGGGAGGTGACCCATGCGCGACCATGCCTACGACCGGATCCCCTACCGCGCGCCGCAGCTGGAGCATCGCTACGGGACCAACGTCCACATCCTGGCGGACCCGCTCGCCCTCACGCAGCTGGCGAGGCTGTGTGCCAAGGGGACCTTTCAGCCGGAGATCAACACGCTGGTGGCGGTCCTCTACCGGGATCTCTTGCGCGTGATCGTCAACGCGGAGTTCACCCGCCGCTCCACCGCCACCGCGACGCGTATGATCGATTCCACACCACACGGCGTGTTCCACGGGGAGACGATCGACCCGGAGGTGCGCGCGGTGACCGTGAACATCGCCCGCGCCGGCACGTTGCCCTCGCAGATCACCTACGACTTCCTCAACACGCTGCTCGATCCCCGGGTCGTGCGCCAGGACCATTTCGTCATGGCCCGCGTGCTCGACGAGGCGGCACACGTGACCGGCGCCCAGATCTTCGGAAGCAAGATCGGGGGGGACGTCGACGACGCGATCCTTCTCTTCCCCGACCCGATGGGCGCCACCGGCGGCAGCATATGCACCGCGATCGAGGCCTACAAGAAGGACGTGATCGGCAAGCCCCGGAAGATCATCGCTGCCAACCTGATCGTGACGCCGGAGTATCTCAAGAGGGTCACGACCACCCATCCCGAGGCCATCGTCTACGCGCTGCGGCTCGACCGCGGCCTTTCGCCGGAGGACATCTTCGACACGGTCCCGGGAACGCACTGGGACCGCGAGCGCGGCCTCGACGACAAGCAGTACATCGTCCCGGGCGGCGGCGGCTTCGGCGAAATCATGAACAACGCCTATGTCTAAAAGCTGCAGATCAAACGCCGAGGCCGCCGAGCACGCCGAGGGGTTTCTTTTGCCAACACCAAAAAAACCTCGGCGTGCTCGGCGTGCTCGGCGTTTGATCCGAAGAAGGAGTCTGAAGTGAAACTAGCGCGGGATTTGGAACCGATGTTCACGCAGGAGCAGATAGCGAACCGGGTTCGCGAGCTGGGCGCGCGGATCGAGCGGGACTATCAGGGCAAGGAGCTGGTGCTGCTCGGAGTGCTCAAGGGCTCCTACATCTTCATTTCCGACCTGGCCCGGGCCATCGACCTGCCGCTGACCGTCGATTTCATCGGGCTCTCCAGCTACGGCGAGGCGACGGAGTCTTCCGGGGTGGTGAAGATCACCAGCGATCTCGCCCAGCCCATCGAGGACAAGCACGTCCTGATCGTCGAGGACATCGTCGATACCGGCCTCACCATGCGGTACCTGCTCGACAACCTCGCCACCCGCCGGCCCGCGTCCGTGAAGCTGTGCACGCTGCTGCACAAGCCTTCGCGGGCGCGGACCCGGATCCCCATCGACTACCTCGGGTTCCAGATCGAGGACCGCTTCGTGGTCGGCTATGGGCTCGACCACGGCGACAAGTACCGCAACGTTCCCTTCATCGGGGTGCTCAAGAATGGCTGAGCAGGGCGTGCCGAAGAGAGGAGGCGCATTGCAGCGGTTCGTCCTCTGGGTGGTCATCGCCGCGCTGTTCGGGACAGTCTGGTGGCTGGCGTCCGATCGGAACGAGCACCGCTTCCGCGCCGTCGCTCGCGGCAGCGCGCTGGTGATCGAACGGGGACGCTTCTTCCCCACCGGCTCTTCGCCGCTGCCGCCCACGGACAAGGTGTACGCGCCGTTCCCGATCCCCGCCGGCGAGAGGCCGCCCGCGGACACCGAGTTCGACGAGCAGAACGCGCTCGATCGCTGGCTCTTCGATCTGCTCGGGAGCTGGGCGAGGAACGCGGGGAAGAAGGGCGACGATCGCACCGCCGCGGCGCTGGTGGACCGCGCCAACGGGTTGCCCGGCCTTACCGGGGCGCAGGTCGCCGAGCTGACCACATTGCGCGCGGATCTCGCCTGGGACGACGCCCAGCAGGATATCGCCAGCGCCGCCCAGCTCATCGACGGCGCCCGGCGCAAGCTGGAGGCGGTGCGGCAGGGAAACGGCGCACACGCCGTCGATGCGTCCGCGCTTTCCGGCAAGCTGGAAGGCGTGCAGCACACCTTGCGCGACCTGGCGAAACGCCCGTGAAATTCTAGGTCGCCCCCTGGGCGTGCTGTAGCATTGCAGCGCGCGATGACGACGCCCATCGGCAAGTACAAGCTGGTCCGGCTGATTGCCTCCGGCGGTATGGCCGAGGTCTATCTCGCCCGACAGGCCGGGGCGGCGGGGTTCGAGAAGCTGGTCTGCCTCAAGCGGATCCTGCCTCACCTTGCCCGCGACAAGCAGTTCGTGGAGATGTTCCTCAACGAGGCCCGGCTCGCCGCCCGCCTCGACCATCCGAACATCGTCAGCATCTTCGACCTGGGCGAGGCGAACGGAAACTACTTCATTGCCATGGAGTTCATCGACGGCCCCTCGCTCCGCGCCGCGGCCAAGCGCGCACTCGAGCGCGGCGAGCGGCTCCCGATCCCGGAGATCGTCAAGATCGTCTCCATGGCCGCGGCGGGTCTGCACTACGCGCACGAGCTGACCGACGCGAGCGGAAAGCCGCTGGGGCTGGTGCACCGGGACATCTCGCCCGACAACGTCCTGGTCCACCGCAACGGCGCCGCGAAGGTGGTCGACTTCGGCATCGCCAAGGCCGCCAGCTCCAGCTCCTCCACCCGCACCGGGACGCTCAAGGGCAAGATCGCGTACATGCCGCCGGAGCAGCTCCGCGGGGATCCGCTGGACCGCCGGACCGACGTGTTCGCGCTGGGAGTCGTGCTCTACGAGATGCTCGCGGGGCGACGGCCGTGGGCGGGAGACAGCGAGGTCTCCCTGATCGGGCGCATCATGACCGAGGATCCGCCGCCGCTCTCCACTCTGCGGCCGGACGCTCCAGCCGGGCTGGTGGCCGTGCTCGATCGCGCGCTGGCGAAGGACCGCGCGGCCCGCTACGCGAGCTGCCACGACCTGCAGGCGGACCTCGAAGCGCTGCTGGTGTCGCTGGGCCAGACGATCACCCAGGCCCGCATCTCCGATTTCGCCAAGTCTTACGCCGACCCGATCGCCGCCCCCGACGAGAAGACCGGCGCCTCCATGCAGGCGCTCGAGGCGGAGATGAACGGAACCGGAGAGGTGCGGCCGGTGCCGGCCCGGCGTGTACTGGGGCAGCCTCGCGAACCGCGCACAGTCGTGTTGCCCCCACCGCCGGCGCGGGACCGCCGCGGGGTCGCGTACGGGGTGGCCGCGTTCCTGTCGGTCGCGGCGATCGGAGGAGCAGGCGGATATGTCCTTTTGATGCGCCGCGGCGAACCGCCGCCGGACCCGGTGCCGGTCGAGCGGGTCGCGGTTATCGAGACCGCGCCAGGCCCGGCAACTCCGGAGAAAAAGGAAGAACCTCCGCAGGTCCAGGAGAAGCCCAGGCCGGCGGAAACGGAACCTCCACCGGGCGCAGTCGCAGCGGACCCGGGTCCGGCGAAAACCGCGCCGACCACCCAGCCGCCGCCCGCGCCCGCCCCGCCTGCGCCCGCTTTTCCCGCCCCGCCCGCGCCTGCCGCGCCCGCGGCGGAGCCGCAGGCGGCCGTTCCACCTCCGCAGGCCGCCGTGGCAACGGCGCCGAAGCCGCGTCCCCGCAAGCTGCCCCAGCCCGTTCCGGCTGCCGAGGCCCCGGTCGTAACCGCCAAGGGTGAGCTGGTCCTGCTCATCCGCCCCTGGGCGAAGGTGGAGGTGGACGGCAGGGACGTCGGCGTCACGCCTCTGAACGAGCCGCTGCTGCTCGCAGCCGGGGAGCACACGGTGCGCCTGGTCAATCCAGACTTGGGAAAGGACATCACCCGCACCGTCCGGATTACCGCTTCCGGTAGGGAAGTCCTCAAGGAACTCCTCGACGAATAACGATCGGGGAGTTGACAAGCGCCTGCAAAAACGTCTTACGTTTCGTTCGGAGCGCCCACCCGAGGGGGACGGATGCGTCAGACCCTGCGCCTGCTTCCTGCATCGCTGCTGTGCCTCGTTTCCGCCGCCGCCCATGCGGTCGCAGTGCCTCTACCGACGAAAGACGCGACGCTCAACCTCCAGGTCTTCATCCAGCCCCAGATGCAGATCAACGAGAACGGGAGCCCGAACGGAACCGACGCCAGCTACGACCTGTTCGTGCGCCGGACCCGTCTTCAAGCGAACGGCGACGTCGGAAGCAACTTTTCCTATTACTTCCAGGTCGACAACGCGAACTTCGGAAAGTTCGGCAACTACACCGGCCGCATGATCGTCCAGGACGCCTGGGTTGCATGGGGTCCGTTCGGCACCAAGGGCGACAACGTCCTGCTGCTCGAGGGCGGACTGATCTTCTATCCGAACTCACGCTTCACCATCACCAGCAGCTCGAACCAGCCGACCGTCGACTCGCACCCGGACATGCTGCGCGGCTTCACCTCGGCCGTCTATCCTGGCACCCGAACCACCGGGGTGCAGGCTCGCGGGTGGTTTCTGGACAAGAAGCTCGGTTTCCGGGGCGGCGTGTACGAGGGCGTGCAGCCCGGCTCGACGCTGCCGAACGTGTCGACCGGCCTGAACCCGCACCGGTATCCAGCTGCCGCCCTGTTCTTGAACTTCGACGTGATCGGCAGCGAGGAAGGCAGCTACCTCTACCAGAGCATCTACTTCGCCAAGGACCCGATCCTCTCCGTTTCGCTCGCGGCCACGTACCAATCCCAGGCGTTGCGCGTCGTCAAAGGCCTCACCAACCAGAGATCGCTGACCAGCACCGTGTTCCTCGACTATCCGCTCTCGGAGCAGCAGGAGCTCGTGTTCATCCTGGGCGGGTACCTGTACGGGAACGGCACCGGATCGCGTGACACGGGCAAGGGATTCTCGGCCGACCTCGGCTTCCGCTACGACTTCGTGCGCCCGTACGTCACCTATGAGTATTTCACTTCGGACGACTGCCCATCGGACGCCACGGCTGCGCAGTGCGTCGCCACGACGGGTTTTGGCCAGACCGGCGTCCATCTGGCGGATTCCCGCAACTTCCGCGCGGGCCTCGATTTCTACATCAACAAGGTGCAGAACCATTTCATGGTCGAGTTCGCGCTCAACCGCGGCCAGTCGGCCTTCGGACCCCAGAGCATCACCGTCGCAAACGCCGGGTACGCTCCGTTCGTCCCGGCCGGCCAGCCGGCGCTGACCAGCCTGGCACGGTCGCCGGCGAAGTCGCTGACGATGCACTGGAGCCTCTACTTCTAGCCCCGGCCGCCGCAGGCAGCTCAGCGGTTCCACCTCTCAGGGGATCTCGCCGAGGAACACCAGCTCGGCGGGGCCTCGCATGCGCACCCTGTCTTGCGCGCCCACACGGATGCTGAGCGTGCCCCCCGGCAGCTCGACGGCGATGTCTTCATCCCGCCGTGCTTCGCCTCGTGCCACCGCCGCCGCGGCCACCGCGCACGCTCCGGTTCCACAGGCCTGGGTCAGCCCCGCTCCGCGCTCCCAGACGGCCGCCAGGTAGCGCTGGGGACCGGTGCGCTGCGCGAACTCGATGTTCGCGTTCTCGGCCCGGCAAAGCTCGGACCCCACTTCCGCCGCCAGGGCGGGAGCGCCGTTCTCGACGAAGAGGACGCGATGTGGATTGCCCATCGAGACCGGTATGGCTTCCCAGCGCGCGAGCCGCCGGGACGGCTCGATCCGGGCGATCCCCATGTCCACCTCGACCAGCCCCCGCCGCGCCTCGCGCGCGTCGACGTTGCAGGGCCGAGGACCCGCGTCGGTCATCAGCTCCACGCGGGCCACGCCCGGGCGGGTGCAGCCCTCGGTGGCGATCCAGAGCGCCGCACATCGAGCGCCATTCCCGCACATCTCGGGAATCGAGCCGTCGGCGTTCTGCACCAGCATGCGGTCGCCCGGGAGCAGCGTCAGGACGCCGTCGGCACCCACGCCGAGGTGGCGATCGCAAAGACCCAGCGCCCGCGCCGCGGGCAGCGGCTCTCCCGCTTCGCGGAGGTCGAGGAGGAGGAAGTCGTTGCCGAGGCCGTGGAGCTTGGCGAAGCGCATCGAAGTCCAGTGTAACCGCGAACATCCCCGGGCGCGGCTGGATGCTTGACACTACCGTCCCCGCGCGATTCAACTCCGGATGCCGTGTCGCGCACCTGCCCCGACTGCCACAACACCTACGACGATGACGTCCTTCACTGCCCCGAGGACGGCCGCGGGCTGACCGACCTCGCGCTGCCCGACGACGTGATCGGCCGCACCATCGGCAGCTACCGCGTGGACAGGCTCCTGGGCAAGGGCGGCATGGGAACGGTCTACATGGGCACGCATCCGGTGATCGGCTCGCGCGTCGCGATCAAGTTCCTCCACCCGCAGTTCTCGCATGACGAGAAGATCGTCGATCGCTTCTTCAACGAAGCGCGCGCCGTCAACGTCATCGGGCACGACAACATCCTCAAGATCCTCGACCTCAACGTCACCGACGACCAGCGCCATTATTTCGTGATGGAGTTCCTGCACGGCCGCCCCCTGCAGGCGCTCCTCAGGCACAACGTCCCCGTTCCGCTCGACGTCACGGGGCCGATCCTGGTGCAGGTCTGCGACGCCCTGGAGGCGGCGCACAAACGCGGGATCGTCCACCGCGACCTGAAGCCGGACAACGTCTACCTGATCACGATGAAGGGGAAGAAGAACTTCGTGAAGGTGGTGGACTTCGGCATCGCACGCATCGCCGACGATGCCGGAGCGTCCACCGGCAAGACGCAGACGGGGATGGTGATGGGCACGCCTGCCTATATGAGCCCCGAGCAGGGATCCGGCGCCAGCAACAAGATCGACGGCCGCAGCGACGTGTACTCGCTCGGCGTGATGATGTTCCAGCTCGCCACCGGCCGGCTTCCTTTCCCCGGCGCGAACTTCGGCGAGGTGCTGATCGGGCACCTGCAGCTTCCGCCGCCCCAGCCTCGCTCGCTCAGTCCGCAGATCCCCGAGGCGTACGAGGCCATCATCCTCAAGTGCCTGCAGAAGAAGCAGGAGGACCGCTACGCCTCGATGAAGGAGCTGAAGCAGGCGATCGAGGCCTGCATGGACAAGCTGGGCATCTCGAAGGAGCTGCCGCACGCCGACGACTCGGACGCGGAGATGCATCCGGTGGACGCGAGGCCGCCCTCGTCGCCGGGCGCGCGGACTCCGGGCCGCCCCACGGGTCCGGTCTCGAAGAACCGCATCTCCAATCCGAACGCGCGGCCGGGGATTTCACGACCGCCGCAGCGCGCTGCCGCGGCGACACGCCGCTCTTCGGTGCCGCCCACCCAGCTCACCCCGCCTCCGCGGCAAGGGCGCACGGCATTGTTCGCCGGTATCGCCGCCATCGCGGTGGCTGCGCTCGCTGTCGGCGCGTTCGTCGTGCTGCGCAGCGAGCGCACCCCCGTGCGGCCTGCGCCGCGACAGCCTCCGGAAGCGGCGGCGCAACGGGAGCAGGCGCCCGTGTTCCTCTCGGTCGTCTCCGAGCCCCTCGATGCCGACGTGGTGGCGACCTGGAAGGACGGAGGAGAGAAACGCGGAGTGGCGCCGCTCAGCATGGAAGTGCCGCGCAACGCGAAGGTGCACTTCGAGTTCCGCAAGCAGGGCTACATCGACTACGCGATGGACGTGATCGCCGATCAGCCCCAGACGGTGCAGGCCTTGCTCAAGCTGGCGCCCGTCGCCACCTCCGCCGTGGTGCAGGTTCCGGACAGGAAATCGCGGCCCGAGAAAAGACAGAGGAAAGAGCGCGCTCCGCGATCGAGCGACGGGGTGGTGGACATCCTCGACGCCCTCAAGTAATCGCCCGCACGTCCGCATTCCGGCTGGTCTTTCGAGCGCTTGACAGCACCCGCGGCGGGGGCGTCAACTGTCGGCGCGCCGACTTGCGGAGACTTCGTGTCCCGGACTTGCCCGGAGTGCCACACCCAATACGACGAGGAAATCCTACACTGTCCAGAGGACGGGCTCGATCTCTCATCCGTCGAGCCGGACGACGAGCTGATCGGCCGCACCGTCGGCAGCTACCAGGTCGTCAAGGTGCTCGGCAAGGGCGGCATGGGCGCCGTCTACATGGCCGAGCATCCGGTGATCGGCTCGCGCGTCGCCATCAAGTTCCTCCATCCGCAGTACGCCACCGACCGGAAGATCGTCGATCGCTTCTTCAACGAGGCGCGCGCGGTCAACGTCATCGGCCACGACAACATCCTCAAGATCCTCGACCTCGACGTCACCGAGGACAACCGGCACTACTTCGTGATGGAGTTCCTCAACGGGAAGCCGCTGCAGGACCTGGTGGTTCCCGACCTCCCGGTGCCGCTGCAGGCCGGGGGGCCGATCCTCCTTCAAGTCTGCGAGGCGCTGCAGGCGGCGCACGACCACGGAATCATCCACCGCGACCTGAAGCCGGACAACGTCTACCTGACGGTGCACAAGGGCAAGAAGAACTTCGTCAAGGTGGTGGACTTCGGGATCGCGCGGGTCACCGACGAGAAGGGCGCTTCCACCGGCAAGACGCAGACCGGCATGGTGATGGGCACGCCGGCGTACATGTCCCCTGAGCAGGCCGGCGGCATGACGGCGCGCATCGACGCCCGCAGCGACATCTACAGCCTGGGCTGCATGATGTTCCAGATGGCGACGGGAAAGCTTCCCTTCCCGGGCCTGAGTTTCGGGGAGGTCCTGGTCGGCCATCTCCAGCTCCCTCCGCCGCGCCCGCGCGACATCGCTCCCGCGACGCCCGAGGCCTACGAGGCGGTGGTCCTGAAGTGCCTGGAGAAGAAGCAGGAGAGCCGGTATCAGAGCATGCGCGCGTTGGAGGACGCGATCGCGCAGGTCATGGAGCAACTGGGGATCTCCCGCGAGCTTCCGCCCGCGAGCGCGGAGGAGATCGCGGCCGCCTCCGGCCCCAGGACCAAGTCGATTCCCGAGCTCGTCTCCAAGACGCCGGCCCGCGCGCTGAGGTCCTCGATCCAGCGAAGGACACCGGCCACGCCTGCCCGTCCGCAGATGACGGTCGCGACGCCGCCGCCTCCGGCGCCGCAGAAACCGCGCATCGGCCTGTGGGTCGGGGTCGGCGCTGGTGCGATCGCAGTGGTCGGCGGGATCATCCTCTTCGTGTTGCAGCAGTCGAACGAGAACCGCAGGGCCGCGGAGCAGGCTGCGCACCTCGCCGCACAGCGAATCGGAGACCAGGCGAGGCAGGCGGCGCAGCGCGCCGAGGAGGAGCAGAAGCGGCAGGAGAGCGAAAGGGTCCAGCTTTCCGTGGTCTCCGATCCGATAGGCGCGGTCGTGGAGGCCACCTGGAACGGCGGCGTGAAGGCGGCAGTCACTCCTTTCGACCTGGCGGTGCCGAGGAATGCCAGCGTCCGCTTCGCCTTTACCAAGAAGGAGTTCGTGTCCTACACGATCGAAATTCTCGCGGATACCCCCAAGGTCGTGAGAGCCTCGCTCCTGGCGGAGCCGAAGGCGCCGCCGGTGGTCAAGGCGAAGTCGGAACGGTCGGCGAAGAAGGCAAAGCAGGCGTCTTCCGAGTCGGACGAGTCGTCGATACCGGTCGAGTTCTAGGGGGACACATTGAAAGATCGCACGATGCTGGCGGCGCTGGGCAGCGCCGCGCTGCTCCTCGCAAGCGCCGGACAGGCTGCGGAGGAGCCGGTCTCGAAGCAAGCCGCGACCACCTCCGCCAATCTCGAAGAGGCGCGCCAGCACGCCGCCAAGGCCAAGGTGCACTACGACCTGGGCGAGTTCGACAAGGCGGCCGAGGAATACATCCTCGTCTACCGCTTGCGTCCGTTGCCGGCGCTGCTCTTCAACATCGCGCAGTCGTACCGGCAGGCGGGGCAGTACGAGAAGGCGAAGCAGTTCTACAAAGCCTATCTGCGCGAGAACCCCGACTCGCAGAGCAGCGCCGCGGTGAAGAAGGCGCTCAAGGAAATCGACGAGCTGCTGGCGAAGGAGAGGAAGACGAAGGAGTCTCCTCCCGCGGGCATCCGCGAGGCTCCCGCGGAGGTCGCCGGAGGCGGGCGGCCTGCGGCACCGCCAGCCGTGCCGGTACCCCCTCCGCCGTCCGCGCCTGCTGCTGCGTCGCCCGGGTCACAGGCTGCTCCCCCGATGGGTGTCACGGCCACACAGGCTGCGGGTACCGCGGCCAGCCAGGCCGTGCCGGCTGGAACTGCCCTGGCGCAGCCGAAGGCTGTCCAGGCCCCGCCCTCGGCCCTGCCGGCGCCCGAGGTGGCTGCTTCCCGGGAAGCGCGTTCATCGACACGTCGCACGTGGACGTACGTGCTCGCCGGAACCTCGGTGGCGATGCTTGCCGGCGGCGCCCTCTTCGCGCTCAAGGCGAAGAACATCGACAACGAGCTGCTCGCCGGGCCCCACTCCACCGCGACGGCCGACGACCTGATGTCGCAATCGAAGTCCGCTCACGGAGCCTCCACCCTGCTGCTGATCGCGGGGGTCGCGGCCGGCGCCGGCGCGGGCACTCTCTACTTCTGGCCCACGTCCTCCGGCGCTGCCGTGGCGGGGCGATTCTGATGAACACGACTCTTTTCGGGGGAAAGCTGCCGATGCGTGCAACCGTCCTTCCTCTTCTCGCCGCCTTGCTCTTCACCGCCGGGTGCGCGGTCGACGCGACCAAGTTCACCTGCACCAGCTCCGCGGAATGTCCGACCGGATACCACTGCGACATGGGCACCGCGACCTCCGCAGGCACGTTCAAGTGCGCCAGTGGCGCGGCCCAGCAGAAGACCCTGGCGGCAGACGCGAGCAAGTTCCTCCTCGCCAAGCGCCCGAGCGCGGATGGTACCGTCCGGACCACCATGTCGGCCGGCGCCGGCGCGGTCACCTCGACCCCCAACTTCGTCGGGGTGCGCCTGGTGGCGAAGCGGGGCAATATCGAGGTCTCCGAGTCGCAGGTCCTCGCGGACGGATCCGTCCTGCAGGTCCAGGTTCCGGAGGCCGCCGGCCAGGTTTCACTTCGCGTCCAGGACGACAGCGGCCATTCAATCCCCGTGACCGGCTACAGACAACAGATCGAGCTGAGCTTCCTCGGGAAGGACGTCCCCGGGAACGTGAATCCGATCGCGGCGTATGAGGCCTCTACGGTCACGGATTCGCTGTTCGATCCCGGCGTCTGGATCCCGGGACTGACGGAGATTCCGGCCAGCTCGCCCGTCGTCAAGAACATCGCCTCACCCGCTGCGTACAATGGGCTCGCCAGCATCGACGGTGTCTCGGCCAGCACCACGCCTCCTGCCCAGCCGAGCGCGACTGGAGCGCTCGGATGGGAGCAGCTCTCGAGCGCCGCGACCGACACGAACGCCGGGTTTTCGCCATCGGCTCGCACTGGCATGGCGGTCGCGCAGCTCGGGATCAGCGTAGCCGGCGACTACTATCCGTTCGTGGCGTACGGAGGAGCGGACGGGACGGGCGCGCCAGCAGACTCCACGCCGACGATCCACGCCTTCAATCCGGACGGCCTCGGCT
>DATBZA010000082.1:0-9770 GCA_036513415.1 Myxococcales bacterium | reverse complement strand
GGGCGTGGCCGGCTTGGCGGGCGGCGCGGGAGGGCGCACCTGCCCGGCCATCGGCTTGGGTGGAGGCGGAGGCGCCGGACGCGCTGCCGCCGGAGGCTTGGCGGGTGGCGGAGGGGGGGCCTTCGAGGAAGGCGCGGGCTTGCCTGCCGCCGCGGGCCTGGCGCCGGGCGGCGCCGAGGCCGGAGCGCCGGTCGCGCCGAGCGGCGTTCCGCACCGCGCGCAAAACTTGAAGGTGGCTGCGTTCAAGGTCATGCAGTTCGGGCACTGCTTGGGGGGCGCTCCCTGGCCCAGGCGCGGCGAGCTGCTCTTGCCCGGCGCCGCGGACATGGGCTTCTGCGCAATGGTGGGAAGGCTCTCGTCCTCGCTCATCGAAGCGCCGCAGGAAAGGCAGGATCCGACGTCCGTTTCGTTGTGCGCGCCGCAGCGGGGACAGTCCATGCGATCGGTTCTATGACGCTGGCCAAAGAAGGGTCAAGGCGGCGACCTCGGTGGACTTTTCCTGGATTGGTGAAAGCCGCCGACCTGTGCGATCGTCCTTCCGGGGAGGCGAGTTGCAGGCGAAGGATCCGAGCGGCGCCACGTGCCCGCGTTGCGCCCGCGCGCTGCCGCCGGGCACCGCCAAGGTCTGCGTCTACTGCGGGGCACTGCTTCGGACGACCGGACCCGCGTCCGTCAGCGTGAGCCTGGGTCTGGCCAACCGTCCCGCCCGCGATCCGCTGATCGGCGCGACCGTGGGTGGCCGATTCAAGCTGGAGGAGCTGATCGGTCAGGGCGGAATGGGCAAGGTCTACCGCGCCCGCCACCTCGCCCTCGACCGGCTCGTCTGCCTGAAGATGCTCAAGCCGGCGCTGCTGGAGGACCCGACCGTCGTCGGCCGGTTCGAGCGGGAAGCGATGGCGGCCAGCCGCCTCAACCATCCCAACAGCATCCAGGTGCTCGATTTCGGGCGGAACGAAGCGGACGGCGCGCTCTACCTGGTGATGGAGTATGTCCAGGGAAAGGACCTGCGCGGCGTCCTGCGCGACGAATGGCCGGTCCCCGAGGAGCGCCTCTGCCGGATCATGGCCCAGGTGCTCGCGGCCCTGGGCGAGGCTCACGCCCACCACGTCATCCACCGCGACCTGAAGCCCGAAAACATCATGGTCGAGCAGCGGCGCGACCACCCTGACTTCGTCAAGGTGCTCGACTTCGGGATCGCGAAGATCCTCGACAGCGATCTGCCGGGGTTGACCCGTGCGGACGTGGTCTGCGGGACCCCGCAGTACATGGCGCCGGAGCAGGCGACGGGCGGAAAGCTCGACGCGCGTTGTGACCTCTACGCCGTGGGGATCATGCTCTACCAGATGGTGACCTCGCAGCTGCCCTTCGACGGCGAGAGCTCCATGGATGTGCTCACCCGGCAGGTGCACGAGCCGCCGGTCCCACCGCGCGAGCGGGAGCCCGGAGCTCCCATCTCGGAGCGGATGGAGTCCCTCATCCTCCACGTCCTCTCGAAGGACCCCGCGCGGCGGCCGCAGTCGGCGGAGGAGTTCCGGCAGCTCCTGCTCGCCGTGCCGCAGGGGAACGAGGCGGCGGCGGAGCGGGCCACGCACGACCCCAGACCTGCGGTCCCGATGGAGCCGCGGCGATCTTCGCAGCGGGCGAAGACGCCGGCGAAGGCCCCCGAACGCACCCAGAAGCGCCGGCTTCCCAGCTCCGCGATCGCCGGCGCAGCTGCCGTGGCCGTCCTGGCCGGGCTGGCCTGGCGGTGGCAGCGTTCAAATCCCGCCCGACCCATGCTCCGCATGTCCGCGGTCGGCATGCCCGGCTCCCGGGACCGGGCGCGCGCGAGTGAGCTGGTGCGGAGCGCCGCCGAACGAGAAGCCGCCAGCGACCACGGTGCGGCCCGCGACCTGCTGCTCCAGGCCGTCGAGGCCGATCCCGAGAATGCGGAGGCGCATTACCGCCTCGGGGGCCTCTTCCGGAGCTCGCAACCCGAGCGCGCCAGGCAGGAGTACGCGGCGGCGAAGCGCCTCGACGGGAAGAAGTACGGCACCGCGGTGGATGCGATTTTGAAAGGACCATGACCTCGCTCAAGCGCAGGCCCTGAGGTGTAGCGGCGCCGGGGCTAACCGAGCTCGACCCGCAGCTGTTGCTCGCCCACCCGCACCACGTCGCCGGCCTGCAGCTCTACCGGCTGTTGGGACCGCACACGCAGGAAGACGCCGGAGGGAGCCTGGCCCAGGTCGGCTAGCGTGGCCGCGCCGCCTTCGGCGATCCGCACTTCGAGGTGCTTCGCGGCGAGCAGCGAGTCGGAGCCGAAGTTCATGTCGCAGCCGGTCCGGCCGACGGAGATCCCGCCCGCCCGGTAGCAGGTCCGGCCGGTCTTCGCGCCGGCCAGCACCTCCGTGACCCGCACCACCGCGCCCTCCGCGCGGGGAGCGCCCAGGAAGGGGGGGTCGCCCGCGGCCGTGGGCGGCAACTCCACGGGGCCGTCGTATCTCAAGAGACGCTCGCCGGCGAGGAACAGGTCGCCGGGCTCCAGGACGGCGGACTCCCGCACCTTCACGTAGATGCCGTTGGCGCTCCCCTCGTCCCGGAGCACCAAGCGGTCCTCCACGAAGGCGAGCGTCGCCGCGTGCGGCGCGACGAATGCGTCCTCGCCCAACCCGATGTGGGCGGCCGAGCCGCCGATGCTGTTCTCCAGGTGCGCGAGGGCGAACTGGGTGCCCGGCGCGCTGCCGGTCTCCAGCACCAGCCCGGCCGCGAACGGCGGCGGCTGCTCTTCCGGCACCGGCTCGGAGAAGGACTCGGCGGGAACCGGCTCTTCGAGGGCGACGGGGGGGCTCTCCATCGTCGCGTCCTCGTACGTCTCCGCGGCCAGCTCCGCATCGACCTGGATCGACGGTGGAGCCTGCGAGGCCGCAGCCGCTTTCCGGGGGAACGGATTGCCGCAATCGAAGCAGAACTTGGCGGCCGGCGGGTTCAGCGCGCCGCATTGCGGGCACGGTTTTTCCGCCGGCAGGGCGGCAGCCAGCACGGGCTCCAGAGGCCTGGCGCGGGGCGACGGGGGAGGAGCAGGCGGAGGGCGCCTCGCAGTTGGCGCTGCGGCGGAGATCGCGGCGCCGGCACCGGCTGCGACGCGGGCGCGGCCGGTGGAGGGCGGAGGGGCGGCGAGCCCGGGAGCGGCGAACGGGTCCGGGGGAGTCTTGTCCGCCAGCGAGCCGTTGCCCATGGTCAACCCCGCCTCGGCCGCCTCCTCGTCGGAGATGGCCAGCGCCCGCAGCTCCTCGGAAAGGGTCTCCGGGACCTGCGTGGGTGGGGTGAACGCCTCCGGCGGAGTCTTGTCCGCGGACGGCTGTCCGGTAGCTTGCGTCGAGAGCGGCGCTCCGCAGTTGCCGCAGACGCTCAGACCAGGCTCGTTGTACGCCTCGCACCGGCTGCATACCTCGCCGAGCGATCCGGCCTCGGGCTGGAACTCGATGGGCGGCTCCTCCTCGCGCAGCGGCGCCCGGCACCGCTTGCACTCATAGGCGGAGTCCTCGTTCTCCTTGCCGCACGCCGGACAGGTAATCATGGGTGCGCGAGCATACGAGCCGGCCGGCGGATGGGTCAATCCGCGGACAACAAAGGCCGAATCCAGCGCTGGCACAGCGCGTCGAGGGACGTTACTGGGTGTTTGCTGGCTTTTCTCTCAAAGGGTACGCTCTGCAGCTGCGCTGATGATCCGGCTCAATGACATCCTGGAAAAGGTCAGTGCGTACCACGCGGACGCGGACCTCGACCTCATCAAGAAGGCGTACGTCTACTCTGCCAAGGTGCACCAGGGGCAGATCCGGAAATCAGGCGAGCCCTACCTCGTCCACCCGCTGGAAGTGGCGGGCCTGCTCGCGGACTTGAAGCTGGACGAGGCGAGCATCGTCTCCGGACTCCTCCACGACACCATCGAGGACACGCTCGCCAAGCCGGAGGAGATCCGCGAGCTGTTCGGCCAGGAGGTGCTCGACCTGGTCGAGGGCGTCACCAAGCTCGGCACCTTCCAGTCCTCCCAGGCGGTCAGCATCGAGGAGAAGCAGGCAGAGAACTTCCGCAAGATGCTGGTGGCGATGGCCAAGGACATCCGGGTCATCCTGGTCAAGCTGGCCGACCGCACGCACAACATGCGCACGTTGGAGCACATGCGTCCCGAGGCGCAGCAGCGCATCGCGCAGGAGACGCTGGACATCTACGCGCCGCTGGCGAACCGGCTCGGTATCCAGTGGGTCAAGATCGAGCTCGAGGACCTCGCGTTCAAGTACCTGAAACCCGGCGAGTACGCGGACGTCGAGACCCAGCTCGCGCAGAGCCAGAAGGATCGGCAGAAGTTCATCGCCGATGTCGTCGACCTGCTCCAGACCAAGCTGCAGGAGGCAGGCCTCGAGGCCGAGGTCCATGGCCGGCCCAAGCACGTCTACAGCATCTGGAAGAAGATGCGGAAGCACGGCCTCTCCTCGGTGACCCAGCTCCACGACGTGGTCGCCTTCCGGCTCATCCTCAAGACCGTGCCAGCCTGCTACGAGGCGCTGGGGCTCATCCACTCGCTCTGGAAGCCGGTGCCGGGGCGGTTCAAGGACTACATCGCGATCCCCAAGCCCAACATGTACCAGTCGCTGCACACCACGGTCATCGGCCCCACCGGCGAGCGCATCGAGATCCAGATGCGCACCGAGGAGATGCACCGGATTGCCGAGGAAGGCATCGCGGCGCACTGGGCCTACAAGGAAGGCAAGAGCGGCGGCAAGGACGAGCAGAAGTTCGCCTGGCTCCGCCAGCTGATGGAGTGGCAGCAGGACCTGAAGGACCCGCGCGAGTTCCTGGAGACGGTCAAGGTGGACCTCTTCCAGGACGAGGTCTTCGTGTTCACCCCCAAGGGCGACGTGAAGAGCCTGCCGCTCGGATCCACGCCAGTCGACCTCGCGTACGCGGTCCACTCGGAGATCGGGGCGCATTGCGTGGGCGCCAAGGTGAACGGCAAGATGGTCCCGCTCCGCTACAAGCTGAAGAACGGCGACAGCGTGGAGATCCTCACCAGCCCGAACGCCCGCCCGAACAAGGACTGGCTCAGCTTCGTCCGGACCAGCCGCGCCCAGGCCAAGATCCGCAGCTTCATCAAGAACCAGCAGCGGGAACGCAGCATCGACATCGGGCGCGACTTGCTGGAGCGGGAGTTCAAGCGGTTCGACCTGAACTTCGGCAAGATCGCCAAGAGCTCTGACTTCCTCAAGGCGGCGAACGACATGGGGCATTCGCGCGCCGACGACCTGGTGAGCGCGGTCGGCTACGGCAAGCTCTCGCCCACCAACGTCCTGCAGAAGCTCTTCCCCCAGGACAAGCTCAAGCCCACCGAGCAGGTCAAGGCCGAGGGGAACGGGGCGCCCAGCGCGCTGACGCAGCTCTTCCGTCGCGTGGCCCAGCGGACCCGGCACAGCGGCGGGGTGCGCATCGGAGGAGTGGACGACGTGCTGGTGCGCTACGGGAAGTGTTGCGCCCCGGTGCCGGGCGATCCGATCGTCGGCTTCATCACCCGCGGGCGCGGCGTCACCGTCCACGTGCAGGGCTGCCGCAAGGCGATGGAGACCGACCCGGAGCGCCGGGTGGACGTCGCCTGGGACGTCCATGGCGAGTTCAAGCGGTCGGTGAACCTGCGCGTGATGAGCGACGACCGCAAGGGCCTGCTCGCGCGCATGAGCGAGACCTTCGCCGAGGTGGGCGTCAACATCGTGCAGGCGAACGCGCGCACGAACGGCGACGGAGCGGTGAGCACGTTCGAGGTGGAGATCGCCGACGTGAAGCAGCTCAACGACGTCCTGCGCGCCATCGGACAGATCCCGGGCGTGCATTCCGTGGAGCGGGTATGAAACGAGGCCTCGTCCTGTTGCTCCTCGCAGCCGGCTGTGCGCACGCGATCAAGGACGTCTCCGACTGCGACAAGGTCGCCGGCGAACAGCGCCTCGAGTGCGGGGCCTGCACCGCGCAGAACAAAGCCCAGGGGTGGCTCGGGGAATATGAGTACCGCCCGAACAACAAGGACGGCGAGCGCTGCGTCAGGGTGAAGTAGCCGCTTGACGGCATGCCCACGGCGGCGTTAGCTCGGCGCTCCATGCCGAACGGAATCGTCTCCACGGAAAAAGCGCCCCGTGCCATCGGCCCCTACTCGCAGGCGACGATCGCGGGCGATCTGATCTTCACCAGCGGGCAGATCGCCCTCGATCCGTCGACCCAGCAGCTCGTCCAGGGGGACATCCGGGTCCAGACCGAGCGGGTGATGGACAACCTGGCCGCGGTCCTCGACGCGGCGGGGGCAGGATTCGAGAACGTGGTCAAGGCGACCATCTTCGTCGTCGACCTCGGCGACTTCGCGACCGTGAACGAGATCTATGGGAAGCGGTTCCCGCGCAGCCCGCCGGCGCGGAGCACGGTGCAGGTCGCCGCCCTCCCCAAAGGGGCGCGCGTAGAGATCGAGTTGATCGCGCGCCGCTGACCGGCGTGCGTTATGGTGCGCCGCATGCGAACCCTGGCGTTGCTGGTTTTCTCTCTGGCGCTCGCCTGCGATCGATCGGGTCCGTCACAGCCCCTGCGGGTCAGCATGATCCCGACCACCGACCCCGGCAAGGCGACCCGGGAGATGCAGCCGCTGGTCGACTACCTCTCCCGCAAGATCTCCGGGCCGGTGCAGATGACGGTGCCCACGAATTACGCCGCGGTGGTCGAGGCGCTGATCAACGATCAGGTGGACATCGCCCACCTGGGCGGCTTCACCTACGTGCAGTCCTCGAAGCGCGCCGGCGTGAAGCCGCTTGCGCAGCGCGAACGCGACCGCAACTTCCACAGCCTCTTCGTCACCCAGCCGGGGTCGCCGATCCAGTCGCTTTCCGATCTCAAGGGCCGCTCCTTCGCCTTCGGCGACGTGAACTCCACCTCCGGTCACCTGATGCCCGAGTACTTCATGCGCGAGAACAAGGTCGACCCGGAAGTGATCGCGAAAGCGATCTACACCGGCGGCCACGACGCGACGCTGCTGGCGGTCGCCAACGGCAAGGTGGATGCGGGAGCGCTCGACGAGGCCGTGTTCCAGAGGATGACCTCGCAGGGCAAGGTGGATCCCGCCAAGGTTCGTGTGTTCTGGACCACCCCGCCCTTCTTCGACTACGTCTGGGTGGCGCGAAAGGGGCTGGACGGGAAGGCCGCGAACGCGGTGCGGGATGCGTTCCTCTCGCTCGATCCCGCCGATCCGCAGCAGAAGCAGATCCTCGAGTCGCTCTCCGCCAGCCAGTACGTCGTTGCCAATGACAGCGATTACGACAAGCTGAGACAGGCCGCGGTGCAGGCAGGACTGTTGAAATGAGCTTCGACCTGCAGGGCGTCCGCGTCGTCTATCCAGGACGCGCGGGACCCGTGCAGGCCCTCGACGGGGTCACGCTGCGCATCGGCACCGGCGAGCGGGTGGCGGTGCTCGGACCCTCCGGCGCGGGCAAGTCCACCCTCCTCAAGCTCCTCAACGCCACGCTGCGCCCGACCTCCGGAGTCGTGCGCATCCAGGGGCGCGACGCCGCCTCCCTGCGCGGGCGCGATCTCCGCCGGCTCCGCCGTGGCATCGGCACCATCTTCCAGCACCCCTCGCTGGTGCCCCCTCTCAGCGCGCTCCAGAACGCGCTCTGCGGCCGGATCGCGAGCTGGTCACTGCTCCGCTCGGTGCGCGCGCTCGTGGCTCCCCCTCCCGACGAGGTCCGCCTGGGCAAGTCCGCGCTGGCGACGGTGGGGCTGGTCGAGCGCGCGGGCGCGCGCGCGGACGAGCTCTCCGGCGGCCAGCAGCAGCGGGTCGCCATCGCGCGGGTGCTGGTGCAGGATCCCGAGGTGGTCCTCGCCGACGAGCCGTTCGCGTCGCTGGATCCCGGGCTCACGGTGCAACTGGCCGATCTGCTGGGCCGCGTCTGCGAGAAGCGGACGCTGATCGCCATGCTCCACGACGTCCAGCTGGCGGTGGAGCGGTTCCCGCGCATCGTCGGGTTGCGCTCCGGGCGGGTTCTCTTCGACCTGCCGGCGGGCGAGGTGACCCCGGGACGCATCCAGGATTTGTACGCGCGAGAGGGGGGCGGGTGAAGCGGGCCGTCCTCGGCGGCGCGGTCGGCGCTGCGTTCATCCTCTGCTGGATGGGCGCGCGCATCCAGCCAGCCGCGCTGGTCGACCCCGCGAACGTGCGAGCGGTGGGCGCATTCGCGCGGGGGCTTTTTCCGCCGGACGTCTCGCCGGCGTTCTTGCGGGTGGTGGGCGAGGCCACGGTGCGCACGTTGGGCATCTCGATCGCGGGCACCGTGCTCTCCGCGGTCCTCGGCCTTCTGCTCGGCATCCTCGGCACCGCGAGCCTGTGGCGGCGAGGCCCGCTGGTCGAGGCGGACGGGTCCGGCTTCGCCAGCGCGCTGAGCCTTGGCGCCAAGGGCCTGGCGAGGTTCCTGCGATCGGTGCCGGACCTGGTCTGGGCGCTGCTCTTCGTGGTCGGGTTCGGTCTGGGCCCCCTGCCTGGCACCCTGGCGCTCGCGGTCAGCTACGCCGGCGTCCTCGGGCGCGTCTACGCCGACCTCTTCGAGGCGGTTCCGGAGGGACCCGTGCTGGCCATCCATTCGGCGGGAGCGTCGCGGCTCCAGGTCTTCGCCGCCGCCATCTGGCCGCAGGCCGCCGGGTCGGTCACCGCCTACACGCTCTACAGCTTCGAGTGCTGCGTGCGCTCCGCGGCGGTGCTGGGGTTCGTGGGCGCGGGCGGGATCGGCGCCGAGATCAACCTGTCGATGCGGCTGTTCGAGTACGGCCAGGTCACGACGCTGCTCGCCGCCTTCGTCATCCTGGTGCTCTGCGTGGATGCGTTCAGCCGGACGCTGCGCGGACGCTTCCGGCGCAACGCCGTGCACGGCAGCGGGGTGCTGCGCGACATGGTGGAGCTGAGGCCGGTGCGGCGGGGCCGGCCGATCCTCTGGGCCCTGCTGCTGGTCGCCGCGTTCGGGCAAGCGGGCTTCGGAGCCCTCTTCGCGCCGCAGGCACTCCCGCACCTGGGCCGCTTCGCCGCGCAGCTCTTTCCGCCGGACGTCTCGCCGGCGTTCCTCGCCTCCATCCTCGGCCCTCTCTGGCAGACAGTGGCCATCTCGGTGATCGGGACGGCGCTGGGGATGCTGCTGGGCGGCGCGCTGGCGGTGCCTTCCACGGCCTCGCTGATGTTCGATCCGGAGGCGGCGGTCCGGCCGGTCCGCGCCCTGCTCTACGCGGGCGCCCGGTTGACGCTGGCGCTGCTGCGATCCATCCCCGAGCTGATCTGGGTCCTCCTCTGCATCCTGGCGGTGGGACTCGGTCCGTTCGCCGGCGTGCTGGCGCTCGGGCTGCACACCGCCGGCGTCCTCGGCAAGCTGTATGCGGAGTCGCTGGAGGAGGTGCCCCCGGACGCCGTCCAGGAGCTGCGCGGGATCGGCGCTTCCGGCCTGCAGCGGATTCTCTGGGCGGCGTGGCCGCAGGCCCGGGAGACGCTCGCCAGCTACACGCTCCTGCGCTGGGAACACAACCTCCGCGCGTCCACCGTGGTGGGGCTCGCCGGCGGGGGAGGGCTGGGGCTCGCGCTCTACAACGCCGTCCAACTCGGGTTCTACGACCGCGCGTCGACGCTGGTGGTGGTGGTCTTCCTGCTGGTATCGGTCACCGATGCGCTCGCGCACCGGCTGCGGCGCAGGCCCGCTGCGGAGACCGCGCCGGACAGCCCGCTCACGCTGGTT
>DATBZA010000081.1:0-31783 GCA_036513415.1 Myxococcales bacterium | reverse complement strand
GTTGCCAGACCCACTTGGTGAGGATGTCCCGCCGGCCTTGGGCAACCCACGCGGCGGTCTGCGCCGTCACTTCGGCCGGCGTCTTGCCCTGCGCCTCGAGGTTGCGCATGTACTGCTCGCCCGCGAAGGTGAGCAGCATCCAGCTCTGCGCGAACCAGAGGTCGAAGGCGCCGTTCACGTAGGTCCAATGGTCGTGGTAGTCGGACGCGGTGATCATCGGGGCGATCGCCTTGAGGTGCGGCGGCGTATGGATCGCCGGCTGCCACTGCGTCAGGCCGACATACGACCCTCCGAACATGCCCACCTTGCCGTTCGACCAGGACTGGACGGCCGCCCATTCCACCATGTCGTAGCCGTCCTGCGCCTCCTGCTGCATGGTGTCCATCACGAGATGACGGCGACCGTTTGTCCGTTGGAACGCATCTCATAACCGAGCTTGCGAGTAACCGCGCTCAGGCGTAGCCCCTAAGCCACCTTCGAAAGCGCCGTCCGCGCTCGTGGCGCACGCTGCCGCGTTCGACAGCCTGAGGCACGCGGCCTGATGGGTGGCCGGGGCTAGTCAGCGCGGATCGTTCGAAGGCGGCGGCGGAGGTTGGGGTCTGCCGTCGGGACCTTCGACGGATACCGCCTCGCAGCGGCAGACACGGCAACCGCGCGCCGCGTCCATCGTGCAGGCGGTCCGGCCCAGGCAGCGCACGTCGCGCGACTCCTGGCACACCGTCTGGTCGTCTTTCAGGTGCGCGCACGCGCAGAGCGCGAACAGCAGGAGCAGTCTCCGCATGCACCGATGCTATCGCGACTCCCGGTATTGTCGCCCGCATGATCACTGCGCTCACCGTCTTGTTGGGCTGTCAGCTCGCGGGCGAGGTCGCCGCCCGTCTTCTCGGCCTGCCGCTCCCGGGGCCCGTGCTGGGCATGCTGCTGCTCTTTGCCCTGCTGCTGGGCCGCGTGCGCGTGGTCGAACCGGTGCGCGAGCCTGCTCAAGGGCTGCTTCGCTATCTTTCCCTGCTCTTCGTTCCCGCCGGCGTGGGGCTGATGCGACACGCAGGCCGCCTCCGCGCCGAGCTGCTGCCCATCGCCATCGCGCTCGTGGTCAGCACAGCGGTCACGGTCGCGGTGACGGCGCTTGTCTTCCAACTCGTCGCCCGCGGGAAGGGAGAGCGCTGATGGGACCCGTCGAGCAGGTGTGGGTGTACCTCAGCGCCACACCCTTGCTCTGGCTGGCGGCGACGCTGCTGGCGTACGAAGTGGGCGCATGGATCTTCCGGCGCGCCGGAGAACGGCCACTGGCGAATCCCGTCTTCATCGCGGTGGCGATCCTGATCGCGCTGCTGCATGCCACCGGCACGCCGTACGAGACCTACTTCGAGGGCGCGCAGTTCGTGCACTTCCTGCTCGGGCCAGCCACGGTCGCCCTGGCGGTGCCGCTCTATCAGAACCGCGCCGAGGTCCGGCAGGCGCTGGTGCCGATGATCGCCGCGCTCGCCGCCGGCTCGGCCTCGGCGATCCTCAGCGCGGTGGGACTGGCGCGGTGGCTCGGCGCTGACAGCGAAACGCTCAGGTCGATGGCGCCGAAGTCGGCGACCACGCCCATCGCGATGGCCGTCTCCGAGCAGATCGGCGGGCTACCCTCCCTGACCGCCGCGTTCGTGATCGCGACCGGCATCATCGGCGCCGTCCTGGTGACGCCCCTGCTCGACGCGCTGCGGATCCGCGACTGGCGCGGCCGAGGCTTCTCCGCCGGAGTCGCGGCGCATGGCCTCGGAACGGCGAGCGCGTTCCAGATGAACGAGCTGGCGGGCACGTTCGCCGGGATCGGGCTGGCGCTGAACGGCGTCGCAACCGCCATCCTGGTCCCGATTCTCCTGGGCTGGCTGCGGTGAGTGCGCTTCAGATCAACCGCAGAGCGCGCAGAGCGCGCGGAGGATGGGTTGGTTCAAAACCCAAAAAAACTCCGTGCGCTCTGCGCGCTCTGCGGTTGAAGGGAAGCATCGGTCCCCTTTACTCACCCGCGCGGGAGAGCGTCCAGCTCCTCCAGCCTCGCCAGCACCGCTTCCAGGTCGGAGCGAGGCTCGACCAGGGGAGCGCCGCCTGCGCGGAGCTCAGAGTGCATTCGCGCCCGCGCGAGATCGTCGCCGCTGATCGCGACGATGACGACCAGACCCGCCGCCGCGCAGGCGAGCGCCGCCTCCGCGCTGCGCGCCGCCGTGACCGCGCAACCCCGATCGAAGAGGGAGCGCTCCAGCACCGCTGCCGCACGCTCGTCGCTCGCCAGGACGATTGCGGCGCAGTGTCCGAGGCGGGCCCGCCGCTCCTCGGCGCTGATGGGTTGCGCGTCTCCGGGCGCCTCGCGCACGCTTTCGCCGGAAGCGCTCTCGACCACCGTACCCGCGGCCACCGTGTCGTTGGTGAGCGCGTCGATGAGGATGAAAGCTCCCGTCGCGCGGTTGTCTGCGTACGCGTCGCTCGCCACGGGGCGCATGCAGCGCACGACGATCCGGCCCAGCTCGTTGAGCTCCAGCCGCACCGCCGGCTGCTCCTCCAGCGTCTCCGGATCGAGCCGCCAGCGCACCGCCTCCACCCGCGCCGGCACCAGCCGCGTGGTGTGCTTGAGCAGGTATGCGCGGCCCGGATCGAGCGGCCGTTCGGACAGCCACACCGCATTGGCCTCGAGCTCCGTCCTTGGAGCCGGCGCCGCGCCGGCGGGGGCGATCAGGTCACCGCGGCTCGCGTCCACCGCGTCGGCGAGCCGTAGCGTGACCGAGAGCGGCGCCGACGCCGCCAGGAGCTGGCCTTCGAAGGTGTCGATGGACTGGACGCGGGTGCGCGCGCCCGAGGGCAGCACCACCACTTCATCGCCGACCCGAACCGTTCCGGAGGCGATACGTCCTGCGTATCCCCGATAATCGGGGTCGGCGCGGATCACCGCTTGCACCGGGAAGCGCAAGCGCCCCGAGGCAGCCTCGCGCGCCACCGGCACGGTTTCGAGGAAGTCGAGCAGCGTCCCTTCCTTGTGCCAGGGCGTGCGCGCGCTGCGCTCGGCGACGTTGTCCCCGTCGCGCGCGCAGACCGGGAAGATCTTCAGACCGTCGAACCCCAGCCGCGCGGCGAAGGCGCGCACGTCCGCCGAAATCCGCTCGTAGACGCCGCGATCGAAGCCGACCAGATCGAGCTTGTTGATGCAGACCGCGAGCTTGGGAATGCCGAGCAGCGCCGCGATGGCGAGGTGACGGCGGCTCTGTGGGAGCACCCCCAGCCGCGCATCGATGAGCACGATGCCCACGTCCGCGGTCGATGCGCCGGTGGCCATGTTGCGCGTGTACTGGGCGTGACCAGGCGTGTCGCCGAGGATGAATTTGCGGCGCGGGGTCGAGAAGTAGCGGTAGGCGACGTCGATGGTGATGCCCTGCTCGCGCTCGGCGCGCAGGCCGTCGGTGAACAGGGAGAAGTCGAGCTCGCCGCCCAGCCGCGAGGCGCGCTTCACCGCCGCGAGCTGATCGTCGTAGAGCGCGCCGGTCTCGTAGAGGAGGCGCCCGAGCAGCGTGGACTTGCCGTCGTCGACGGAGCCCATGGCCACCACGCGGACCAGCTCGCGGGTCTCCTCTTCCAGGCGGAGGGCGGAGCTTCCAGGAGGCGCCATCAGAAGTATCCCTCGCGCTTCTTGAGCTCCATCGAGCCTTCCTCGTCGTGATCGATCATGCGCCCCTGACGCTCCGAGTGCCGGCTGCGCTGCATCTCGTCGATGATCTCCGGCACGCTGGTCGCCGAAGACTCGATCGCGCCGCTCAGCGGATAGCACCCCAGCGTGCGGAAGCGCACCCGGCGCAGGACGGGTCGCTCGCCCAGCCGGAAGCGGAACCGGTCGTCGTCGACGACGATGAGGTTGCCGTCGCGCACCACCACCGGCCGCTCAGCGGCGAAGTAGAGCGGCACCACCGGGATGCGTTCCTCCAGCACGTACTGCCAGACGTCCAGCTCGCTCCAGTTGGAGAGCGGGAAGGCGCGGATGCTCTCGCCCCGCTCGACGCGGCCGTTGTACAGACTCCACAGCTCGGGCCGCTGGTTGCGCGGGTCCCACTGGCCGTTGCGATCCCGGAAGGAGTAGACGCGCTCCTTGGCGCGCGACTTCTCCTCGTCGCGGCGTGCGCCTCCGAAGGCCGCGTCGAAGCCGTGGAGCGCAAGCGCGTCCAGCAACGCCTGCGTCTTCAGCGCGTGCGTGTACTTGGAGCTGCCGTGGTCGAAGGGGTTCATTCCCTGGTCGAGCGCGCGCTGGTTCTTGTGGACGATCAGGTGGATGCCGGGCTCCCGGGCGATGCGATCGCGCAGCTCGTACATGGCGCGGAACTTCCAGGTGGTGTCGACGTGCAAGAGCGGGAACGGCAGCGGCGCCGGGTGGAAGGCCTTGCGGGCCAGGTGCAGCAAGGCCTGCGAGTCCTTGCCGATGCTGTAGAGGAGCACCGGGCGCGAAAGCTCGGCCGCGACCTCGCGGATGATGTGGATGCTCTCGGCCTCCAGCTCGCGCAGGTGCGAGAGGCGCGTCATCGCTGGCCTCCGAGGTGCAGCCCGCACTCCTTGTGCTCCGCCGACTCCCACCACCAGCGGCCCGCTCGCGCGTCCTCTCCTGGCGCGATCGCGCGCGTGCAAGGCGCGCAACCGATCGAAGGGTAGCCGCGGGCGTGCAGCGCGTTGACGGGCAGGCCGTGCTCGCGCGCGTAGCTCCACACCTGGTCTTCCGTCCAGGCAGCGAGCGGGTTCAGCTTGGCGATGCCGCCATGCGCCGCGTCCAGCTCCAGCACTTCGACGGCGGTGCGCGTGACGGACTGCTCGCGGCGAAGTCCCGTGACCCAGGCCGCGCGGCCGGCGAGCGCGCGCCTGAGCGGCTCGACCTTGCGGATCCCGCAGCACTCCTTGCGGTCCTCGATCGAACGGCGGAAGGAAAAATGGCCCTTCTCGCGCACCAGCAGCTCGACCGCCTCGCGCTCGGGGAAGTAGGTCTCCACCACGAGCCCGCGGCGGCGGCGCAGCTCCTCCATCACTTCGTAGGTCTCGGGAGGGAGGCGACCGGTGTCCAGGGTGAACACGCGCAGCGACGGCGCGTGCTTCGCGGCGAGATCGATGAGCACCACGTCCTCGACGGCGAAGCTCGACGCGATGACCGCGCCGGGGCCGAAGCGCGACTCCGCCCAGGCCAGCGCCTCGACAGCGGTCGCCGAGGCGAGCCGGACGCCCTCCCGCTGCACTTCTTCCGGGGAGATCGACTTGCTCATCTGCCCTCCGAGGGCTGGAGGGAGTACGGCGAAGACCTGGGCACGGCGACTGGCTCCTTGCGCCACGCGGGCGCCAAAACGGGTTGCGGGGGAAACGTCCGCGAAACCGGATGGCCGGGGCGGTGACGGAG
The DNA here is from genome assembly GCA_036513415.1 of Myxococcales bacterium. Lineage (GTDB taxonomy): Bacteria > Myxococcota > Myxococcia > Myxococcales > 40CM-4-68-19 > 40CM-4-68-19. Next base: position 26,385 of record DATBZA010000081.1, on the reverse strand, counting down.
CTCGAGGCGGTGGAGGTCAGCTCGCCGCTACGCTCGCGCGCACACCCGGGCCGGAAGGCCGGGGCGACAACAACAGGCGCAAGCGCGGGTTCGAAGCATGATGCATCGTGGGTAACAGGCAGGCGATCGATCTGTCAAGACACACATACACATCTTGACGGCCGCGCTCCCCTTCGCTATCAAGTCCGGCATGGTCGTCCACCTCGGCTGCCCGCTCTGTTGTTGTCCCGGTCCCCTGAAGGGCCGGGGCCGCGGACGCGCTTGAGGCGAAGCAGCACCCACCACGCCTGAATCGCACTCCTCGCCCGGTTGAGCTGGCCACGGACGTCGTTCGTGGCTTCCCGCCAAGGCAGTCCCGCGAGGTGCACGATGCAGTCCTGGTTCAAGCGTCCCCTTCTTCCCGGCAAACTGCTGCTGCTTGCGGCAGCTTTCGTCTCCTGGGCCGGCACCGGTCCGGCCTTCGCGGAGGAGACCACGCTGCTCAACGTCTCGTACGACCCCACCCGGGAGCTGTACCAGGAGCTCAACGCCGCATTCGCCCGGCAGTGGAAGGCAAAGACCGGCTCGACGGTCACGCTGCGCCAGTCGCACGGCGGATCGGGCAAGCAGGCCCGCGCGGTCCTGGACGGCCTGGAAGCCGACGTCGTCACGCTGGCCCTCGCCTACGACGTCGACGTCCTGGCCGACAAAGGGCTGCTGGCGAAGGACTGGCGGGGACGTCTGCCCAACGCCAGCTCGCCGTACACCTCGACGATCGTCTTCCTGGTCCGCAAAGGAAATCCCAAAGGCATCAAGGACTGGGACGACCTGATCAAGCCCGGCGTCTCGGTGATCACACCCAACCCCAAGACCTCCGGGAGCGCCCGCTGGAACTACCTGGCTGCGTGGGGCTACGCGCTGCTCAAGTCGGGACGGGACGAAGCCGCGGCGAGGGACTTCGTTGCCCGCCTCTTCCGCAATGTGCCGGTGCTCGACTCCGGCGCCCGCGGCGCCACCACCACCTTCGTCGAGCGCGGCATCGGGGACGTGCTGATCAACTGGGAGAACGAGATCCTCCTCGGAGGGCGCGAGCTCGGACAGGACAGATTCGAGATCGTCGCGCCGCCGAGCAGCATCCTGGCCAAGCCGGTGGCGAGCGTGGTGGACCGCGTGGTCGACAAGCGGGGGACCCGAAAGGTGGCAGAGGCCTACCTCGCATACCTGTACTCGCCGGAAGCCCAGCAGATCATCGCCAAGCACGACTACCGCCCGGTGGATCCAAAGATCGCGGCGGAGCACGCGGCGCGGTTCCCCAAGCTGAAACTGTTCACGCTGGAGGATGTGGCGGGCGACTGGCAGAGCGCAAACCGGGTCCATTTCGCCGACGGCGGGCTCTTCGATCAGATCTATGCGCCGGTGGCCAGGCGATGACGGGCACGCGAGCGCGGACACGGCGCGTTCTGCCCGGATTCGGCCTCTCCTTGGGCTACACGCTGCTCTACCTGGGCCTGATCGTCCTGCTTCCGCTCTCGGCCGCCTTCATCAAGGCCTCCGGCCTGGGCTGGACGGCCTTCTGGCACGCGGTCACCGAGCCGCGGGTGCTGGCGACGTACCGCCTGACGTTCGGCGCCGCGCTGCTGGCCGCCGCCACCAACGCCCTCTTTGGTCTGCTGGTCGCGTGGGTGTTGGTCCGCTACCGCTTTCCCGCGAGGCGCCTGGTGGACGCGCTCGTCGATCTGCCGTTCGCGCTCCCCACCGCGGTGGCCGGGATCGCGCTGACCGCGGTGTATTCGCGCAACGGCTGGATCGGACGCCTGCTGGAGCCGCTCGGCATCCAGGTCGCCTTCACGCCGCTGGGCGTGATCGTGGCGCTCACCTTCATCGGCTTGCCGTTCGTGGTGCGCACGGTGCAGCCCGTGCTCCAGGACCTCGACAGCGAGTTGGAAGAGGCCGCGGCCAGCCTGGGCGCCTCCCGCTGGCAGACCTTCCGGCGCGTGATTCTCCCGCACCTGGCTCCAGCACTGATCACCGGCTTCGCCCTGGCCTTCGCCCGCGCCGTAGGCGAGTACGGCTCGGTCATCTTCATCGCCGGCAACGTGCCGATGGTGTCCGAGATCACCCCGCTCCTGATCATCACCAAGCTGGAGCAGTACGACTACGCGGGTGCAGCCGCCATCGCGGTGGTGATGCTGGTCGCCTCGTTCGTACTCTTGATGCTGATCAACGGCCTGCAACACCGCGCGCGGCGCGGGGAAGCCCTGGGAGCCTGACGATGACCACCGCGACCCTCGACGCACCCGTCGTCACGAGCGAACGGCCCGCCGTCCGCTGGCTGCTCACCGGCGTCGCGCTCGCCTTCCTCGGCTTGTTCCTCGTCGTGCCGCTCGCGGCCGTCTTCGCCTCCGCGCTGCGAAAAGGAATCGACGTCTATGTCGCGTCCATCGCCGAGCCGGACGCGCTCGCCGCGGTCCGGCTCACGCTTCTGATCGCCGCCGTCGCGGTGCCCCTCAACATGGCGTTCGGCATCGCGGCCGCCTGGGCAGTCGCCAGATTCGAGTTCCGCGGCAAGCGCGTGCTCGTCGCGCTCATCGACCTGCCGTTCTCCGTCTCTCCGGTGGTGGCCGGCCTGATCTACATGCTCATCTTCGGCGCTCAAGGGTGGCTGGGCCCGTGGCTCAATGCACACGGCGTCAAGGTCGTCTTCGCCGTGCCCGGCATGGTGCTCGCCACCGTCTTCGTCACCTTCCCGTTCGTGGCGCGGGAGCTGATCCCCCTGTTGCAGGCGCAAGGAAGCGAGGAGGAAGAGGCGGCGCGCATTCTCGGCGCGTCGGGCTGGCAGACGTTCTGGCGCGTAACCCTGCCCAACATCAAGTGGGGCCTGCTCTACGGAGTGATCCTCTGCAACGCGCGCGCGATGGGCGAGTTCGGCGCGGTATCGGTCGTCTCCGGCCACATCCGCGGCCAGACCAACACGCTGCCCCTGCACGTGGAGATCCTCTACAACGAGTACAACTTCGCCGCCGCCTTCGCGGTGGCCTCGCTGCTCGCGCTGCTCGCGCTGGTGACGCTCGCGCTCAAGACCGCCGTCGAGTGGCGGGTGGCGCGCCAGCATGCCGGATCGGTGGCGGAATCCGCGGGTCCCCGGGTGAAACCATGAGCATCAGGCTTCGCAACGTCAGCAAGCGCTTCGGCGGCTTCATCGCCCTGGACGGGGTCTCGCTCGAGATCGGCAAGGGCGAGCTGGTGGCGCTGCTCGGTCCGAGCGGCTGCGGCAAGACCACGCTGTTGCGCATCATCGGAGGCTTGACCCCTGCCGATTCCGGTGAAGTCTTCATCGACGGCGAGGAGGCCTCGGGACGCGGCACCGGCGAGCGCCAGGTGGGCTTCTGCTTCCAGCACTACTCGCTCTTCCGGCAGATGACGGTCTTCGAGAACGTAGCCTTCGGCTTGCGGGTGAGGCCGCGAAGGTCGCGGCCTTCGCGCGAAGAGATCCGCGCGCGGGTCCACGATCTGCTGCGCCTGGTCCAACTCGACTGGCTTGCGGACCGCTACCCGGCGCAGCTCTCGGGCGGCCAGCGCCAGCGCATCGCGCTCGCCCGCGCGCTGGCCGTCGAGCCCAAGGTCCTGCTGCTGGACGAGCCGTTCGGCGCGCTCGACGCCAGGGTGCGCAAGGACCTGCGGCGGTGGCTGCGCCGGCTGCACGACGACCTGCACGTCACCACCGTCTTCGTCACTCACGACCAGGAAGAGGCGCTGGAAGTGGCCGACCGCGTAGTGCTGATGAACGAAGGGCAGATCGAGCAGGTGGGCAGTCCCGACGAGGTCTACGACCATCCCGCGACGCCTTTCGCGTACAGCTTCCTCGGGACCGTCAACCTCTTCCACGGGCGCGTCGATCACCGCCGGGTGGAAGGCGACGTGCTGCAGGTCGGCGAGCACCATCTTCCGCTGGACCCCCAGGAAATCGAACCGGGCATCGAGGCGGTCGCCTACGCCCGGCCCCACGATCTGGACGTCGAGCCCGGCCTGCCCACCGGCGCCGGTCTGCCGGCCACGGTGCGACGGATTCTGGTCATCGGTCCTACCGCGCGGCTGGAGGTCGAGGCGCACTCCGATTCACGGGTCATCGAGGTCGAGATTCCACGCGCGCGCCTCGAAGCGCTGCAGCTCGAGGCAGGCGACGAGGTGGTGGTGAGCGCCCGGAAGGTCCGCGTGTTTCCCCACGACGGCCTGAACGCCTGAAGGCGGGGTGCAATGGGTGGTCCAGCTGCCGTAGAATCGCCGCGGATGGCCGCCACCCACACCATCACGCAGACGCACGAACGAAAGTCCGCGCCCGGCCCGGGGAAACCATATCTCTTCCTGGCGTTCAAGTGCGATCGGCCGCTCGAGGGCGGGGCGCGCTTCTCGCTCGAGGGCGCGGATGTGGTGACGGTCGGCCGCGGCGGCTGTCTTGAGATACAGCGGGGGCAGGAAGGCGGAGCGACCACGCTGAAGATCTCCGTCCCGGACGGCCGCATGTCCGCCCTTCACGCGCGCTTGCAAAGGGTGCTCGGAAGCTGGGTGCTCGAAGACCTCGGATCGAAGAATGGGACCCTGATCGACGGCAAGCGCGTCACCACCTCGCCGCTCGCCGACGGCGCCCTGCTGGAGCTCGGGCACAGCTTCTTCGTCTTCCGCGAGGCGCTGCCGCGGGCGGAACCCACCTTCCTCGACAGCCGCGACTTGCGGCCAGTCGCTCGCGGGATGGCGACCCTGTCGCCCACCTTCGCGGCGATCCTGCAGCGCGTGGTGGCCTTCGCCCGGTCCCAAGTGCCCGTGCTGGTTCGCGGCGAGAGCGGGACCGGGAAGGAGCTGATCGCGTCCGCCATCCACGAGCTTTCCGGGCGCCCGGGACCGTTCGTAGCGGTGAATTGCGGCGCAATCGCGCCCCATCTCATCGAATCGGAGCTGTTCGGCCACCGCAAGGGCGCCTTTACCGGCGCCATCGAGGACCGGGCCGGATTGGTGCGCAGCAGCGACCACGGCACGCTGCTGCTCGACGAGATTGGCGACTTGCCCCAGCCGGCGCAGGCCACCCTGCTGCGCGTGTTGCAGGAGAGCGAGGTCATGCCCGTCGGAGCAACGCGCCCGGTGAAGATCGATCTTCGGGTCGTCGCTGCAACCCACCGTGACCTGGGTGCCCTCGCCGCGCGAGAGTTGTTTCGTCCCGACCTGCTCGCCCGCCTGGACGGAGCGACGATCTCGCTCCCGCGCTTGCGCGACCGCCGCGAGGACTTCGGCGTGATCGCGGCAGCGTTGATCGGGAAGAGCGCGGGCGAGGCGGCCAGCTCGGTCAGGTTCTCGGCGGACGCTGCGCGGCTGATGCTGCTCCAGGACTGGCCACTCAACGTGCGCGAGTTGGAGAAATGCCTGGCCAGCGCGCTGGTCCTGGCGCGCGACGGCCGGATCGAGCTGGAGCACCTTCCCGAGGGCGTCCGCACGCCGCCCAAGCAGCCGAGCTCCCCGGAGCCGGTCCGCGAGCAGGACCAGCGTCTGCGCGAGGAGCTGATGAAGCAACTGCGCGAAAACGGTGGAAACGTGACCGCGGTTGCTCGCTCGATGGGAAAGGCGCGCACGCAGGTGCAACGGTGGCTGCGCCGATTCGAAATCGATCCAGGCTCGTTCGGCCGCTGACCCGCTGTAGCGCTACGCGGCGCCACCCGCCCTCAATCGTTTCGATTTGTCCGTTCTCGAGTGCATTCAGGCACTTCGGGCTGGCACGCCGGCTGCTCTGGTCGCAGCCTACAAGGAGGCAGCCACCATGAAGTCCTCGGTCATGAACAAGATGCGCGAGTGGGGTTTCCCGGTCATCGTGATCGCCGCCTGGTTCTTCGGGTTCGCCTACACGCTGGCGCGGCTCGGCGACGCGCACCGGGCGCACAGCGCCGCTGCCCCGGCCGCTCAGGTCTCCGCCCAGCCGGTTCCTGCTACGCCATACGTCGCGAGCGCTGAGTGACACAGGGGCGAGTGCGGCGCGTCAGCGACGGTGGCGCGCCGCCGGTCCCTTCCTGCGGAATGCGTCCCTGTCCTTGGGAGACTGGATCTCCGCGGACAGCAGGTCGTAGAGCTCCTCTTCCGAGGTGGCCTTCGCCGACGTGCGCGAAACCAGGATCCTGGCTACCGGACCCAGATAGCCGGCCAGCTCGCGGCCGGCGCGCTCGAGCACTCCCGCGCTGAACGGGGAGGGGGCGGAAGTCGCGACCTTCGCGGGCGGCGGGGGGGCGCACGCGCGAAGGAATTCCTCGCGGTCGCGGCTCTCCGGCATGAACGCCGCGAGCGTCTCGCCAAGCTCGCGCGGCGTGGACGCCCGCGCGCCGACCGCCCTCGCCAGGTGGTGGGCGATGGGCCCGAGAACGCCGGCGGCGCGGCCCTCGATCGCTGCGCGGGTCGCGGCATCCAGCGGCGGGGCCGAGGCGGCGGAGATCTCCAGGGTCGCCGTTCGACCCGCCTGCGGAGGGCGCACGGCCATGCCAGGATGGTGGAGCTCGTAGACGGTATGCTCGCGCATCTGCTCGTCGCGGTGAACGCCACCAAACGTGAAGAGCGGCCGGTACGCCTCCGAAAGGCAGCTGGCGACGTCGTGGAACGACCGCGACGCAAGGATCTGGTTCTCACCGGCGAACCCCATCACGCGCTGCGCGACGTAGAGACCGTCGCCGAGCGCGTTCAGGTTCCCGTTGACGTCCTTCACCAGCTTCACCGCCCCGAGGTGGATCGCGGCGCGCACGCGCATCCGGCCGGCCGGCCCGCTCGATTCCGGCACCAGGCTTCCGATCAGCCCCATCGCGCTGGCGATGGCACCTTCGGGATCGCCGAGGAAGCAGATGGCGGCGCCCCCGCCCATATCGAGGAGGACACGGTCGGCTTCGGGCACGTCCTGGATGGCGCGCGCGAGAACCCGGTTGAAGCGCTCTTTCCAGGCGGCCTGGAGATCCACCGACTGATCCGAATACCGGAGAATCTCCACGACGAGGATGCTGCAGACCCAGGTGCGCTCCGGCCTCCTGCGCTCGTCCGACCGGCGGCGGCGCGCAGGCGGCGCATCCGCCGGCTGCGCCCGCTCCAGCTCCTGCTGGAAGACCGTCAGCGCCACGAGCACCTCGCCCGCGTCGCGAGGCCGCCTCACCGGGTCGCTGGAGAGCATCTGCATGACCAGATCGGCCAGCGCCGGTTGCTCGGGAACGTCGAGGAGCAGGCCCGTCGACGACTCCGGGAGCGACGTTCGGTGGTCGCCGGGGAACGGGAGCTCGCCCGTGAGCATCTCGAAGAGGATGACTCCCAGGGCGAACACGTCGGTCCGCTCGTCCTCGGGCGCGCAACGCCGCTGCTCCGGCGCCATGTACGAGGGTGTGCCGCCGTCGATCTTGCGATGACCGAAGGCGTGGGCGAGGCCGAGGTCGAGCAACTTCACCTGGCCGTCCTCGCAGAGATAGATGTTTCCAGGCGTGAGATCGCGGTGGATGACGCCTTGCGCGTGCGCGTGGGCAAGTCCTTTCGCGACCTCGACGCTGATGCGCAGCGCCTCGCGAAGCGGAACCGGGTCCGGGTCGGGCCGCCGCGCCAGCGTACAGCCGCGGAGGAGCTCCATCACCAGATACGGCCCTTCGGGGGCGCGACCCACATCGAACAGCGTGACGATGTTCGGGTGGCAGAGCCGCGCCGCCGTCTCCGCCTCCCAGAGCAGCCGCTCCTCGCGCACTTCCTGCCTGGGGCCTGCCCGGACGGCCTTGAACGCGACGAGGCGGCCCAGCTCGCGGTCCTTCGCCTCGTACACCACGCCGAAGCCGCCCCGCCCCACCTCCCGGACGAGCTCAAAACGGCCGATGACCGCGCCGGGCCTGAGGGCACTCCAGAGACCTGCTCCCGCGTCGACCTCCTGGAGCACTTCGGAGAGCGCGCCAGGGCGGACTTCCGGGGCAGGAGTCCTGACGCTCACGGTCCCCGTGCGGGTCCCGTCGTCGCTGGCGCTGCGGCTCATTTCTCCTGCTCCAGCATCTTCAGGGCGGCGGCGAGGCTGCGGTGCATCCGGTTGAACGACGCAGCGAGGATGGAGATCTCGTCGTGTCCCTGGACCGGCAGCTCCGGCACGTCCATGTGGCCCTTGCTGATCTCATCGGCCCGCTTTGCGAAGCGGCTGACGGGGCGCACGACGGTGAAGTAGAGGAGCAGGTCGAGCACCAGCAAGGTGACGATGCCGACCCCCACCAGCGAGAGCAGCACCTGGCGGAAGGAGCGATCGGCCATCTGCACCGGCAGCGACACCGGGACCGAGATGATCTGCGCCGCGATGATCTCGTTCTCCTTCCAGCCGAAGCCGTTCGCGGGTCCGTACAGCTTCACCATATCCTGGGGGGCCGCGGCCGGCGTGGAATGACACTCCAGGCAGGACTTCGTCGCCCGCATCGGCCTGGCCAGGAACAGCGACTTGCCCAGCGGGGTCATGCGCTCGCCGTCGAGCAGGGTGAGGTCGGGGCGATTGCGGAAGACCTTGAGGATGTCCTCCTCCCAGTCGGCGACGCGGTTGCGGAGGTTGGTCGGGTTGAGCGAGGCCTCCTTGTAGAAGTAGTCCGGATACTTCTTGCGCAGGTAGTTGAAGATCTCGGTGGCGGCGAACGCCGGGACGGTCTGCGGCCGGAAGACGCGCTTCGAGGCCGCCTCTCGGGAGCAGATCCTGCTGATCGCGTCGTCTGCCTGCGCGTTGTACGGCTGCGACATCTGGTCCATCACCGGCCGGATCTGGTCGGTGGTGTAGTTCCGCATCGCAAGCGCGGTCTCCATCATGATCTGCGCCTGGTACAAGACCTGCTCGCGGGCGCTGCGCTGGAGGGAGGCGTGGAAGAGGTACGCCGCGGCGGCGAGGCCGAGACCGAACACGATCGCGAAGATCACGCTGAATTTCGCCAGCAGGCGCATGCCTGGCCCCCGCGCGCCTTATACCCGGCCGGACTCTAGCATGCCCGGACAGGCAGACGTGCTCGGCGAGGGACTCCCCGCTGATGCGAGTTTCGGGACATCGGTCGCACCCTCGCGCCGGGAGAAACACGCGCTGAAACAATCTGCCCCGCGAAAGAGCAACCTCTTGGTCTTGCGGCCGATCCCGTCGAGAGACCGGCCCGCTCGCCAGGCCGCCCGACGAACCGCGTCTTGACCTTGTTTCCGTCCATTGCCTCTGGTGCGCGCGCCGGCGGCGATCCGCCATCCGGTGCGGCCGGCTTTCGACCCGAGGGTTTGGAAAGTGGCAATTCGTCACATCACTTGAATCGAAGGAGAGAGCGATGGCTTCCTCTGACGGCAAGAGATTTCCCGGTTCGCGTGAAGAAGACGCTTGGCTGAGCGACGACCAGCTCGAACAGGTCGCGCCCGCGGAGTCTGAGCCGTTCCAGTCGCCGGTTCCGACGCGGATGATCTCCAACGGCGAGTACATGCCGCACCCGCAGACGGAGCAACAGAAACACGTCGAGCATCGCATCAAGGAACTCGCCGACATGGCGTCCAAGAAGCTCGGGATCAGCCGGCGCCAGTTCCTCTCGGGGTCCGGAGGCATGGCGGCGTCGTTCCTCGCCATCAACGAGGTGTTCGCAAACAAGTTCTTCAACGTAGGCCAGGTGGAGATGTTCGAGCCGGAAGCGTTCAAGGAGAACGGGACGCCGGCGGACCTGTTCGTGTTCGATGATCAGACGCACATCGTCCGCTCCAGCACCAACAGCCCGCAAGGTCTGAGGGCGCTCGCGCAGGGACCCGGTTCGGTCTCCACGGGCGCGGGATTCAGCCCCGCAACCACACCACCATTCGGCAATCCCAACAACGGCAGGGGTGGGAACCCCGCAGGCGTCGATGAGGTGGGGAGGGGCGACGCCTGGACGCCATGGAACCCGGGCCAGCTCGGCCCCGACTATCCGCCCAACCCGGGACCGCCCACGACGGACCTCGGCGAGTTCCACCTCGGGCAGTACATCAACCGGATGTACCTGCAGGCGCAGACGAGCGTCTCCATCATTAGCAACGCGAACATCGCCCTGTTCACGCCGCCCGGCGGAGGCGTGCCCAGGCCGGCGACCAACATCGCGGAGAGCCTGGGCAGCGAGATCCTGACCGGTTGGCAGACCGCGCAATGCCGGGACTTCATCAACGCACTCGCCGGCTCGAAGCGAGCGCTCGCGCACGCGCAGATCTACCCGGGCCCGGGAAACCACGCCGACCCGCTCTTCGGCGACTACACGCAGTGGCAGATCGAGAACATGCAGCCTGACTCGTGGAAGGGCTACAACATAGCGTTCGCCGCGAGCGGTGCGCCTGGCGCTCAGTTTGGCAGGTGGCGCCTGGACGACGAGGCAGTCGCGTATCCCACCTACCGAGTGATCACCGCCAACAAGGACCAGCTGAAGGAGCACCCCGGGTTCTTCAACATCTGCATCCACAAGGGATTGTCGGCCAACCAGACGCAGCCGGGAGGCGCGAACAACATTCCTCAGTTCGGAAACCCCGACGATCTGGTAAAGGCAGCATCGGATTGGTCGCAGCTCAACTTCATCATCTACCACTCCTGCATCCGGCCATCGTTCTGGGTCCTGCAGTCGCTGCAGGACATTGAGAACCGGGCCGGAGCCATGGCCCCGACCACCCTGAGGGACAGCTACGGGCACACCTTCCCGAACATCCGGTGGTCGACGCAATTCGCGCAGATCGCAGCAGGCAGATACGCGGCCGGGGCCGAGCCGACGTCCAACTCGCCCTCGAGCACGCGCCGGCTGCGCAACATCTACGCGGAGCTCGGCACGACCATGGCGTCCATGATCGTGACGTTCCCCACCGTCTGGTCGCATCTCATCGGCCAGCTCCTCTACTACATGGGCGACGATCACATCCTCTTCGGCTCCGACTCGCTCTGGTATGGCGGACCACAGTGGCAGATCGATGCTCTGTGGCGGTTCCAGATCCCGGAGAGCATCCGGCGCAAGTGGGGATATCCGCAGCTCGACGAGCGGGCGAAGCGGAACATCCTGGGCCTGAACAGCGCCCGGCTCTACGGGCTTCGCGGCAGCGAGTCGAAAGCCGGGTGCGATGACGAGGGCGTGTACAAGCAGGGCAGGCTGGCGAACTACGCCGTCCACATGCAGCCGGGGAGCGCGATCGATACCGCGCTGAGGGGAGTCGGGTACCCCACGCCGGTCAAATCGGCAAGCCTCCTCCCGCAGGACAAGTTGACCGGGATGAGGAAGCAGTACGCGGAGATGGGCGGCGCCAGGAGCAACACCCGATTCGGATGGATGCGGACGAAAGGGTAACAGGCGCTCCGCGATCCGACGGAAAACTTTGGCGACGGGTCCTCCGGGTAGAGGACCGTCGCCGCCGCAGTCTCAGCGTTCCGACTCCTCGAAGAGATTGAGGTCCACCGATTTTCCCATCCGATAGTAGCCGGCCGGGCTGGGATGGATCCCGTCGCCGCAATTGAAGGCGGGTACCAGGAGATCGCCATTTGTCGGCTGGCGCACGACCTTGTCGAAATCCAGGACGCCGTCGAAGGGAGCCGCGGTCCGGATCCACTGGTTCACCTGGTTGCGGATCGCGGTCTTGGCCGGATTCCAGCCGGTGTTCGTGCCGGAGGGCGCCACGTTGTGCCGCGGGATGATCGTGACGCCATAGATCCGCAATCCCTTCGCCTTGACCCTCTGAATGATGTTCTCCATGCCGGCGATGACCTGGGCCGCGGAGGCTTCGCGGCGGATGTCGTTCGTGCCCATGAAGAGCACGACGTGCGTAACGCCGGCGTGGGAGAGGACGTCGCGATCGAGCCGCTCGAGGCCCGGGGTGCTGTCCGGCGGCGGCGAGAGCAAGTTGCGCGTGATGGTGTTGCCGCCGATGCCTTCGTTCACGATCGACCTGCGGCCACCTTCCCTGGACGATTCACCCCGGGAGGCCAGATCGAGCCGGACCGACACCCAGTCCTCCCAGCGATCGTGAGCGTCCAGCGTCGTGCAAGTGCCGTCGGTGATCGAGTCCCCGAAGGCGACGACAGCGCTCGTCGAGCGGGGGGACAGCACGTCGATGGACTTGAGCCAGTACATCGAGGTGGTCGTGCCCGTGAACGGAACCCGCGTCTCGTCCGCGGTCGAGTCGCCTGAGCCGGTCGCGGTCACATAGGAGGTGACAACCGCTCCGCCGTGCTGGCTCGGGTGCACGTTCGCTTCCGGGATGTAGAGGCTGACCGCGATGTCCTGCCAGGCCTGGACCGTCAGCGCGATCGCGTCGCTCTGCACGCTGCCTCCCGGGGGGATCGTCACTGACGGCGAGGTGTTGAAAAAGACCTGCTGGCTCGACCCAGCGGCCAGGAGCGCGCCTTGGACCCGATGACCCACCGACGCCCTGCCGATGGTGACCGGCGCCGAGCTGAACGTATTGTCGAGGCGAATGCGGATGGTATCGCCCGGCACGGTGACGCGGGCGATCATGCGAACCGTCGCATTGCTGATCGTCGCCGCGGTCACGTTCGGTTGCTGCGATGTGCCCCAGGCGGTGACCCAGTGCGCGCGCCGGCCCGCCTCTTCGGCCCACGCTGGCGCGCAGAACGCGACGATCATGAGGTAGACGGCAATTCGCCTGACGAACTTGCACTCGATTCTCGATGACATGAAGTGTCCCCGATCTTCTCGCGGAGGAGGACCTGCAGACTCTCGTCGGCAGCGGAATCATCGGAGCGTTTTTGAGATCAAGTCGACTTGCGTCAACCGCAAGGACCTCAGCGCACTCAAAAATCGAGAAGGCTGTGCGCTTCAGCGCCGCGTGGCCTTGCCGACCGGATCTGCCGGCAGCTCCTCGATGCGATCGACCCGGTCCGGATAGAAAGCGAGGTGGCCCTTGATCGCGGCGACGGCCGGATACGGGTCTTCGTATGTCCAGACGGAGTTCTCGGCAGCTCGCCCGTCCACCCGGATGGTGTAGTAGGCCGCGTCGCCGTCGCTCTTGTGAGGGCAGTGGGTCCTGTGGGCGGTCCGCTGCAGCAGCGACATATCCGCGTCCTCCCGCGGGATGTACTGGACCGCCGGAAGAGTCATCTCCTTCAACGTGAGTGCTCGGGTGGTGTCGGCAACCACGCGACCATTGAAGAGGACGCGCACACGGTTCGGGTTGGGCACGATCGCGATCGGGTGCTCGCTCGGACGCTCCATCTCGGTCTCCTTGGGGCCAGCCAGCCGGCCATTGCGCGCCGTTCGGATGTGATGCCACGAAGGCTGGCGGGTTGCGATCAGGCCGCGCGCGTCTCGGCCGCGCCTTCCATCGCCGAGTGGGCGAAGAACTCGGGCCGGCGTTGTTTCACCTCGTCCGGCGTGCCGCTGTCGATGATCCGTCCGTGCTCCATCAGGATGACGGTGTCGAATCGTGCCAATAGATGCAGGCGATGGACGGATGAGACGATGCAAGCGCCGGCGAACGCGGTCATCAGCCGATCGTAGATGTCGGCCTCGGTCGACGGGTCGACGCTGCTGGTTGCTTCGTCCAGCAGGATCAACCCTACGTCCCTCGCTGCCAGGAGCCCGCGAGCCAGCGCGAGCCGCTGCTTCTGGCCGCCCGACAGATTGAGTCCGCGCTCGGAGATGAGGCTACCCCAGCCTTGAGGCAGCTGCGCAATGACGGGGGTGAGGCCGGCCAGGTCGCAGGCGCGCTCGACGTCTGACTGCCGGTAGGGCAACCCCATGGTGACGTTCTCGCGAACGCTGGACTCGAACACCGCAGGGTCCTGCGGCAAGAGCAGGGAAATCGCGCCCAGGTGCTTCAGGTGCGAATGGGGCGTTCCATCCACGGCGATCGAGATTCGTTCCGCGTCGACCAACCCGGCCAGGACGCGCAGCAGCGAGCTCTTCCCCGCGCCGCTCGCGCCGATCAGGGCGATGCGCTGCCCGCGGCGGAGCTCCACTGAGACCTCGTCCAGCGCCGGCCGCCCGTCGCCAGCCCGCGGATGGACGAAGCGCACCCCGACGACCCGGATCTCGCGCCAGGCCTCCGGCACGGCCGAGACGTCGAGGGGACGCGCGGGGCTGCTCAGGATGGGGTCGATGTCGGCCACCTCGGTCTTCTGACGGACGAGATCGTTCCAATGCATCGCCATGGCCGCGACCACGTTCCCGACCTGCTGGGAATATTGGTGCACGACCACTGCCGTTCCGACGCTGATCGTCCCGCGCTGGCGCCAGTCCAGCCAGGCATAGAGGGCAACCAGGCCGGTGCGCATTCCGCTGTTGAGCAGATCGATGCCGCCCCACTTCACTTCGTTGAAGACGATGTTGCGGCGCAAGGGAGCGAAGACCTCGAGCACCCGCGACCTGAGCATCCTCCGCATCGGCTCCTGAAGCCGCAGCGTGACGACGGTCGCGATGTTCGCCAGGCAGTCCACCAGGGCGGAGTGATAGCGCCGCTCGGCGCGGTTCTCCTCGCGGACCAGACGGACCATGAAGGCGTCGATCCGCACGACGAACCAGCCGATCGCCGCGTATCCGACCATCGCCGCCACTCCCGTCGGCCGGGAAATGAGAAACAGGGCTGCGATGGGCCCGACGACGCTCACGGTGTTCTGCAGATAGATGAATTGCGACTGGGCGAACGACGCCAACGAAGTCGTCGCCCTGGTCATGCGGTGGAGCGTGTCTCCGGAATGGTGCTGCTCATGCCAGCGAACGGGCAGCGCCAGCGCCTTGGCATGGAGCGCGTCGGCGAAGCGCTCGCGGACCACCAAGGCGGTGAAGCGCTCCACGATGCGCGCGGGGCCATGCATCGTCCACGCGATACCGACGGCAGCGAGCATCAAGAGCAGGTCGTTTCGCGCCTGGTTGAGCCCTTCCATCCCGTGCGCCTGCAGCGCGTTGACGGCCTCTCCGAAGAACCAGGGGATGGTCAGCCTGACCACCTGGGCCAGGACAAGGAGGACCACGAAGAGCACGACCTGGCGGCGCCGGCCCTCTGCATGCCGCCAGAGCGCCGCGTAGAGCTTTGCTACGCTGCCGTCCTGGAGGGAGTCGTGCATGAGGACGCCGTCATTCTAATTCGATCCGGCGCCTCGACCATTTTGATTCCTGCGCGACCAGGTGCCGCAGTGGGCGGCCATCACACATGAAGATCTACTTGTCGAACTCGCCCGTCGTCCGCGGTGATCCATGTCGAGCCCTCCTCAAGGACGATCGGCCGACCCAGGCAACCACGTAGACTGCCAAGCAGGCAGGCGCTCACGGCCACATGAGTCGTGCGTGCGTATATTCACGGTCCGGAGATCCAATGAGACACTTGCGCCGCACCGTTCTCGTTCTCGTCGCATTACTGGTAGTTGCTGGAGTCATCGCGTACGTCAGCCTCGACGGCTTCCTGAAACGGACGGTCGAGACGCAGAGCACCACCTCGCTCAAGCTGAGCACCACGCTGAACCGTGCGCACCTGTCACTGCTCGGGGGGAGCCTCAACCTGAACCGCCTCCAAATCGCGTCCCCGCATGGCTTCTCCGCCCCGCACATGCTCGAGCTGGGCGACACCCGCCTGTCGGTGAGGTACGGGCAGTTGCGCGAGGATCCGATCCATGTGCAATCGCTGACCCTCGATCAGCCCAGGTTGGTCATCGAGCAGTCCAATGGCGCGCTGAACTTCAAGAAGGCGATGGATGGGATGCCCGCGAGTGACAAGTCGTCGGAAAAGCCGCTCAAGCTCATCATCGACGAGCTGAAGATGCAGAACGCGCAGGTCGTGATCCACCCCGGCCTGCCGGGCGTGCAGCAGGAGATCGTCGTGCCGGTTCCCTCGATCACGCTGAAGAATGTCGGCAGCGGCCGCGGCTCGCAGAACGGCGCAGCGATCAAGGACGTCGCGATGCTGGTCATCACCGCTCTGGCCGGCAGCGCCGCGCAGTCCGGTTCGCTTCCCCCAGAGCTGAAAGCCGTGCTCCAGCTGAACGTCGGGCAAGTGGCCGGCAAGCTCGGCGCCGAGGCCCAGAAGCAGATCGCCGCCGCCATCCCGGGCGAGTTGGGCAACAGGCTCTCCAAGGTTGCCGGGGACCCGCAGACGCTGGCGAAGGACCCGAGCAAGGCGCTGCAAGGAGAGATCGGTGGAATCCTCGGCGGCAAGAGCTCAGCTCCGGCCACTCAGCCGCCTCCGGCTGGTCGAGCCGGCACCCCTACCAAGCGATAGGCTAGCGGCGCGGCTCGGCCGGCGCGTTCGGGTGCCGCTGCAGCGCGAGCTTCAACGGCGGCGAGCGGCGGACGAGCTCCTGCTTCAGCAGATGCACAATCAGCGCAGGCGGACACGCCGCCCAGCGGGAGATGTTCTGCACCAGCAACGTCGAGGTGTACGAACGGCTGCAGAGTAGCGCCGCCGTCTTGCCGTCGATGGGCAGGCCCGCGAGCGACGCGAGGCAGCGACCTTCGGTCTTCACGATCACCTCCACGCGCTCCTCGGCTTCCGCCGTCGGAAACCGCGCGCGCAAGAGCTCCCGAGCAGCTCGGCGGGTCTGCTCCGGCACGTCGCGCGAGATGACGAGCTTGTGCTGCTCGAGCAGTCGGCGGCCGCCATGCAGGCGGCGCAGCAGGCCGGCCGGAAGCTGCGGATTGCGCAGGAGCGCTCGACGCACGCCCGCATCCGCAGCGAAGGCGGCTCGCGCAGCGAGCGCTTCAAGGCCCGCGGCAGCCCGATGGTGGGCCGCCACGAGCCGCGCCTGCGGTAGACCGAAACGCGGGTTGTCGAGCAGCGCGTGGATGACCGCCGGCAGGGGATCGAAGCAGAGCGCGGAGAGCTCCGGCTCTTCGGCCGCTTTCGCCCGCGCGGCTCGCTCTTCCGCAGCGAGCTGGCGGAGAGCAGTCTCGTACAGCTTGCGGTGCGTTCCGGCGGGCTCGTCCGATGCCACGGGCTCGCCCTCGTCGAGGGACTCGGGCGGCGACACCGCCCCGAGGGAAACGAGTCTCTCCAGCGCCGCCTCGATGCGCTCCGGCGACAACCCGGTGACGACCGAGAGGCCGTGGAGGTCGGTCGTTCCGTCGAGCCGCGATGCGACGAAGCCCTCTTCCGGCGTCAGCGGCAGCCCGCGGAGCTCGACGCCAGGATTCAGCACGGGCTTCCACGGCTCCACCTGCGCTTGATCTTTCACTTGTATGGCGTCACATCCAGCCGAGTTGGAGCCGGGCCGCGTCCGACATCCGGCTCGCGTCCCAGGGCGGATCCCAGACGACCTCGACTTGCACTTCCCGGACTCCGGGGACGCTTTGGACCTTGCGCCGGACGTCCTCCTTGAGCACGTCGCCCATGCCGCACCCCGGCGCGGTCATGGACATCGCGATCTCCACCCTGTAGCTGCCGTCGGGAAGCGGCACGGCATTGCAGCGGTAGATGAGACCCAGGTCGACGAGGTTGACGGGGATCTCCGGGTCGAACACCGTCCTCAGCTCTTCCCAGACCCGCTCCTCCTCGAAGGGGCCTTCGGTCATTGGCGCCTGCACCGCCGGAGCGCGCTCGCCGAGCGCGTCGGCGTCTTTGTCGGCGATGCGCAGCAGGGCGCCGTCCTCCGTGGTCACGGTGAACTGACCGCCCAGCGATTGCGTGATCGTCACGCGCGTCCCGGCGGGGAGCACCACCGTGGAGCCGCTCGGGATCCGGGTCGCTTCGCAATCGCGCGCGAGGGTGATGGCGCCGCCTCTTTCCGAGGGCGCCTCGACGACTTCTACAACCGGGAGGTTGCTCGCCATTGCGGACGCCTCACTCGGTGGAGACCGGGGCGCCTGCTCCGTCGAGAGCGGAGCGCAGCGTATGCCAGGCCAGGGTGGCGCACTTCACGCGCGCGGGGAATTCCCAGACCCCGGAGAGCACGGCGAGCTTGCCCAGCGCCTCGGGATCGACTTTGCTCTTGGGTCCCTCGCTGATCATCGAGTGGACCTGCTCGAAGAGTGCTTCCGCTTCTGCCTTGGTCTTCTTCTTCAGCGCGGCCGTCATCAGCGAAGCCGACGCCTTGGAGATGGCGCAGCCGGCGCCCTGGAACCCGATGTCCTCGATCACGTCGCCGGAGAGCTTCAGGTAGAGCGTGATCTGATCGCCGCAGAGCGGATTGACCCCCTCGGCGTTCCGGTTGGCCCCCTCCGGCTTGCCGAAGTTCCGGGGCTTGCGGCTGTGGTCGATGATCACCTCCTGGTACAGGTCACGCAGCTCCGAGCTCACCCGAAGACCTCCCGGACCTTGTGCAGGCCCTCGACGAGGGCGTCGATGTCCTGGCGGCGATTGTAGAAGGCAAGCGAGGCGCGGGCCGTTGCAGCGACGCCCAGGCGCCGCATCAGGGGCTGTGCGCAGTGATGGCCGGTGCGGATGGCGATCCCTTGCCGGTCGAGGATGGTGCCGATGTCGTGTGGATGGACGTCGCCGAAGAGGAAGGAGAGCACGCTCGCCTTCTCCTTCGCGGTCCCCATGAGCCGAAGCCCCGAGACCTCCTGCAGCGCCTTGGTGGCGTAGGCGAGCAGATCGTGCTCGTGCGCCGCGATCGCGTCCAGCCCCAGGCCGCTCACGTAGTCGATGGCCGCGCCGAGCCCGATCGCGCCGGCGATGTCGGGCGTGCCCGCCTCGAACTTGTAGGGAAGCTTGTTCCAGGTGGTCTTTTCGAAGGTCACCGAGCTGATCATGTCGCCGCCGCCTTGCCAGGGAGGCATCTCCTCGAGCAGGTCGGATTTGCCGTAGAGGACGCCGATGCCGGTAGGGCCGAACAGCTTGTGGCCGGAGAAGGCGTAGAAATCGCAGCCCAGCGCCTGCACGTCGACGGCAAGGTGCGGCACCGCCTGGGCACCGTCCAGGAGCACAGGCACCTTCCGCTGGTGCGCCATCTCGACGATGGTGCGGACGGGATTGATGGTGCCGAGCGCGTTGGAGACGTGCCCGAGGGCAAGCAGCTTCGTGCGCGGCCCGATCAGGCTATCCAGCTCTTCGAGAAGGAGCTGGCCTTCGTCGTCCATCGGCGCAACCTTCAAGATCGCGCCCTTCTCTTCGCAGAGCAGCTGCCAGGGGACGATGTTGGAGTGGTGCTCCATCACGGTGATGAGGATCTCGTCTCCCGGGCGTACCCGGGCGCGGCCAAAGGTCTGCGAGATGAGATTGATGGCCTCGGTGGTGCCGCGGACGAAGACGATCTCGTGGGCGTGCGCTGCGTGGATGAAGCGCTGCACCTTCTCGCGCGCCGCTTCGTAGGCCTGGGTGGCGCGCTCGGAGAGGAGATGGACTCCGCGATGCACGTTCGCATTGTCCTCCTGGTAATAGCGCTCGATCGCGTCGATTACCGCGCGCGGCTTCTGGCTGGTGGCCGCGCTGTCGAGATACACGAGCGGCTTTCCGCGGATCTCCTGGTCGAGGATGGGGAAGTCCTTTCGCACCCTTTCGACGTCCAGGCGCGATGACGCGACCCGATCGTCGGCGCGCAGTACCCTCATGCGACCTCCTTCAACTTCTCGAACGCAGGCAGCCTCGAGGTCACCAGCTCCCGGACGCGGGAGCGGAGCGGTCCGAGCGGAATCAGGTTCACCATCTCGCTGGCGAAGGCGTAGGTGAGCAGGCCCTTCGCCTCCTCCTGGCCGATTCCGCGAGATCGCAGGTAGAAGAGCGCATCCTCGTCGAGCTGGCCGACCGCCGCGCCGTGCGCGCACTTCACGTCGTCGGCGAAGATCTCGAGCTGCGGCTTGGTGTCCACCAGCGCTTCATCGGAGAGGAGGAGGTTCTTGTTGGTCTGGCTGGCGTCGGTCTTCTGCGCGTCGTGTCGCACCAGCACGCGCCCGCTGAACACGCCGCGCGACTGGCCGTCGAGCACTCCCTTGTACAGCTCCCGGCTGGTGCAGCGCGGGGCCTGGTGATCGATCAGCGTCCGGTTGTCGAGGTGCTGCTTGCCGGTCGCCATGTAGAGCCCGTTCAGCGTGCACTCGCTCCCCTCGGAGGCGAGGAGCGTCCGAACCTCGTTCCGCGCCAGCGCAGCGCCGAGGGCGACGGAATGCGAGGTGAAGCTGCTGTGCCGGCCGTGGCGGACTTGCGTGAGCGCGATGTGGAAGGCGCGCGCGCTCTCCTCTTGAAGCTTGTAGTGGTCGAGGTGGGAGCTCTCGCCGAGCACCACCTCGGTCACGGCATTGGTGAAGTAGACGTCGTCCGAGAGACCGGCGTAGGTCTCGACGATGGTGGCCTGACTGCCCTCGCCGAGGAGGATCAGGTTGCGCGGTTGCGACAGCGTGGGCTTCGCGGGCGCGGTGGAGACGAACAGGAGATGGATCGGCCCCTGCAACTCCGCGCCGGCAGGAAGGTAGATGAAGGCGCCGTCCTCGACGAACGCCGTATTGAGCGCGGTCAGCCCGTCGTGGCGATCATCGGCGTGGCGGGCCAGCTCCCGATCGACCAGCTCGGGCAGTTCGGCGATCGCGGTGGCCAGTGAGCCGATGAAAGTGCCGCCGGCGCTGGCGGCGCGCGACGAAAGTTCCGGATTGTAGCGGCCGTCGAGGAAAACCAGCCTGACAGCGCCGTCCCCGGGCGGACCTCCAGTCACCAGATCCAGCTGCCCGAGGGTCACCCGGGAGGGCGTTGCCTCCGCCTCGGGCGGCGCGAATGGGATCTGGGCGAGCGGAGCGAGGCTCGTGTACTTCCACTCCTCGTCCTTCACGGTGGGAAGGCCCAGCTCGGCGAAACGGGCGAAGGCCGCCTGGCGGACCAGCCCGATCCGCCCGCCCCGACCGGGCGGGTTACCGAGTCGCGCGAAAGCTGTCGCGCAGACTGCGAGCGAAGTCCGTCATCGAGCCGCTTCCCCGCCGGCGCGGCCTGGCCGCGAGGGCGGCTCGAATTGAGCGTAACCCTGCTGCTCCAGCTCGAGGGCGAGCTCGCGGCCGCCAGACTTGACGATGCGGCCGTTGCTGATCACGTGCACGCGGTCGGGCACGATGTAGTTGAGCAGCCGCTGGTAGTGGGTGATGACGATCATCGCCCGGTCCTCGGTCCGCAGGCCGTTGACCCCGTTGGCGACGGTCCGAAGCGCGTCGATGTCCAGGCCGGAGTCGGTCTCGTCGAGGATGGCGAGCTTGGGATCGAGCACCGCCATCTGGAAGATCTCGTTGCGCTTCTTCTCGCCTCCGGAAAAGCCCTCGTTGACCGAGCGCCCGGTGAAGCTCTGGTCCATCGCGACCAGCTTCATCTTCTCCTTGGCCAGCGCGAGGAAGTCCATCGCGTCCAGCTCCTCCTCGCCGCGGCGCTTGCGGAGCGCGTTGAGCGCGGTGCGCAGGAAGTACAGGTTTCCGACCCCCGGGATCTCGACCGGGTACTGGAAGGCCATGAAGATGCCCGCCACGGCGCGCTCCTCGGGAGACAGCGCGAGCAGATCCTTCCCTTGGTAGAGGACTTCGCCTGCGGTCACCTCGAAGGTTTCGCGCCCGGCGAGGACCTGGGCGAGCGTGCTCTTGCCCGACCCATTGGGGCCCATGATGGCGTGCACCTCGCCTGCGCCTACCTCGAGGTCGATGCCGCGGAGGATCTCCTTGTCCCCCACCTTGGCGCGCAGGTTCTTGATGCGCAGCATGGGTTCCGTCCGCGTCATCCGATGCTCCCTTCGAGGCTCACGCTGAGCAGCTTCTGGGCCTCGACGGCGAACTCCATCGGCAGCTCCTTGAACACCTCGCGACAGAAGCCGTTGACGATCATCGAGACCGCGTCCTCCTGCGAGATGCCCCGCTGCGTGCAGTAGAAGAGCTGGTCCTCGCCGATCTTCGAGGTGGAAGCCTCGTGCTCGACCTGCGACGAGGTGTTCTTCACCTCGATGTACGGCATGGTGTGGGCGCCGCAGTTGCTGCCGAGCAAGAGCGAGTCGCACTGCGTGTAGTTGCGGGAGCCGGTCGCGCCCTTCTGGATCCTCACCAGGCCCCGGTAGGTGTTCTGCCCGTGGCCGGCCGAGATTCCCTTGGAAAGGATGGTGCTGCGAGTGTTCTTGCCGATGTGGATCATCTTCGTGCCGGTGTCCGCCTGCTGGTAGTTGTTGGTCAGCGCCACCGAGTGGAACTCCCCGACCGAGTCGTCGCCCTGCAGGATGACGCTCGGGTACTTCCAGGTGATCGCCGATCCGGTCTCCACCTGGGTCCAGGAGATCTTCGAGCTCCTGCCCCGGCAAGCGCCCCGCTTGGTCACGAAGTTGTAGATGCCGCCCCGGCCTTGCGCGTCGCCGGGGTACCAGTTCTGCACCGTCGAGTACTTGATCTGGGCATCGTCGAGGGCGACCAGCTCGACGACCGCGGCGTGGAGCTGGTTCTTGTCGCGCATGGGCGCGGTGCAGCCCTCGAGGTAGCTGACGTAGGCGCCCTCCTCGGCGACGATCAGCGTGCGCTCGAACTGGCCGGTGTTCTCGGCGTTGATGCGGAAGTAGGTCGACAGCTCCATCGGACAGCGCACGCCCTTGGGGACGTAGACGAAGGAGCCGTCGCTGAAGACCGCCGAGTTGAGCGTGGCGAAGAAGTTGTCCGAGTAGGGGACCACCGACCCGAGGTACTTCTTGACCAGCTCCGGATGGTTCTGGACCGCCTCGGAGAACGAGCAGAAGATGACGCCCGCCTTGGCCAGCTTCTCCTTGAAGGTGGTGGCCACCGAGACGCTGTCGAAGACAGCGTCCACCGCGACGCCGGAGAGCATCTTCTGCTCCTCGAGCGGAATGCCGAGCTTGCCGAATGCCTTGAGCAGCTCGGGATCGACCTCCTCGAGGCTCTTCGGCCCCTGCCCCTTCGGCTTGGGCGCCGAGTAGTAGACGATGTCCTGGTAGTCGATGGGCGGGTAGCGCACGTTCTGCCAGCGCGGCTCCTTCATGGTGAGCCAGTGGCGATAGGCCTTCAGGCGCCACTCGAGCATGAACTCCGGCTCGTTCTTCTTCGCGGAGATGAGGCGGACGACATCCTCGTTCAGCCCGCGCGGGACCGTGTCGGACTCGATGTCGGTGACGAACCCGTACTTGTACTGG
Source organism: Myxococcales bacterium (assembly GCA_036513415.1). Taxonomy (GTDB): domain Bacteria; phylum Myxococcota; class Myxococcia; order Myxococcales; family 40CM-4-68-19; genus 40CM-4-68-19. Next base: position 3,398 of record DATBZA010000081.1, on the reverse strand, counting down.
CGGGAGGTGAAATCCTGGATGGTCGGGGGGGCGCTCACGAGACTGTCCTCAAGGGAAAGAGGTCGGGTTGCGCGCGGATCCAGCCGGCCATCTCCGGCTCGGTGCGAAGCAGGTCGCTGAGCTTCGTGCTCTGCAGGGCGTGCTGCACCGCGTGGTCGATCGCGATCCAGAGCGAGCGGATCGAGCAGTCGCTGTTGCGGACGCAAGTGCGCTCGCTGCCGGTGTGCTCGCGGCAGAAGTCGCTGGAGTAGAAGCTGTCGCCGAGGGCGGCAAGCGCCGCGCCGACATTGATCTGTTCCGCCGGCCGCGCAAGCTGGTAGCCGCCGTTGCGCCCGCGAACGCTCTTCACCAGGCCCCCGCGACGCAGGAGGCGCATCAGCTTGTGCACATGGGCCTGGGTCAGGCCTTCCCGCACCGCGATCTCGGGCGTGGTCATCGATTCCTGCCCCCGCGCGACTCGGAGCAGGCAGCGAAGCCCGTATTCTTCTTGTGCTGTGAGCCTCATCGTCGCCCCCTAGGCCCTCTTTCGGGCCCAGGGGTTGCGTAACGAAACCATACTAATGCGTCAAGTATATCCGCCCTGGCGTGCCTGACGCCTCGGCCGCCCGGCTTCCCCTCGGGCGGCCGCCGGGTTCTAGAAGTGGAATTGGATGTTGCCCTGGGTCAGCGTTCCCTGGGCCGCTGGGTATCCCGGAATGACGATGGAGAAGTAGTCCCTGGTCCCCGGCTCTCCGTTGTCCTGCACCCGCACGGTGAAGGTTACGGCGGCGCTTCCGACGTGACCGGTGCCGGTGAGGACCACTTCATTGGAGCCGTTCTGAGTGAAGGTGTCGATGGTGTCGGACACCATCTCGAATCCGTTTCCGTCGTCCCGGTAGCGGATCTGGCCCGCGGACGGGCTGGTGCCGAAGCCGTTGCTCGCGTGGAGGTTGAAGCGCTCGCGCTTGCCGTCGATGCTCCCGCCGCCGTTCACCTCCTCCACGTTGCCGTTGCCGTTGCCGCCAGGGCCGCCGTTGTTGCCACCGCCAGTGGGACCGCCGCAGGCGATGGTGTACTGCGTGCCGCCGCGCGCGATGTCGGTCTTGGCGTTGACGGCGGCGGTGAACGTCTGCCCGCGCAGGCCGGCCAGCACAGCGCCGGGCGCGAGCGGAGCATGGCCGACCGGAAGCAGCGCATTCAGCTTCGCGAGCCCGACCTTTACCGTGATGGTACCGCTGGCCGGGTCGAACAGGCCCTCGTCGGCCGCGCCCTGCCGGGTATAGGTGATCGAGCCGTCTCCGATGCGCACCGCCGTCCCGAAGGAGAAGGTCGAGGGCTGCGTGGGATCGGTCGAGGCTCGGAAGTAGAATTGATCGCCGCGGTCCGAACGGGCGAAGGAATAGTCGCCGGTCGGGCTGACGACCGCGTCCGGCGCGTTGGCGGAGAAGTTCGTCCGCCAGTTCGCGGCCGCGGGCAGGGTGGAAAGATCGGACACCTTCATCTTCGTCACCAACTTCGGGTTCGACGAAGGGGTACCGGCGAAGGGATCCTCGCAGGACCAGGCCACCGAGAGGATATCGAGAGGATCGTTGACCGGCACCACGCCGAGCAGGCCGATCTGCACGTCCTGCGCGAAGTCGATCACTTGCGGGGTTGCGGGGGGCCTCGTCGCCCTCGGGAGCGAGTGCCCCTCGACCGGAGCTGGAACGGCGGTGCCGTTGACGCCCGGTCCGCCGATCTGCCGGGTCACGTAGGTGTGGCCGTCGAAGTCGTTGTGGTCGTCGGTGTAGGCGATCACCGCCGCACCGGTGGGATCGAAAGAGACCTGGAAATAGTCGATCAGGTTCCGGTTGGCCGACCCGGTGAGGCCGCCCTCGGAGATGTTGCTCGAGTGGATGACGTGGTCCCCCGCCTCCACCTGGGTGAAGGTCGGCGAAACAGCGGTGGCGTTGGCGCTGTAGGCGTAGAAGACGCGCCAGTCGGCATGGTCGTCGTTGACCGGGTTCGAGGTCCCGTACCAGACCAGGCCCACGGAACCCGGCGCCCTGCCCGTCCCCAGGTGCGGGAAGACGCTGGTGACGGTCGAGGCGCCGTTGCTCACCCGCACTGGCATGCTCCAGGTCTGGCCCTTGTCGGTCGAGTGCGCGAGGAAGATGTCGCGGTCGTTGGACCAGGCAACGTAGACGGTGCCGTCTGGCGCCACCTTGACGATGAAGAAGAGATGCGCCACGCCGTTCGGATCCGAGGCCGCCTGCGTACAGGTGTAAGTGATCGGCTCGCCGGTGACAGCCGAAGGTACGCCGGTGCAGACCTGGCCGGTGCTGCCCGCGAGGTAGACCGTGCCGTCGCGCTGGTCCACGTCGATGGCGCCGACCTGGCCGATGGCGCCCGCGGTCGCCGCCGGGCCGTACGTGAGGCCGCCGTCGATGGAGCGCTGGACCTGCGTCACTGCGGGCGCGACGGTGCGGTAAAGCAAATAGACGGTGTTGGGGCCGTAGAAGGCGAGCCACTGGCGATCGTCGACCGGCACGCCGCCCGTGACGTTGCCGGCCGGGTTCTTCATGAAGCTGACGCCCCGGTTGGTCGAGCGCTGCGCGGAGATGTTGGCCGCGGTCAGGCTGGTCGCGGCGACCGTGGGCGGGTTGTTGTTCGCTCCGGTGCGTGGATCGGGCAGGCCAACCGCGATGTCGACGTCGCCGCCGCCATCCCCGCCCACCGCGGTGGACTGGCTGTCGGTGAACGAGTCCGGCTGCCCGCGATAGATCGGGTTGCGCATGTTCGGGTCGTAGGTCGGGCTCGACGGGTTCAGGTCGAAGTACCAGAGGTCTACGCCGGCCGGCACGCCGCGGATGGCGCTCACGTAGGCATTGCCGACGGGGTCGGTCCGGTTGCTCGGCTCGCCGTCGCGGCGGGTCACGGGCGCCTTCAGGCGAACGCTCGGGCTGAAGGGGATGCCGCCCTGGACGTAGGTGGCAGTGCGCGCCGTGGGCTTCAGCTGCACCGACGCGGAGGCCTTGTACTGATCCGCATTCGGAGTGACGACGGCGAAGTAGACGACGTGCACGGTGTAGACGCCGGTGCCGGTCGCGGCCGGATCGATGGCCGACGCCTCGCCAGTCTGGGGAGCGCCGTCCGCCGAAACGCCCACCAGGAGACCCGCGTTCGAGTCCTTGTGGATGTAGAGGTCATAGTCGTTCGCTGAGATGCTCCACTGGATCTTCACGGCGATCGCCTTGCCGGCATAGTCGGCCGGCGCGCCGCCCACGTTGAGAGTGAAGGTGTCGCAGTTGACGCCTTCGACGCAGGTCGACTCGTTCGCGGACCCGGTTCCGACCGCAGTCCCGGTCCATGCGAGCGCAGGTCCGGTCGGGGTGATCGTTCCGTCGGGCGGGGACGCAGCGTGCGCGGTTCCACCTGGT
>DATBZA010000080.1:0-18706 GCA_036513415.1 Myxococcales bacterium | reverse complement strand
GAGGATCCCGGCGAGGTCGTCGCGCGCGTGCGGTTCGAGCGCGCCGTGCGGGCGGAGCTCGAGGGCAGGCGCGAGGAGGCGATCCGCGAAGCGCAGGCCTGCATCGAGGCGAAGCCGGACGGCCGCTTCGCCACCTGACGGGCGGCGACTCGGCGGCAATGACCGGGACGCTGACCTCGACTTCGGGTCCGACGAGCCGCGGCCTGGCGCGGCCAGCCTTCTCTACCTCGAGGACGGCAAGCTGTCCGCTGGAGACGTCGCCTCGGCCGTCAGCGCCTCGGAGAAGGGCGCCCTTCTCCGCGTCCTCGACGGGCGCTTCTGATCAGGGGGCGGAAACTCCCGCGAGCACCTCGCCGAGGCGCGCCATCTCCAGCGCCAGCTCCTGCTCGTGGAGCCAGTCGGCCGGAAAGTGCCGCTGGCCTCTCAGGTACGCGTCGAGCTGCACGTCGCGCCCGTACAGCGCCAAGGCCGTCTTCACGGCGTCCGCCAGTTCGCGCCGGGCCACCTCCGGCATCCCGAGGTTGAACTGCGCCGCTTCCAGGTGGCGGCCGGCCCGGGCGAGCTGGGCGCGGTCGTGCAAGCGCAGGTTCTCGCGGCGCGAGACCACCGACATCGAATCGAGGAAGCGGGCCAGGTTCTCCACCGCTTGCCGGATCTCGCGGGTCGCGGGCGGCGCTACCTTGGCCAGGCGGTACAGGGCCGCGCGCGTCTCCAGGAAGATGCGCTTGTCGCTGGTGCGCAGCGCCGGCAGCGCCCGGGTCCGCGAGAAGGAATGCACGTCCCTGAGCGCGTCCTGCAGCACGGCGACGATGCGATTGTCCCCTACCGTTGCGACCCGCTTTGCGTGCCCGCGGAAGAGGAACGCCAGGTTGATGGTCGCCTGCCGGACCAGGAGGCTTCCCTCCAACTCGGCCACGTACCCCGGCACGACGTCCTTCCGCTCCACCTCGGAGACGAAGCTGCACACCTGGTAGATGAGCTCGCCGAGGGCCGCGCGTACCCTGCCGCGGAATTCGAGCAGATCCTGGATGAGCATCCAAGGGTCGCTCATCACCGTGGGGTTCCGCAGGCGGTCGCCCAGCCGGGTGACGTCCCGGCGCATGCCGGAGCACACCGCCGCGACCAGGCCCGCGATCTCTTCCTCGGTGCTGCGCAGCTGGTCCGTGGCCGGCGGGGCCTCTGACGCGGGGCCGAACGCTGCGTCGAGGTCGTCCTCGCTGCTGGACTCGGGAGGAGGAGGGAACTGCGCCGTCGCGCCCGCCACGACCTCATTGACGTGCTGGACGGTGCTGCCCGTCACGGGCGCCATCTCCTCCCAGAGCGCCAGCGTGTGCCCACCCTGCTCTTCGTCCGCCTCGTAGCGGACGAAATCGACCTCGCCGAGCTTCACGATCGCCTCGGCGGCAGCCAGGAGCAGCATCGTCACACGGTCGCGCAAGGTCTCGCCGAACCGCTGGGCGACTTCCACCAGGCGCCTCTCGACGGCGAGCGCCACCTGATCGTCGACTGGCGGAAACACTTCCGGCGCGACGGGCATCAATGCTCCTGCTAGCACGTAACTGCCCTCGGCCCTATTTCGCTGACGCCGGGGCGGCAGGAGGACACGATGGAGCACCGGCAGTTTGGAAGAAGCGGGTTGCGCGTTACCGCCCTGAGCCTCGGCGCGATGACGTTCGGGGAGACCAAGGGCTTCATGAAGGGCGTCAATTCCGACGATGCTGAAGCCAGGCGCGTCTTCGATGCCGCGCTGGAGGCCGGGATCGACACCGTCGACACCGCCAACGTCTACAGCGAGGGCCGCAGCGAGGAGCTCCTCGGGGAGTGGATGCAGGGCAAGCGCGACCGGATCACGCTCGCGACCAAGTGCAGGTTTCCGACGGACAGCAGCACGTCTGCGGCGCACCCCAACCGGTACGGCCTCTCGCGCGAGAGCATCCTCTGGAACTGCGAGCAGTCGCTGCGCCGGCTGCGGACGGACTTCATCGACCTGTACCAGGTGCACATGCAGGACCGGACGGTTCCGATCGACGAGACGCTGCGGGCGCTCGACGATCTGGTCCGGTCGGGAAAGGTGCGGTACGTCGGCTGCTCCAACTACACGGGGTACCGGCTGACCGAGTCGCTGTGGGCGGCCGACAAGCTCCAACTCGAGCGCTACGAGGGAATCCAGCTGCTGTGGAACCTCATCACGCGCGACGCCGAGCGGGAGCTGATCCCCGCGGCGCGCGCGTTTTCGTTAGGCGTGATGGTCTGGAGCCCCCTGGCGCGAGGGTTTCTCTCTGGCAAGTACCGCAAGGGCCAGCCGCCTCCGCCGGGAACCCGCCTGGAGGCGTGGAAGGACTCCTGGGCGATGACCGCCACCGACCAGAACTGGCGGACGCTGGATGCCGTGGAGGCGGTGGCGAAGCGCCGCGAGACGACGCCGGCGGCGGTGGCGCTGGCCTGGCTGCTCGCCAGACCGGAAGTGAGCACGGTGATCATCGGCGCCCGCACCGTCCAGCAACTCCAGGACAACCTGCGTGCGCTCTCGCTCAAGCTGACCGCCGAGGACGTGAAACAGCTCGACGAGGTCAGCCAGCCCGCCTGGGGCTATCCCTACAGCTTCATCGGGGGCCGGGAGCCCTGGTGAAGTCCAGCTCGCCCCGCCACCGCACCGTGACCGGTTTCCCGTCGCGCAGGGCGGGCGCATAGACGCAGCCCGCGATGAAGCGCTGGATGGCCTTGAGCGCCGCCGGGGACGCCTTCCCGGTGACGGTCACGTCGGTGACCTTGCCGTCCGCGCCGACCAGGTAGGCAGCGCGGACGATGCCGTTCACCGTCTCGCCCTCCGGGATGCGCGGGCTACTCCCCTTGCACGACTTGCGCACCGGATCTGACTGGTTTTCGCCGGCCTCGGCGCGGACCGGCGTGTCGCGCCTCGCCACTTCGGTCTCCCCGCCGGCGTGCGCGCAGGCCATCAGTCCCGCCATGATCAGGAAGCGCCGCATGAGTCGGCGAGGCTACTCTGGCCGGCGGGGTAGCCAAAAGGGTCGGTCTGGTCTCACGCACGCCAAAACGAGAAGGGCGCCATCCCTGGTGGGATGTGCGCCCTTCGTCGTCGCGTCTGTCCCTTGGCCTTATGCCGCCTCGTCGAACTCAGAGAGGTAGCGGCTGAGGAAGTTGCGCGTGCTCTTCTCCACCTGCCGGACGCGCTCGCGCGAGAGGCCCCACTGCTTGCCCAGGTCCTCTAGCGTGCGCGGATCGTCCTGCGTCAGGCGGTCACTCAAGATGTCCCAGGCCAGCTCGCCCATCCGCTTGCGAACGCGGCCCAGCGCATTGCGCACGTCCTCGTTCTGCTCAGCACGCAGGAGCTGGGCATCCGGACCCGGTCCTTCGTCGGCCAGCCGATCGAGGTGCGTGGCATCGCTGTCGCCGTCGGTCCCCAGCGTTTCCTCGAGCGAGATGTCCCGCGGAGGCAAGCCGCCGTTCGGCATGGTCCGGCGGACCGCCGAAGGCCCGTCCTTCAGGCAGCGCGTGATGTAGGCGCGGATCCACCACACCGCGTAGGTCGAGAAGCGGTTGCCCTTCTCCGGGTCGAAGTGCTCGATGGCCTTGAGGAGGCCGTAGTTCCCTTCCTGCACCAGGTCCTCGAGACGGACGCCGCGACCCATGAACTTGCGGGCGACCGAGATGACGAGGCTCAGGTTGTGCACCACGAGCTTTTCCTGCGCGCGCTTGTCGCCCTTCCGCGCCTTCCGCGTCACCACGAGCTCAGTCTCGCGGTCGAACGGCGGGTGGGCGCGGATCAGCTTGATCAGCGGCGCCAGATCGTCGAATTCACTGCGGTCGCGCGGCATCGTCCTTCCTTCCTCTCATCCCCTTGAAAACGCTCTTCTTCGCCTTTAGATCTGACTGCTGAACGTTCCAACCGTTCACACATTCCTTGGATGCACAACGCCTCCCGGTGTTGCGCATTTCTTTTTGCGTCGTTATGACGCAGGGTCCTTCTCCTCTCGGGACCGGTTTCAGATGCCCGGGGAGCGGATTCGTTGCCGAAATCAGCCGCTTTCCATGCCCCCGTCCAACGGTGGTTCGAGGCGTCGTTTCCGGCCCCCACGCGCGCGCAAGCCCTAGGCTGGCCGCCTGTTCTGGCTGGGGAATCCACCCTTCTCCTCGCTCCCACGGGGTCCGGCAAGACCCTTGCCGCCTTTTTGACGGCAATCGACCGCTTGATGTTCCACCCCCCGCCAGCAAAAAAGGCGCGATGTCGGGTGGTCTACGTTTCGCCCCTCAAAGCCCTGGCGGTTGACGTCGAGCGAAACCTCCGGGCCCCGCTCGATGGGATCGCGGCACAGGGGGGCATCCTGCACGTTCCTTCGGTAGGCATCCGCACGGGCGATACCCCAGCGAGCGAGCGGGCGCAGATGCTCCGGAACCCACCAGACATCCTGATCACCACGCCCGAGTCGCTGTATTTGATGTTGACCTCGCAGGCCCGCGAGATCCTCCGCTCGGTGGAGACCGTCATCGTCGACGAGATCCACTCGCTGGTCTCGACCAAGCGCGGCGCGCACCTCTTCCTCTCGCTGGAGCGGCTTCAGCAGTCGGCCGGGCGCGAGCTGCAGCGCATCGGCCTCTCGGCCACCCAGCGGCCGCTGGACGAAGTGGCGCGGCTTCTCGGCGGTGGCGAGGTCAGCGGGAAGCGATGGCGCCCGCGGCCGGTCACCATCGTCGACGCCGGTTCGAAGAAGCAGCTCGAGGTCCGGGTGGAAGTCCCGGTCGACGACCTCTCGAAGCTCGGGGAGCTGGAAGAGCTGCCGTCCGGTCCTGCGTCCGGGGAACCGGTGCGGAGAAGCATCTGGCCTTCCATCTACCCCAGGCTCCTCGACCTGATCCGCGAGCATCGTTCGACGATGATCTTCGTCAACTCGCGGCGCCTGGCGGAGCGGATGGCGGGCGCGCTCAACGACCTGGCCGGGACCGAGGTGGCGCTCGCCCACCACGGCTCGGTCGCGCGCGACAAGCGGCAGGAGATGGAGGACCGGCTCAAGCGCGGCGCCCTGCCCGCCATCGTCGCCACCTCGTCCCTCGAGCTCGGGATCGACATGGGGTCTGTCGATCTGGTGGTGCAGATCGAGGCGCCGCCGTCGATCGCGTCGGGCTTGCAACGGATCGGGCGCGCGTCGCACCAGGTCGGAGGCGTTCCGAAGGGCGTGATGTTTCCCAAGCACCGGGGCGACCTGCTCTGCAGCGCCGCAGCCGCGTGGGGAATGGCGGCCGGTCAGGTGGAGGAGACGTTCTACCCGCGCAACCCGCTCGACGTGCTCGCTCAGCAGATCGTGGCGCACACGGCGGATGGCGTGCACAAGGTCGACGAGGTGTATGCGCTGGTCCGCCGCGCGGCCCCCTTCGCCGACCTGCCCCGCAGCTCGTTCGAGGGCGTCCTCGACATGCTCTCCGGCCGCTACCCCTCCGACGAGTTCGCCGAGCTGCGCCCGCGCCTGACCTGGGACCGGATCGCAGGCACGCTGCGGGCGCGAGAAGGGGCCGGGCGGGTCGCTATCGCCAACGCGGGCACCATCCCCGATCGCGGCCTGTACGGCGTCTTCCTCGCCGGCGGGAACGGGACGCAGCGCCGGGTCGGTGAGCTGGACGAGGAGATGGTGTTCGAGTCCCGCGAAGGCGACGTCTTCGTCCTCGGCGCTTCCTCCTGGCGCATCGAGGAGATCACCCAGGACAAGGTGATGGTGAGCCCGGCCCCTGGAGAGCCGGGAAAGATGCCTTTCTGGCACGGCGATCGACCGGGACGGCCGCTGGAGTTCGGCATGCACGTCGGCCGGCTCTCGCGGGAGCTGGCCCGCGCCCCCAAGGCGAAGGCGCTGGCGCGGCTGAAGGCGGAAGGGCTGGAGGATCGCGCGGCCAGCAACCTCGTCCAGTACCTGCGCGACCAGGCCGACGCGACAGGCGAGGTGCCGAGCGACGAGACCATCGTGGTCGAGCGGTACCTCGACGAGGTCGGCGACTGGCGCGTCTGTGTCCTGACGCCCTTCGGTGCCCGGGTGCACGCTCCCTGGACCACGGCGGTGGTGCGCAGGCTCGAGCAAGACCGCGGCCTTGCGGTCGAGACGATGTGGACGGACGACGGCATGGTCTTTCGCGTACCCGAGTCCGACGCTCCGCCCGAACCGGAGCTGTTCTTCCCCCGGCCCGACGAAGTCGAGGACCTGGTGGTCCAGGCGCTCGGCACCACTTCGCTCTTCGCCGCACGATTTCGCGAGAACGCGGCGCGGGCGCTGCTCTTGCCGCGCCGCCACCCAGGCCGGCGCAGCCCGCTCTGGGCGCAGCGCAAGCGCGCCCGCGACCTCCTCCAGGTGGCTTCGCGCTACGGGAGCTTCCCTCTGCTGCTCGAGACCTACCGGGAGTGCCTGCGCGACGTGTTCGATCTTCCCGGTCTCCAAGAAATCCTGCGGCGGGTCCAGGACCGGCGCCTGCGGGTGCTGCCGGTCGAGACGCGCACTCCCTCGCCTTTCGCAGCCTCGCTGCTCTTCAGCTACGTCGCGAACTTCATCTACGACGGGGACGCGCCGTTGGCCGAGAGGCGCGCGCAGGCGCTTTCAGTCGATCAGGCGCAGCTCCGGGAGCTGCTCGGCGAGGCGGAGATGCGCGAGCTGCTCGATGCGCGCTCGATCGAGGAGCACGAGCAAACGGCTCAGAGGCTGGGCCGGCCGGCGCACGGTGCGGACGGGTTGCACGATCTGCTCCTCGCACTCGGCGACCTCTCGGAAGCGGAGATCCGCCGGCGGTTCGAAGGCGAGCCGCCCCTCCAGCAGCTCCTTGACGAGCGCCGCGCGTTCCCCGTGAACCTCGCCGGGGAGGAGCGGTGGGCCGCCGCCGAGGACGCCGCCCGCGTGCGGGACGCGCTCGGCGTGCCGCTACCTCCCGGGCTGCCCCGCGAGTTGCTGGAGCCGGTGAAGGATCCGCTGGGCGACCTGGTCTCGCGCTGGGCGCGCACGCATGGTCCTTTTCGCGCCGAGGATCTCGCGGCGCGGTGGGGAGCGGGGGTGGCGGTCGTGCGCAGCGCCCTCGAGCGGCTGGCAGCGCAGGAACGCGTGCTGGAAGGCGAGTTCCTCCCCGGCGGCCGGGGACGGGAGTGGATCGACGCGGAAGTGCTCAAGGCGCTGAAGCGGCGCTCGCTGGCGAAGCTGCGCAAGCAGGTCGAGCCGGTGGAGCCGGCTGCGCTGGCCCGCTTCCTCGCCCATTGGCAGGGCATCGCCCGGCCCCGCCGCGGTCTCGATGCGCTCCTCGGCGCCGTCGAGCAGCTCCAGGGCGCGCCGCTGGTGGCGAGCTCGCTCGAGCGCGAGATCCTCGCCGCGCGGATCCAGCCGCTGCGTCCCTCGGACCTGGACGTCCTCTTCTCAGCGGGAGAGCTGATCTGGCGAGGCGTCGAGCCGGTGGGCAGCCGGGATGGGCGCATCGCGCTGTACCTGACCGACCACTACCGGCTGCTCGCGCCGCCGCCAAAGAAGGCGGCCGGAGAGCTGGCGGAGCGACTTCGGGTGGAGCTGCGCAAACGGGGGGCTTCGTTCTTCGCCGATCTCCAGGCTGCGACCGGCGCGTTCCCGACCGATCTCCTCAAGGCCCTCTGGGACCTGGTCTGGGCCGGCGAAGTCACCAATGACACGCTGGCGCCGCTGCGGTCGTACCTGCGCGGCGCGCCGAAGGAGGATCGCCGCACCCCGCGCCTGGGCCAGCCTTTCCGGTCGCGCCGCATCGGACCCTCGGGGAGCGAGGGCCGCTGGTCGCTGCTGCCGCAGGCGTCCGGCACGCCGACCGAGCGCGCTACCGCCCTGGCGCAAACCCTGCTCGCGCGGCATGGCGTGGTCACCCGCGAGGCGGTGCATGCGGAGGACATCGCCGGTGGGTTCGCGGCCGTGTACCCGGTCCTCAAGGCCATGGAGGAAGCGGGACGCGCACGCCGGGGCTACTTCGTCGAGGGTCTCGGTGGGGCCCAGTTCGCCGTGCCCGGCGCCGAGGAGCGGCTGCGCGCTTTCCGCGAGACGTCCGGCGAGCCGCTCACGCAGGTGCTCGCGGCAACGGACCCGGCAAATCCGTACGGCGCGACGCTGCCCTGGCCGCGCGTGGACGGAGAAGGCCGCGCGCAGCGCGCCGCGGGCGCCCAGGTGGTGCTGCATGACGGCGAGCTGGCCGGGTGGCTCGGCCGCGGCGAACGGCACTTGCAGACGTTCCTGCCAGACGAGGAACCGGCGAGATCCCGGGCTGGGCGCGCGCTCGCGCACGCCCTGGCTGCCCAGGTGGACGAAGGCCGGCGCAAGGCGCTCCTGATCGCCCGCGTGGATGGCGAAGACGTGAACGCGTCTCCGCTCGCCCCGGCGCTGAAGGAAGCGGGGTTCACCCCCGGGATGAAGGGATACCTGAAGCGCGCTCCGCTGGGCCGCGACGTCCCGCTGCCGGAGCCGGCGGAGGCCCTGGAAGAGGAAGATGCCTGAGAGCGACACCATCTCGCGCGCGGCCACGGCGCTCCACGAGGCGCCGGCGAATCCGGTTCTCGCGGTACTTGCATCCCCGGTGGAGGTGTCCACGTTGCGTAGCATGGACGTCGGCCTGAGCGGCGAAGGCCTGAACGCGTTGGGCGCGGGATGAGCTCCGACGCCGGCAAGCTGCTGGTGGGCGTGGGCCTCGCCATCGCCGCCATCGGCCTGCTCCTCTGGCTTGCTCCGGGAAGCCTGCGATGGATGGGGCGGCTGCCCGGCGACATCCGCGGCGAGCACTTCGCGTTTCCGATCGTCACCTGCCTGGTGATTTCGCTGCTGCTGACCGTCGTCGTGAACCTGGTGGCGCGGCTCATGCGTTAGCGCCGGCCACCTACAGCTGTCGCCGCAGCTCCACCTCGGCGAACTGCAGGCGGTCGTTGCCCCAGAAGCTGCGCTCGCCGACGAAGATCGTCGGAACGCCGAAGACGCCGCGCGCGAGCGCGAGATCGGTGTTCTTGCGCAGCCCGTCCTTGGTCTCCGGATCCTGCGTCGCGCTCACCAGCGCCTTGCCGTCCAGACCCGCCGCGGTGAGCGCGCGCTCGATCACCGAGGCATCCGAGATGTCCTCGCCTTCCGCCCAGTAGGCGCGAAAGAGCGCGTGCATGGCCTGCTTCCCGTTCCCGCTCCGTTCCGAGGCGACGCAGGCGCGCAGGGCCTGGATGGTGCTGGCCGGGAAGGCCCTGGGGATCTGCATCTTCACCCCGTACTGTTGCGCCCAGCGCGCGGTGTCCTCGCTCATGTACTTGAGCTGCTGCGGAGGCGGCAAGTGATGCCCGGTCGCCTTGCGCAAGCCGCCCAGCGTGATGGGGAGCAGGCGGGCGCGAGACCCGGTGCGCTGCTCGATGCCGGCGAGCTGCGTCGAGGCCAGGTAGCTGTAAGGCGAGCCCAGGTCGTAGAAGAAATCGAAGTCGTTCGGCATGGCGGCGATCTAGCATAGGGGCCGTGCTGAAGATCTGCCCCATCTGCCGGAGGACGTGGTCGGGCGGCCGCGACTGCCCGCGCTGCGGCGAAGGTCACCCGCTGATCGACGTGGCGGAGCCCCAGGGCCGCAAGACGTTCCTGCGCGATCGCGAGCTGGCTTCCGCGATCCGCGGATACTACGGAGCGCGGACCGGGATGCTGATCGCGTTCTGGGGAATCCTGCTCGGCCTGGTGGTGGCCCTGTTCCTCTGGCGCAAGGCCGTGCTGGCGCCCGGACCCCAGAAGGCCGCGCTGCTGGCCGCGGCACTGGTGTGCGCGATCGTGCCGTTCCTGGTAGCGGTCTTCTTCGCCAACCGCGTAGTACGGCGGTTCAGCCGCGGATGCATCGGGCGCTCCCCGGGTCCGGCGGACATCCGCATCGCACGGCCTGACGGATCCCGGAAGGACCTGCTCGGCTTCGGACAGCGGGGCTAGCGCAAGCCGGCGTCGAGCTCGACCGAGAGCGAGGCGAGGATCTCCTGCGCCGCGGAAACCTTTTGCGGGTCCTTCAGGAGCACGCGCCGGACGGCCTGCTCCACCGTTCCCGTCCGGATGGTGTCGACCTTGCGCCCTTTCGCGGTGAGCATGAAGAGCGCACGGCGCGCATCGCGCGGATCGGGCCGGCGCTGGAGGACTCCGCGCCCTTCGAGCCGCCGGAGCACGCCGGTGAGCGTCGAGGGATGCACGTGCAGGATCTCCGCCAGCCGGCCCGCCGCGATCCCGGGGAACCGCCCGACGATCCGCACGGCCAGGCGCTGCGGACCCGTCATCCCGAAGGTGGACTCCATCCTCTTCGATGCCGACTGCAACGCATGATCCAGCGCCCAGAGCACGCGCATGAAGTCGAGCACCGCGCCGAGCGCCGGCCCCTTTTCGTCCAGCTCCTCGGTGTCGGCGGAATCGGGCATCCTTGGAGGTCCAACGATTCGCACGGGGGTCGCCGGCGCGCAACTCTCACTTGATCAGCGCCGTCAATTCCTTGAACTCCGGCGTGCCCGCGACGCCCAGCAGATCGAAGAGGATCGTTTCCGTGCTGGTCAGCGTGGCCCCCGCCTTCTCGCACAGGCGCAGGCCCACGCCGCGGTTGCCTTCGGAGCGCGAGAGCACGGCGTCCTGCGCGACGAACACGGAGAACCCGCCGCGCAGCAGATCGCGCACCGTCTGGAAGACGCAGACGTGCGCCTCCATCCCCACCACCACCACCTGCTTGCGCCCGCTGCCGAGGACGTGGCGCGCGATCGGCTTGGAGGCCCCGCAAGAGAACTCCATCTTGCTCATCGGCTCCTGCGGGAGGAGCTCGCGGAGCGAAGCCACCGTGGGCCCCAGGCCCTTGGGGTATTGCTCCGTCGCGATCACCGGTATCTCCAGCCGCCGGGCGGCCCGGATCAGTACGGCGGCGTTCTTTTCCAGCTCGGCGAGCGGCCCTTTCGGCATCGCGGCGGCGAGCTTCTCCTGCACGTCGATCACCATCAGCAGCGCATCGGCGCGGTCGAGCGCGAGCGTGGAAGCCGTCCCTTCAGATCGCATAGCCTTGCGCGCCGCTCGCCGCGGGCGCCTCCGGGTCGAGGATGACGTTCACGCACGCGACCGTCCCCGATGCCAGCGCGCGTTCCAGCGCGGGCCGGATCTGCGAAGGCTGGGTCACGTGCTCGCCGTATCCACCCAGCGCTTCCACGACCTTGTCGTAGCGGGTCGGCGCGAGCTGCGTGGCCGGAGACTTCTCCGGCCCGAAGAGCTGCACTTGCGGCAGCCGGATCTGGCCCCAGGCGGCGTCGTTCCCGACCACCACCACCATGGGCAGCTTGAAGCGGAGCGCGGTCTCGTAGTCCATGCCGTTGAAGCCGAAGGAGCCGTCGCCCTGGATCACGAACACCGGCCGGTCCGGATGCAGCAGCTTCGAGGCGATGGCGAACGGCGCGCCCACCCCGAGGCACCCTAGCGGTCCTGGATCGAGCCAGCTCCCGGGCTTGCGCAGGGAGATCACCTTGGCCGCGATCGCCACCCAGTTCCCTCCGTCGGCCACGAACATGCTGTCTCCCGCCGCGCGGGCGACGGCGTCCAGCTCCTTGGCGAGGCGGAAATGGTGGATGGGGACCTGGTCCGACCGCTCGTAGTCCGCCTGCCGGGAGGCCTTCGCCTGCTCCTGCTCGCGCAAGCGGCGCAGCCAGGATCCACCCGTGCGGCGCTTCGACGTGGCCGCGGTGAGCTGCTCGAGGACGCTGCGGGAATCGCCCACGATCCCGACGTCCACGGCCCGGTTGCGCCCGATCTCCGCCCCATCGCTGTCGATCTGCACGATCTTCGCGGTCTCCGCGATGCCCGCCCCGTAGCCGAGACGGAAATCCAGAGGCGTGCCGGCGATCACCACGACGTCCGCCTCCGCGAGCGCGTCCTTGCGCGTCTGGGAGAAAAAGTGCGGATGGTCGGCCGGGAGGGATCCGCGCCCGGCGCCGTTCAGGAACACCGGCGCTCCGGCGTGCTCGGCGAACGCGGCGAGCTGTGCCGCTGCGTCGTCCCAGTGGATCGAGCTTCCCGCGACGATCGCCGGCCGCTCCGCGCTCGCCAGCAGCGCCCCGGCGCGCTCGATGAACGCGGGGTCGCCAGGCTGCCGCGCGCGCGTGCGGTATCCGGTCGGCAGGGGACAGTCGCTCTCCTCGACTCCATTGGACAGCACGTCCCAGGGCACTTCGAGGAACACCGGCCCCGGGCGGCCGGTCAGCATGGTGCGAAAAGCCTTGGCGAGATACGTCGGGACGCGATCGGGCGAGGGCACGCGATCCGACCACTTCGTGATCCGCGTGAACAGGTCGACCTGCTCCATCTCCTGCAAGGACCCCTTCCCCGCGTTGAAGGTCGGGGCGGCGCCGCCGAGGAGGAGGACTGGACTGTTCGCCGCGTAGGCGTTCGCGATTCCGGTCAGCGCGTCGGTGACACCCGGACCCGCCGTGACGGCGCACACGCCGATCCCGCGCGTCAGCCGGGCCGTGGCGTCAGCCGCGTGTGCCGCCGCCTGCTCGTGGCGGGTATCGACGAGCTGGATGCCCTCCTCGACGCACGCGGCGTAGATCGGCGCGATGTGCAGCCCGGAGAGCGTGAAGAGATGCCGCACGCCTTCCGCCTTGAGCATCCGAACCAGGAGCTGCGCGCCGGTCGCCGTTGCCATGCGTCTTCAGGCGGCGGGGCGGCGGAAGCGGGAAAGGTGCGCCGGGAGCTCGGCGAGAGGCGGGAACTGCTTCTGTGGATGAAGCTTCTGGGCCCGGGCGAGGAGGTCCCCTTCCGCTTCCAGATTGTTCGCGTCGGGGATGCAGCAGTCCACGGGGCACACCGCGGCGCAGGCCTCCTCGTCATGGAACCCGACGCACTCGGTGCAGAGCGCGGGGTCGATGACGAAGATGTCCTCTCCCTGGCTGATGGCCTGGTTGGGGCACTCCGGCTCGCAAGCGCCGCAGTTGATGCACTCCTCGGTGATGATGGTCGCCACTCAGCTCTCCGTCTCGCGCCCTTGTAACACGCGGGGCGGAGCGCCGCCTCACCCGATCCAGACCGTCTTGACGTTGGTGAACTCGCGGATGCCCTCCTGCGAGAGCTCGCGCCCGTAGCCCGACGCCTTGATGCCGCCGAAGGGCAGGCGCGGGTCGCTCTTCACCATGCCGTTGATGAACACCTGCCCGGCCTCGAGGTCTTCGATCAGGCGCTCGATCTCCTTCGGGTCCTGGGTGAACGCGGCGGAGCCGAGCCCGTACTGGGTGTCGTTCGCCAGCGCGATGGCATCGTCGAGGCCCTTGGCGCGCACCAGCGCGGCCACCGGTCCGAAGACTTCCTCCTGCCAGACCCTGCTACCCTTGGCGTTGAGGAAGACGGTCGGTTCGAAGAAGAAGCCAGGCCGGTCGAGACGCCGGCCGCCGCAGGCAAGCTCCGCGCCCTGCTCGCGCGCGGCGCGCACCTGCCTTTCGATGTCCTCGAGGACCTGTTTGGACGCCAGCGGACCCAGCTCGGTGGCGTCGTCCTGGGGGTCGCCGATCTTCAGCGCGCGCATCCGCTCGACGAAACGCTTCTCGAACTCCGGGGCGATCTTCTCGTGGACGATGAACCGCTTGGCCGCGATGCAGCTCTGACCCGCGTTCTGGACGCGGGCGGCGACGCCCACCTGGACGGCCTTGTCGAGGTCGGCGCTGGGCAGCACGACGAAGGGATCGCTCCCGCCCAGCTCCAGCACCGTCTTCTTCACCTGCGCGCCTGCGATGCTGCCCAGGCTGCGGCCCGCCGCGTCGCTTCCCGTCAGGGTGGCGGCGACGACGCGCGGGTCCTCGACGATCTTCTTCACCTTGTCGCTGCCCACCAGCAACGTCTGGAAGCAGCCCTCCGGGAAGCCCGCGTCGCGGAAGATCTCCTCGATGGCGAGCGCGCACTGCGGGACGTTGCTCGCGTGCTTGAGCAGGCCGACGTTCCCGGCCATCAGCGCGGGGGCCGCAAATCTGAAGACCTGCCAGAAGGGGAAGTTCCAGGGCATGATCGCGAGCACCGGGCCCAGCGGCTGGAAGCGCTTCTCGGAGCGGCGCGCGTCGGTCTGGACGGGCTCCGGAGCGAGGTGACGCTCGGCGTTCTCCACGTAGTAGCGGCACCCGGCGGCGCATTTCTCGGCCTCGGCCACTCCCGCCTTGCGCAGCTTGCCCATCTCCAGCGTCATCAGGCGGGCGAGCGCGTCCTTGCGCTGCTCGAGGAGCACCGCGGCGCGGGACATCCGCTGGGCGCGATCCGCAAACGTGGTGCGCCGCCACTGCTTCGCGGCGGCGGCTGCCTTGCGGAGCTTCTCCTCGATGACGCCGTCGGAGTCGGGGGAAAAGGTCTTGAGCGTCTCTCCGGTCGCGGGATTCGTGCTGGCGATGGTCATGGCGACTCGACATTAACGAGTCCCCGCGCGATGCGCACGACCTCGGGGAACGAGTGTGCGACCCATGTCGGAGCAGCGACGCGCAGCAGAGCTTCCGGCAGCGCGCCGTACGTGACGGCGATCGACCGGACGCCCGCCCTGTGTGCCATCTCCAGATCGTGGGTGGAATCCCCGACCATCACGGCGTCCCCCCCGCTGACGCCGAGCTTTTCCAGGGCCAGGAGCGCGATGTCGGGGGCGGGCTTCGGGTTTGCCACGCTGGTGTAGCCGAGAACGACCTCGATCACGTCGTTCAGTCGTGCAGCCGCGACGGTGGAATCCGCGCCGTCCTGCGTCTTGCCGGTGACCACCGCCAGGCGGAGGTCTGCCCTTTTCAATTCCGACAGACCTTCGCGCACGCCCGGATAGAGGAGCTGTGGAATCCGAGGCGTGACGCGCGTGCGCCAGAGCACGCGGTAGATCTCGACCGCGTCCGCGGCGCCGGTGGGCCCGGTTCCGATCAGCAGCCCAAGCGCGACGGGCAGCGGCAACCCGATCCCTTCCTTGATCTTCTGCGGGTCGGCGGGCGGCAGTCCCAGCGCCGCCAGCGTGCCTTGGGTGACGTCGACGATCGCTTGCGGAGTGTCTACCAGGGTGCCGTCGAGATCGAGAAGGAGGGCGCGGACCATCCGCGCGCTCTGGCATGGGTCAAGTACCGCGGTCAAGCCAAGGTCCCCGCAGCGGCACCGATGTGTTCCCCCCGAGCACGCATTTCCATTCTTTATGTAAAGATACTTGAACCACATTCGGCGACTGGTACTGTGCTCATCGAGGGACCAATGCGATTCGAAGATGCGTTACACGAGTGTTTGTCCACGAGTGGGGAACTGCTTCGCCTTCCAGCGGCACGAAGCTACTCGACATGGACCGACCACGAACCACAAGCTAGGCCACCTCCTGTAGCTCTGGGTGTCGAGGCCTCCGATCGCTCTCCGAGCGGCTTCAAAGTCGCTGTTCGCGCGTGGAGCGCGGAATACTTCGAAGTGCCCGCTATTGAGTCGCTCCGCGCACGCCTGCTCCCAACAGAGATTTCCGAACGCGTCACGGGGCGCGTCACCGTGCGAGCCGCCGCGGTGCGAGGCCACGGCGGTCGGATGAGACCAGTGCGACCGGGTTGCTCGTTAGGCCATCATCGTGTGAATGGCGGGACCTTGGGAGCAATCGCTCGGTGCGGAGACGGTAAAGCTCGGATGCTGAGTTGTCAGCACGTGCTAGTGCACGACAACGTTCTGACACCGGACGATACGATCTTGCAAAGCGCGGTCTGCGACGGGGGCGTCTATCCGACGCATCGTGTGGGCCAGACGCACGCGCCGACCTTCAGGAAGCTCGACCTCGCCCACAACACGTCGGAGGCGGCGCTGGCCGACATCGATGCCGGAATTCCGTCCGACCCCACGGTGATCGGCATTGGCCCGCTGAATGGGCCCTGGGCTGCCGCCGATCCTGCAACGGTCCTCGGACTCGCAGTTCGGAAATCGGGCTTCAAGACAGGGGTGACCAACGGCCGTGTTCGCGCCCTACTGACGACCAACCTCTCGGTCGAATACCCGTCTACTACCCGATACTTCGACGATGTCCTCGAAGTCGAAGGGGTAGACCCGTTAGTAGACTTCAGCCAAGGTGGTGACTCTGGAGCGGTCGTCGTAGACGGCAACAGGGAGGCGCTTGGCCTTGTATTTGCAGGTGAAAACGACGAAGACGTGACGTACGTTGTGCGTATTGCGAATGTGTTCGGCGCCTTGGGTGTGCAGTCGTTCTTGTGAGAGATTGAACCGTCCATGAGGACGCGAGACGACCATGAATCGAGTGACGTTCGACCAAGCACAGCGAGCGGCCGCGACCCTAGGTCGTGAGTTGGGACGCCCGGCATGGCTGCGAGGGATTGCCGTCGAACGCGATTCGGCTGTCGGCTACTCGCTCAGCGTGCGTGTTGCCCGCGGCGTAGCTGCGCCCAGGATGCCGGCAACGGTTGAGGGCGTGCCGATTCGCGTCCTGCACAGGAGTGTGGCTCGCCCACGCGTCGATGCTGCTCGGTCCCCCGAGAAGCGACCTGAGCAGGAGGAAGATGCGCCGCAGTTGAACGAACTGAGCGCTGACTAACCCTGTGTAGGCGAAGTTCGGGACCCAGCCTGTTCGCCAAGGGCGCTTCGCAGTAGAGGCTCGTCACCAATCGCGACTTCGCGTGGCATTGTCCTGCCAAATTTGCCCAAGGGCCCTCCGACTTCCCGAATTCTGCGGCCAAGACCCATCATCTGGTGGTCTGGGTTTTCGACGGTGTTCTCGAAGAGGTAGGTGAAGTCCAGCGTGTATTGGGAGATGTTCATTGGCCGGCTGACGTCATCTCGGAAGTATTCAGACGGCAGCGTGAAGTCCGTGTGGTAGTAGCCTCCGTATTCGCGATAGTTCTTGTCTCGCAACTGCTGGGGCAGCGGGAAGGGGCAGGAAGAAAGATCGCCGATTGGAAGGAGTTCTGTCGCCTTGCCCGAGAGTGTCTCTGCAGCCATGGCGATCGTCCGCATTGCGAATTCAAGCGCAGTCCCAAGGGACTCCACCTTCAACTCAGTTCGTCCGCTGACCTGTTCGCCGATCATTTCATCAAGCGCTTGCAGCCCGCGCGACAGCAATTCCGACTTGACCATGTGACCCACTGAGTTCATCGAGAACCCAGCACCGCCGGGAATGCGGTGGTCATTCCACCATCGCCCGTCGGCATGCGCGGAAAAGTAGTTCGCACCAACGAGCCATTTCCAAGTAGTCCGCGGAGATCCTGGTTTCTCGAGGAAGATCTCGTCATGGAATACCTGATCCATTTGGATCTCACGAACGAGATACAGGCTGCATAGCCGTCGAGCGAATTCCGCCACCGTCGCGTTCGGCAGCGCCGATGCCAAGCGTTCAGAGACGACAAGAAGAACGAAGCCACTGTTACGGCCCTCGTAACCAGCTCTAGTCCAGTCGAGGCGTGCGCTTTGGATCTTGTCCCGGACGAACTGATCACCATTGGCGAAATCCGCTTCTGTGAGAAAGCAGTAGGTTAGGAGGGCACGTTTCGCGGCAAGTCGGCCGAAAAGGCATGGCTGATACTTCTGAAGCCATTGACTCAGCGTCCTTGAACGCTCCTCGTCGGACTGCGCCGATAGGAGATCACGGGTTGCGACGCCGACCTCAGAGCTGAATGCGTGGTCTCGCCGCCAAGGATCGGGCTCCATCGCGGCAAGCAAGTCGTTCAGGTGGTCCGCCATGTTGCCTCCATTGGAAGCACATTAACCTATTCCGAGATGCTATGCTGCGAAGAAGCTCGCCGTACGGATCTGTTTCATGCGATGGTCTCGTACGGTCGGACCTCCTTCAGTGCTTTGTCCGACGATTGCGGGATCGTTTATTTCCGTCCTGACCGCGTGGTTCGGGAACTCTAGTCGGTGCGCGATAGCGAATTGGTACGCGCAGACGCACGCTCGCTCGAAGTAGTCACTGGGCAGTCGGACGGGAAAGGTTCTGAGCGTCACCGGAAGTCGTGCGAGTGGATCTCGTAATCTCCCGCGTCGTGGATGCCCCAGAAGCGGTCGCCCTTCACGCTGGTGACGCCGTCGTAATTCTCCAGGCGCCCCTCGACCACCAGGAGCGAGCTGGCCAGGATGGGGCGGCGGTTCTCCTCGAAGGTCTGGGGGTCGATGACGATGTTGGAGATGCCCGTCTCGTCCTCCAAGGAGAGGAAGACGAATCCCTTCGCGGTGCCGGGGCGCTGGCGGACGATGCAGAGGCCGGCAGCCCGGACGCGGCCGTTGCGGCGCAGGCCCGGCAGCTCGGCGGCGGCGTGGACGCCCATCGCGCGCAAGCGCTCCCGCTCCAGCGCCACCGGATGGGGACCGACGGTCATTCCGGTCCCGCGCAGGTCGGCGGCGATGCGGTCGCGCAGGTTCATCTCCGGCAGCGGGCTGCGCGCGCGGTCGGGCGGGGCTTCAACTCGTCCCGGGGCGAGTTGGCCGGAGCGGGCTTCCTCGCCGAACGTGCGCAGCGCCTTGATCGCGTGGTCGCGCGGGTGCGCGTTCACGTGCGCGAGGAGCTCCGCTGGCCGCGGAGGCTCCGGGGCGAAACCTGGTCCACCGGCTGCCACGCTAGCCACCGGGTCTGACATCGGCGCTTCGTCCTCCCGCGGCTCCACCCGCGCGAACAGGCCATATCCCCGCCGCGACGCCGCCTCCGCCTGCCAGAGCGCCGCCCGGCGGGTGGGAAACGCGCCGCCGGCCCGCGCCGGCACCGACGCCAGCGCGCCGATCTCCGC
>DATBZA010000079.1:0-28650 GCA_036513415.1 Myxococcales bacterium | reverse complement strand
CCGGCCGCCGATCTGTCCCGCTGGGCGGCGGAGCACCCAGGAGACGATCTGCTGCGGCCTGCGCCTGAGCTGTACCGGACCGAAAAAGACGCGGTGTACGGCGCCGCCCACCGCACGTTCGAGCTGCTGGTGAAGACGGCGGGAGACGATGCCGTGCGGCAGTTGCTCCGCCGCGTGAGCGCCGGATGGGGCTTTTCCGACGCGTTCAAGGTCTCCACCGGACACGCCCTCCTGGAGTTCGAGCGCGAGGCCGTCCGGAGCGGGTTCGATCCCGCAGCGCTGCGCCTTGCAGGGGCGGGCAGCGCCGGAGGCCTGTAAGCCCGGCGGTCCTGGGGTCAGCGCGTGGCGGACACCGGCGGGTGCGCCCAGGGCGAGGGCAGGACCGGCGGCCGCCCGGTGTCCTTGCGAGTCCGCTGCAGCTCGATCTCGCTCACCAGCACGGTGGGCGCGACCGTACTCACCGGGACGTATCCGCTCTCCGCGCCGCAGTAGCCGTTGAACACGCGCCGCTGGTCGCCGGTGGCGATGATCTTGTTGATCGACAGGAGCGGCGTTCCCACGATCTCCACCCCGCGGACCAGCGACTCCGCGCCGGTGTTCGCGTCCACCTTGTAGACGAGCCGCGGCTGCCCCTTGAAGGCCTGGTACGCGTATCCGCTGGTATCGGTGTTGCCGCCCGTCACGTCGCGGATGATCAGGCCGAAGGGCTTCTCCTGCCGTTTCGCCTCCGCGATCAGGGCCTCCTTCAGCTTCGGCCAGGGCATCGACTTCGAGGACTCCACGATCAGGTTCGACATCCGGGCGACCGGATCGCGTCCGGGTGCCGAGCGGCCATGCCCGTTCGAGTGCGGCGGAACTCCTTCCACGGGTGCCCGGGACATGAGGAACGTCTTCAGCACGCCTTTGTCCACCAGCGTCACCCGCTGTGCGGCGACGCCCTGATCGTCGAAGCGGTAGTAGCCGTTGAGCGAGACCGGGCCTGCCATCCGCTGCGTCGGGTCGTCGATGACTGTGATGAAGAACGGCAGGATGGGCTTTCCGATCTGCCCCTTGAAGGTGTGTCCGTCCTTGTCGTCGTTCTGCCGTTCGCCCTCCAGGCGATGGCCCACGGCCTCGTGGAACAGCACCCCGGCCGCCTCCGGCTCGAGCAGCGCCGGCCCGGTGTAGGGGTCGAGCACCGGCGCCTTCTGCAGCGCGAGCAGCTCGCCCACCATGGCGTCGGTGCGCGCGGCCAGCTCCGGCCCTCGGGGCAGCTCGCTCTCTAGCGCCCCGTAGAAGTCCCGGCTGTTCTCCAGCAGCATGCCGTCCGCCGCCCGCGCCCAGGCCTGCACGTGCAGCGCGTAGATGACGCGCTCGCTGACCAGACGCGCCCCTTCGGTGCTGGCGAACTCGCGCTCCTCGCGATCCGCCGAGATGCGCATCTGCGAGTCGAACAGCTCCGGGTGCGCGCCCAGCCGCTGCGTCTGCTCGCGCAGCTCGCGCTCCCACCCCGCGCGGTCGAATGAGAACGGCAGGGGCGGGTCGATCGACACGCGCGGCTCCTCCCGCGAGAAGCTGGGCGGCGTGCCCGGATCGTCCGGCCGGTACACCTGCTTGCCCTTCTTCTTCAGGAACGCCGAGAGCGATTTCTTGTAGGTCTCGTCGGTGAGGAGCCAGAGAGCGTTGCGGAGCGCGGAGGGGTCCTCGTCGAGCGGCGCTTCCCGACCGGCGGAGTAGCCCGAGTCGGAGCCGTCGAACTCGAACGCCTCCTGGGACCCGGTGTTGTCGAACTGGTAGCTCCCGACGCGCACGTCCACCTGGAGGCGCTTGTCGCGCCGCCGGCGGTCGAGGAACACCGCCCCGTACTTCGCCCCGACCTCCTCCGTCTGGAGGCCGCGCACGGCGTAGCTGAGGAAATACGGAGCCTCGTGGCCGCGGAGCTGGAGGCTCTTGTGCGCGCGCAGGAGCTCTTCGGCCATCGCGGCCAGCTGTTGCTGGCGGGGGTCCTTGGGATCCGGATTGAAGGCGACCGCGGCGGCCAGCAGCAGGGAAAGCATGCACCCGTTGTAACGCTCTCCGGCCGTCCGCTGGAAGAAAAAGGGCGCGGGGGCCGCCCGGAATCGGCCTGCCGCGCCCCGCCCTTGGTCGAAGGGCCTTACGCCGTATGAATCTTGTCGCGCCCGAAGGTCACGTTCCTGGTCGCGTTGCGGGTGTCGATCACAAGCTTGGCGTCGCGCACCAGCTGCAGGTAGTCGATGCAGTCGTGGTCGGTCGCAATCACCACCACGTCCGCCTCCTTCGCCGTCTCCAGCGGAACGCTCTCCATCTCCAGCATGTACTTCGGCTGGTGGCGCATCTCCTTCATCTTCGGGCAGTACGGGTCGTGGTAGCTGACCTGGGCGCCCCGCTCGCGGAAGAGCTCGATCAGCCGGATGCTGGGGCTCTCGCGCAGGTCGTCGATGTTCTTCTTGTAGGCCAGGCCGAGGATCAGGACCTTGGCGTCCTTCAGCGCCTTGCCCTGCTGGTTGAGCGCGTCCATGGTCCGCTCCACCACGTGGTGCGGCATCTGCCAGTTGATCTCGCCCGCCAGCTCGATGAAGCGGGTGTTGAACTCGAATTCCCGCGCCTTCCAGGTCAGGTAGAAGGGATCGATGGGGATGCAGTGCCCGCCCAGGCCGGGGCCCGGATAGAAGGGCATGAACCCGAACGGCTTGGTCTTCGCCGCGTCGATCACCTCCCAGAGGTCGATGTTCATGCGCTCGCAGAGCAGCTTCATCTCGTTGACGAGCGCGATGTTCACGCAGCGGAAGATGTTCTCCAGCAGCTTGGTGAGCTCCGCCTCGCGGGTGCCCTTGACCGGGACGACCTTGGTGATGGCGCTGGCGTAAAGGGCGCAGGCCAACTCGGTGCACTGCTGGGTGTGGCCGCCCACCACCTTCGGAATGGTGGCGGTGTTGAAGCTCGGGTTCCCCGGGTCCTCGCGTTCCGGCGAGAAGGCGAGGAAGAAGTCGATGCCGGCGCGCAAGCCCGAGAGCTTCTCGAGGATGGGCCTCACCACCTCGTCGGTGGTGCCCGGATACGTCGAGCTCTCCAGGACCACCAGCTGTCCCGAGCGCAGGTACGGCCCGATCGCCCTGGCCGTGTTCTCGATGTACGTCATGTCCGGCTCGCGGTTCGCGTTCAGCGGCGTGGGCACGCACATGATCAGCGCGTCCGCCTGCGCGGCCTTGCCGAAGTCCATGGTGGCGCTGAACGGCTTTTCCGCCTTGGTCGCCAGGGCGATGCGGTCGCTCGCGATGTGCTTGATGTAGCTGTGGCCCTGCTCGATCGCATCGACCTTCCGCCGATCGATGTCGAAGCCGATGACCGCGAAGCCCTTCTCGCCGAAGGTCAGCGCCAGCGGCAGCCCCACGTAACCCAGCCCACAGATCCCGACCACAGCGTTCTTCGCCAGGATTTTGTCGAGCAGCGTCGGCTCGTTGACCTGAAGCATTCTCCCCTCCCCCAACCCGCCCTGTCCGGGCCTCAGGGGCGGCGGCCTTCCGGGCAGCCGCCCTGTCCAATTGCGGGCAAACTAGGCATGGCTCACGGTGTGCGCAGAAAGAGCACGGCCGTGAACAGACGCGCCGGGGCGCTGCCGGCCAGCTCGACTGCGATGCAGCGCGCAGGCCTCTTCTCGGCATAGCCGGGGGACACGTCGGTCGCTTCGACGTCCAGGTTCCACGGCAACGTCGCGCCGAAGGCGAACAGCGCGCGGCCACCCACGTCCAGGCAGCGCTGGGCGTCGTAGCCGAACGTCAGCCCCGCCCCGTGCAGCTCTTGAAGCCGCGCCTTCTCCTCCTCGGTGGCAGGCCGCCGCACCACCTCCTGGTGCGGCACGAACCAGCGGGCATGGAAGACGTGCTCCCCGTGGCCGCGCAGCTCGTCGATGAACGCCGCGCAGTCGCCGCGCAACGCGGCGATGCGCCGGTGGAGGATCCCGGCGCGCTGGTATCCGCGGTGCTCGCCGGCCGCGATCTCGAATCCGTCGCGCTGGTCGAGCCGCGAGATCCGGGCATGGGAAAGGTCGGGGAGAGCGAACAGCCGCCCCTGGACGATCCGGTTCTGCTCCAGGCCGTCCACCTGGACGGTGCTGTGGCCCGCGGTTCCGCGGCGCACGTTGCGCTCCCGGGGGTCGCGCGCGTAGACGAACGTGCCGCGGTCGACCACCAGGTCGAACGAGCCGAGGCTCAGCTCGACGGAGTTCTTGTCGTTGTGCGCGTGTCCACCGGTGCCCCCTTGCCCGTTGGGACCCGCGCTCATTGCCATCCAGGCCTGGCCCGAGCGCAGCACCGCGACGCCGGCATCCGGCAGCAAGACGCTTCGCCGCGGCCGCTCGTGCACGAATGCCCGCGCTCCCGGCAACCAGGCCCACTCGGGAGCATCGGCGTCGGCCAGGAACGAGGCGTCGAGCGCCTGTCGGGGTGCGAGCGGCAGCGCGCGGCACGAGTCGAGATCGCCGATCTGGGGCATCTCGCCCGCCGGCTTCAACATCGCCGCGAGGCTGCGGAACAGCCCGCGGACCGCGTGATCGACCCGCGCCGGGACCGGGAGATCGGCCGCGCGCGCGGCGAGCACCGCGGCCAGGAACATCTCGGCGCAGAGCCGCTGGTATCCGGTGGAGGACTCGAAGTGCGTGCCGTCTCCGCGGCACTGCTTTGGGATCTCCTCCCAGAGCCTGTTCGCGAACCCGTCGTACCACCCGCGCAGCTCGGAGAAGAGCGCGCCCACCACCACCAGGCCGACGAGGTCCGCGGCATAGTGATTGGTCCGGACGGCGCCCGTTTCCTCCAGATGACCGGCTGCGTAGGCGCAATGCTCCTCCAGGAAGTCGATCAGCTCGGGCAGGAACGCCGGCTCGACTGCGTCCCGCACAAGGCCGAACGTCAGCGCGACGGTCATTGCCCGCAGGCTGACCTCCATCGCGCAGGCCCATTGCACGCCCATCCCGGCGGGGTTGCCGGCGCGGAATTCCCGGACGGCGTCCTGCCATGTCCGGGCCCACGAGCCGTCGCCAGTGAGGTGATGCGCCTGGGCGAAGCGCCACAGGTGCCCCAGGCGGCCGATCTCCCACATCACCTTCGCGTCCGCGCCGGGCTGGAAGAGGTCCACGCGCTCTCCCGGCTCGTCTGGGTCGTAGCGGACCTGGGGGACGAAGGGATCGCGGTGGTACTCGATGGGGTTGCCGCAACTCTTCCACTGGCCGAACAAGCTGAGCTCACCGCGCCGCGCCGCCTCGGCCTCGCGCAGGATCTCGCCGCCTTCGACCTCCACGCGCCCGGAACGGGGGAACACCGTCGGCCGCGGTTCCGCCAGCCCCCGGACCTGGCGCCGCGGCCGGTCAGGCACGTCGAAGAAGAACGGCTTCGCGCGGAGCAGGGCCCGGCGCGCGCGAACGGCCAGAGCCCGCGCGATCTCGCGCGGCGGTATCGTCTGCGCGAGGTAGCGGTAATACGCCAGATCCATCAGGCCGCTTTCCTGCGCAGGCCCAGGGCCGCGGCGACGATCTCCTGCATCTCCGCCACCCGCGCCTCCCAGCCCTCGCTCCGCATCTGCCTGGCGCGGACCTCGCTCGCGCCCGCGCCGGAGGCGATGGCCGCGGCGATCTCCCGCACCACGCTGTCCGCGTCCTTGCCGATCCGGCACACGCCCAGTCGCTCCACCTCCGGAATGGCGGTAGACACGACCGGCAGGCCCGCTGCCAGGTACTCGCGAACCTTGAGCGGATTCGCCGCGAGAGTCAGCTCGTTCACCTTGAACGGCATCAGCGCCACGTCGAATGCCTTGGCATAACGCGGCAGCTCGGCGTACGGCTTGCGACCGAGGACGCGGATGTTCCGCGCGCCGTCCAGCGGCTTCATGTCGGTGGTCGAGTTGCCCAGCAGCACCACTGTTCCGCCGGAAAACGCGTCTGCCACGTGGCGGATGA
This sequence comes from Myxococcales bacterium, assembly GCA_036513415.1. Lineage (GTDB taxonomy): Bacteria > Myxococcota > Myxococcia > Myxococcales > 40CM-4-68-19 > 40CM-4-68-19. The sequence continues at coordinate 22,703 of DATBZA010000079.1, read as the reverse complement.
GCTGCAGGTCGACCCAATCCGCGATCAACCCCCAGAATCCGATGATCGGCCCGGGAGCGCCCTTCAGCTCGTCGGGGATGGTGGTCTGCGGATCGAACGACTTCCCGAAGTGCTCCAGATCGACGCCGTGCTGGACCAGGTGCGCGTTGGGGTTCACCCGGACCTTGTCGGCGCGGAGCTTCTCCGACGAGCAGATCACCACGTCGCTCTTCACCATCAAGCGCCGCTCCAGCTCGCGGATGGCCTCACCCGGCGCGTCGCTGAAGGCGCTGAACTCGTCGACGCAGTGATACACGACCAGCGACTCGCCCAGGGTGCCGGACACCGGCGCCGAGCTGGGCAAGAAGCTCCAGGAGATCACGTCCTGGAAGCCGAGCTGCTGCATGGCCGACTCGACCTGGACCCTGAGGAGCACCCCGTTGGCCGCGCGGACCAGCTCACTGCCGTAGAACGGGATGGCGAGGGGCGTCATCACCCAGATGTTGGGGTGACGCTCCCGCAGGCCCTGCATCGCGCCGGAGAGCTTCTTCAGGATGCGCTTCGCGTCGCGCGCGCTGACCGTGGGCCTGCGGTTGCCGATGCTGTTCACCCAGAGCACGCGGTTCTCGCGCGCGAGGATCTTCATCGCGTGCATCTTGGACAGCGGGTCGCCGTCCCAGTCGTTGGAGAAGCAGACGATGTCGCGCCCCTTCAAGACCCCCATCCCCGGTCCCTTTCGCTTCGTAGTCTCGATCGTGGGCGCCGCCGCGCCCGCCGCGCTCGCCGCGCGCACTTCGAATCGCTTCCGCCAGAGCTCGAGGACCCAGAGCGAGTACAGCTCCTCCTTGCGGTCGCTCTTGCCGTGCAGGTGATCGTCGAGCAGCCGCCGGACTGCCTTCTCTCCGAAACGGGCCCGCGCCAGCGAGTCCGAGGAGAGCAGCGCATCGCGCACCTCGACGTGGAGCTGCTTGCGGAACCAATTCGAGACCGGCACCGTGAAGCCTCGCTTGCCCGGCGCCGTGCATTCGGCCGGAAGGCGGTCGCGCGCGGCCTGGCGGAGCAGCCACTTGCCGACGCCGGCTCGGAGCTTGAGTTCATGGCGCAGTCCGGCGGCCCACTCGATCAGCCGGTGATCGAGGAACGGGACGCGCAGCTCTTGCGAAGCCGCCATCGTCATCTTGTCCGCCTTCACCAACAGATCGTCCGGCAACCAGACTCGGCGGTCGAGCTCGAGCATGCGCTCGAGCGGGGGCAGCCCCTCGGTCTCCGCCCACTCCTGCGCGAGCCGCTGCACCAGCCGCTCGCTGACGCGGCTCGCCGGCAGCCCCGTGAGGCGCGCCTTCTCGTCGTCGGTGAAGGCCACCGATACTCCCCGATATCGATGCTCGAGCGGCAGCGTGGCCCAGCGCAGGTACTTCCGCGCCTTCGGATGACGCACGAACGCCAGCGCCGCGGCGGCCAGCGGAGACGCCGCCCGGAGCTGCTCCATCCACAGCATCGTGCGGTAGATGGGATACCCGGCCAGCACCTCGTCGGCGCCTTCGCCCGAGAGCACGACCACTACTTCCTCCCGGGCCCGCTTCGACAGGTAGTAGAGCGGCACGCAGGCTGCGTCCGCGACCGGCTCGTCCATGTGCCAGACCAGGTCGGGGAGGAAACGCTGGAAGTCCTTGGCGGTGACCACCACCTCGCGATGCTCGGTCCCCAGCGCGCGGGCCACCCTGCGCGCCTGGTCCAGCTCGGAGCTGCCGTCGTCGGCCAGGTACCCCACCGAGAACGACTTCACCCCGCCCTCGCCCCGCGCCTTGCGCAGATCGATCATCTGCGCGGCGATGCAGCTCGAATCGAGCCCGCCGGAGAGGAACACGCCCACCGGCACGTCGGACATCAGCCGTGCCTCGGTCGCGTCCTGGAGGCGCTTCCACAGCTCGCGCGCCAGCTCGGCCTCGTTCCGGCCATCGGTCTGGTCGGGGAACTCGCATTTCCAGAAGCGGCGGATCCGGAGCGCACCCTTCTCGTACACGGCGCTCGAGCCGGGCGGCAGCTTCTGGATGCCGGAGAACATCGTCAGCGGCGCGGGCACGTAGCGGGCGCTGAGGTACAGGTCGAGCGCCTCGTCGTCCAGCTGGCGCGGGACGGCGGCGTCGCAGAGCAGCGACTTGATCTCGGATCCGAAGAGGAACCGGTCGCGACCGAGGTGGTAGTAGACGGGCTTCTTGCCGAGCCGGTCGCGCGCGAGGAACAGGCGCTGCCGGCGCGCGTCCCAGATGGCGAAGGCGAACATCCCGCCCAGGCGCTCCGGCAGCGCGTCGCCCCACTCCTCGTAACCGTGGACCAGGACTTCGGTGTCGCAGCGGGAGCGGAAGACGTGACCCCTGGCGATCAGCTCCTCGCGCAGCCCGAGGTAGTTGTAGATCTCGCCGTTGAAGGTGACGGTGACGGTGCCGTCTTCGTTCTGCATCGGCTGCGCGCCGTTCTGCGAGAGGTCGATGATCGACAGGCGCCGGTGCCCGAGCGCGGCCGGACCGTCGACGAAGTGGCCGCTCCCGTCCGGACCCCGGTGCGCGATCGCGTCGGTCATCTGGCGCAGCAGCGCCTCGTCAGCAGGACGTTCCCTGTCGCGATTCAAGAAGCCGCTGATGCCGCACATGCCGAGACCCCATAGAGCGAGAGAATCCGTTGCAAGCTGTCCGCCGGCACCTCCGCCGTCCGGCGTTCCGACCCTTCCACCGCTTCGATCATCGCCGCCGAGAGCGCCGCCGCGTCCGCCGGAGGCACCAGGCGCACGCCTTCAGGCCGATGGCCCACCGAGGTCGCGACCACCGCGCGCCCGAGCGCCAGCGCCTCCCGGACGCTCACCGAGTCGCCGTCGGCGATCGTGGGCCGGACGAACACGTCGCAGGCAGCGAGCAGCGCGAGGGCCTGCGGGCGGTGAACCTCGCCGAATCCGCGAACGCCGTCGCCGCCCAGCTCCTCGGTTCCCGGGCCGTACATCGCAAGGGCCGCGCGCGGCTTGCGGGCGCGCACCTCGGCAAACGCGCGCAGCAGGACTTGAAGCCCGTACTCCGGCCGCGAGGTCACCGCCATGGCGCAAAAGAGCGGCGCCGCGGAGTCGCGCAGCTCCCGAAGGCCGGGCGGCGGCGGCCCGGGCTGGAGGAACCGCCCCGTGAACGCCGGCAGGACCTCGACGCTGTGCACGCCGCAGGCTGCAAGCGCCGCGCGCTGGGAGGCCGAGACCGCGATGACCTTCCCGTACCGGGGGACGATGGCGCGTGCCAGGGCGCGGCGACCCGGGGACCCGGAGAGCCAGACCGGCAACAGTCCGGAATGCAGCGTCAGGATCGGCTCGAGACCGGAGAGCCGCCCGGCCACCGCGCAGGCCCAGGCGAGCATCCAGGACTTGGGATTGTCCCCCCCGGTATGGACGTGGATGCGGAAGCCCCGCGCCGCATACGAGGAGAGCAGCCCGGAGAAGCGCACGGGTCCTCCGGCCGGGACGACGCCGTCCGCCGGAAGCTGGCCCTTTCCGATGTCGAGCACCTCGCAGCGAGCGCCGTGATCGCGCACCGCGCGCCGAAGCTCATCGAGGTGCGTCGCGATGCCGCCGTTGGGAGGCGGGAAATCTCCCACCAGGAGAACTTTGATGTCCTGCGGCATTGTCATGGTCGCAGCAATCCAGGGAGGCCTCAGACACGCTGCAAGCGGCGCGCCGCAGGAATGTAGATGCCGGCGTATGGCGGCGCCGGCACCCGGCAGATGGCCGCGTAACAACGCGCCAGCTCCAGGGCAATGGCCCGCGGGGCCACCAGCTCCTGAGCGGCCTGCCGCGCGTTCACGCCCACCATGGCGGCGGTGGCCCGATCGTCCACGACCTGCGCCATCCGCGCGGCGAGCGCGACCGGGGCCCGCGGCGGCACGAGCCAACCCGTCCGCCCCTCGCGCACCCAGGTCGGGTGCGAACCGACCGCGGTCGCGATCACCGGGGCGCCGACGGCCAGCGCCTCGGGCAGCGGATCCGGCGAGCTCGCGGCCCGGCTGGGACCGACGACGACCGCGGCCCTCGAGAACACCGAGGGGAGCTGCTCCAGGGCGACCGGGTGCGTCACCACGCGGTTCAGCATCCCTGCGGAAGCTGCCTGGGCACGCAGCCGTGCCACCTCCGCGCCCTCGCCCGCGATCAGCAGCTTCAGCCTCGGGCGCGTCCGGGCGATGGAGAGGAAAGCGAGCAGCAGGTCCTGGTGGCCGCGATCCGGTCCGTCGCAGGGCGAGGCCGCGACCACCCAGCGGATGGCGGGGTCGAGCATCGGTGGGAACGTCGCGGCCGCGCGAAGGTCCTCATCGACCTGGAGCAGGCTGCGCAGGACCACCGTGCTCGAGGGGGACGCGCCCAGGGCAATCAGGCTCTCGCGCACCGCCGCGCCGCCGCAGAGCGCGCGGCTGGACATCCGCGCTGCCCGGGCGGTCAGCGCCCCGAGGTCGTTGCGCGACACCTGGACGATGATCGGCAGGTCGAACAGCCGGCCCACGATGGCCGCCTTGATGTGAAACGCGCGGGCATGGAGCAGCGCGGGACGGATGCGGTGCAGCTCGCGGGCAAGCCCGACGATGCTGTCGCCAGCTACGCTTTCCAGCCGGTAGCCGTGCTCGCGCAGCGACTCCGCCACGTCCCGATCCGGAGTGCCGACGAACGCGATCCTGCGCACCACTTCCCGCATGTGCCGCCTCCCATGACGCCGGCCCGACAAGGGAGCGCCCGGTAGGAAGGTGGGGAGCGGAGGCAGCAGCGGCAACTCCGGCTTCCCGAGAGGCCGTCCACTGGCGAACTGCCGGTCAGGTCGCCGCTGCGGGCGAGTGCCCGAGCAGCACGTGCCGGATGCGGGCGAACGCCGATCCCTCGCCCGGCATGAACGCGATGGCGGTTAGATACACGGCACAGTACAGCGCGCCGGCGGCACACAGCGCGGCGAACGGGCGAGGCCCGGCTGCCGCCAGCCGGGAGATCATCAGCACGGGAACGCAAGCCACCAGCGACGCCACGCTGAGCACCGCGAGCTGATCCCAGGGGAGCACCTCGCGCCAGGTCGCCTGCAGCTCCTTGCGGACGCGCTCGAGCATCGCGATCCGCATCGCCGATTCCGCCAGCGAGTGGCCCGCGATCGCCCCGATCAGGCCGAACAGCTTGAGGCCGATCAACACCGCCGGGATGGTCAACAGCAGCCGCCAGAAGAAGAGGCGGAACAGCCACCGCGTCCGGCCCACGGCCCGCAGCACGCCGTCGAGCGGCAGCGCCGCGAACGGAGTCATGGCGATGGCCACCTGGAAGATCGGGACGCTGGCGTCGTAGAGGTGCGTGAATAGCGCCGGGACGAAGAGCGACCCCGCCGCCACCAGGCCCGCCGTCAGCGGGAAGAAGACCGCCGCCAGGCGCAGGTTCGCCTCGTGGAACAGGTGCAGGCGCTGGCGCGGTTCAGCGTTCTCGGCGAACCGCACCTGGAGGATGTCGCTGATCGGACCGTAGAGGAGGTTGATGATCGGCAGCTGGAAGCAGCCCTGCGCGTAGATTGCGAACGTCGCAGCGCTGACGCTCCAACCGACCGCCCATTGGTGGAAGGTGCGCTGCGGGATGTCGAGCAGCACCGCCGCGCCGAAGGGCAGTGCGTACGCCAACTGCTCGCCGAGCAGCTTCCGGTCGATGGAGGGCGGGCCGCGCCGGAAGAAGAACCAGCACTGCAGGCCGAACCGGACCGCGCCATGGAGCACGTAGGCCCAGAAGAACCCGCGCAGGCCCATGCCGAGCAGGAGCGGCACCGCGCTTCCCGCCACGCGCACCGCGTCCGAGAGGAAGATGACCCAGGCCGCCGTCCGGACGCGGCCCTCGGCCGTGAGCGAGATCTCCAGCGGCGCAGAAGCGACCATCAGCATCGTGATCAGCGCCATCGAGAGCCCGAACTCCGCGAGCTCCGGATTCGCGAACTGGCCGGCGATCGCGAACCGCGCGCCGTAGAGCGCGACGGCGCAGGCGCCACCCAGCGCCAGCAGCAGGACCGAGGCGTGGGTGAGCCAGATGCGCTCGCGGCCGTCCTTGCGCGGGATGAAGTAGTAGAGGCTCTGGGCGAGCCCGAGCTGCAGGACGAAGTAGGCCGTCGTGACGACGAGCCACACCTGCTTGTAGGTCCCGAACTCCGCCTGCGGCAACAGCCGCGTCAGGATCAGCGGCAGCGCGACGCCGAGCGCGGTCGCGCCGCCGCGGCCGAGCATCAGCGGGCCTGCCTGCCTGAGGATGCCATCCGACTTTACCATCTGGCTACCCGTGCGCCGAGAGTCCCTGCCCCGATCCCGGCCTCCCGGAGGTCCCGAAGTTGGTCGGCCGCGCGCCCATCACCGGCCGCTGCAGCGCGAGCATGCCGAGGGTGTTCTCGAACTGGCAGGCGATCAGCGGCTTCGAGTAGAAACCGAGAACGCCGGCGGACGAGGCCTCCCAGAGGACCTTGCGCTTGAGCGCGAAGGGGTCGATGCCGGGCGTGTTGGGCATGTCCTCGGTGGTGACGGCGCTGGCGAAGCCCTCCGCCTTCAGCGCCTGCGCGACGCCCGCGCTGTAGTAGCCGTTGCAGTAGGCGAAATGCCGGACCGGCTTCCGGAGCCCCTTCTCCAGCGACGCCTTGCACTGGGCGATCTCGCTCCGCGCATCGTCGAGGCGTTGGTTGGTGAGCACGGTGTGCTCCGCCGTGTGGGCGCCGGTGATGATCCCGTGCGCGTCCATCTCCCGGAGCATCTCCCAGGTCATGGAGAGCTCGCCTTCGGGCGGCTTGTACGAGGCGAGCCCCAGGCGGTCCTCGAGAGCATCCGCCAGGCGCAACAGGCCGGGCGTCGGATAGCGTGCGATCAGCAGCTCCAGCGCAACCTCCGGCTGGGGATTCCCGTCGAGCACGTCGATCAGCCAGCGTTCGCCGGGCTGGCCGACTCCCACCGCCATCGGCCCGATGCCGCGCTCGCGCATCCGCCGCAAGGCGGTGAAGAGCCGATCGTGCCCGAGGCGCCGGTCAGTGCCGACGAATCCCGAGGGCACGTACATCACGCCGGGAACGCGCAGGTCGCGCATGACCGGGAACGCGTAGGTGTACACGTCGCGATAGCCGTCGTCGAAGGTGATGGTCGCCACGTCGCGCGCCGCCTGGCGCGTTCCGTCGAGCACCGAGAGCGCGTCCTCGAGCGGGACGATGTCGTGGCTTTCCTGCAGCACCTCCAGGTGGCGCCGGAACGTCTTCTGCTCGATGTTCAAGCTGTACAGGCTCCGCTTCGCCTCCTGGGCGAAGTCGGCGACCACGCGGTGGTAGCTCAGGATCAGCACGCGCCGTCCGCCCACCGCGCGCCTCTGGACGGCCGAGAGCAGCTCGCGCGCGCCTGAATAGTGCAGCGCAAGGGCCGCGGCGCCCTTGCCGACGCGGCGCGCCACCTGGATCGCACGTTCTTTCAGCCGCTCCATCTCCGCCCTCCGGCGCTCGATAGCCGCGAGAATCTGTGCATCCCCCGCCGTCACGGCTCCTGCAGGATTCGCCAAGCGGCGGACAGACGCGTCTCACCGGCCGGCAGCGGCGCCCGCAGGATCCGCCGGGTCCTGCGCATCGCTTCCAGCGCCCGCCGCGGCACCGCCGCTTTCATCGCCTCGCGAGCGGTCACGGAAGCCCCCAGCGCTGCCCGCGCCGCACGCCCGCGGGCGCCCCGCCAGAGGCGCATCTGGATGGTCCAGCGCTCGCCGCGCGCCCAATCGCGCTTGTAGCTCTCGTTCCCGTGCAGGAAATCGAACTCCTGAAGGCCCTCGGCGAAGGCGTCCTGGACCGTGCGCGCGAGGAGCACCAGACCCACCGACCTCGACGCCCAGTTGGGGTCGTACCCCGACTGGTAGTAATTGAACTTCCTGGCATGAACGACGCCGTAGACCGACGCGACCGGCCGCCGCGCCGCGAACAGCGTGTACATCCGCAGCCTGCCCGCCTCGGCGAGAAGCTGCACGGCCTCCCGGTGGAAGGCCTCGTTGCGCGCGTCGCCCAGGCCATCCGACCCGCCCTCCGCGGACCAACGGGCACGATGCAGCGCGATGAACCGCTCCGTCGCGGCTGCCGCCTCGTGGGACGCGCGCGCGCAGGTGACCGCGACCCCGGGCTGCCGCTCGATCCATTTCTCGCGCCGGCGCAAGTTCTCCTTTCGCCCCAGCCCTTCCAGGTACTGCTCGTAGGTCCCGCCCAGCGGAATGTAGGGGCAGACGAAACGCACGCGGCCGTCGCGGACGACGGAACCGGTCGCGCGCCCCGCAGGAAAGTGCTCGGCGAGCTGCATCGCCGTCGGGCTCTCGCGGGCCAGGCCGTCGAGATCGCAGACGTCCCAAGGAAGCTCCACAAGTTTCGCCACGCAGTGGCGCAGCACCTCGCGCTCGCGGCCGGGCTCCGCCAGAACGTCGAGGTAGTCGCATCCGGTCTCGCCGTCCCCGAGAAACGCGACCCGGCGCACCTGGACGCCCCCCAGGCGCACCGACTCCATGAAGAGCGGCATCAACCCGATCAAGCGCCCGCCTTCGCGGACGCAGATGCTCGCCAGCTCCCGCCCGGCCCCGAAATGCTTCCACCAGGGCAGGAGCCACTCCGGACCGAGGAACATGGTCCCGGCGCGGGCGCGCTGATTGAGGTCGCGCCATTCGCCTCTGTCGGGCGCGCCGATCCGCGTCTCGATCGGCATCACCTCGATGACGGGCGCTTCGCTCACCTGAGCAGCTCCCGGACGCAGCTGGCGACGTGCTCCGTGTCGGCCGGCGACAGGTCCTGGTGCACCGGGAGCTCGAGCACGCGCTCGCGCAAGCGATCCACCTCGGGGAACACGCCCGCGGGCAGCACCGGATGTCGCAGGCGCCAGAAGTCCACGGTCTCCACGCCGCGCGCCAGCAGCCGTGCCATCGCGCCCGCCTTGTCGTCCGTCGCCATCGGGTAGAAGAGCGGGCAGACCCCCGGTTTCAGCTCGCCCGTCACGGGCGGGGCGATCTCGCGCAGCATCGCGTAGAGATGGAAGTAGTTCCGGCGCCGGCGCTCGACGATGCCGGCGAAGTCCTGGTTCCGCAGGACGAGATGGCTGGCGGCGCTCATCCCGAGGCCGACGTCGTCGGGGTTGAAGTGCTGCGTACCGGTGGACACGCGCTCGACGCTGGCCCGACGGACGAACCAGTGGCCTGCGTCCCGGATGGCCTGGCGCGCCCGGTGGCCCGCTTGACCGGTCCGCAATTCCAGATTGGAGAGCATGCTGCCGACGAGGTGCGAGGCGGTGCTGGAGAACGGCGGCGACGCGGCCGGCGGCAACAGATCAACCTTCTTCGCGTAGTCCCCCCGGGCGAGCAGGGCCCCTCCGTTCGGCACCGGAAGGGTCTTGTAGAGGCAGAATACGGACAGGTCTCCGGAGGAGCCGAGCGGCTTCTCCCCCTCGCTGGAGAGGAGCGCCAGCGCGCAATCCTCGATCATTGGCACGCCCAGCTCGCCGGCCAGCTGCCGGGCCGCCTGCAGGTCCTGCGGAAACCCGGCGTAATGGATGACGTACAGCGCGGCGACCCCGGCGCTGCGCGCGCGCGCGTCCTCGAAATCGGCGCGCATCTGCGCGTCCACCCGGAAGAAGACCGGCGTCACCTGCGCCGCGAGCAGCGTCTCCAGCTCGACCCCGTGGTGGTAGGCGGGCATCAGCACCTTCTTGCCCGCGAGTCCGAGCATCTGCGCCGCGTCCCAGACCGCGTTGCGCGCGAAATAGCGGTAGCGCAGGCCGCGCTGATCGAACGGGAACACCAGCGGCACCGTCGCCGCCAGCCGCGGAAAGAGCATGTGCGGCCAGGCCGTCTGCATGCAGGGGATGGTGCGTTTCGGGGTGGGTGCCTTCTCGCCCTTCCCTTGCGTCACCCGCAGCCGGATTGCCGGGTTCACCATTTCAGCCCCTCCCCAGAATCGCCCGCACGATCGGCCAGGCGCTGAAGCGCGCCTTGTGCACCAGCTTCCCGGCCGCCGTCGGCCGGAAGATGGTGAGCCACCGGTGAGTTCTCAAGCGGCTCTCCCAGTCGAGCTTCCAATCCATGCTGGGCCCGAGAAAATCGAACTCCGAAAGGCCGCGCGAGCAGGCGTCACGGATGGCCTCGGACACCATCTGCTGGCCCGGCGAGTACTCGTGCAGCGACTCGTCATAACCGATCTTGATCAGGAAGTGCCGGCTGCCCTGAACGATGGAGAGGTGGGCGGCGATCGGTTTTCCCTTCAGCAGCACCGTCCCGACGGCGAGTGCTCCCCGCCGCGCGGCATCGCGCGCGATCTGCGTGTAGAACCCGACCAGCTCCGGCCGCTGCGCTATGGCCGTGCCGTCCCTGCCCTTCCAGCCGCCCGCCTCGATCTCGAAGAGGTCCGCCAGCGCGGTGTCGAGCGCCCCGCGGTCCTTGCCGTCGACGAGCACGTACTTCACTTCGCCCTGCTCCGCGAGCCGGCGCTTCCGCCGGCGCAGGTTCTGGCGGAACTTTCCGTCCAGCGCCTTCTCCACCGCTTCGTAGCTCTCCGGCAGGGGCAAGTAGGGCGACCGGAGCGATACCCAGGACCCGCAGGGATGGCCTGACTGCTCCGCCCAGGCTCGCAATTGCCACTCCGGCGCTCCGTCCGGAAGATCATGCAGCCGCAGCCGGTCCCATCCCGGCGTGGCCCGGAGCGTCTCCCAGATCATCCGCAGGCCGTCGTCGCCGCCACGGCCAAGCAGGACGCCGCCCCGCTGCGAGTGCTCGTTGGCCGGCGTCCGCCAGGTGGTCATGGACACGAAGCAGGTGTCCGCGCTTCGCTCCCGCAGCTCGATCAAGGGCACGGCGGCGACGATCTCACGGCCGGCCCGGGCGACGAATGTGCGCAGCGGCAAGGAAGGAGCGAAGTTCTCGATCCACGCGCGCAGCCACTCATGACGCAGCATGGGCTCGTCGCGGGGCCCCTTGCCGAGGGCCTCGTTCCAGGCCCGCTCCAGACCCAGGAATGAGTCACGGCCCTCGATCGCCTCGACCCGGAGCTCGGGCGGCGCCTGCTGCTTGACCGCGACGCTCACCGGGCCCCTCGCCCGAACAGGACCGTCTTGACGGTGTGGAAGCAGATCGCGAGATCGAGGAAGAGCGACTGGTGCTGCACGTAGTAGAGGTCGTACTCGAGCTTGGCGCGGGCGTCCTCGACCGACGACCCATAGGGGTAGCGGATCTGCGCCCATCCGGTGATCCCGGGCTTCAGCGCCTCGCGCATGCCGTAGAAGGGAATCTGCGACTTGAGCTGCTGCACGAAGAACGGCCTCTCCGGCCGGGGACCGACGAACGACATGTCGCCCCGGAACACCGCGAAGACCTGCGGGATCTCGTCCAGCCGCGTCTTGCGGAGGAACGCTCCGATGCGAGTGACGCGCGGATCCTTCTGCGCCGCCCACACCGGCCCCGACACCGTCTCCGCGTCGATGCGCATGGTGCGGAGCTTGTGCAGGCCGTAGATCTTCCCGCCACGGCCGACCCGCTCCTGGCTGTAGAAGACAGGCCCTTCGGACTCCAGCTTGATCAGCGCCGCGAGCACGGCCAGCACCGGGGACGCGCAGACCACCAGGATCGCGCTCATCACCAGGTCGAACACCCGCTTGACGGCCGAGGTCACGGGCGAGCCGAGCCCGTCGCCGATCGCCAGATCGCTGGGACGCAGCAGCGCGATCGGGACGCGCCGCAGCACACGCTCGGCGAACCGCTGCGCGGGCAGCACGGTGACGCCGCAGAGGCGCAGGCGGATGAACTCCTCGATCGGCAGCCGGGAGCGCCGCTCCTCGGACGCGATGACCACCGTATCCACCCGCAGCTCCCGCACCACGTCGCTCAACGTTCGCGCGGTCACGGCGATCACCGGGTTCGGATGCGTGGGCAGGGACACCACGGTGGCGAGCGGCTTCTCCTCGTCCCTGTGCAGCGCCGCCACCTTGGCTTCCGCGATGGGTCCCTGGATCTGCTGCGGGGCGCCGCCCGGGCCCACGATCAGCTGCGACGCGGGAACGACCTCGTTGGCAGGCGCGAGCGCCACCTCGTTCGCCTCCGAGCCGTCCTGCTCCAGGAGCGGGCCGGTCGCCGTCACCACTTCGCCGGCCCCGGCCACCATCTGCCGCGGCTCGGAGAGATCGACGCTCGGGTCCAGCTTCCCCGCGATCTCGTGCTCGCCGTAAGCCTCGGTCCGGATGATGCGCTCGATCTCCGCAGCGCGCTGCCCGGCGCCGATGATCAAGACCCGGTCGTGACCCCGCTCGTCCAGCCGCGCCACCAGCGCCGCCCTGGCGAGCAGGACCCCCACGCTCGCCACGCCCAGGGTGTCGATCAGCGCGCCGCGCGGCAGGGTCCCGCCGAGCAGGCCGAAGATGGCCGCCGCGAGCGCCGCGAACCCCAGGGCCTTGAGTACGCCCGACCCGCGGGTACGGTCATTGCGCATCACCTGCGGATCGTAGAGGTCCGCGAGATACAGCGCCGCCGGGACGCATGCCGCGGCGGCAACCAGCACGGCGAGCTGGCGCCAGCCGCGCGCATTCTGTCCGTTGATCCAAAGCGCCATCCCCACCAGCGCTGCCTCCACGAACACCAGGCGGGCAGCGCGCCCGCTGTACCAGTGCCCCGAGAACTGCGGCATGGCGCCTTTCCCCTCCTACTTTCCGCTCGTCAGCTGCCCCTTGACCACGGGCAGCGGGGCCGGTACGCGAGACGGCTCGACGCCGTTCAGCACCAGCCCCCACACCGGGGCCCCCTGGAGCGAGCGCACCGCCGCCGCGACCTGCTCCCGGGGCGTGTTGTTCGCGCGCGCGACCATCACGATGCCGTCCGCCTTGTACGCGACCACCTGAGCGTCCGCGGTCGCCAGCGCCGGTGGGACGTCGAGGTAGATCTCGTCGAAGAGCGTGCGCAAGAGCGAGAGGGTCTGCGCGAACCGCGTACCCGCCAGCAGCGAGGCGGATTCGGCTCCGGGCGCCCGTCCGGCGGCGATCACCGCCAGATGGCCCTCATGATAGCGGCCCAGCGCCTCGCCGATCTCCGTCTTGCCGGCGAGCACCTCGGCCAGCCCGGCGCGGTTGCCCATGTTGAAGAGCTGCGCCAGTCCTCCGCGGCGGAGATCGCAGTCCACCAACGCCACCCGGGCGTCGCGCGAGCGCGCCGCGGTCAGCGCCAGGTTGGCGGTGGTGAGCGAGACGCCCTCGCCCCGGATCGCGCTGGTCACCGCGATGATGATGCCGCCCTGGATGGCCTCGCCCCGGAGCGCCCGCAAGTGTCGCAGCCGGTGCAGCAGCATCCGGTACTGCTCCGCGGCCGCGCCCATCGGCGCGGTCAGCGCGACCAGCCTCTCGTCGACGCTCGTCTCGGCCGCGCCGCCCTCGATGCGCTCGAGGAACCGGCCCCGGCTCTCCACTGCCTTCGGAATGCTCGACATCGTCCTTCTCCTTTGGAATCGGTTGGTGGTTCCTCGACTACGCCTCGGTGTGCATCGGAAGCAGCGCCACGGCGGTGCCGCCCATCCCGTTCAGCTCGGGCACGCAGGCCAGCACCGGCAGCGCCAGCGCGGAGCCGACTTCGCTCTCGCTCCGCAGCGACCGATCGGACAGCTCCTGGCTCATGGTGATGGCGATTCCCAGCGCCACTGCGCCCAGCAGCGAGAGGAGCAAGGCCTGCTGGCGGTTCGGGCTGGCCGGGGTCGCGGGAGGCTGCGCGCTCTCCAGCACGCGGAACGAGCTGGGTCCGCTCTTCTGCTCCAGGTCCGCGGTGATCTCGGCTTCCGCTTTCTTGGAGACCAGCTGCGTCACCTTCGCCTTCAGCATGTCGGAGTCGCGGTTCAGCTCGGCGAGCTGGTTCGCCACCAGGGGCGCGCCCGCGATCAGCCGGTCGATCTCGCCCTGGCGCTTCTCCAGGCTGGCGATGCGGTTGCGTCCGCGGGAGATGGCCGCGTTCATCCGGCGCAGCTCCAGGTCGTTGGCCGCGGCGCGGGTCTTCGCGCCCTGCAGGCGGCCACTGGTCGCCTCCAGCTCCCGCTTGAGCGACTCCACGTCAGGGTGATTGGGCAGCAACGTCGCCTGCGCCGTCGCCAGGCGGGCGCGCAGGGTGTCGTGCACGTCCTCGAGACGGCCTACCTCGGTGTCCTTCCCGAAGGGCTGCGTCCCAAGCAGGTCGATGCGGCGCTGCGCCTCCTTGATGAAAGTCTCCTCCAGCTCGATCTGCTTGGTCACCTCGTCGCGCTGATGGAAGCGGGCGTCGATCAGCTCGGGGAGCGAGTCCGAGTTGGCGCGCTTGTAGGCGCTGACCTTGGCCTCCGACTTCGTCAGCTCCCCGCGCAGCTCTGCGAGCTTCTGGGTGATGATGTCGCGCGTGCGGTTCACCTGACCGGCGCGGACCTGGAGGTTGCCCTCGATGTACAGCTCGGCGAGCCGGTTGACCGCCTTGGCGGCTGTCTCCGGATCGTGGCCGCGGACGGTGATGGAGAACGCGCTGTCGCCCTCCGCGTGCACCTCGGTGTCCGCGCGGAAGGACGACACGGCGTCATCCATGCTCTTCTCCCGATCCTTCGGGTAGAGCTTCAGTTCCTCGATCGCCGTCGCCATCAGCGAGCGGGCGTAGACACCCTCGCGCACCGATTTGACCTTCGACTCGAGGTTGAGCGAGTTGATCACCGGCATCACCAAATCCGGGTGCGGCGTGAACGGCTCCACCATCACCAAGGCGCGCGCCCGGTACTCGTTGGGGATGCGCGCGATCACCAGCGCAGCCACCACCAGCACGCCCCCCGCCACCAGCGCCAGCGTCTTCCAGCGGCGCCGCACCGCGGCCAACAGCTCGTCGATCGTGTACGTCCGATCCATCGTTTCCCCTCTCCTTCCATCCGCGGCCGCGGCCGCGAGAATCGTCACTCGAACCGCGCCTTCTCCCAGGTCAGGCGCAGCTGAAACACGTTGCGATCCACCTGATTCGCCACCGTCACGTCATTGAGCCGCGCGTCGCGCAACGCGGCGAACTCCAGCCTCAAGTCGCGGGTGAACTTCCAGCCCAGGGCCGCCTCGCCCCCGTAACCCAGCGCCCCCAGGTCCGTCGCGCGGGAGACGTCGGCGTTGCGGTACACGCCGAGGCGCACGCGGCCGCTCAGGTACTCCCATTCCCTGATCAGCGCCACTTCGGCAACGTCGCCGACCAGCGGGCCCGCCGAGATGGGGCCAATCATCAAATCGTGCGCCACCGTGAAGCTCAGCGCCACGGAGGGCGTGTAGCTCTCGATCGTGAATCGGGCGGTGGGCATCGCGGCCTGGTTGAGGCCCGTCACCATCGCGCCGCCGGCCCGCACCGTCAGGCTCGACCAGGGCGCCAGCGCGTACGTGTACCCGAGCTGGAGCGAATGCGCCTGATCGAGCAGGCCGCCCGGGGCCCCCGCCGGGGCCCGCGGGTTCGGGTCCGCGCCCACGCCGAAGAAGAGCTGCTCGCGAACGCCCACGTCCCACTTGCTCCGCGCGCTGGTCTTCCACGCGTAGCCCAGGTGGGGGGCGACCATGTAGCCGTTGCCGCGGTCGCCGGCGCCGAACGCCAGCGCTTGCGCATCGGCCCCGTAATCGATCTCCGAATGCCCGCTCAGCGCGTGCTGGATCTCGCCGCTGAGGCGGGCGACGAAGACGTCGTTCTGCCCCGGGCGGAGCAGCAGGCCGAAGCCCGCGATGGCGAACGGGTCCTGTGCGTACGTCGCGCTGGCCCGGACATCCAGCTTGTCGCGCGGGGACAGATGCGCCCGAGTCCCGAGCGAGCAGGTCTCGTTGGCCGCGAATGCGCCACTCGAGAACCCGAACGACTCCGGATGCGCCAGCCGCGAGACGCCCGCCTGGCAGTCCAACGCGACGTGCAGGGCATGGTCGCCGAAGACGTCCAGCTTGATCCCCGGGACGGCCTGGCCGACCCCGTCGGCCCCCGAGCCGTTGAGCAGGACGTTGTCGTTGTAACCCGCCAAGAACGAGATGCGGGGGCGCCACTCGACGTAGACCTTCGCGCTCGCCCCCCCTGCCAAGAGGAGTGCGGCGAAGACCACGCGCAGCGCGAGCTTCGTCGCGGCCATCGTCGTTCCTACGGCACCACGACGGTGTCACCGGGCCCGAGCGTCACCTTGCTCCTGCCCGTCACCAGGTCCTGGTAGGCGACTTCCACCCGGCGCCCGTCTGCGCGCAGCACGTGGATGGTGTCGCGGTCGGCGAACTCCGCCAGGCCGCCGGCGAGCGCGAGGGCCTGCAGCACGCCCATGCTGTTGCGCAGCGGAAACGCGCCCGGGTGACCGACCATGCCGGTCACGTAGACCCGCTGGCCGTTCACGTCGTGCACGATCACCGTCACGCGCGGATCGCGGACCAGCGACGCGAGCTGCTTCTGCACCGTCGCCTCGAGCTCGCGCGGCGTCAGGCCTTCCGCCTTGACGTCGCCGAGCAGCGGAAGCGTGATCTTGCCGTCCGGCCGGATGGGCACGGTGCGGGAGAGCTCGGGCTCCTTCCAGACCGAGACCTCGACCACGTCCTCGCGGCTCAGCCGGAACTCGGTGATGTGCTTGACCTCGTCGTCTTGCACGGGCCCGGCGTGCGAGCACCCCACCGAGACCGCCAGCACCGCCATCGAAAAAGCGACAACCCTCGACATGCTTCCTCCTCCCCGCATCCCGGGCAGACGTGACCGCCCCCACCGGGAGCACGCGCCATGCCAGCGCCAGCTGGTCCCGGTCCGCGGCTCCCTCCGCTCTGTTTGCAGGCCTCGGACCAGCCTGGCGGGCAGGCGCCCTTGCGCCTTTGCGGCGCCTGCAGGGGAGCGCCGTTCCTCTTCGCGGAACCAGCGTTCCCAACTGCGAGCAGCGCGCCTCCTCTCGAACAAGGATTGGCTCACTTTTCGCTAAGTGTGTGTGCGGGCCACGGCGAGACGGCAGCGAAGGGGAAGGGGGTCGGGCAGATGTTCCGCACCATCGCAGCAGCCGCGGTCGTCTTCGGATGCGCGGCGTTCGCGCTTCGCCACTCGAAGATCGCCGGGTCGTTCGAAGAGCCGGTGCTGCTGCTGCTCATGGGGACGCTGTTCCTGATCGCTGGAAGGCTGTTCTCGGTCTCCGGGAAGAAGGCCTTGCCCCAGCCCGTAACGCAGCTCGTCGAGCGGCGGGCCGCCTAGGTCAAGTCAGCTAGCGCTTCTAGCAAAGTCAGCTAGCGCTTCTAGTAAAGTCAGCTGGCGCTTCAGATCAAACGCCGAGCACGCCAAGCACGCCGAGGGTTGGGTTTACCCTCGGGCGGGCGCTCTGCTTGTTTTCTCTGGCTAGGCGGTGCTGCTGCCGTCGGCGACCAGGCCGATGGGGCCCAGGTTTTCCGGGAGGCTCGCGGTGATGCGGGGGTCGGTCAGGCCGCAGTCCTTGATCTTGTAGAGCAGCGCTTTGTAGCTGATCTGCAGGCGCACGGCGGCCTTGCGCTTGTTCCAGTTGGTCCGGGCGAGCATGGCGGAGATGGCCTCGCGCTCGGCGCGGAGCGCGGCCCCTCGCGCGATCTCCTTGAGCGAGACCGTCTCGGCGCCCATCGGGAACACCGGCGCCGGTGGAGCATGCGTCGCGACATGCGGAGCGCCCGCCGGCGGGCTGGACTGCTGCTTGATGCCTTGGTTCGCCGGCGGGAGCGCGCCTCCGGCGGAACCGACGGCGTGCGGCACCTGCATCGCGGGCCTGCGGCTGATGGCGGACGCCAGCTCGTCGAGCACGAAGCGCTCGTC
This sequence comes from Myxococcales bacterium, assembly GCA_036513415.1. Taxonomy (GTDB): domain Bacteria; phylum Myxococcota; class Myxococcia; order Myxococcales; family 40CM-4-68-19; genus 40CM-4-68-19. The sequence goes on along the minus strand of DATBZA010000079.1, from coordinate 4,927 downwards.
CCGCAGGACCACCAGGCGGCGGACCAGGTTCTCCAGCTCGCGCACGTTGCCGGGGAAGTCGTAGTCGGCCAGGCGCCGGATGACCTCGTCGGAGAACTCCATCGCGCCACCGCGGTACTTGCTGCCGTACTTGCGGCGGAAATGCTCGATCAGGCCTGGGATGTCTTCCTTCCGGTCGCGCAGGGGCGGGACCAGGACGCTGACCACGTTCAGGCGGTAGTAGAGGTCCTCGCGGAAGTTGCCGCGCGAGATTTCGTTCTCCAGCACGCGGTTGGTGGCCACCACCACGCGGGCGTCGGCCCTCAAGGGGCGCTTGCCGCCGACGCGGTAGTACTCTTCGTCCTGCAGGACTTGCAGCAGCTTCGCCTGCAGCGCCGGGTGCATCTCGCCGATCTCGTCGAGGAAGATGGTCCCCTTGTCGGCCAGCTCGAACTTGCCCGGCTTCTCGCTGGTGGCGCCGGTGAACGCGCCGCGCTCGTGACCGAAGAGCTCGGACTCCAGGAGCTCGCTGGGCAGCGCCGCGCAGTTGATCTTCACGAACGGCTTCCCGCGGCGCGGCGAACGCTCGTGCAGCGTGCGCGCGATGCCCTCCTTCCCGACCCCGCTCTCGCCGCGGATGAGCACCGGGACGTCCGTCTCCGCGACACGGTCGACCATGTCCCAGATGGAGAGCATCGCCGGGCTGGAAGCGACGTACTCGATGGGAACGCCGCGCGTCCCGGGCTCGAACCGCGCCTGGTGGACGACGGGCGGAGCCTCGGTGGGCCGGACCGCCGGAATGATCGGAGCGGCCTGCGGCTCCTCCAGCGGAGGGGGCCGCGACGCGCTGCAACGCTCGATCGCTTCCTTCAGCTCCCCGGGCTCGATCGGCTTCACCAGGTAGTCGCTGGCGCCCAGCCGCATCGCCTTGACCACGGCTTCCTTCTCGTCCATGGCGGAGAGCGCGATCACCGGCGCGGTGCCGCCCTCGGACCGATAGCGGTGGAGCACGTCGAATCCGTCCAGGACCGGCATGCGGAGGTCGAGGAGCACGGCTTGCGGCGGCGCGGCCGCCCCGGCCAGCCATTCCAGTCCTGCCTTGCCGTCCGCCGTCGCGAACGCCTTGTAGCCAATCCGTTCGAGCAGCTCGACGAGAATCTCGCGCGCCCCCTCGTCATCATCGATCACCAGCACTTGGTTCGGTCGCTGCAGCATTTCTTCCCCTCAGCCAAATCGACCGTGTGCTTGTGAACGAGACACGGTCTTTGTTTCCGAATGCGCCGTTCCGTGAGGCGTCGTGGAGCAGACGAGCAAGCGATGTGCCAGAGTGTGGACCGCGCTGGACCTTCAGGGCACGCGCTTCCACAACGCCCGCAGCGCACCGTTTACGGCGCGCTGGCCCTCCAGATTCACCGCGTGCCCCACCTCGGGAAGGATGAGCAATTCCGTGCCCTGGATCAGGCGCGCCAGTTCCTCGCCGTTCTCTTTCGGAGAAAGTTGGTCGACCGCGCCATGGATCACCAAGGTCGGAGCCTTCACCTGGGAGAGGCGTTCACGCGCATCGTGCGACAGGGCGGCATCCACCTGGCCGACGAAGCCTTCCGGTGGCTGCGGCGGCTGGCTGGCCGCGAACCGCAGCGCTGCCCGGACGTTCGCCTCGCTCCGCCAGAACCGATCGGTGAAGAGCCAGGTGTAGGCCTGCAGCTCCCAGGCCTTGCGAAGACGAGGATCGGCGATCGCGACCGGGTACAGCGCGCGCCAGGCCTCGAGAAGGGCGCGCGAGCGCGGGGACTGCGCGGCGAAGCTGGCGAGCAGCGCCAGCGACCGGACCCGCCCGGGGTGCGCCAGCGCCAGCTCCTGCGCGACCGCGCCGCCCAGCGAGAGCCCGACCACGTGCGCCCGTTCGACGCCCGCGGTGTCGAGCACCGCGACCGCATCCTGCGCGAGCCCTCGCGCGGTATAGGGCCCTGGCGGCGCATCGCTCTGCCCGACTCCGCGCAAGTCCGGGGCGATGTTGCGAAAAGTCTGGCTGAAGTGGGCGAGTTGGACGGCCCAGGCCGCGGCCGGCGCGTTCAGGCCCTGGAGCCAGAGGATCGGGTCGCCCTTCCCTTGATCGAGGACGTGCAGCCGCGCTCCGTCCGGTGCCGTCGCCCACACAGCGCGGGTTGTAGAACAGATCCCGTCGTCAGACTACCGGGCAACCGCGGCGCGGCCTGACTCCCCGATCACATGAACTGGCCGCCGTTGATGTTCAGTTGCGCTCCGGTGATCCAGTCGCCCTCGGTACAGAGGAACCGGACCAGCCGCGCAACCTCGTCCGCCTCCCCGAACCGGCCCAGGGGAATGCGGCCCTTCACGGCTTCCTTGGCGGCCTGCGGCATCGAGGCCACCATGTCGGTATCCACGAAGCCCGGGCAGATGGCATTGACGGTGACGCCGAACTTCGCCACCTCCTGCGCCACGCTCTTGGTGAACGCGATCACGCCTGCCTTCGCCGCCGCGTAATTGGCCTGGCCGAAGGCCCCGGTCTGTCCGATGATCGACGCGATGTTGATGATCCGCCCCCAGCCGCGGTTGATCATCGGCTCCAGCACGGCCTTGCTGCAGTGGAACACGGAGTTGAGGTTGGTCTGGATCACCTCGTCCCACTCGTTGGCGCTCATCTTCCGGACGCTGCGGTCCCGGTTGACACCCGCATTGTTCACCAGCACGTCGACGGGGCCCAGCTGCCTTGCAGCCTGCTCGAGCAGCTTGTGGCAGTCTTCCGGCCTGGCCACGTCGGCGTGGAACACCCCGACCCGGCATCCATTCCGCTCGAACTCGGCTGCGAGCTCGTCCGCCTGCTCCCGGCCGCGGCAGTAGTGCACCGCCAGGGTGGCGCCCTCGGCAGCCAGCGCGCGGGCGATCGCCTTGCCGATGCCGCGCGACGAGCCGGTGACGACGGCCACCTTGCCCGCCAGCCGCCTTTGCGCGGATCCGTTCACTTGCGATCTTTCTCCCCCGAGGTGGTGCACTCCAGCGTCCAGGCGCATAGCATAGTCTCCCAGATCGGCACGGTGTGGACGAGCCGCCGGGCACGCAACCGTGCGCCCTCCGACAGGCCGTTCAGGTTCGAACCATCAGCGCTTTCGCGCGCGCCAGCACCGCGTCGATCATCTCCGGCGTGAGCTTCCCCGTGTTCGTATTCTGCTGGCTCACGTGATAGCAGCCGAGCAGCACCGGCCCCCCGGGGATCTCCCGCTCCGCTCCATGTCCGAACTGCGGTCGGGGCCTCGGGAGCCGGAGCCCCCGCCGGGCGAAGTGCGCGAGCGCCGCTCCCCACCCGATGCTGCCGAGCGCCAGCGCCACGCGCACGTTCCGCAGCGCTGAGATCTCACGGTCGAGCCAGCTGCTGCATCTCATCAGCTCGTCGGGCAGCGGCTTGTTCTCCGGGGGCGCGCAGCGGCAGGGCGCCGTGATGAACGCCCCCGACAAGCGGAGCCCGTCGCCCTGTCGAATGCTCGTCGGCTGGTTCGCGAATCCCGCGCGGTGCAGGGCGGCATGGAGGAAGTCGCCGCTCCGGTCGCCGGTGAACATCCGCCCGGTGCGGTTTCCCCCGTGCGCCGCCGGCGCAAGGCCCATGATGAGGAGCGCCGCGCGCGGGTCGCCGAACCCCGGCAGCGGACGGGCCCAATAGGTCCACTCCCGGAAGCGCTTGACCTTCGTCCGGGCCACCTCCTCGCGCCACGACACCAGGCGCGGGCAGGCCCGGCACTCGACGATCTCGCGGTGCAGGGTTTCCAGCCGGGTCAAGAGCCGCGCGTACCGCCCCGCCCCCCGCCGCGCTGGCTGCCGCGGGGCATGTTCTGGGCCGGACCGCGCATCCCGAACCCGCGCTGGCCGCCCTGCGCCTCCTTGCCGTGCGGCGTCCCGCGGAAGCCGCCGCCCCCGCCGAAGCGACCGCCGCCCTGCCCTTTCTCCTCCGCTTCGTTCACCTTGAGCGGTCTGCCGCCGAAGTCCTTTCCGTTCAGCTCGGCGATGGCCGCTTTCGCCTCCTCGTCGCTGTCCAGATCGACGAAGGCGAACCCGCGCGAACGTCCCGTATCCTTGTCGGTGATGATCTTCACTGTCCGGACCGTGCGGTTGTCCCCCGCGATCAGCTGCTTGACCTGCGCTTCGGTCGTATCGAAGGGGAGATTGCCTACGAACAGGCGAGCCATGGGTCGTTCCTTTCCAGTCGCGGGCCGATCCTATTCCAGAACGTCCCGCCGCGCACCGGAACCGCGCCTGTGGCATCCTGCCGGGGTATGCCTGAGGCGGCGGTGCGACTTCGTGGCGCGACCAAGCGCTACGGCAGCATGACCGCGCTCGACCACGTCGATCTGGACATCCATTGCGGCGAGGTCTTTGCCCTGCTGGGCCCCAACGGCGCGGGGAAGACCACGCTGATCAGCCTGGTGGCGGGCACCGCGCTCGCCACCGAGGGCACCGTGGAAGTGCTCGGCCGCGACGTCGTCCGCGACTACCGCTTCACCCGCCGCGCCGTCGGGCTGGTGCCGCAGGAGATCAACTTCGACCCGTTCTTCACCGTCGAGGAGACGCTGCGGTTCCAGGCCGGCTACTTCGGCGTGCAGCTCGGCGATGACCGCATCGACGCGATCCTCGGGAACCTCGGCCTGCGCGACAAGCGGCACGCCAACACCCGCACCCTGTCCGGCGGTATGAAGCGGCGCCTGCTCATCGCCAAGGCGCTGGTGCACGATCCCCCGGTGCTCTTTCTCGACGAACCGACGGCGGGGGTCGACGTGGAGCTGCGCCGCGACCTCTGGGCCTACGTGAAGCGGCTGGCCGCCGCCGGCACCACCATAGTCCTCACCACCCACTATCTCGAGGAGGCGGAAGAGCTGGCCGACCGGATCGGCGTGATCAAGAACGGCAGGCTGCTGGTGGTCGAGGACAAGCAGGAGCT
>DATBZA010000078.1:0-41056 GCA_036513415.1 Myxococcales bacterium | reverse complement strand
GCCGCTGCAGCCGTGGGACATACAGCTCTGGTACCACCAGATGTTGGCAGGGAACCGCGAGCGCTGGTTGCCGGCGAGCGAGTTGCCCGGCTTGCCCTCGACGAAGTTGATCACCGGCACGAACAGGTCGATGCCGGTGATGCCGTTGCTCTGCGCGTCCCAGGTGGCGGTGGTGACGAGCGTCGGCATCCCGGGGTCGCCCGCGTGCACCTGCGCGATCCGGCCCGGGATGTCCGACCACTGGCAGGTCATGGGCGGCTCGTCGCAGACGTAGTCGAACAGCGTGGTCGCGGTCCAGCTCTTCGCCTTGAAGTGGCTGGACCACGCCTTGACGATGGGCGACACCGAGGCGCCGTACACGCTCACGGACGAGAGCCTGGCTCCGCGCAAGCGCGTGTCGGCCGTGCCGTCGAGGAAGGGGCCGGCGTACTGGTCGAAGGCGCCCCAGTTCTCGGTGCCTGAGTTGTCCACGGGGAGAGCGTTGTACGGCTGGTGGAGCGAGACGTGGTTGTCGAGCGCGGCCTGGACATAGCGCGCGCGCAGGGCGCGATCGGAGTCCCCGCCGCTGCAGCTGCCGTCGCCGTGGCCCATACAGGGGCCGTTCCAGGCCATGCCGAAGGCGGTGCGCAGCGTAGACGTGGAAGGCACCGCGAAGTCCCACACCGTCAGCTCGACCGGGACGTCCTGCTGGACGCCGCCAGTGATCCGCAACGTGCCGGTGTACTTCCCGGCCGGGGTGCTTTCTGGCGCGTGGATGTCGACGAACACCACGCGGCTCTCGTTCGCCGGCACGTCGAACGGAAACGCGTTGCGCTTCTCTCCTGCGATCGGATCCACGTCCGGAACCAGCGCGTCCGGCCAGGTCCCAGCAGCGCCGTCGCCGCCGCTCGGCCAGGCTACGTTGATCAGCGCCTCGCGGTAGAGGACCACGTCGCGGCCGGAGATGGAGTGCCCCGCGCCATCGCCGAGCCCCTCGAGGCTCATCGACACGCCGGCGGCCTGGCCGGCGATCACCACCTGAAAGGCCTCGAACTCGTTCTTCGCTGCGGCGATCTTCGCGGCGGCCGTCGCGCCGGCTGGAGGCTGTGCGGAGGGACGGATCTTCTGCGCGGCCGACGTGACCCAGACCTGAGCTGCGGATACGGAACCGGCTGCGAGCAAAGCGACGAACAGGGGGAGCGTCTTCACTACTAGCCTCCTTGGTTGGCTGCTTCCCGGGACGGCGGGGGGTTCTCCGTCCCGTTGGCCAACTCAGGGGGCTAGCCGCTTATTGCACGGCCGGGGGGCTGCTCCATGCCCAAGCACGGGCGCCTATCGGGCGAGCGGGGACTTGTGCGGACGTACTCCGACATCGCGCCATGTGGGCGCTGCTCCGACCACAGCGGCCGGATCGGGCGATTTCTGCGCTTTATGATGCTTTCTGCGCTCAACGAGCGTGGCAGTGGCCTGATAGCCCGATCAGCAAGCAAGCGAGCAGGCCCTGCTCAGCATTTTCCGCGTCTACCAGATAGCTCACTCGCTTGAGGTGGACGACCAGGTGGTCGAGCCAGGTCCCGAGACCCTGCCCTTCGCGGGCAAGCGCGTCCGGGTCGCGACCAGGTACGCCTTGCGTCGAAGAGGCTCACTCTTCGAGAGAAAGATCGCTAGTCGTCGCGCTCGTCGTCGTCCTGCCCCAGCTCTCGCACGTCGCCGCCGCCCGGATACGTGAGCCACGTCCCCTGTAGCGGCTGCTGCTCCGTGCCCGGCTTCCGGTAATCGCATACACCGTCCGGGAAGATGGCACGCAGCTGCCCGAGCTGGGCGGCGGTGAGCTGCTGGACGTAATCGCGAGGATCGACGGGCTTCAGCGCGCACTTCAACCGGTCGGCGGTCCACGGCTCGCCTGCGACGATCCTGGCTTCCGATGAGTACGGATAGATCTGCGCGCACTGGGCCAGATCGGTGATCTTCTGTAGCGAGGCCGTGTAGCACGAGTCGACGAGGTCGGTCGGCTTGTTGCGCGCCACTTTGTGCGCCGGGTTGCCGTGAGAACGATCCGCGGCGATGTTTGCCAGCCACTGATCCATGCCCGCGAGGATCGTCCTGGTCACGAGCTGCAAGGGGGTGTCAGTCCCGCCGATGTCGCCTCCCAACGTCCCGGTGCTGGCCACCGTGACCATCACGTGGTTGTCCGCGTTTCCGTTCGCGGCGAGGAGGCGCGCCCGGAGGATCTTGCTGTGGTGGGCGTCGTGGACGTCACCCGTTCCGTCGAGATATGAGCGCAAATCGATGATCGGCATCGCCGTAAGCCCGCCTGCGCCCTGAGTGAGGCGTCCGGTGCGGTAGACGGTCCGCAAGGCCTGGCGATCCGCAACGGTCCGCGTGCTCACCACCTTGCCGTCGATGTCGTGCCCGCCGATGCGCGCGTTCAGCTCGGCGAACTGCTCGAAGCTGATCAGTCCCGAATTCAGCGAACCGAGGCCGTACTGCACGCCGACGTTGTCGAACGGGCGTCGGGCGAAACCGGTGCTTTGGTCGAGGCCGTACACGTTCACCATGTTGTCCTGGTACGTGCAGCGGGCGCCGCCACGGTTGGTGACCGGGTCGTACATGAGCGATACCGGGACCGCCAGCGGGTCGCAGTTCTGCGGTCGCAGGTTGGGATAGCGGGTGCCGTTGTTTACGCAGTAGTTGAAGTCCTTTAGCCCCGAGACGGCGGTCTTCTGCGCGGGCGTCCATGCCAGAGCGGACTTGTCGAACGCGTTCATCAAGAGCTCGCAATCGAAGAGCGGCATGAAGAACGTGATGTTGTCCGGATACACCCGGCCGGGGATGATCCCGTCGAGCAGGCCTGGGTAGTTGCTGGCAATCATGCTCTGCTGCATCGAGCCGCCCGAGCCTCCGGCGCCGATGGTGTAGCGCGGAGCGCCGAAGCGCTTGATGAAGTACTCCTTCAACATCATCACCGATTCGGCCGAGATCAGATCTGCGCAGGTGGTGCCGAACACGTTGAGAGACGAGCCCGCCACGGCATAGCCGCGCGCGAGCAAATGGTCCTTGTACCCGACCTGCGATTCCTCCAGATGACTCGCGGCAGCGTTCAACCCGCCCACCGACCGGCCTTGGTGATAACCGGCCCGACAACCTCCGCCGAAGCTGTAGATCAGGCGATTGTTCCAGCCCGGCGTGCCTGACCAGGGATCGGGAAGGGGCTGGCCCGGCTCATGAAGGAACGCGATCACGTATACGGCGCGGTTGACGGTGCCCATCTCTCGCCGGACGATGTAGGGGACCGTGTGTCCCTCGGTCGTGGTGGTGACCGCGACGTCCCCAGGACGGGGCGCCACAGGGTTGAGCGGCTGAAACGAATTCGTGGTGGTAGACCTGTAGAAGTAGTCGACGCGCGTGTTCACCGCGCAGTCGGCATCGAGCGGCGCGCCGAGCCCGAACGCCTGCGTCTCGCAGATATACGGGGTCTGGTGTGGACCGGAAATGATGGGCCCTGAAATCGAGTGATTCGTCACACCAGGGTCGCCACCGGACGGCCGCGACCGCGATTCGCGCGCAGCTCCAGCGTGTTTCGCCCCACCGCCAGACCATCGACGACACCAAGCAGGGTCCCTTCCGCCGACCCGAGTCGAAAGGCCGCGGTGACATCCCGGCCATCGACGGCGATCCGGACGTGGTGCAGCGGCAGCTTCCCGGGAACCGAGACTTCGACAAGCGCCTGTCCCCCGCTGACGACGTCGGCGCGGGACGACACCGTGCGAATCGCGAACTCGCGCGGGGCCGCCGACGCAACTTCCGCCGTGAGCACCGCAAAGGCGCACAGCGCCAACGACGCTCGTTTCCGGTTGATCATCTGAATCTCCTGGGAGTGGTGGCTCGGTTACGCTGGGAGCGGAACCCGAGTCAATGCGCGCCGCGCCGACGCGACCCTCCTTTCCACGGCCTCGCCGGGGCCCCCACTTGCCCGGATCGCCCGGTTGGAGTCTTCTTGCCGCCGCAATGGTCTTCCACCGCTGTCACGCGTCGGTTCTCGCATGCGCCGGCCGTGGCGATGAGCGCTGACGCCGCCGCCCGCCGCCCGGTCCTGCTCGTCGAGGACGACACCGGTATCGCCGAGGGTATCCGGGACCTTCTGGAGATGGAGGGCTACGAGGTCGTCTGGAGCCAGGATGGCGCCGAGGGCCTGGACGTGCTCCGCCGTCTCGATCCCCCGCCGATGCTGATCCTGCTCGACCTGATGATGCCGCGAGTCGACGGTTACGAGTTCCGGGACCGCCAGCGAGCCGAAGCCCGACTGGCTGCGATCCCGGTCCTGGTCCTCACGGCCGACCCTACGCCGCCGGACCGGCTTGCCCAGCTCGACGCCACGATCCTGCGAAAACCGTTCGGGGTCGACGAGTTGCTCGCTGCCATTCGCACTGCAACGGGCACGCCCTGATGGTCCGAGTTGACGGAATCTCCCCGGAAGTCCTTCGCCGCCGCTGATACACTGACTGGGTGGCCCGGCCCTCGCGCTCCTTTGTCGCCCTGCTCCTGCTCTCCACCGGACTTCTGCTGTACGTCGCCTTCCCCTTCCGCACCCCGCTCTTCCTGGCGGTGGTCATCGCGGCCGTGCTTTCCGACGCGACTGGCCGGCTCACGGCCGCCCTCGGCGGGCGGCGGACCATCGCCAGCGCATTGATGACTCTCGCGGTCCTGCTGCTGATCGTCGCGCCCTTCGGGGCGCTGGTCACGTTCGTGACCCGGGAGTCGGTGGTGGGGCTCGCCTACCTGCGAGAGACGCTCGGCGTCAGCTCCGTGTCCGAGCTGCGCGGCGCCATCCTGCCGGAGCCACTCCAGCGCATCCTGGACGTCTTGCACCTCAGCCAGGAGCAGGTGTTCGATGCGGCTTCGAAGCTGGTGGAGATCGTCCAGGGAGCGGCGCCCGAGATCGTCGCTTCCGGCAGCCGGGCCGTGCTCGCAACGGTGATCATGCTCATCGCGGTCCATTTCCTCCTGCGCGACGGAGAGCGGGTCGCAGAGTGGGCGTCCCGGGTGTCGCCGCTCGAGGCCCGGCAGACCCAGGAGCTGACCGCCGAGATGCGGCGGGTCACGCGCGCGACCGTGATCGGCATCCTTGCCACCGCGGTCTTCCAGGGGGTCTGCGCAGGAGCGGGATACCTGTTCGCCGGCATCCCCCATGCCGCCTTTTTCGGCCTGCTCACCGCGATGGTCTCCTTCGTTCCGGGGGTCGGCACCAGCCTGGTCTGGGGCCCGGCCGCGGTCTCCCTCTGGGTGGGCGGACACCCCGGCCGCGCCCTCGCGCTTGCGCTTTACTGCTTCGTGGTCGTGGTCGGCGCGGAGCAGGTGGGCAAGCCGCTGCTCATGCGTGGACAGGTGCAGATGCACACCGGGCTCATCTTCCTTTCCCTGCTCGGCGGCCTGGCGATGTTCGGGCTTCTCGGCATCCTGCTCGGCCCCCTGATCGTCGCCTTCTTCCTTGCCATGGTCCGGATCTACGAGCGCGATTTCCGCGCCGGCAGCGGAACGAACGTTGCGCCCGATCGTGCCGCGTAGTAGACGCGCCAGGTGAACGCTCCTGTTCCCAGGCGAGGTTTGATTGCGCGCGTGACGGAAGCCGCCGTCGCGCGCCCAGGTTCCTTCCTGCTGGTTTCGCTGCTCCTCGCCACCGCATCGGTGTGGGCGGCCTCGCATCTGGAGATCCGATCCAGCTTCCAGGAACTGCTGCCCTCCGACGTGCCGTCGGTGCGCGAGGTCCAGGAGCTGATCAAGCGAGTCGGCGGCGACGGGACCGTGCTGGTGGTGGTGCAGTCGCTCGACGGTCCCGCGGGCCTGAAGAACGCGGAGTCCGTCGCGCCGGAGCTGGCCCGGGACTTCCTCGCGCTCGGGCCCTCCGAGATCCGCGCCGTCGAGTACAACATCCGCCCGGTCCAGGCCTGGTACGAGAACCACTGGCCCCTGTTCCTGAGCCCGGACGACCTGCGCAAGGCCCGCGATACGCTGCGGGAGGAGATCCGCCGGCGCAAGCTCACCGCCAATCCTCTGGCGGTGGACCTCGACGACGAAGAGCCCGCTGCCGCGCCGGCGGAGAGACCCGCCTGGCTGGACCCGAAGCAGCCGCTCCCGCGGGAGATGATCGCGCAGCGTTTCGAACGCTACGTGGACGGCTTCTTCGTCCATCCCGACCACACCTCGCTCACCATCGTGCTGCGTCCAACCGGAACCTCCCTCGGCGTCGGCGAGGCCAAGGCGCTGATCGCCAGGCTGCAGGCGGTGGTGGATCGCCGTGCGCAGGAGCTGCAGCAAAAGCACTTGAGAATCGGCTGGGGCGGCACTTTCCCCATCTTCATCGCGGAGTATGAGGCGATCGTCGGCGACGTCGCGGGAACGGCAGTGCTGGTGGTCACGCTGGTGCTGGCGTCACTCCTGCTCTTCTTCCGCGACCTCCGCAGCACCGTCTCGCTGGGAATCGCCGTGCTGGCGGCGGTGGCGGTGACGTTCGGGCTGACCTGGCTGGTGATCGGCTATCTGAACACCCAGACCGCGTTCCTGGGCGCGATCGTGGTGGGCAACGGCATCAACTACGGGCTCATCTATCTGGGCCGCGTGCAGCAACTGCGCCGGCGGGGAGATCCGCTCATTTCTTCCTGCGTGGAGGGCGCGGTGACCACCTCGCACGCCACCCTGCTCGCCTCGGCGGCCACCAGCGTTTCCTTCGGCGTCCTGATGATCGCCGCGAACCGGGGCTTCCGACACTTCGGTTTCATCGGCGGCATCGGAATGCTGCTCTGCTGGGCGTTCACCTTCACCTTGGTTCCGGCCCTGCTCGCGATCTACGAGCGGTTCCGGGGAGCGCCCAAGCCGAAGCCCGCCCCGAGCGGAGAGCGCTTCGTTCCCCGGCTGCAGCGGTTCTTCGCCCGCCCGCGCCTGATCATCGCGATCTTCGCCGTCCTGACCGTGGTGGCCGCCATCTCCTTCGGCCTCCAGCTCAAGCGCGGCCCGATGGAACGCAACCTGGACAACCTCTCCAACGAGCTGAAAGGACGCAAGACGCTCACCGAGGACAACCAGCGCGCGAACGACGCCCTGGGCAAGTCGCTGGCCGGCGCCATCGCGCTGCTCGACTCCCGCGAGGACGCGGACGCGTTCTGCGAGGTCATCCGCGAGCGGATGAAGCAGCCGCCCAACGACAAGCTGATCGACAGCTGCGACACCATCTCCAGCGTCCTTCCCGCGCAACAGGAAGAGAAGCTGGCCGTGATCCGCGAGATGGTGGCCGAGCTGCCCGACTCGCTGCTAAGGAGGATCGACGACCCCGTGCAGCGGGAACGCCTGCGCAAGGTCCGGAGCGATCTCGCCGCCCAGAGACCGGTGACCGCCGAGGAGGCGCCCCAGTCCCTGCTCGACCGCTTCCGCGAGCGCGACGGCACGCTGGGAAGGATCGCCGCTGTCACCGCACGGGGCGACGCGAGGCTGGAGGAGGCGGAAAATCTTCAGGCGTTCGTGAAGGCGGTCCGGGGGGTCAAGGTCGGCGACAAGGTCTACGACGCCACCGGGGACAAGGTGATCTTCGCGGACCTGCTGCAGAACATCGAGACGGAGGGCCCGCGCACCACCCTTCTCTCGTTCGTCGGCGTACTGCTCCTGGTCTTCGTCTTCTTCCGCGACCTGCGCACCAGTCTCGAGGTGGTCGGGTCGCTGACCGTCGGCGTGATCCTGATGTGCGGCGTGGCCGCGGCCCTGGATCTGAAGATCAACTTCTTCAACTTCATCGTCTTCCCCATCACCTTTGGCGTCGCCGTGGACTACGGTGCGAACGTGGCGGCGCGGGTGCGCGACCGCGGCGGGGACGTGATCAGGGCCCTGGCCGAGGTGGGCCCCGCGGTCGTGCTTTGCTCGTGGACCAGCGCCGTCGGATACGGAACACTGCTCTACTCGCTCAACCGCGCGCTCCGCAGCTTCGGCTGGTACGCGATGATCGGCGAGGTGACCACGATCGTCACTGCGATCGTGCTGCTTCCGGCGCTGCTGCTGGTTGCCCGATCTCGAGGATCTGCAGCGTCCCCGGAATCGACCACGCCTCCCGCAGTCCGGTAGGAATGCGCCCGGGCAGGGAGTCGAAGAAGAAGTACCTCGGCGCTCCGTCCTTGTGCGAGCCGTAGTCGATCACGACGTAGCGCACGTTCCGCTTCCGGAAGTGCTCCAGCAATTCGCCGGCCGGGACCGGCTCGCGCCGCCAGGCGCTGGAGACGATCTCCATCCGCTTCGATGCGGGCAGGAACCACTCGGGCTCGAAGTGGCTGCGGCTGTCGACCGCGCAGGCTTCGCCGGGCCGGAGGTGCGACTCGAGCCAGGTGCCTGCCTCCATGTATCCCGAGGGAAGCTTGCGAGAGGACGGGTCCAGCGCGACCGCGAGCGCGACGCAGGCCAGGGCCACGCCGGCCCAGCGCCGCAGCCAGGCCGGATTGCGGGCCAGCGCCACGGCGAGCACCGCATAGAGGCAGAGCGTCATCGGGAACACGTAGCGCGAGGAGCCGCCGGTGACGCTGAAGAAGAAGAAGAAGGCGACGAAGAACGCAGCCTGCACGCCCAGGAACGTGCGCGCGAAGGAAGGCGGCGCCTTGTACAAGAGCCGCAAGGCCACCAGGAACAGGACGAAGCCGAGCACCACCCCCGGAATGTGGACAGGCCCGAGCGGGCTGGGCGCGACGAAGCTCATCGAGTCGCCCAGGTGCAGCGCGGTTTCCGCCGTCCCCATCGCTCCGCGCCCGAACCAGATCTCGTGCCAGCTCGTCTGCCCGGCCCAGTTGCGGAACCCTTGCGGCAGGCGCTCCAGCGCCCGCGGAGCGTAGATCTCCGCGTAGTCGGGAAGGCGGTCGATCCAGAGCAGCCGGCTGTTCCAGTGATGGAGCGGCGATCCGTACACGCGCGCGTTCCGCACCAGCAGCGGCGATGCGGCCGCGAGGAAACCCAACCCCATTCCCCAGGCCCAGGGGTCCCGCAGCGCGCGCCACCCGCGCCAGAGAAGCAGCGCAACGCCGAAACAGAAGACCAGGAAGACGCCCGAGCCCTTGTCGAGCTGGGCAAGCCCTGCGTACGCGCCCGCGGCTAGCCATCGGCGCGGGTTCTGGAGCCCGTCGAGGATGGCCCCGACGGACAGACCCCAGAAGAAAAGCAGCAGCGGCTCGCAGGATTCGCGGCCCGAGTAGTCGATGAAGCACTCGCTGACGGCCAGGAACGCGGCCAGGATGAGAGCGGCCCTGGGCCCGACGTGCCTGCGGGCGACTCGCCACCAGGTGACCAGCGCGACCACGCCGAGCACGATGGTGAGGACGCGCGCGCGGGTGTGAAAGCCATGGTCGCGGCCGGCGACCAGCGAGAGCACGGCCACGTAGAGCGGGTTGCGGTTGTCCTCGGTCCAGGCGCCTGTGAAGAGGGCCTGGAGCAAGGCGATGGGCCCGCCCATCTCCCGCACCTGGTTCGCCAGGTCGAGGAAGCCGACGTCGTCGTAATAAGGGTGGGTGTGGTCCCACGCGCGAATGCCGGCGAGCACCAGATATGCCGCCACGCAGGCGCCGAGCAGCAGCGCCTCGCGGCGCCGCGTCCAGGGAGTCGGCTCCAGGGGCATCACGGACAAGCCGCCGCCACGGCGCAGCTCAGGTCGTAGAGCATCGCGCCCCGGTCGCTCACCGGCATTGCGGACGCCGGCATCCGGGTACGCCCGAGCAGCCGGTTGTAACCGAGCTCCGCCAGCGGCCGCAGATGGAACACGTCGTAGAGGTTGTACTCGACCAGGCGGCGGAGGGCGAGGCGGTCTCCCTGGACCTGGGCGTGCCAGAGCGCCACGGCATCCGCGCCCGACAGCGACGCGAGGTGTGGAGGCCGGAAGAACCCGACCCGGGGCTCGAGCTCCTTCAGGCCGCCCTTCTCCCGGAGGCGCTGGTACATGTGCCGCAGGTCGACGTGGACCGCGGGTGGCTGCCAGTCCGGAAGGACCCGCCTGAGGATGGGCAGGTCGAAGACCGTCCCGTTGAACGTCACCAGCGCCCGCCAGTGCCGCGCCCGCTCCCGGAATCCGGAGAGGTCCCCGCGAAAGCTGGTCAGTCCCGCCCGATCCAGCACGCCGGCGACCGTGACCTTGTCGCCGGCCGCTTCGATGTCGAGGAACGCCGCGTCCTCGATGACTTGCGGGAGCAAGCGCCAGTGCTCGGTCTGTGGCAACGCCCGCGCAAAGAACTCCACGTCTCCCTCGGCCAGGCGCTGCAAGGAGAGCGCGACGCCCTCGCGGAGCTTGCCGTCCAGCCGCGGCGAGAGGACGTCCCCGGAAGCCGGCAGCTCGGCCCAGCTCCGCACGCCCGAGAACCAGAGCTGCCGTTCGCGCAGCGGTCCGATTCCCTGGATGTGGCGGAACGACGCCGTGATCACGAGAGCTCTTCTTCCGCGAGCCGCACCAGGATGGGGACGTCCGCCTCGCAGAACGGCAGGCCCGGGAGATCGCGGCGCGACACCCAGCGCACCTGCTCGCAGGCGAGCGGGCGCGGCTCCTCTCCGGCGTGCAGCCGGGACCGGTACAGGGCGAGCTCGACCTGCAGGTCGGGGTAGACGTGCTCGACGCGCGCATACTCCTCGCCGATGGCGGCGCGCACTCCCAGCTCCTCGCGCAGCTCGCGCGCCAGCGCGGCGCGCTCGCCCTCGCCGGGCTCCACCTTTCCTCCGGGAAACTCCCAGAGGGAGGCGCGCTCACCCTTCGGGCGCCGCAGCGCGACCAGCACCTTGCCGTCGCGTTCGATCACCGCCGCGACCACCAGAACGCGGCGGAGCGGGGTCACGGAAGCAGCCCCAGCGAAAAGAGCACCCCCCCGTTCGATACGATGTACGCCACGCCGGGCAGCGCCAAGGCGGGCTGCGAGAACCCACTCCCGGGATCGAAAGCGCCGCGCGCTTGTCCCGTCTGCAGATCGACGCCCAGGAGCGCGCCCCGGTCCTGCGCGACCAGGATCAGGCCCTGCACCGCGACCGGCTGCGTCGGGTAGCGCTCCCTGCCTAGCTGCAGCGTCCAGACCTTTGCCCCGCGGGCGCGATCGAGGGCAACCAGCTCGCTGCGGCCTCCGCCGATCACGCGGGCGCCCTCGGCCAGCACGTGGTTCGCGCCCGCCAGCGGATAGGTCCAGACGATGGCGCCCGTGGTGGCGTCGAGCGCGACGATCCCCGCCTTGGCGCTGGCGACGTAGATCCGATCGTCCGCCTCCGGCGCGTCGATCCAGTCCACGTCCAGGTAGTCGCCCGCGCCGCTCACCTGGCGGGTCCACTTCGCCACTCCATTCTCCGGCTGCAGCGCCGCCACCGTCCCGTCAGCGAATGCGACGTACACCGATCCGTGCGCCGATCGGGGCTGCGCATCGCCGCGGATGGTGAAGCCGCCGGGCGGGTCGCGGTGGAACTTCCAGAGGCGCTTGCCGTTGGCCGGATCGAGCGCGGTCACGGACTGCTCGCTGGACATGACCAGCAGCCGGCCTTCCGAGACGGTCGGCGGGGTGGTCAGCTCTTCGTGGATGTCCACCTGCCAGCGCAAAACGCCGGTGAAGCGGTTGAGCGCGTACAACACCCCGTCTCCGCCGGGCACGAACAGTGTCTCGCCTTCGATCAGCGGCGAGGCAAGGATGGCGCCGCCGATCTGGTAGACCCACGCTGTCTTGCCGCGAAACTGGCAGCGCACCTGGCCGTCCCGGGTGCCCGCGTACAGCCGGGTTTGCGCCCGGTCCAGAACCGGAGTGGCGGTCTCGGTCGGCGAGTACGGCAGCTTCCCCTGCGGAACGAGGTGCTGCATCTCGCCCACGAAGAAGGGCGGATCGAGCGTAGGCCCGCGCGGCGGCGGGCGGGGGCTGTGGCCGAGCGGGGCAAAGGAGAACGCCAGCAGCGCGAGCAGGATCACCGCTTCTTCTTCCCGTGCGGCGTCTTCTCCGCCTGTGCCTTGGCGCCAGGTTGCGGCGCCGGGGTGGCCTGTCCGGGGGTGTAGGGCGGAAGCGACGCCAGCTCCAGGCGCTCGTTCGCCTCACGGACCACGGTCAGATCCTTGGGATACTCTTTCGCGACGCGCTCGAGCTGCTGCTTTGCATCCGGCTTGCCCTGCACCAACGCGAGCCGGGCTGCCTGGTAGTCGGCGCGCGCGGGAACGCCCATCTCGCGGAGCTTGTCGAAAGCGGCCCGCGCCTCGTCGAGCTTGCCTTGCGCTTCGAAGGCATACCCGAGCGCCTCTTGCGCAAACGGACGGAGCGGGTGGTCCTTTCTCGCGCGAGCCAGGAATTCCTCGAGGTCCTTCGTCGCGGCCGCTGCATCTCCAGACTTCAGCTTGTGGAAGCCGAGCTCGGCGAGCGCCGTCTGTCCCGCAGCCGTGTTTCCGTGATCGGAGCGGACCTTTTCCAGCGCCGAGACCACCGCCTTCTCGCGCTCTTCCTTGCTCGGGAAGGTCTGCTCGCCAGCTTGCGCATCGCCGGCGATCGGGCGCGACAACAGCTCGAGCGCTTCCGAGAGCTCTGCGCTCGCCTTGGACTCCCGCGAATCGCGCCACGCCGAGACACCCCAGGCGGTCAGCGCCACGGCCACGACCGCGGAGGCCAGGCCCAGCACCAGGCGCTGGTGCGCGGCCATCCAGCCCATCGCGCGCCCCGCGACCAGCTGGAATTCGTCCGGCCGCTTCAGCTGCTTGCGATCGATCTTCTCCGCCACGAACTGCCTCCTGCAGGACGCGCCTTTCTCGCGGAACTCCCCTGCGAAGTCAATCGCCGTGTAAGGTGCCCGCCGTGCGCCAGCTCGCCGCGCTCTTGTTGGCGTTTCCGGCTGCCGCCGCACCGCTCCGGCCCGGGACTCCCCGCCTGCAGCTCCGGGTCGAAGGCCTGTTCGGAGAGCCGACCAGCCGGCTGGGGGTGCGGGGTGGCGCGGGCCTGGGCGCTGCCTGGCGGCTGTCGGATCAGCTCTCGTTGGTCGGCGACGCGGGGCAGCGAGCGGCGCCGGGTGGCGGGATCGGGTCGTTGGCCCTGGGCGTGCAGCTGACCCTGGACGCCACGCCGATCTCTCCTTATCTGGAGCTGGCCATGGCCGGTCTCACCAATCGCGCTTCGCTCGGATACTCCCTCGCGACCCGCCTCGGCCTCGGGGCGGACTGGATGTTCTCCCGAGGGGCGGGCATCGGCGTCGTCGTGCGGACGTATACGGCCTTGAATCCGGGAAACGACATCCCCACGCCGGCCGGCGTGGAAGGGGCATTCCGCCTGGTCCTGACTCCTGGCGCGCTGTGAGCGCACCGTCGCCCCTCACAAACCCCGGAGCGACGTGCGGGCGAGGCCTAGCGCGAGCCCGAATCGGCCGTCCGGAGACTCGATCCAGCGCTCCGGGTTGAAACCCGACCCGTCGACGAGCCGCAGCACCTCGTCGCGCATGAAGCGCCGTGAGATCTCGGTGCGGATGCCTTCGCCCGCCGCCAGCTTCAGGTGGCTGCCCAGGCGTCCCAGATCGACTTCCATGGCCTCGCGGGCCACGAGCCACATCTCGATCCGACGCTTCTCGACCACGTACGGCGCATGGTGGTCGAACTTCAACGGATCGAAGTTGCTCCTGGCGAACGAGTTCACGTTGCGCAGGAGGTTCCGGTTGAAGGCAGCGGTGACGCCCTGCGGGTCGTTGTAGGCGAGGTGGATCGCGGCCGGATCGGTGACCAGGTTGGCGCCGAGCAGCAGGAGATCCTCCGGCTCCATGTGCTGGCGCCAGCGTGACAGCAGCTCGAGCGCCGGCCCGTCCTCTTCATTGCCGATCGTTCCGCCCAGGAAGAGCACCAGCCGCCGCCCGCCGGCCGGCTTGCGCGGTAGCTGCACCAACTGCGTGTAATCGGCGAGCACTGGCTCCACCGGGATCTCCGGGCGAGCTTCCGCGAGGATCTCCTGCGTCCGCTGGAGCGCATGGGCGCTGATGTCTACGGCGACGTACCTCGGCCGTCCGCCGGCAGCGAGCGCCGCGTCCAGCAGGGCCACCGTCTTCGAGGCAGCTCCGCTGCCCAGTTCGACCACGTCGGTCAGCCTGGCGCCTCCGGCGGATTCGACGATCCCGGCCGCGCGCGTTTCCAGCAACGCCCGCTCGACTGCCGTGGGAAAGTACTCCGGCAACCGGGTGATCTGCTCGAAGAGCGCGCTACCGGCGTCGTCGTACAGGTACTTGCAGGGAATCTCGCGCGGATTGCGCGACAATCCTTCGCGCAGCTCGCGAAGCGCCTCGCTCTCGGAATCCAGGCTGACCAGCGCGGCGGTCCGCGGCGACGCGGGCCCCGGAAGCAAGCTGCGGCGCACACGCCCGGCCGGCGATCTGCGTTGCATCAAATCCCCCCCGCGCAGCGGAACCCGGTAGGACCTTCGCGGAACCACGGATCATACCAGTTGCGCAAGCTCGGCCGCACCAGGTCGGGCGAAGTCGCCCAGGAACCGCCCCGCAGGACGCGATGCGTGCCGAACCAGGGCGTGGAGTATCCCTCGTACGGATAGGGCCTGAATCCTGGGTACGGCAGAAACCAGCTCGAGGTCCATTCCCAGACGCCGGCAGGCGGGACTCGCGCTGCCTCCAGCTCAAACTCGGTCGGAAGCCGCGCCCCCCGCCAGCGCGCGTACGCATCGGCCTCGTACCAGGAGATGCAGGTGATGGGCGCATCGGGCTGCTGCCCCTCGAATCCGAGCGGCGCGCGGACGTCGTTCTTTCCGCGCCATGCCCATCCATTTTTGCTCCAGTTGCGCCGTTCCCGATATCCGCCCGCGGTCACGAACCGGCTGAACTCCCCCGCGGTCACCGGCGCCCGGTCGAGCCAGTAGGGCCGCAGCTCGACCTCATGCTGCGGGCGCTCATTGTCGTAGGCGCGCGCCGGGACGGCGGAACCCACCAGGACGCGCCCGCCCCCGAGCTCGATGCGGTCGGCGGAACGAACGCGAAGCGCCGGCGGCATGCGATGGAGGCGGTGCTCGAAGAGCGCGGCCACCACCCGGATGTGCTCGGCGTGCTGCAGCTCGTGCTGCGCCACGTGCTGGACGAGGAAGCTGGCCGGAAGCCCCGGCACCCTTTGGACCCGTCCCGCCCGCACTGCAGCTCGCGCTCTCTCCAGCACTTCCTCCAGCCAGCTGCGCAGCTTCGCCGCCGCGGGGAGCCGCACCCGCTCCGGCTTGGCGGTGGCGGTGGGGTCGAAGAAGCGACCGTAGCGCTGCGGCTCGTCGGGAAGCAGCCAGCTGGTCTGCACGGCGGCCACGTGACCCAGGTGCCACCCGATCGGGCTGTAGGTGGGGCTGGGCTGACGGGCCCAGAGCCTGGTCGGAACCTCCGCGAGCGCTTGCTGCAGGAACCGCCGAGCGGAGTCCAGCTCCGCGATCATGAGATCCGGGACCGAGGCGCGCGCCTTCATCGGAGCGCCTCCAGCCGCAGGTCTATCCCGGGCCGCGCGATCGCGAGATGCCCCTCCGGCACTTCCTTCCAGCGCCCGCCGTCGAAGGGCTCGGAGGCCATGACGACGCCGTCCTTGAAGGGCGCCCAGTACAAGGTGGCGGGCTTGGACCCGCGGGACCAGCGGACGCCGACGAGTTGCTCTCCGTCGCCCAGGAGCAGGGTCGCGACTGCAGTCCGATCCAGCGCCGCGCAGATCTCCTCCAGCCGCAGCACCCCCTTCCGCGCCGACTCGGGGAGCGGCGCTCCGGTGTCCGTCACCAGCGCCAGGATGTGCTCGGAATCGCTGCTGCCCTCGATCGACTCGTAGGCCTCGCGGCCCAGCCCTTCGCGGATCATGCGCTGCGCGCCGCGTCGGAACCCGGTGATGAAGCCGTTGTGGGCGAAGGCCATCCGGCCGCGCGTGAAGGGCTGCACGTTCGCCAGCTCGAATCCGATTCCAGGCGTGGCCGAGCGGACCGCGCCGATCAGGGAGCGCACGACCAGCCGCTCGCCCATCCAACCCTGGTTCGGGTCCGCCCAGATCGGAGCCGCGGTGCGGTACAGGGCGGGTTCGGGATTCCCGTCATCGAGCCAGAGCGCTGCGCCGTACCCGTCTGCGTTGACCGTGCCGCTCTGCATCTCGCGCGGCCGATAGCTCTGTACCAGCAGCGAGTGCGGCGGCGCGGAGACGATCTCCCCCACCCGGAGCGCCGGCCCCACGTAGCCCGCCATGCGGCACATTGCGTTACAGGCTGCTCTCTGGCTGGCGTCGCGGCAAGCCCATCGTCGGGGAGGATGTCTTGCAGCGCGAAACGGTGCGGGCTGCGACGGCTCCCGCACCGTTCCACCCGGGAAGGGGGGCCTCCCCGTTGCATGACCGCGCGGAAGAGGCGCTCAACTCCGCCTGGGGGGAGGCGAAGGTGGACCGCTGTCTTCGCGCGCTGTCTTCTGCAGGCTGGAACACGCCCAGGCGGACTGCCGGGACAGAAAAATCAGCGGCCGGAGACCGGACCAGGATCCGGGCGGGATCCGGTGGGAGTAGTCGCCGGGTCGGAGCCGAGTTGCCCCATGTTGTTCCATCCCCAGCAGAGCACTCCGCCGTTCTGGACTGCGCAGGTGTGCTTGGCCCCGGCAGCAGCGAACTGCACGCCAGAGATGTGCACGTCCGACTCTTCATGCCCGGAGCCGCCGAGCTGTTCCCTGTCGTTGAGCCCCCAGCACTTCATATCCTGGCTGGTCACCGCGCAGGTGTGGCCGACTCCGCCGACGACGGCGCGCGCATTCGACAGCACTCCTTTCGGCGAGAGCCGGTCCTGCATGGAGTTGTCCACCTGGCCCTGGCTGTTTGCGCCCCAGCAGGAGAGCGCGCCGGAATTGTCGCCGGCGCAGCTGTGGTTGGCCCCCAGGCCGAGGAATGAAGCGCCGCTCAGAAAGAACGGCGATGGAGTTCCGGAACCGATGTCCTTGGTGCCGTTGCCGAGCTGGCCTGCGCCGTTTGCGCCCCAACACGACAGCCCGGAGGAGGTCAGCGCGCACGTGTGCAATTCGCCGAGGGCGATGGCCAACGGATTGCTCACGCCGGAAACCTCAGTGGGATTGAGCCTTGGCCCGATGGTCGTACCGTCGCCGATCTGGCCGAAATCGTTCCGGCCCCAGCAGAAGAGCTGCGTAGCAGTTGCCGAACATGTGTGCCCGCTACCAGCGGCGATGGCCACTACTCCAGCGAGCGAGGCGATCTGCCGCGGTGTCGTTCTGGAGGATGCTGCACCGCTCGACCCGTCGCCGAGCTGGCCTGAGGTGTTGTCGCCCCAGCACCAGACTCCTCCGTCCGCGACCGCGCAGGTGTGCGTCCAGCCGGCGGCGATCGCGGTGACCGTTCCGGTGATTCCGGATGGCTGGACCGGAGAATAGGACGACGCAAGGCCGGCACGACCCAGCTGCCCCTTGTCGTTTGCGCCCCAGCAGCGCGCTTCCCCTGCAACCACGGCGCAGGTATGGCTGGTTCCGGCCGAGAGCGCGGTCACGTCGCAGCAGCCGGCAGCGCACTTCAGCTTTCCGTCTCGACACTGGTACGTGCAGGTGCTGCCGATGCAGGCCGCATCCGCTCCCGGCACCGACGTGCTGGTGCAACTCGCTATGCATTCCGGCGTCCCGCTCCCGTTGAGCGCCGTGTGGTCGATGAGCGATCCTGCGCAGCCGCACAGGAACAGGATGGAGAGCAGCCTGTTCATGGACCGAACAACGCCACCAAGGACAGGGACGCGCCCGGCCGGACTACCGCCGCGTCATTCAGCCGGAAGAACCGCGCCTCGGCCTGCAGATCGAGTCCCAGCCGGATGCTTCCGAGCCGGGTCGTCGCCTGCAGGACACCGCCGGCGATCGGCCCGCCTCCGGTAAAGGACGCGCCTCCCGACACCGATTGAGAGGCGAACGTGTACCCTCCGAGGAGGCCGCCTTCGAGGAACACCGTCCCGTCGAGCAAAGGCATGACCAGCGCCGCCGCGCCGGACGCCGACCAGAACGAATACCGCAACCCGTCGTCGGAGACGTTCTTCCGCGCGACCTCCGCGTGGAACCGGAGGCCCAGGTCGCCGAGCTCCGTGCGCACCCCCGCGCGCACGGCGGGCGCGATGCCGAAGCCAGGCAGCGGCGCTGCCGTGATCCCGCCGCCGGCGAACGCGACGAGGGGTGCGGGACCGCCCTTCTGCCGCGCGCGGTCGTAGCGGGTCGGCGAGAGGGTCGGCAGGTTGCGGACGTCCGCGCGCTCCAGGTCGACCTCGGTCGTGGCGTACCCCGACGGTGTGCGCCGCTCTACCGTGTACCGGCCTGCCGGGAGCGCCAGCGCGAGCGCCTCGTTCGACCCCGGGATCTCCGCCAACAGATTCTTCGGCCCCCGCACGATGAACGTCGCGCCTGCGTCGGCAGGTAGCCGCAGCGTCGCCTCCGCCCGGCGCAGGTCTGCGAGGACGACGTCGCCGCGGCCGCTCATCCGGATGTCGTAGGTCGGGTGCTGCGGGCCCGCCTCGGTCGCGGCCGTACCGGAGGTGGTCCGGATCGACGTGTACCGGAAGGCCTCGGCCAGGGTGACCTGCCCGTCGCCGTCCGCGTCGGCGGCGCCTCGCAGCCCGAGCTCGAAGTGGTGGGTGAAGAAGCTGCCGCCGATCGCCGAGCTTTCCTGCGCCGCCTCTCCGGCCGCGCTGGAGGCGATGAAGGCAGTGCCTTCCACCTCGTCGGTGGGAAGCGCGAAGTCGACCGACGCCGTGAAGCTGGCGCCCTTGGTCTGCGTGAACCGGCCGGCGTCACAGGCGTCCACGATGGCGACCTTGGTGTCGGCTGCGCTGGCATTGATCAACGCGCGCAGCTCCTCGTACGGAATCCGGGACGCGCCCAACTCGAGCCCGGAGGCGCCTGCATGACCCGAGTAGTAGAAGAAGAGCAGCGTGCGGTCCCCGCCCGCCTTGGCCTGCAGCACGCGGGCGTCGAGGCCGGCGATGGCGGCGCGCACCTCGGCTGCGCCCTTGCCGCGCAGGACCACCACGTTCCCGGGGGCGAAGTCGCCCAGCTCCCGGACGGCGGAGGCCATCCGATCGGCGTCGCGCTCGGCGTACCAGAGCCGCGCCCGACCCTGGGCGCCCTCGTCGTTCCCCGCGATCACCGCGAAGCGCTGCGCCGCCCCTGCGGGGGCGGCGGCGAGCAACGCGGCGATCGCGGCCAGAGCCTTCATGGAGTTTTCTCGATCAGCACGGAAGTTTGCCTGAACTCTACATCGGAGAGCGTCGCGTTATGCCGGACCCCTTCTTCCCGGTCCCCGGCCACGCGGCGAATCGCCTCTTCTAGCGGGCCCTTGGGAGCCTCACAGACCGCGAAGATGCGCTCCGGACCGACCTTTCCGTCGAGGCGAACCGTACCGGGCAGCTCGAAAGCGCCGGAGACCCTGTCAGGAGACGCGTAAAGGTTCGAACTCTCGCCGTTTCCGTCGAGGGAGAAGACGGCGAGCTTGCAAGGGGAGGCCGCGTGCACCCGCATGCGGAGGGAGGCCGAGGCCGGGACCGACTCGCCATCCGCCAGCGCGTGAGCGCTGGAATCTCGAGCGACATAGACCGTCAGCTCCAGCGGCTGCCCTTTGGTCCCGACGTAGTCCGCGGGCGGCCCTGGGCGCGTGACAAGGAGCACGGTGGCCAGACCCGCCGCGGGCGCGAGCAGCCACAGGGCCTGCCTCGGCCTCCAGCGGGGCCGCGAGACCTCGTCCAGCGTCGCCGGATAGACGAAACGGCGGAAGTCCTCGCCCTGCTGGCGCATTGCCAGAAGGCGGCCTTGGCACAGCTCGCATCCGGAGACGTGATCTCCGATCTGCGACTGCCCGGGATCGAGCAGGTGCCGCTCCAGCTTCAGGTCGGAAGGATGACTCATGCCGCGCTCCGCTCCAGGTACTTGCGAGCATTCTCGAGGAATCGCGCCAACTTGCGTGACACCGTCTTTCGCGAGATGCCCAGTGCGTCTGCCACTTCCTCGTGCTCCATTCCGTCGACGAGCACTCCCACCGCGATCGATTGCGTCCGGGCGTCGAACCTTGCGAGCACGCGCTGCACCAGCCGCCGCTGGGGAAAGTCCGGGTGCTCGGACGCGACGTCCAGATCCATCAGCTCCGTCTCGCCGCGCCGGCCCGCGTTCCGGCGCTCGTTCAGGCAGTGGTTGGTGGCGACCCGATAGATGAACGGCAGCGCCGTATCGGCGGAGACGAGCTTTTCCGGCGACGAGAGCGCCTTCCGGAAAACCTCCTGCGTGGCGTCGCGCGCCGCCTCGGTGTCGCGCAGAAGCCGCAGGCACCGGCGGTAGATCGCCGGGCCCCACGTCCGATACAGCTCCGCGATCTTGCCGCGGTCCACTCGACCTCCCCGTTCCCCCGACACCCGGGGCGGGCGAGACGGGACACAAATCCGGGGCTGGCGTCAACGGACACATCGTCGCAGGCCCTGCCTTCTGCGGGGTGGGACACGCCGAAGGGGTCCGGCGGGACAGAAAAGATTCAGCCCTGCTCGTCGGGCGGAAGCGGCCGGAGGAGGGAGAACACCAGCGCCACCGCCAGGATCGCAGCGATGATCAGCAGCGAGGTGCCGGTGGGCAATTCTACCCACTTGAAGAGCAGCATCTTCAGGCCGACGAAGATCAGGATCGCCGCCAGGCCCGGCTTGAGGTAGCGCAGCCGCGCCAGCGCCCCGCGCACGACGAAATAGAGCGCGCGCAACCCCAGCAGCGCGCAGATGTTGCTGGAGAAGACCAGGAAGGGGTCGTCGGTCACCGCGAATACGGCTGGGATGGAGTCCAGCGCGAACACCAGATCGGTCGTTTCCGCCGCGATCAGGGCGAGCAGCAGCGGCGTCCCGAACCGCCGGCCGTCGTGCTTCACGAAGAAGTGCGATCCCTCGATGGTGGTGGTCATGGGCAGCTTCCGGGCTACCCAGCGGACGACGGCGTTGTCGGAAGGCTCGGTCTCCTCCTCCTTGTGGAAGAGGATCTTCCAGGCCGTATAGACGAGGATCGCGCCGAAGACGGCGATGATCCAGTGGAAACGTTGCACCAGCGCGACGCCCGCGAGGATGAGCGTGCCACGGAGCACGATGGCGCCGAGCACGCCCCAGAACAGCACCCGGTGCTGGAACTGGGGTGGAATGGCGAAGCTGCGGAACAGGAGCACGAACACGAAGAGGTTGTCGACCGAGAGCGATTTCTCCAGCAGGTATCCGGCGAAGAACTCCAGGCCCTGCTCGCCGCCGTAGCGGAACCAGACGAAGAACCCGAAGCCCACCGAGAGGACGATCCAGAAGATGCTCCACCAGAGCGCCTCCCGGAAGGTGGACTGCTGCCGCGTGGACACCTTGAGGTCCACGGCCAGCACAAGGGCGACGCCGACCAGGAAGGCGCCCCAGAGGAGGGGGCTGCCGATGTTCTCGGCGCCGAGATCCATCCCGTGGTTCAACGCTCCTCTCCTCCGCTCCCGCGCGGGGTGGACCCGCTCTTCTGGCGGAAGACCAGCCGCACCGGCACGCGGAGCTGGAAGCGATCGCGCAGCCGGTTCACCAGGAAGCGGCGGTAGCTTGCGTCCACCGCTTGCGGCCGGTTGCACTGGATGGCGATCGTCACCGGCTGGGTCGCCACCTGGTACGCATAGCTGAAGCGCACCGGGAACCCGCGAAAGAGCGGGGCCGGGTGCTCCTCCTGCATCTGCTGCACCCATTCGTTGAGCTGGGGCGTCGGAATCCGCCGGGAGGCTTCGTCGTGCAGCTCGGCGCCGAGCTCCAGGATCTTGTGTACGCGGGTGCCCTCCAGGGCGCTGACGAAGAGCAGCGGGGCGAAGTCGACGTGCTGCAGGTGGCGCTTCGCCTCCTCACGCAGACGCCGCGCCTCGGCTTCCTTGTCCTGCACGAGGTCCCACTTGTTCACCACCAGGATCACCGCGCGCCCCCGTTCCTCGGCCTGGGCGGCGATGCGGGCGTCCTGATCGACGCCCAGCTGCGTGGCATCGGTGAGCACGACCACTACGTCGGCCCGCTCGACCGCGCGCAGCGCGCGCTGCACCGAGAAGACCTCCACTTTGTCCACCACCTGGCGCTTCTTGCGCAGGCCGGCGGTGTCGGTGAGCACGTAGCGGCGTCCTTTCCACACCAGCTCCTCGTCCACTGCGTCGCGGGTGGTCCCCGGCAGCGCCGAAGCGACGAATCGCTCCTCCCCGAGCAGCCGGTTGAGCAGCGTGCTCTTCCCCACGTTGGGGCGCCCCAGCACCGCGAGGTGGATGGTCCCGCCTTCCTGATCGGCTTCAGCAGAAGGGCCCTCGCGAAGCTTCGCCGCCACCGCGTCCATCAGATCGTCCACCCCGCGGCCATGCTCGGCGCTGACCGGAAAGACGTCGAACCCGGTGGCGTGGAGCTCGCCCAGGTCCAGCGCTTCCTCCCGCCGGTTCGAGTCCACCTTGTTCGCGGCCAGGAACACGGGCTTCCCGCCCCGCCGCAGAAGCTGCACCAGCTCCCGGTCGGGGCCGGAGAGGCCCTCCACCGCGTCGACCACCAGGACGACGGCATCGGCTTCACGCACGGCCGCTTCCGCCTGTTCGCGGACTGCGCGGACGAGCTGCTCGTCCGTCTTCAACGTGAAACCGCCGGTGTCCACCACCCGGAAGCGCTTCGCCCCCTGCTGCGCCTCCGCGTATTGCCGGTCGCGAGTCACGCCCGGAACGTCCTGGACGATGGCGAGGCGCTTGCCCACGATCCGGTTGAACAGCGTGGACTTTCCCACGTTGGGCCGGCCCACCAGCGCCACCAGCGGGAGCACTACGCAGAC
Organism: Myxococcales bacterium; assembly: GCA_036513415.1. Taxonomy (GTDB): domain Bacteria; phylum Myxococcota; class Myxococcia; order Myxococcales; family 40CM-4-68-19; genus 40CM-4-68-19. Next base: position 18,283 of record DATBZA010000078.1, on the reverse strand, counting down.
ACCACCGTCAGGCGCCGCTTGGGCGGCTGCTCGCGACGCGGCGCCTTGTCGACGATCTCGACCTGCGCACCGCGAAGCGCGACCAGGCTGGCGCTGTCGACGCGCACGCGAACCAGGTCACCGACCGAAGCGTCGCCCTCGAAGTGCACCGTCCAGTTCTCACGCGCGCGCCCGAATCCGGCCTCTTCGACGAGGACCTCGACGGTCTCGCCGATCCGGTCACGGTGGCGCCGCAGGGTGCGGGCCATCTGCAGCGACTGCACCTCTTCCAGTCGGCGGATGGCGGTTGGCCGCGGGACCTCGCCCCACTCACCCAGCTTGAGCATGGCGCCTGTGTGTGGGCGGGAGCTGTAGACGAAGGAGAAGAGGTTGTCGTAGGGCGTGCGCCGCAGGAACTCCACGTTCTGGCGGTGCTCGTCCTCCGACTCGCCGGGAAAGCCGCAGATGATGTCGCTGGTCAGCGCGACCCGCGGCGGAAGGGCGGCGATGCGCTCCTCGTACTCGGCGATGGTGTACTTGCGCCGCATCCTTCCCAGAACGGTGTCCGCTCCGTGCTGCACGGGCAGGTGGAAGTGCGGCATGAGCTGGGGGACGTCCGAGAAGCAGCGGACCAGGTCGCGCGACAGATCCATCGGGTGGGAGGTGGTGAACCGGATCCGCAACAGCCCGGGGACCGCGGCGACGCGCTGGATCAGGTCGGCGAACGAGCAGCCTCCTGCGTACGAGTTCACGTTCTGGCCGATCAGCGTCACTTCCCGGACGCCGACCGCGATCAGGGAGGCAACCTCCTGCACGATCTCGGCGTAAGGCCGGGAAACTTCTCGTCCGCGCGTATAGGGGACCACGCAAAACGAGCAGACGTTGTCGCATCCCTTCATGGCGGTGACGAAGGCGGTGGCCCTGCCCCGGCTGGTCTCCGGATCCGCGCGGGGAAAGAGGTAATGCTCGGTGTCGAGGAAGTCCGTCTCGACGCCGCCGGTCTCGACCAGCTGGGGGACTTTCTCCACATGATCGGGCCCCAGCACGAAGTCGACGAACGGCGCGCGGTCGAGGAGCTTGTCCTTCTCCTGCTGGGCCACGCAGCCGGCCACGCCGATCCGGGTCCCCCGCTGCGCCTTGAGCAGCCGGTACCGGCCGAGAGCCGAGTAGAGCTTGTCCTCCGCCTTTTCGCGGATCGAGCAGGTGTTCACCAGCACCAGATCGGCCCGGTCCGGCGCCGCGGTCGGCACCCAGCCGGCGCTCGCCAGCGCTTCGGCCATGCGCTGGGAATCCGACTCGTTCATCTGGCAACCGAACGTGTGGATGAAATAGCTGCGCGACACGGGAGCGGGGATATGGCAGAGCGATCGGGCTGCGTCAACGCTTTCACCCCCCCTCTCTTGACGCCTGTCCCTCGGGCGGGGGAGTCTGCGCTCCGCCATGCGCCTCCCCGCCACCCTCCTCCTTGCCTTCGCCTCCGCCGCCACTGCCCAGGGCCTCGATCGCGACACGCTCCTGACCGACGCTCCGGCCGTCCCGCCCGTGGGCACCGTGCGCGTGTCCGGCGCTGGCGTGGCCACCGAGAACGCCGACAATGGCGCGACGCCCACCGGATCGTCGAGCCTCACCGGCAGCATCGGCTGGACGCCGATCGCGAACCTGAACGGCGACGTCGGCGCCTACTTCCAGGTGGGAGCGCAGGGCCCCGCGGCGCGCGTGCGCTACCAGTTCCTGAACCAATTCTCGCACGGGCTCGACATGTCGGGCGGCGTCCGCTTCAAGAGCGTCGGCTTCCACCCCGACAAGGGGGAAGTCGAGTTCCTGCTGGCCGCCGGAAGGCGCTTCGGCCATATCGAGCTCGTGTTGAACGGCGTCTTCGGCGTCGAGACCGGCGGGGAGAGCGGCAAGGACGTGGAAGTGAAGGCATTCGCCGGCTGGCGCTTCAACGAGGCGCTTCGTGCCGGAATCGACAACCGCATCCAGGTCGAGGTCTCCGACGAAGCGAACCCCGCCACGCCTCGGACAGGTCGCGAGTACGATCTGACCTCCGGACCGGCAGTGTCATGGATGGCGTCGCGGACGCTGCAGGTCCAGGCGCTCGTGGGAGTCGCGCAGCCGAAGAAGACCGACAAGACCTCGCCCGTCGGCGTCATCTCGGCGAGCTACGACTTCTAGTCGTTGTTCGTCCTCGGACACGTCGGGATTGGGACCCGGTTGATCCCGGGGCTGCGCCACCGCGTTCCCGCGCGCTGGCTCATCGCCGGATGCCTCCTTCCGGACCTGATCGACAAGCCGCTCTTCTACGGCCTGCTCTGGGCGCGCGGCCACGCTGACCCGCTGATCGCCGGCTCGCGCAGCATCGGACACAGCGGCCTCTTCCTGGTGGCGCTGCTCGCCCTCGCCCTGCTCTCGCGCCGCCCGGCCGCCAAGGCCCTCTGCGCGGGCATGGCCACGCACTTGTTCCTGGACATCGGAGGGGAGCTGGTGACCGGCGCCAGCGCCGACTCCAGCATCTGGCTGGCGATCTTCTTCCCGCTGCTGGGCTGGCGCTTTCCCAAAGCGCGGTTCGGCAGCTTGCTCGAGCACCTCCGGCTGAGCGCGGAAAGCGTCTATGTGATCCTGGGCGAGATCGCCGGCGGCGCCATCCTCCTGACTGCCTGGTGGAAGCGGAGAAAGGCTCAGCCTTCGTAGCCTGCCCGGCGCAGTCCCTTGTCCGTCCGCGTCCACCCAGGCTCGACGCGCACGTGGATCTGCAGGAACACCTTCGAGCCCAGCAGCCGCTCCATCTCGCGGCGCGCCGCGGTGCCGATCTCCTTGAGGCGCGCTCCGCCCTTGCCGATCACGATCGCCTTCTGGCTGTCGCGTTCGACCAGCACGGTGGCGCTGACGCGGACCAGCCCGCGGGGGCCGACGCTTCGCTCGGACTCGTCGAACTGCTCGATCAGCACCGCGGCGCTGTACGGCACCTCCTGGCCCGTCTGGCGCAGGAGCTGCTCGCGGATCAGCTCCGCGGACAGGTCGCGCTCTTGGAGATCTGTCCACTGCTCCGGCGGGAACATGGGCAGCCCCTCGGGCAGGTGGCGGATCAACGCATCGAGGAAGCCGTCCACGTTCTCCCCCTTGAGCGCGGAGAGCGGATAGACGTCGGTCCAGGGGTGGAGGTCCTTCCAGCGAGCGATCAGCGGCAAGACCTGCGCGCGAGGGACCGTGTCCACCTTGTTGATCACCAGCAGCGTAGGCTTGTGCGCGGCCTTCACCTGGTCGAGCGCCTTGCGGGTAGCGGCGTCGATGAAGGGCGGCCCCGCCTCGATGAGAAAGGCCGCAAGGTCCGCGTCCGAGAGCGTCTGGAGCGCCTGCTGCACCATGCGCGCGTTCAGCCCGCCCTTTGCGGTGTGCAGACCGGGCGTGTCGAGGAGCGCCACCTGTGCGTCCGGCCGGGTGATCACGCCGAGGATACGCCCGCGCGTGGTTTGCGGCTTGGGGCTGACGATGGCGAGCTTCTGCCCGACCAGGCGGTTGAGCAGCGTGCTCTTCCCCACATTGGGGCGCCCGACGATGGCCACGAACCCGGCGCGGTGCGGCTCGCCGGGCTTGCGCGCGTCGGCCAAGGCTACGGCACTTTGTCGCTGCGGACGATCTCGACCTTGTCGAGACGCGTCTGCGCGTTGCCGCCCCGGGCGATCTGCGGGACCAGCTCCTGCCCCTTCACCACCTCGCCGAAGATGGTGTGGCGGTTGTTGAGGTGCGGCGTGGGCACCTCGGTGATGAAGAACTGCGACCCGTTGGTGTTCGGGCCCGCGTTGGCCATCGCCAGCAGCCCGGGCCGGTCGAACTTGCGCCCGCTCTGGAACTCGTCCTCGAACTTGTACCCGGGTCCGCCGGTGCCGGTCCCCAGCGGGTCTCCCCCCTGGATCATGAACTGCGGGATGACGCGGTGGAAGGCGGTCCCGTCGTACAGCCTGGCATTGCTCTTCTTGCCGTTGCGCGGATCGACCCACTCCTGCTTGCCGGTGGCGAGGCCGACGAAGTTGGCTACGGTCTTCGGAGCGTCCTTTTCGAACAGCTTGATGACGATGTTGCCGCGGCTGGTCTGGAACACGGCGTAGAGGTCGCCGGATCCCTGGGGGATGTTGGCCATGGAGATCACGTCCTTCTTGTCGGGCTCCCCGGTCACCGCCTTCGGCGGAACAGGAGCGGGAGTGGGCGCGGACACGCTGTCCTTGCAGGCGGCCAGCGCCAAAGCGAGCAGAACCAGGAATGGAACGCGCATAGGGGCGCGCAAAATAGCGGAGGCGGGTCCGGCCCACAAGCAGACTCGCCGCCGGTTCTGCCCGGCCGTCCTACGACGGCGCCGCCCAGCGCCGCGCCCGTTCCAGCAGGTCCCGCAGGGCGCTTTCCTTCTCTTCCGAGTAGCGCAAGAGCGTGGTCGCCCCGGAGACGAGCGCCCGCCGCTTGTCGCCGGCGTAGCGCTCGCGCTCTTCCGGATGCGCACGCAAGTAGTCGCGCAGGACGATCGCGTCGCACCAGAGCGGGGAGCCGTGCTCCACCACCTGGGCGTTGAAGGAGACCGGCCCGCGCTTGCGGAAGTAGAGGCGTCCCGCCACCCCGGCCTCGCCGCAGGCCTCGTAGTCGGGAAGACGCAGCGCGCCCGACAGCTCGCGAACGCCGACCAGCAGATCGATGATCGGCCTCGCCTCCAGGCCGGGGACGGCCGTGCTGCCGACGTGCTCCACTTCGGCCTCTGAGAGCGCTCCGCGCAACCGGGCGCCCTCTTCCAAGGCCAGCTCCCGCCAGCGCGGATCGGGAGCGGCCAGCGACACGGGTTCGTCCAATAGCGCCCGCTCCACGACCCCGGGCTCCCGAAGCGCAGCCAGGGCGGCCGCCTGCTCCGCTTCCTTCTTGCTGCGCCCGGAGCCGCGGCCGAGCGGCGCGCCGTCGAGCCGCACCTCGACGTCATAGGAGCGCGCGTGATCGGGCCCGCTGACGGCCAGCACCTGGTATTGCGGCGTCCGCTTGCGGCTCTGGAACAGCTGCTGCAGCTCGGTCTTCGAATCCCGCGCCAGGTTTCCCTGCTCGAAGAGGGGAGCGAGCAAGCGTTCCAGGACCTCCACCGTCCGATCGAGCCCGCTCGAGAGCAGGACCGCGGCCAGGACCGCCTCCAACGCGTCGGCCAGCCGCGCCGCGTTTTCCCGGCCGCCGCTGCGCTGCTCGCCGCGGCCGAGCAGGAGGAGCTCGCCGAGCCCGAGATTGCGGGCGACGATGGCCAGCGACTCCTCCCGGACCAGCGCGGCGCGCAGCCGCGTCAGCTCGCCCTCGGGCGCGTCCGGAAACCGCTCATAGACCCGGCGCGCGATCAGGAAGCCGAGCACCGCGTCGCCAAGGAACTCGAGCCGCTCGTTGGAACGGAAGACTTCGCGGCCCGGCCCAAGCGAGCGCTCGTGGACGTAGCTTCCGTGCCTGAGCGCCTCCAGCGCCAGCTCCGGCTTGAGCCCGCCCTCCGGGAGCCCGAGCCGCGAAGTGAGCAGCGCCACCCGCTCCTGGTCGTTCAGCTCGGGCACCGGAGAAGACTACAGCTGGGCGGCTTCGTCCGCTACGCTGTACGGGTCCGTTTGCCGCGTGGCGATCCGGAGCGCGAGATCGTCGAGGTGCGCGCCGTTCTGCGCGAGCTTGTCGAGCGCGACCTTGAGCAGGCGCTCGCGGAGCACCTCGACCAGCTCGTTCTTCGCCCGCAGGGTCTCGCGCTGCAGCAGCCCCGGGCCCGACTTGAGGAACTGATAGTGCGCCGCGACGGCGCTCCAGACCTCGTCCACCCCTTCGTCGCGCGAGGCCACGCACTTGACGATGGCGATCTCATGCCCTCCCACGTCCTTTCCCAGCACGTGGTTCAGCTCCAGCATCGAGCGCAGGTCCCGCACCGTGCGATCGGCGCCCTCGCGGTCGCTCTTGTTGACCGCGAAGAGATCGGCCACCTCCAGGATTCCCGCCTTGATCGCCTGGATGTCGTCGCCCAGGCCGGGCACCACCACCACCACGGTGGTGTGGGCGAGCCGGCAGACCTCCACCTCGTCCTGCCCGACCCCCACCGTCTCGATCAGGATCACGTCCTTCCCCATGGCATCGAGCACGCGGGCGCAGTCGGAGGTGGCCCGGGAGAGGCCCCCGAGCTGGCCGCGGGTCGCGAGCGAGCGGATGAACACGCCCGGGTCGAGGGCGTGGTCCTGCATGCGGATGCGATCGCCCAGGATCGCTCCCCCGGTGAACGGGCTGGTGGGATCCACCGCCAGGACTCCGACCGTCTTCTCCTGGGAGCGGAGGTGGGCGACGAGCCGATCGACCAGCGTGCTCTTCCCCGCTCCGGGGTTGCCGGTGATCCCGACGATCTGCGCCCGGCCCGTCCGCGGCCACAGCTCGCGAAGGGCCTCTTCCGCCGCGGGCTGCGCGTCGTCGATCAGGCGCATCAGCCGCGCCGCTGCGCGGACGTCACCGGAAAGGACGCGGTCAGCCAGGGAAGTCACGCCTTGAGCAGCTCGCGCGCGATCACCATGCGCTGGATCTCGCTCGTGCCTTCGCCGATGGTGCAGAGCTTGACGTCGCGGTAGATGCGTTCGACCAGGAACTCCTTGGTGAAGCCGTAGCCGCCGTGGATCTGCACGCCGTGGGCCGCGGCGCGGGAGGCGGCCTCGCTGGCGAAGAGCTTGGCCATGGCGGCTTGGCGCGTGTACGGCCTTCCCGCGTCGGCGAGCCGCGCCGCCTGGAAGACCAGCAGGCGCGCCGCGTCCAGCTCGGTCGCCATGTCCGCCATCATCCAGCGCAGCGCCTGGAAGTCCGCGATGGGCTTGCCGAACGCCTTGCGCTCCTTGGCGTAGGCGATGCTCTCCTCCAGCGCTCCGCGCCCCAATCCGACGCTGAGCGCGCCGATGGTGATCCGCCCCTTGTCGAGGATCTTCAAGGTGTCGACGAACCCGCCCCCCACTTCGCCGATGCGGCGCCAGTCCTCGACGAAGACGTCCTCCATCACCAGCTCCGCCGTGTCGGAAGAACGCATGCCGAGTTTTCCGTGCAGCGGCCGCTGCGAGAAGCCCTTCAAGCCTTTCTCCAGCAGGAAGGCGGTCACGCCCTTCTGCCGCTTCTCCGGCTCGGTCAGGGCGAGGACGACGAAGACGTCGCCCACGCTGCCCTGGGTGATGAACATCTTCGCGCCGTTCAGCACCCAGCCCTTGTCCTTGCGCACCGCCGTGGAGCGCATGGCGGCCGCGTCAGACCCGCTGCCCGGCTCGGTCAAGCCCCAGGCCGCGAGCTTCCTGCCGGCCGCGATGTCCGGGATGAACCGCTTGCGCAGCTCGTCGCTCCCGAACCGGAGCAGGTGAGAGGTGCCGAGGCCGTTGTGCGAGGCCACCGTCAGCGCCAGCGATCCGTCCCAGCGGGCGATCTCCTCCACCACGCAGGCGACCGAAAGCGTGTCCAGCTCCGATCCACCCAGCTCCTCGGGAACCGTCATCCCGAGAAGGCCCAGCTCCCCGAGCTGTCCGACCACCTCGCGCGGAAAGCGCTCTTCGCGGTCCCACTCCTGCGCCTGCGGCTTCACCTCCCGCACGCAGAAGTCACGAACCATCCCCACCAGCTTGCGCTGGCTCTCGCTCAGCTCGAAGTCCAAAAGCCTTCCATCCTGGGGACACCATCGGAATGGTGTCCCCCTGCCGGGGAATGGTAGTCCCCCCTGCGGGCGCGTTTCTTAGCAGAGCACAGCTACTTGCGCACCACCAGCTCGCCCGCCGCCAATGGCACCGGAGTGTCTCCGTCGCCGGCTTGCCGGTAAATCCAGACGTCCAAGGTGTGCTTCCCACTCGACAGCTCGCGCAGCCGTGCGGCATGGCGGCCGCTGAGCTGGACGGCGAGCTGATCGTCGTCGGGCGGCAGCGGCGGATCGAAGATCAGGTGAGCGCGCTTGCGGCCGTCGATCCAGAGCTCTTCCCAGATCTGGCCCGTCCTGTTCTCCCCCACGGCCCGCGAGAAGTAGCAGCGGCCGTGGATCGGGTCAGCGGCGGAAAAGTCCGCGCGCACCGCTGCGGCGTCCTCCGCGCCGCGCTCGGGTTCGCGCGCGAAGAACACGCAGTTCCCGTATCCCCCCATGCCCTGGACCTTGCGCAGGCCGGCGCGCAACATCCACCCCGTCTCGGGAACCCGGCCTCGGGCGGCGGCGCGGGTGCGCTCGTAGAGAACAGCGAGCCCGGCCAGGACGAGCACCGCGGCTGCCGCGCCGGCCGCGACTCCGGTCCAGAGCCGGGTGGGAACGGCTTTCACCGGTGGCCGCAACGCCGTGCGCGGCGGCCGCGGGCGCGGAGCGGGAGCTTGCGCGGGCTTCACCGGGGTCGGCAGCGCCCGCGTCTTCTCGATTCCGGGCGCCCCAGCCACCTCTCCTTCGCGCCCGCCCAGCGAGCGCGGCAGCGCGTCGAGATCGGCGATCAGCTCATCGCAGCTTTGGTACCGCTCCGCAGGCTTCTTGGCGCACATCTTCCCGACGATGCGGGCGACGCGCTCGTCGCACGGCACCAGCTCCGTCAGGTCGGGGAGCGGCGCCTTCACCTGCATCAGCATCACGTCCACCTTGGCCTTGGCTTCGAACGGCTTGCGCCCCGCCAGCAGGTGGAAGGCGGTGATGCCGAGGGAGTAGATGTCGCTGCGCGCGTCGATGGGATAGCCGGTGGCCTGCTCCGGGCTCATGTAGTACGGCGTCCCGAGCACCGCCTCCCCGGTCAGGTCCTGCTTGGCGTCGCGCAGCTTGGCGATGCCGAAGTCGAGGATCTTCACCTCGCCGGAAGGCGACAGCATGAGATTTCCCGGCTTGATGTCGCGATGGATGACGTGGTTGGCGTGCGCCTTGCGCAGACCGTCCGCGCATTGCCGGAGGACGGACACCACCTGCGCCGGAGCGAGCGGGCCCTGCCGGAGCAGGGCGTCCAGCGGGCGCCCTTCGAAGTACTCCATCACGATGTACGGGTCCGCCGTGTCCTCGTCGCTGCCGACGATCTCGTAGATCTGGATGATCGAGGGGTGCCCGATCTTCGCCAGCACCTGCGCCTCGCGGCGGAACCGTTCCACGTACCTGGGATCGCGGTGGGTGAGCACCTTGATGGCGACGTAGCGGTTGAGCGAGGGATCGGTGGCGCGGTAGACGGCGCCCATCCCGCCCGAGCCGAGCATCACGGGGTCCCTGTAGCGGCCGAACGCCGGCGTCCCCTCCGACTCGGGCATCCCGTCGTTTATAGCTTACGCCGTCGGGACTTCCCGTTTGCGGACGCTGTGCGCGAACGCCCACACCGCGCAGGCACAGAGGGCTGCGTACCGGATCGCGACCATGGGCCAGAAGACCGCATGGTCGAACCAGGCCGCTTGCGCCCAGACGCGATCCGCCTGGAGGTGAAGGCGCGCGAAACTGATCGCGTAATCGGTCAGCGACAGCACCGAGACGGCGGAGGCCAGCCATCCGGGCAAGGCAGCCAGCGCGACCAGCGCCACCACCCAGAGCCAGTACTGCGGCGAGTAGACCTTGTTCGCAATCAGGAAGACGCAGACCAGGGCACAGGCGGCCGGCAGTGCCTCGAGCCGCCGGGTGCGCAGCTCGATGACGGCGAGCGCCAGCGCGGCTCCGACAACCGCGAGTGCCGAGATCACGTTCGCACGGACCACCGACGCGCGGGGATCGGCGCCGAAGAGGAGGTAGAGGGACGGTTCGATCTCCCGGATGGCGTTGTACTCGAAGAACCAGGTCCACCGCGGCCATCCCCAGAGGGCGAAGGGGAGGTTGAGCAGGAGGCTGATCCCGAGGAAGATGCCCGCCAACTCCAGCGTCCGGCGCAGCGGCCCGCGCAGCGAGATCAAGAGGATCACGCCGAGCACGAGCACCGGGAAGAACTTGGTCCACACCGCGACTGACAAGGCCGCCACCGCCAGGCGCTGCCGCCCGCCCGCCCAGAGCCAGAGACCCAGGACCAGGGGAAGGATGCCAAAGAGGTCCCAGTTCAGCGCGCCGTAGACGAGCAGCGCCGGCGACGCGGCCCAGACCCACGGCTCGGTCCCCGGAAGCGCGGCGATGAACCAGAGCGTGAAGAGAGCGCACGCCGCCAGGAGCGCGAAACTGAGCGCGAAGTACCCGGCCCGCTCCGGCGCAATCACGCTCGGGAGCCACATCGCAAGGCCGAGGAGCACGGGATACTCGACCTTGTCCTCGATGTACGGCAGTGGATGGCGGCGTGCTCCACGGTCCTCGTGAAGGGCAAGGATGTCCGAGTACGCCAGGGCCCCGAACGACCAGAGCCGGTACCCCCAGGGCGAGGGGTGACGGGTGCCTTCGGCCGTCCGCAAGTAGCCGGTCAACAAGATCGCCGAGCAGACCAGCGCGGGAGCGGCGAATCTCCGCAGCGTCGCGCGCCGGTCGAGCGGCGGACCCATCAGACCGGGGTCACGGACCGGCGCTTGGGAGTGAGCGGCCGTTCGCGGTGGGCGGCTGCCTCCAGGCGCTTCACGATCTCCGCACGGAGCCGATCCCCTGGCACGATGGCGTCCACCACCTGCTCGGCGGCGAGCTTGTAGATGTCGATGTCCGCCTTGTACTCGTCGCGGAGCTGCTGCACGTAGGCCGCGCGCTCGCTCTCCGGCTTCTCCTGGATCTTGTTGAAATAGACGGCGTTCACCGCGGCCTCCGGCCCCATCACCGCGATCATCGCCTGCGGCAGCGCGATGGTGGCGTCCGGCTCGAAGGCCGGGCCGCCGAACGCGTACAGCCCCGCGCCATAGGCCTTGCGCAAGAGCACGCAGATCTTCGGGACCGTCGCCTCGCTCACCGCCATGATCATCTTCGCGCCGTGCCGGATGATCCCTTGCCGCTCCACCTTGGTGCCGATCATGAAGCCGGGGACGTCGGGCAGGTAGAGCAGCGGAATCCCGAACGCGTCGCAGAGCCAGATGAAGCGGGCCGCCTTGTCCGCGCTGTCCACGAAGAGCACCCCACCCTTGTGCTTGGGCTGGCTGGCCACGATGCCCACCGGCTTGCCGTCGATGCGGGCGAAGGCGGTGATCACCTCGGGCGCGAACAGCTTCTTCAGCTCGAAGAGCGAGTCCGCGTCGACCAGCTCCCGGATCAGCGCGAACATGTCGAAGAACTTGTTCTGGTCGGGCGGGATGATCTCCTCGATCCGCTTGCCGGAGGAGGCGGGCGGCACCGGCTTCCGCACCGGCAGCGGCGCGGTGAAGTTCTCGGGGAAGTAAGAGAGATACCGCTGGGCTGCTTCGATGGCCTCCTGCTCCGTCTTCACCAGCGCGTCGCCGCAGCCGGAGACCGAGCAGTGCATGCGCGCTCCGCCCAGCTCTTCGAGCGTGACCTTCTCGCCGATGACCATCTCGGCCATGCGCGGCGAGCCCAGGTACATCGAAGCATTTCCGTCCACCATCACCACCACGTCGCAGAAGGCCGGGATGTAGGCCCCTCCCGCCGCGCTCGGACCGAAGAGCAGGCAGATCTGCGGAACCAGGCCGCTCATCTGGCACTGCAGATAGAAGATCCGCCCGGCGCCCCGGCGCCCGGGGAACATCTCCACCTGGTCCGTGATTCGGGCCCCAGCGGAGTCGACCAGGTAGAGCATCGGGCAGCGCATCTTCAGCGCCTGCTCCTGGATGCGGACGATCTTCTCCACCGTGCGCCGGCCCCAGGAGCCCGCCTTGACCGTGGAATCGTTCGCCATCACGGCGACGAGGCGCCCGCCGATCTTCCCCAGCCCGGTGATCACGCCGTCGGCCGGCAGCTCCGGATCGGTCGCATTGGCGAAGGCGCCGTCCTCGATGAAGCTGTCCGCGTCCAGCAGCAGGCGGACCCGCTCCCGGGCGAAGAGCTTGCCGGTCTCGGCGTTCTTCTGGTGGTACTTGGGCGCGCCGCCCTTTCCGATGCGGGCCAGCTCCGCCTTCAGCTTGTCGTCGAATCCCATCGCGGCGGCGCTTCTAGCAGAGTGCATTACTTCGCGAAATAAGGCGCCGGCACGGGGATCGCCTGCCCGTCGTGGCGCGGGTCGCTGGCGCCGAGCTTCACCGAGGTCTTGCGGTCATACAGCACCGCCTGGCCGTAGCCGAAGTTCGGCGTTCGCGGCGGCTGGACCTGGAGCTGATGCCCCAGCGAAGCAAGCTCGTCCCGGGCTTGCTGCGGCACGGAGCTCTCGATCTCCACGTCGCATCCTTCGAAAGTGCCCTTGGTGAAGCGGCCCGCCTCGAGCGCCTGCTGGAGGGTCATGCCGAAATCGGCGATGTCGACCACGAATTGCGCGTGCGCCTGGGACTGGTTCCACCCGCCCATGATCCCGAACCCGATTCTTAGATCTTCCTTCTGCATGAAGGCCGGAATGATGGTGTGGAGCGGGCGCTTGCGGCCGGCGATGGTGTTGGGCTGCCCGGGGCGGAGTGTGAAGAGGTTGCCGCGGTTCTGCAGCATGAAGCCGGCGCCTGCCGGCGTGAGTCCGGACCCGAAACCGGCGTAGTTGCTCTGGATCAGCGAGACGATGTTCCCTTCGCCGTCGACCACGGTCAGGTAGATGGTGTCGCTTCCCCGCGAGGCGGTGATGCCGGGAAGCTGCGAGGGCTCGACGTGGCAGGCGGCCTTCTTCGGATCGATCAGCCGGGCGCGCGCAGCCGCGTTCTCCTTGGAGAGGAGCTGCTGCACCGGAACGCGCGAGAAGCGCGGATCGCCGATGTACCGGAGCAGATCGGCGTAGGCGAGCTTCTTTGCTTCAATCATCGCGTGCAGCGCGCGCGGCGAGTGGAAGCCCCACTCGCCCATGGGGAACTGCTCGAGGATGTTCAACATCTCCAGCGCGGCGATGCCCTGCCCGTTGGGCGGCAGCTCGCTGACCTTCCAGCCGCGGTAGGTGGTCTGGATGGGCTCCACCCACTCGGCCTTGAGCTCCGCCAGGTCGTCGGGCGTCATCACGCCGCCGCGTTCGCGCACCAGGTCGACGATCGCCTGCGCCGTGGGACCCCTGTAGAACCCGTCGATACCCTGCTCCGCGATCCGCCGGAGCGACCGCGCCAGGTTGGGGTTGCGGAACGTCTCGCCAGCCCGCGGCGACCGTCCCCCCGTCAGGAACGTCGACCGCGACTCTGGATCTTCCGCCAGCATCTGGACCGAGCGCGCCCACAGCCCGGCGGTCACCTCCATCACCGGAAAGCCGTGCTCGGCGTACCAGATGGCCGGGGCCAGATCCGTCGCCAGCGGGAGCCGTCCGAAGCGCTGGTGCAGGGCCGCCCAGCCCGCCACCGCCCCGGGGACGGTCACCGTGTAGACGCCGCGGTACGGCAGCTCACCCTCGATTCCCTTGCTTTTCAGGAGCTCGAGCGTCATTCCCGCCGGGGCCCAGCCGCTCGCGTTGATCCCGTAGAGCTTGTCCTCCTTCGCCAGGTAGACCATCGCGAAAAGGTCGCCCCCGATGCCGTTCGAGGTGGGCTCCATCAGCCCCTGGGCCGCGTTGGCGGCGATCGCGGCGTCGACCGCGCTGCCGCCGCGCTGAAGGATCTGCGCTGCCGCCTGCGCAGCCAGGGGTTGGCTCACGGCCGCGACCCCGTGCTGCGACGCGGCGACTGAACGACCGGGGACGGGCAGAGCGGCAACCAGGCTCATGGTGAGGGCCATCATTGCGCGCTTTCTACCACCGCGCGGGCAAACGGTGCATTCTAGCCTCGATGCCCAAGGGGAAGCCCCGGGAACAAGGCGACACCGCGGTCGTCACCGAAAGGAAGAGCAAGACCCAGAAGCCGAAGCTCTGGAAGGTCATCCTTCACAACGACGACTTCACCACCCAGGAGTTCGTCATCCACGTGTTGGAGGTGGTCTTCAACAAGGAGCCTGCCGTGGCGCACGATCTGATGTTGCAGGTCCATACCCGTGGCATGTGCGTCGCGGGCGTTTACACTTACGAGATCGCCGAGACCAAGGTGGCAACGGTGGAGCACATGGCCAGGGCGGCGGAGTTTCCTTTTTTGAGTACGATGGAACCGGAATGAGCCTGTCGATTACCAAGGAGCTGGAATCCTCCCTGCGGCTGGCCTTCGCGGAAGCGAAAGCGCGCAGGCACGAGCACGTGACGCTGGAGCACCTGCTCTATGCGCTGCTGCGCGACCCGATCGCGACGCGGATCCTCCGCGCCTGCGGGGCGCGGCTGCCGGAGCTGAAGCGCGACCTGGAGCAACACCTGCAGGACAGCCAACCGCGGCTTCCGGACGGGTTCGACCGGGATCCGGAGCAGACGCGCGCCTTCCAGCGGGTGCTGGAGCGGGCGGCGATGCAGGTGCAGTCCAGCGGAAAGGAGACCATCGACGCCGGCTCCGTGCTGGTGGCGCTCTTCCGCGAGCGCGACTCGCACGCCTTGTACCTGCTGGAGAAGCAGGGGGTCACCCGCCTCGACCTGCTCCGGTTCATCTCCCACGGCGCCCTGAAGGTCCGCGATGAGAGCGGCCTGCGCCCGCACGGCGGCGGCGACGATGAGCTGCACGCCCAGCCTCAGGGCGAAGAGGAGGACGGCGGCCTGGCCGACGATCCGCTCACCGCTTATTGCGTCGACCTGATCGCGCGCGCCGCTGAAGGGCGCATCGACCCGCTGGTCGGCCGCAAGAACGAGCTGGAGCGCACCATGCAGGTGCTCTGCCGGCGCCGGAAGAACAACCCGATCTACGTCGGGGAAGCGGGCGTGGGGAAGACGGCGCTGGCCGAGGGGCTGGCGGTCGCCATCCACGAGAAGAAAGTGCCCGAGATCCTCAAGGAAGCCCCGCTCTACGCCCTGGACCTGGGCGCGCTGCTCGCCGGCACGAAGTTTCGCGGCCAGTTCGAGGAGCGTCTCAAGGCGGTGGTGAAGGCGCTGGCGGAGAAGCCCGGCGCCATCCTCTTCATCGACGAGATCCACATGCTGGTGGGCGCCGGCGCCACCAGCGGCGGCTCGATGGACGCCTCGAACCTGCTCAAGCCCGCGCTGGCGAACGGCGAGCTGCGCTGCATCGGGAGCACCACCTTCTCCGACTTCAAGGCCAGCTTCGACCGCGACAAGGCGCTGGCGCGGCGCTTCCAGAAGATCGAAGTGCTGGAGCCCAGTCGCGACGAAGCCGTGCAGATCCTCCAGGGCCTGAAGAGCCGGTACGAGGAGCACCACGGCGTCACTTACAGCGAGCCGGCGCTCGAGGCGGCCGTAGACCTCTCCGCCAAGCACCTGGTCGACCGGCACCTGCCCGACAAGGCCATCGACGTGATCGACGAGGCCGGCGCCCTGCAACGGATGAAGCCCGAGAACGAGCGCGTGCCGCTGATCGGGGTACCGGAGATCGAGCAGGTGGTGGCGAAGATCGCGCGGATCCCGCCGCGCAGCGTCTCCAGCGACGACAAGTCTGCCCTGAAGAGCCTCGCGCCCGAGCTGAAGAAGGTCGTCTACGGACAGGACCCGGCCATCGAGGCGCTGGCCAGCGCCATCCTTCTCTCCCGTTCCGGCCTCGGCTCGCCCACCAAGCCCATCGGCAGCTTCCTCTTCTCCGGGCCCACCGGCGTGGGGAAGACCGAGCTGGCCAAGCAGCTCGCCCGCATCATGGGCGTGCCGCTGATCCGCTTCGACATGTCGGAGTACATGGAGAAGCACACGGTCAGCCGCCTGATCGGCGCGCCTCCGGGATACGTCGGCTTCGACCAGGGCGGCCTGCTCACCGACGCCATCCGCAAGCAGCCGCACGCGGTGCTCCTGCTCGACGAGATCGAGAAGGCGCATCCCGACGTGTTCGACATCCTCCTTCAAGTCATGGACCACGCCACCCTGACCGACAACAACGGCCGCCAGAGCGACTTCCGGCACGTCGCGCTGATCTTCACCACCAACGCTGGCGCGCGCGACATGACCGCGGCGCGGGTCGGATTCGGCGCCGGCACGCGGAGCTTCATGGTGTCCGGGTCGAAGACGGGCGAGAAGGTCGCCTCCTTCGATCTGGATTCGGGGGCCGGCGGCGATGCGAAGAAGGCCATCGAGCGCACCTTCAGCCCGGAGTTCCGCAACCGGCTCGACGGGTGGATCGCCTTCTCCAGCCTTCCCATGGAAGTGGTGGAGAAGATCGTCGACAAGCAGATCGACGAGCTGCGGGCGCAGCTCAAGGAAAAGAACGTGGAGCTGGAGCTGCTGCCGGCAGCGAGAAAGTGGCTGGCGGAGCACGGCTTCTCGCCCCAGTTCGGCGCCCGGCCCATGGCCCGTCTCCTCCAGAGCGCGTTGAAGAAGCCGCTGGCGGAGCGGATCCTGTTCGGCGACCTGGAAAAGGGCGGAAAGGTGATCCTGGGTGTGCAGGAGGATCGCCTCGACATCCGGACGGAATGAAGAGATCCGCGCTGCACCGGATACTATCGGTGCATGCGCCTGCTCGCCCTCACGCTCCTGCTCGCGCAAGAAGGGCTGCCGGGCGTCCCGCCGCGAATGCCGGTGGACCAGGAGCCGTCCGCCGCCGCGTGCACCTTCCCCTTGGTCCTGCGCGGCGATCCCTGCGCGTACGAGGCCAGCAGCGCCCCTGCGGATCCCAGCGACAATGCCGGCGCGGTACTGGACGCCGGACGCGAGGCTTGCGCGGCGGCGGCACACGGGGATACCGGACTGCGCAGGGAGTGCGAGCACGCGCTCGCCGACCTGGGCGCCTCGGATCACTGCGCCCTCCGATCGCGTCTCGCTGACGGATCGGGCCGCCTCACGCACGAGGCGCAGGCTTGCGCGGAGCTCTTGCGGCAGGAGATCTCCCGCACCTCGCGGGCCGCCACGCTCTCACCCGGCTGCTGCCGGTGCCTGGCGGAATCGCGCTGCTCGGTAGGGGCTACGCAATGCAAGCGCGAGCTGGCCGATCTGATGCCTTCCGCGGCCCTGCGATCCTGCCTGTCGAGATCCTGTTCCGACGTCTGCTCGTTTGCCGTCCCCGCGCGGAGCGCTCCGGAGGAGACGCCGCCGGCGCCCACGGACGACCCGCGGAACCCGAAGAAAATCTGAGGAGCCCGATGAGAACCCTGCTCGCTCTGCCCTGCGCCCTGATTGCCTGCGCCACCGCGGAACCCATCGCCGCACCGGCGCCGGCCTCGGGACCGACGCGACTGGAGACCTTGCCCCGGCCCGCGCCTCCCTTCGACGCCAAGGGGTTCGCTGCCGACCAGCTCACGCCGCTCGAGTGCGAGAAGTCCGCGCGGCAGCTTTACGAGCTCAAGCCGAACCAGGGCTGGGCGGCCCTGGTCGCCTGCGTCGAGCGCTCGCGCTGGCCGCGGGGCGAGTTCACGCACCTCGAGCTGCTCACGCGCGGCACCTGGGACCAGGAGCTGCAGACCCGTCCGGAGGCGGCACGCATGATCGCCAAGGTGGTCGCGCTCCGTGGCGGGGACGTGGAGGGGGACATTCCCCTGGTGCAGAAGAGCCGCGTTCCGCTGTTCACCCTGGCCGCCGCGCTGCGGCAACCCGACGTGTACAAGGGCCGCTGGGTGCTGGTTCGCGGCGCGCTGAGCGAGATCCGGCAGGATGGGAACAAGGCCGCCGCGATCATGCGCGAGACTTCGCTGCGCGCCACCGCCCGCGAAGTGGCGGACGGGCCCATCTCGCGCTACGAGAGCTCCTCCAAGGGGAGCGCGCAAGGGGAGTTCTCGAGCTCGTCGCGCAGCAGCAGCGCCGGCCGCACCGATTACAACGCTCGCGGCAGCGGCCAATACAGCACCAGCGGGCGCAGCGAACACTCCTCGGTGAGGCAGAAGTTCGAGAACGAGCGCGTGGAGACGGGCCGGCGCGCGGTGGGCAAGCTCCCGCAGGCGGACCCGTTCCTCGAGCCGGAGAAGGACTTCCTCTTCCTGGCGCGTTTCGACGGAGTGAATCCAGGGCAGGACCAGCAGCCGGTCGCGATGCTTTCGATCGCCGGCTACTTCCAGCCGAACGCCCTGCTCATCCAGTGAAAGACGGCTAGCTCCAATGCTGCTCAGTCAAGCGATTGACGTGGTCGTCGTCGTTGACGTTGTCGTGTGCGTGGACGGCGACGGCGACGGCGACGTGGCGGTGGACGACCACCGGGCATGTCGGGTGTGCCTGGTACACAGCGTTCATGGTCAGCTTTCAAAAACTCGACGTGTACAGGTGCGCCATCGAGTTCCTGGCACTGACCGCGCAAGCTGCCGAACAGATTCCAAGGGGAAACGCCACGTTGCTGGATCAGTTGCGCCGCGCGGCGAGTTCGATTTCCCTCCACATCGCGGAAGCGGCTGGCCGTACCGGTCAGGCCGATGCCGCGC
>DATBZA010000077.1:0-19456 GCA_036513415.1 Myxococcales bacterium | reverse complement strand
TCGTTCACCAGGTTGCGCTGCGCGTTGGTCACGGCGCTGCCGTAGAACCCGAACGCCGTGCCCGAGCTGGGCGTGAGCGTCGCGCCGATGATGCGCAGCCCGCGCGCATGGACGCGCGAAATCACCGTCTTCATGCCCTCGATGACCGGCGCGGCCGTCGTGCCCGCGCCGCCGATATCGTTGATCCCCTCCAGCCACACAACTGTCCTCACTCCCGCCTGCCCGAAGACGTCGCGATCCAGCCGGATGAAGGCGCGCTCCCCGTCACACAGGGTGCAGCCCTGTGCGGCGGGCCGCACGGCGACGACCATGTTGCCTCCGATCGCCTCGTTCACGACAGAGAAGCGCGAGCCGAACTTCGCCTTGAGGCGCCGATCGAGGAAATTCGCCCATCGATCTTCGCCGTTGAGCGTCGAGAAGAAGCCGTCCGTGATGGAGTCCCCGAAGGCCACCACTACGTGGGTGTCGGAATCGGCCCGCACCTCGAGGCCGTCCAGCCAGTACCAGGAGGTGGTCGAGTTCGAATACACGTCGCCCTTCTCGGCGGCGGTGTGATCGCCCGTTCCGGGGAAGGAGATGTACGAGGTGGTGAAGGCCGCCGCGTGGAAGGTGATGGCGCCGCTGGTTCCGGGCGCATACAGGCTGACGGCGAGGGCTTCAGCGCCCCGGCCCGCGTCCAGTTCCACGGGGTCGCTGAACACTTCGGCGCCCACCGGGATGGTGACCGACCGGCGGCCCCCGAATCTCAGCTCGCGATTCGTGCCCGGAACCAGGGTCGAGCCAGTCTTCTGGACGCCGATGTAGGCATGGCCGATCGCGATCGGCGCGGTGCCGAAGTTGTTGGAGAGCCGGATGCGCCAGGACTCGCCCCAGACGCTGGGATGGACGATGAGGCGAAAAGACTGTTCGTGCGCGACGTCGCCGGGCAGGGCGTAGCTCATGAGTGGCTGACCGACCGTGTACCCGATCGGGTACGGACCCTGGGGCGAGGTGCTCCAGGTCGCGACCCACTTTTCGTCGCGGGAGTCTCCGGCGAACGCGGACGCCGGGATCATCAACGCAAGCAGGAGGAACAACGTGCGACGGTTCGGCCGGTCCATGGATACCTCTTTCGGCTTGCTGGGAGGCCCGTTCCCTGCGGTACAGGTGCAAGGTTGGAGCTTGCGCCGCCTATAGGCGGTGGCTGGATGCGCGATCAAGCCGCGCTGCGTCTTTCCTAGAGAAGTCCGCACCTTGGCTCGAACCCAAGCAGGCGCCCGGCGCGCGACGGCGCGCCAAAACGGTGCCTGATGATCTAGGCTCGACCGCATGAAGAGCCGCTGGTCCGACGCCGATGCCCGCCAGTTCTCCGATCGCTACGCGCCGCGCTGGGGTGAGGCGCTGGCGCTGCGCGTCTACACGTCGCGCCTGATCGGGGCCGATCCCGACCTGGTCATGCACGGCGGTGGAAACACCTCCGTCAAGATCGTCAAGGAGAACCTGCTCGGCGACCGGGTCGAGGTGCTGTGCGTGAAAGGCAGCGGCTGGGACCTCGATTCCATCGAGCCGCAAGGATTTCCGGCGCTCGAGCTGGCCTGGCTTCGCAGGTTGCGCAAGCTGGAGAAGCTCTCCGACGAGGAGATGGTCAACCAGCTGCGCACGCACCTGTTCGACGCCAGCGCACCGAACCCCTCGGTGGAGACGTTGCTGCACGCCTTCCTGCCGCACACCTTCATCGACCACACCCACGCGGACGCGATCCTGGCGTTGACCAACCAGCCGGATGGCGCGGAGCTGGTCCGCCAGGCGCTCGGGGACCGGGTGGTGGTAGTGCCCTACGTCATGCCCGGGTTCCAGCTGGCCAAGCTGGCAGGGGAGATGTTCGAAGGAAGGCGCGATGCCGACGGGATGGTGCTCCTGAAGCACGGCCTCTTCACCTTCGCGCCCGACGCGCGGGCGAGCTACGAGCGCAACATCGAGTACGTCGACCGCGCCGAGACTTTCCTGCGGACGCGATCGGCGGGCCGCGTGGCCGCTGCTCCGGCCGGCGACCCCGGCGCAGCCCGGGCGCGGATGTCGCAGATCGCTCCCGTCCTGCGCGGCCTTCTCGCGGCGCCCAGCGGCAACCCGGATCAGCCGCACCGCAGGGTCATCCTCGAGCACCGCGCCACGCCGGAGTTGCTGGCCCTGGTGGCGGCGCCGCAGTGCGCTTCGCTCGCCGCGCGCGGTCCCTTGACGCCCGATCACGTCATCCGGACGAAGGCGCACCACCTCTTCATCGACCAGCCGTCCTTCCAGGATGCCGAGGCGCTGCGCTCGCAGCTTGCGGCGGCCATCGCCGGTTTCCGCGCGCGCTACGATCGTTATTTCGACGATCAGGTGCGCGCGAAGGGGGTCAAGCGCACCAAGCTCGATCCCGATCCGCGCGTGCTGCTCATCCCCGGCGTGGGCATCGTCTGCGCCGGCAAGACGCGCAAGGACGCCGCTATCGCGGCCGACATCGCCGAGCACACGCTCCCCATCAAGGCCGTCGCGGAGGCGATTGGCCGCTACGAGCCGCTCGACGAGTCCGACCTCTTCGACGTGGAGTACTGGAGCCTCGAGCAGGCCAAGCTGGGCAAGGAGCCAGAGAAGCCGCTGGCGCGGCAGGTTGCGCTGGTCACCGGCGCGGCAGGGGCGATCGGACTGGCGGCGTGCGTGGAGCTCGCCAAGGCTGGCGCGCACGTGGTCCTGACGGACATCGACCCGGAAGCGTTGGAGCGCGCCCGCGGCAAGGTGGCGCAGGCCGCCGGCCGCAGCTCCTGCGAGTCGGTCCGGATGGACGTGACCGACGAGGAGTCCGTCGCCGCCGCGTTCGATCATGCCTGCCGCACGTTCGGCGGTGTGGACATCGTGGTCGCGAACGCCGGCATCGCCCACGTCAGCGCGCTGTCGGACACGGATGTTCGCCAGTTCCGGAAAGTCCTGGACGTCAACCTCGGCGGCTATTTCCTGACGCTCCGCGCCGCCGCCCGCGTGATGCGCGCGCAGGGGACCGGCGGGAACGTCGTGATCAACGCTTCAAAAAACGTGTTCGCGCCCGGCGCGGACTTCGGCGCCTACAGCGCTTCAAAGGCGGCCGGCCACCAGCTCGGCAAGGTGGCTGCGATCGAGCTGGCGCCGATCGGCATCCGGGTAAACATGATCAATGCGGACGCGGTATTCGCGGAAGGCGATACCCCGTCAGGCCTGTGGCGGGAGATCGGTCCCGACCGCGCCCGGTCGCGCGGCATCGCTCCCGAGAAGTTGCAGGAGTTCTACCGTGAGAGGAATCTGCTGCACGCCGAGATCACCGGCGCGCACGTCGGGCGCGCGGTGGTTTTCTTCGCTTCCAACCAGACCCCGACCACGGGCGCCACGCTGCCGGTCGACGGCGGAATCGCAGCCGCGTTCCCGCGGTGAAGGCGCGGTCGTGTACATTCCCCTCCATGGAGCGGACTCCGCGCTTGCGCGTGGCGGCGACCGATGCCGATCTCGCCACCGTGGCGGAGCTGGCCGGGCGCATCTGGCGGGCGCATTTTCCCTCCATCCTTTCCGCCCGGCAGATCGAGTACATGCTCGGCTGGATGTACGACGCCGCGCGGCTGCGCGAGGAGGTCGCGCGCGGCGTCGTCTACGAGCTGTTGCTCGACGAAGACCGACCGTTCGGGTACTGCGCATACGAGGAGCTGCCCGAAGGCGAGCTGCGGCTTCACAAGCTCTATCTCGAGGTCGCAGACCATGGACGCGGACTTGGCTCGTTCGCGCTCCGGCGCGTCGAGGATGAGGGGCGGCGCCGCGGACTGGCCCGCGTGGTCCTGGGAGTGAACAAGTCCAACGAGAAGGCCCTCCGCGCCTACCGGCGCAACGGCTACGTGATCCGCGAGGCGGTGAAGAAGGACATCGGAGGCGGCTTCTTCATGGACGACTTCATCATGGAGAAGGTGCTCTGAGCCGGCCTGCCGGTGTGGTCCTTGCCGCCTTCCTGGCCACGCGCGTGCTGGCCATCGCGGCCACGCACGCCGGAGCGCGGTTCATGTCCCCGCAAAAGCAGGCGGAATGGGCCTGGATCCCGGGCCGCTCCGACCTGCACGTCCTCCCGCCTCCGCCGGCGCTCCTGGCGCCGCTGATCCGCTGGGACGCGCCGTTCTATCTGGCGCTGGCGAAGGAGGGATATCCGGCCCCGCGGGGGGAGCCGCCGGTCTACCATCTCGGGTTCTTTCCGCTCTATCCACTCGCGGTGCGCACGTTCGAGCACGTGCTGGGCAACTTCTTCTGGGCGGCGTTCGCCGTTTCGAACTTGTCCGCGCTGCTCGCTGCCTTGCTCATGCTGAAGCTCGGCGGATGGAGGGCGGCGCTGCTCTTCCTCGCCTCTCCAGGCGCGCATTTTCTCGCCTATCCCTACTCGGAGGCGGTATTCGCCCTGGCGCTCGCCGCCGCCCTCGTCGCCCTGCAGTCGGAGAGGCTCGGGCTCGCCGCGGTCGCCGGCGCCGCTGCATCGGCAACGCGCCCGCCCGGAGTGGCAGTGGCAGTCGCGCTGATCGCTCACGCCCCGCACAGATTGCGCAACTGGGCGGCAGCGGCCGCTGCGCTCTCGGGCATGATCGCCTTCATGGCCTGGTGCCACGAGCGGTATGGCGACGCGCTCGCATTCGTGCACATCCAGGGACACCACCGCAGGGAACTGAGCCTGCTCGGGCCAGTGAAGGCGTTCTTCGCGTTCGATCAGGACCCGGACTACTACCTGGTGGCGATCGCATGCTTGTTCGTCGCCGTGAAGATGATTCGCCGTTCGCCGGCCTGGACCTGGATCACGGCCTGGTTCCTGCTGTTGCTCCCCATCGCCACCGGCACCTTGCAGGCCTTGATCCGCTACCAGGCGGTCAATCTTCCCTTGCTCTGCGGCGTCCCCACACTGGTCCCGGGGCGCGGCTTTCGCTGGGTGCTTGCGGCCTGCCTCGCCCTGATGGTGTTCGAGGCCTTCCTCTACGGAAAAGGCATCGGCCACAACTGAACCACCCTGGCAGGCACGCTCTCGATCACGACCTCTTCACCGGCTCCGGCAAGGAGAAGTGGAAGGTCGCCCCGCGCGCCGGGTTGTTCGTGGCCCAGATGGCCCCGCCGTGCGCCTCGATGATCGACTTGGAGACGGAGAGTCCCATCCCCATTCCGGCGGGCTTGGTGGTGAAGAACGGCTCGAATACCCGTTCGTGGGTCCCGTCTCGCAGCCCCGTCCCGGCGTCCTGGACGGCGACATGGACCGCCGCGTTCTCTTTGGACTCCGTCCGCACGACGATGGTCCGGTCCCCGCCGGGGGCCTCCGCCACCGAGTCCATGGCATTGACGAGGAGGTTCAGCACCACCTGCTCGAGCTGGACGCGGTCGCCGTTGACGATGACCGGCTCCGGCGCGAGCTGGAGCGCCACCACCACGTTGCGGATCACCGCGTCGCTGCTGAGGAGCCTGCTCACGCCGCGGATCAGGTCGTTGAGGTCGAGAAGGGTCAGCCGGCGTTCGCCCTTCCGCAGCAGGTCGCGGAGGCGCTGGATCACGTCCGCCGCGCGCCGGTCGTCCGCGATGATGTCGGACAGGATGTTCCGCAGCTCGCCGATGTCGAGCGGCGCGATCTCCAGGAAGCGCCGCGCGGCCTGGGCGTTGGTCATGATCCCGGTGAGCGGCTGCCGCAGCTCGTGGGCCAGCGAGGCGGTCAGCTCGCCCATCGCGGACACGCGCGTGAAATGCGCCAGCTCCTGGCGGCTCCGCTCGGCCTGCACCTCCGCACGCTTCCGCTCGGTCACCTCGGTATGCGAGACCACGGCGCCGCCTTCCGGTCGGTTCAACGGCACCACCGACAGCGCGAACCATCCTTCTCCGGCCGGAGCGGAGCAGGAGTATTCGAAGGCAAATCCCCGCCTGGCGCCGTTGAGCACTTCCTCGATCTGCGCGAGCACTTCCGCCGAATGGGGTTTGCATTCGCGCGCGGCCTCGGCGCAAGTCTGGAGATAGTCGGCTCCCAGGGCGACGCCGGCGTACGCCGTCATCTGGTGCTCGCTGCCGAAGCGACTCCAGCTCTCATTGACCGCGATGACCCGGCCTACGCGATCGAGGACGGCGACGCCGCTGCTCAGAGAGGCGAGGATGGCGGACTTCATCAGCTCGCTGGCGCGCAGGGCGTCCTCCGTTTCCTTGCGCGCGAGCGCGTTGGCAAAGACCTCGCCGACCAGTTGCAGCCGTTGCACCTTCTCCTCCGGCCAGGCCCGCTCGACAGCCACGGAATCGAACGCCAGCCCACCCAGCACGCTTCCGCTGGCCACAAGCGGAATGGTGAGGCTGGAGCAGAGGCCAGCATGTCGGAGCGCGGCCTCGTCTGGCGCCCCCTGGTGGCTGAAGCCCGGGCGCCGCGAGAAGATCACAGGCTCCTCTCGGAGCAACCGCTCGAGCGCCCACGGCAAGTCGCGGGCGACGATGATCGGTGGCACGAGCTCGATTCCGGGAGCGACCCACGAGTGCGAGACCGTCAGACCGCGCCCGGCCGCGGACAGCCGGAGGACCACCAGGCGATCGTGCCGGAGGAACTCACCCAGGCTCCGCAGCCAGCTCGCGATCGCGGCGTCGATCTCGTGGCTGGGCAAATGAACGAAGGCGGCCGACAAGCGCGCGAGGAATTGCTGGAAACGCAGCCTCTCTCCGAGCGCCTTCTCGACCCGCCGGCGCTCCTCGATGAGGGCCGCGAGACACATGAGAGGAATGGCAACGACGGTCAGGAAGATCTGGAGGGCGAAGACGCTTTCGGCAGCCGGCAGCCTGGTGAACGGGCCTCGCTGGGTGCCGGCCCAGATCGCGATCAGCGCGGTGGTCAGCAGGGACAGGCTCGCCCCCGGAGGTCCAAAACGGACTGCGGCCCAGAGGAGGAACGGCATCAGGAACGCCAGCGGCGAATGGGACGAGCTCAGATTGATCGCGGGCGGTCCATCCTTCGCCCCAAAGGAGACGAAGGCCACGGCGAGGAGCGACACGGCAAGCAACCCGGCTTCGACGCGCCGCCGGGGCGACGCGCGACGAAGCCAGCCTGGGGCGGCCGATGCGACAGTCAGAATCGCCGGCACCACAGTGAGCTCCGTCAGGACGTTGGAGAAAAAGCGGGTCCGCCAGACGAGCCAGTAGGGCTCCCCGTGGAGCACGTCGACGGCCGCGGCGTCCAGGAACGAGGAGACAAACGGGGCGACGAGCGCCGCCCCGGCGATGAAGGCCACCATCCGCCGGAGCGTGTCGAGCCGCGCCGGGACGTCGGTAAACCAGCGCACGCAGACCGCGGCCAGAAGGGCCTCGCTGCAATTGGTCGCGAACAGCACCAGAACCAACGGAATGGGCCAGTCGGCCGGCAGCTCGCCGGCGAGATGCGCGGGGAATGCGGCGAGGAGATAGAGCCACCACCGCCGCCGTGGCGAGAGGAGGAGGGTGGCCGTCAGGATCGAGTTGGGCGGCCAGACCACCGAAGACATGGCCGGGGGGAACCGGAGGACGAGACCGATCTTGGCGCCGACGTAATAAGCAACACCGACGAGGACGGCGGTGGCTGCGACGCGACCGATGGCGCCAGTGCGCGAGATCGGGGTTTCGTTTTCCGGCAGCATGGCCCCGGGGATCGTCGCTTTCCGGCGGCAAGGGTTGGAAGTGGACCTTGGTCCACCTCGCTGCTCTAGTACAAGAAGCAGCTTCACGATCGGAGGCTCCCATGGTCAAGCAAATGCTTGCGACGTCATTGGTCTTCGTTGCCGCCGGATGCGGCATCTCCAAGGATGAGTTCGCCGCCCAGCAGCGCGATGCGCAGCAAAATCGCATGGCCTACCAGGAGGAGAGCCAGAAGGCGGCCGCTCTCGAGAAGAAGGTCGCGGAGCTGCAGGCGCAGAACGCTGCCTTGCAGTCGCAGCTCGGCGAGCTCGCCGCCACCTCCGCCAAGCTCCAGCAGGAAAAGGGCTTGCTGGAAGCGAAGAGCGCGCAGTACCAGCAGCTGGCGAGCTCGCTCGAAGGCCAGATCAAGAGCGGCCAGGTGGAGATCTCGGAGCTGAAGGGGAAGATGACGGTCAAGCTCAAGGACAGGGTCCTGTTCTCTTCCGGATCGTCCTCCCTGAACCGCGAGGGCAAGGCCGCGTTGGACGCCGTGGCGGACGTCTTCAAGGACTTGCAGGGCAAGAACGTGGTGGTGGCCGGCTACACCGACGACGTGCCGAATAGCGCCAAATCCGGATACCTGGACAATTGGGACCTGTCGACGGCGCGCGCGGTGAACGTCGTGCGATACCTCCAGACGAAAGGAGTCTCGCCGGCGATGCTCGGCGCGGAGGGGTTCTCGGAGTACCGCCCGCTCGTTCCCAATGACTCGCCCGCCAACCGGAGCCAGAACCGGCGGATCGAGATCGCCCTCACCGCCGCCGACTACTCGCCGCCGGTCGTCGACATGCGGAAGTAGCAGCCCGCCTGGCCCGCCAACTGAGGGTCAGCGGGGGGCGGCCCTGCCGATTGCCTCGGCGGTGGGAACGAGGTCATCGCGCCGGTTTTCGCGCCACGATTCGGGATCGTGGCCCATCGCCCGCGGACGCTTTTTGCCGTAGCTCACGGACGAGATCCGGCTAGCGTCGAGCCCCAGCTGCACCAGGTAGATCCTTGCCGCATCCGCGCGCCGCTGGCCGAGGGCAAGGTTGTACTCGCGGGTGCCGCGCTCGTCGCAGTTCCCCTCGATGCGAACGCGGGTGTCCGGACGCTTCTGCGCGCCGTCGAAGAACGATTGCAGCGCGTTGCGCGAGTCGGAGGACAGCTCCGCGCTGTCGAATTCGAAGTAGATGCTCACAGGCTGCACATCCGGTGCCTTGGGGGGCCGCTGCGGTTCCGGAGCAGGCGCAGCCGTGCAGCTCTGGCGCGGCCGGCTCGCCGCCTCGCGCCCGCTCTTGTGGGCGCTGATGCTCGCCATCCCTTCCCGTACATTGCCAACACAGCCGGCTGGACGGTGGCGGAGTTGGGAAGGCAGCCGTGGATCATCGCGCCGGCGTTTTCGCTGACGGCGACGCAGGCCGCCACCGGCCAGCATGGGCTGCGAGTGGCGTTGATCTGGTGGACGCTCGGGATCTCATTCGCGGTGGGTTATGCCGCCTTTGTTTATCGCGCCGCCCGAGGCCGCGTCAGGGTCGACGGGTCTTGAGCTGGCCGGGATCGTCTCCGAAGGAGGTTTCTGGTTGACTTTGCCGGCTGCGCTTGCTGGGCTGCGCCGCGGAGGGGTCCCATGCTTCGACATTTGCCACCCGCCGTCATGGCGGCCGCGTTGGTTGCGGCCGCGACTCTGGGCTGCTCGAACGAATCACCCGCACAGTCCTCGCAGGCCTCGAGTGTCTCCGCACTGCGGTCGAGCACGGCCGCGCCGCCGACGCTCACGCCGCAAGCGAGCCACACCAACAACGGGCTCATCGCGGTCAGCCCGGTCAACTCCCGAGTCGTCTGGGTCAGCGGCCGCGGCGGCACCTACGCGGTCACGACGGACGGCGGCAGCACCTGGCGCCCCGGCGTGGTTCCCGGCGCCGAGACCCTTCAGTTCCGCGACGTCGAAGGCGTGAGCGACAAGGTCGCGTATCTCATGTCGATCGGCACCGGCACCGACTCACGGGTCTACAAGACCGTGAACAGCGGCGCGACCTGGTCGTTGCAGTTCACGAACCAGGACCCGGACGGGTTCTACGACTGCTTTGCGTTCTGGACGTCGAAGCGAGGCATTCTCTTCGGCGACTCGGTGAAGGGCCGCTTTCCGGCCCGGCGCACCACCGACGGCAGGACGTGGATCGACATCGGCAACAATTTGCCGCCCGCGCTGCCGGGTGAAGGAGGATTCGCGTCCAGCGGGACCTGCGTCGCGACACAGGGCGAGAAGCGCGCCTGGATCGCTACCGGCGCTGGTGAACGGGCCAGGATTCTCGCCACCGGGGACGGTGGCGACACCTGGGCCGCCCATGACACGCCTTTGAGAGGCAGCCCCACCGCCGGGATTTTCAGCGTGGAGTTCCGCGACGGTTCCCACGGCATCATCGGCGGCGGCGATCTCGATCCCGTCGCGCCGCCTTTCGATAACGTGGCGCGCTCCGATGATGGCGGAAGGACCTGGCACACTACGGCACGCGCGCCGATTGGCACCGTGTACGGATTGGCGTACGCGCGCGATCGCGGCGACGACGAAGAGGACGATCACGCGCCGCAGGATGGTCGGTCGCCGCCGAAAGTGCTGGTCAGCGGCCCGGCTGGCGCGGCGTGGTCCGCAAACGAGGGCGACACGTGGCAGACCCTGGAAGGCGTGTCCGGCTTCTGGGCGGTCGGGTTCGCGAACGAGCGGACGGGTTGGCTGGTGGGGACAGGTGGCCGCGTTCTGCAGGTCAAATTTCCCAATCACTAGTCAATCGCGACCACCTGTTGACATCAGCCAAGAATACCGGTGAGGGTTCTGAACAGTTGTCTTCCGGTGGCGCTGTTTGTCGCTGCGGTCGGATCCACCGTCAATCCGATGGAGGGAGGAACACCGTGCCCAGGAAAATGATCGTCGGTGTGACCGTTGCGCTCGGCTTTGCGTGCGCGTCGACCCAGAAGCCCCAGCCGCTCCAGGCCAACGCCGTGGCTACCGATGGCACCGCGGTCGTCTCCAACGACCCGAAGAGGAGGGTCGTCTGCACTTACGAAACCCTGGTCGGCAGCCACATTCCGTCAAAGTCGTGCCGGTACCAGGATGAGGTGGAGGCGCAACGCGCCGAGACGCAACAGATGCTCCGGAACTATAAACCGCCGAACCTCCGGACGGGAGATTAGAACGCATTTTACAACCGGGACGACCGATGACTTCCGTCAGGTGTAGCCCGCCTGCGGGGGCCGGGGCTATCGGCTTCGAAAAACGCGCTCAGCAAGATGGCCCGGTTCGAGTACGAGATGAGCTAGCCGCTTTCTCGATCAGCCTGGTGGCCGCTTCGGAGTCCAGGCGCAGGGCGCTCACTGCGAGCGCCGTTGCGGTGATCCGGTCGTTTCTCGAAACCCAGTAGCGGATGCTCTCTTCCACCAGGGCCCGGTTGCTCTTGCCCAGCAGGGCCAGCAACGGAATGGCCACCGCGTCCCGCGCCCTCGAGAGATCGAGGTTGCTGCTGCCGAGGGGCATGGTGATCGAGCGCGCGACCAGGAAGACGCGGTAGTTGTCCGTGCGGCTCAAGCCCGAGTCGCTCCGGGACGATCGCAGCTCCAGCACAACGTTCTCGACCTCCGCGAAGGGGATGGTCCCCGAGCGCCCCCCGACCAGCCGGCGCTTGCTCCAGCGCACCTCTTGAAGCGCCGCATCGAAGTGGAAGTCGCTGTCTTGGATCGCCGCGGCGAGAGCGGCGCATCCCAGCGCCAGCGCCACCGACCCCCAGACCGCCCGGACCTGGTCCAGACCGAACAGCAGCTGCATCGCCGCCATGCCGAGGAACAACGCCGAAGCGACGAGGACGCCAGCGCGGAGAAAGACGAAACGATCCCGCACGTGGATCGAGCCGTCGGATGCCGTCTCCAGCGTCATCGAGGCTAGAGTGACCGACCCCGGCGGGATGGCAAGATTTCAGGCCGGCTCAGCTCCGAGCGCCGGCGCGCGCTCCGCCTGCTGCCGGGGGGGCGCGCGTTGGTACCACTCGACGACCTTGTAACGCCGCGCGACCAGCGCCAGGCCAATCGCGGCCAGGTAGGCGAAACCGGCGTAGTAGAAGAACAGCGCGGTCCCGGTGAAGAACGCCAGCGCGGAGGCCAGCGCGACCGCCAGGTTCGCTGCCGCGGTGGTCAGGTTCCAGAAGCTCTGGATGACGCTCTTCATCGTCAGCGGCGCCTGCGTGTACGCGAACTCGAGGCCGGTCACCGAGACCAGGATCTCGCCCACGGTGAGCACCACGTAGGGGACGATCTGCCAGAGGATCGAGATTCGCTCGCCGGCCGCCACCGGCATGTTCAGGATGCCGGCGATGACGAAGGCGGTTGCTCCGAGCGCGATCCCCAGCGGCATCCGGCGCAGCGGCGTCAGCTCCCAGCCGAGCCGCTTGAAGAACGGGTAGACGACGCCGGTGGTGAGCGGAATCAGCAGCATCACCAGCGCCGGATTGACGAGCTGCATCTGGGACGGCTCGAAGCTCCAGGGGCCGACCCGCAGGTCCATCGAGCGCGCCTGCACCACCCAGGTGGACGCCTTCTGATCGAACAACATCCAGAAGAAGGGGATGAAGGCGAAGATCGACAGCACGCGGAAGACCGCCTTCACGCCTTCGACCGCCTCCCTGGGGTGCTCGGCCCGTGCGCGGTCGAGGAAGCCAACGCCGCGGGCGCGGTTGCGCCAGGCGCTGCGCAGCACGGCCAGGAAGGAATGCGGGTTCTTCCCCGTGGGCGGGATCTTGACGTAGAGGTTGCGGCCCAGCCAGAAGACGATGGTAGCGAGCGCCATCAGGATCCCCGGAATCCCGAACGCCACCGACGGCCCCCACAGGCGCAAGGTCTTGGGGATCAGGAGCGAGGCGAAGAAGGATCCCAGGTTGATGCTCCAGTAGAACACTGCGAACACCTTGTTCACGAGGTGCTTGTTCTCCTCGGTGAACTGGTCCCCCACCAGCGCGGACACGCAGGGCTTGATGCCGCCCGAGCCCAGGGCGATCAGCGTGAGCCCGGCGTAGAAGCCGGTCGGGTCGTCGTGGAAGATGGCGAGGCAGGCGTGGCCGGCGCAGTAGAGCAGCGAGATGTAGAGGATGGTCCGGTACTTTCCCAGGAAGCGGTCGGCGAGGAAGCCTCCGAGGAGGGGGGTGAAGTAGACGCCGAAGACGAAGAGATGGAAGACCGCCTTTGCCCCCGCCTCGCGCTCCGCCTGGCCCGGGACCTGGTTCCTGAGGAGCCAGTCGATGAGGAACACGGTGAGGATGTTCCGCATCCCGTAGAAGCTGAAGCGCTCGCAGGCTTCGTTCCCGATGATGAACGGGACTTGCGGGGGCATCCTGGAAGCGCGCGCTGGGCTGGACACGGGCAGTTTCTAGCGCGGAGTGCCCGGCGGGTGGAAGCGGCGCCCGCTCGAAGGCGCAGTCAAAACCTCTTTCCGTCCAGGGCGCGCGGATCTAGCATGCGCCCGGCTCGACTCGAGCCGCGGGAGCTACCGATGGCCGACCAGATCCGTCGCGTGGACTACTTCTACGTCGAAGTGCCAGACAAGCCGGGCGAAGGCGTGCGCGTGCTCACGGCGTTGAAGGAGGCGGGTGTGAACCTGCTCAACTTCACCGCCTTCCCGGGCGCCGGCGGCAAGGCCCAGCTCGACCTCGTGGTGGAGGACGCCGGCGCGCTCACCAAGGCCGCGAAAGGCGCCGGCCTGACGCTCTCGGGCCGCAAGCAGGCATTCTTCATCCAGGGGCAGAACCGCGCCGGCGCGGCGGCCGAAGTGCTTCGCAAGCTCGCGGACGCCAAGGTCAACGTCCGCGCGTCAAACGGCAGCGCGGGGCAGGGTGGCTTCGGGATGATCTTGTGGGTCGCGCCCTCCGATTACGCCGCGGCTGCCAAGGCACTGGGCGTCTAGACCCGGAACTCTGGAATGGCCGAGGTGGTCCCTACCCGCGGGCTGCTCTACGATCCCGCCCGGGCGGGGCCCCTCGACTCCCTGGTTGCGCCGCCGTACGACGTCGTCTCCGAAACCGAGCGCTCGGCGCTCGCGGCGAAGAGCCCGTACAACATCGTCCGCGTCGATCTTCCGCAGGGAGACCCGGAGCGGAAGTATGGAAACGCGGCGCGCGAGCTTCGCCGCTGGGTCGACGAAGGCATCCTCCGCCGGGACGCCGTACCCGCCCTGTATCGCTACCACCAGATCTTCTCCACCTCCGGGCAAGAACACACGCGCAAGGGTTTCATCGGGCGCGTCCGTCTGCGCAGGTTCGACGAGGGCGTGGTGCTCCCACACGAGCGGACCCTCTCGGGTCCGAGGCTCGACCGGCTGGCGCTGGCGCGAGCCTGCCGCACCCACCTTTCCCAGGTGTTCGGGCTCTACTCCGATCCAAAGGGAACCATCGATGGCGAGTTCGCAGCCCTGGACTCCAGCGCGCCCGCCCTGGAAGCCCGCCTGGGGGACGGCGTGGTGCACCGGCTCTGGCGCCTGACCGACGCCAAGGGGCACGCGCGCATCGCGGCGGCCATGGCGGACCGGAAGGTCTACATCGCGGACGGACACCATCGATACGAAACGATGCTGGCGCTGCGGGACGAGCTGCGCCCGCTGGCCCGTTCGCAGCGATCCTCGATCGAGTACGGGTCGATGTTCTTGACCCGCATGGATGACCCGGGCCTCGTCATCCTTCCCACCCATCGCGTGGTGCACGGGCTCGAAGGGTTCGAGCTGTCCCCGTTCCTCGACCGGCTGCGGTCGCGGTTCGAAGTGGAGGAGCTGCCGGCCTCCCGCGCCGAGGGCCTGAGGGAACCACCCCGAAAGACGCCGGGCAGCTACCTGCTCGCGTCCAGGGGCCGCTACTTCTCGGTCTCGCTCCGGCCGGGAGAGGACGCCTCGGTGCCAGGGCCCGCGCCGCTGCGCCGGCTCGACGTGCCCATCTTGCATGCCTTCATCCTCGAGGAGATCCTCGGCATCGACCGCTCCGCCCAGGAGCGGCAGACGAACCTCCGCTACGTGAAGGACTTCCGTGGCGCCCTGGAAGAGGCACGCCGTCCCGGCGTCCAGGCCGCCTTCCTCCTCAACCCGACGCGCATCGAGCAGCTCAAGGCGGTGGCCGACGCGCTCGAGGTGATGCCGCAGAAGTCCACCTTCTTCTTCCCCAAGCTCGCTTCCGGCCTGCTGCTGGATCCCATCGATCCGCTCGAGGACGCCTGACCGGCCATTGCCTCAGTCCGCCTCCTCGAAGATCCCGATCAGGGACTCGTCGCTGGTCAACGCCTGGCAACGGGCGTCCAGCTCGTCGTACCGGACCCGGTGCGCGGCGGTGAAGCGGTCGAAGTCCTCCGCGGTCTCCCAGGTATCTTCCGTCAGGTATCGCCGGGAGCCGGACAGCTCCCGGAGGAGCTTGGTCCCGCGGTAGCCCTCGGCCTCCGCGAAGAGCCTGGCCCAGTCTCCGGCCGGTCCGTAGGCGCGCACAAACTCCTGCTCGCGCTGGCCGGCGACGGTGAAGCTCCAGAGAATACGGACCATCGGAGCCAGCATCGCCCGCGGCTGGTGGAAAGGGCAAGACCGCTTCTGGGCGCCCCTGAGCCGGCCGACAGCTCGCTCCCATGACCGCGAGTCGGCGCTTGCGCCATCTCGCCACGGCGAGCGGACATGCGCAGACCCGCTGACGTAGGCGCACCGAGGACCTACCTTCTCCTCTGCACCGGAGGTGCGGATTGTCCCAAGAGCTCGAGGTTCTTCTACCCCGCGAGTCGGAGGGCAGGCGGGTCCTGTCCCACGAACCGGCCAACGCCGAGGCAGCGCCCGATGCATTTGCCGGCCTGATCACCCCGGCCAGCGACCGCTTCGTCCGCTGTCACTATCCGACCCCGGACCTGGGCGACGACCACGTGGTGCGGATCCTCGGCGCCGTCGCGCAGCCCCGGCTGCTCACGGTCCAGCAGTTGCGTACCTTTCCGCCGGTCACACAGACGATCCTGACCGAATGCGCCGGGAACGGCCGCGCGAGCCTCGAACCGCCGGTGTCCGGCGAGCAATGGACGTCCCGCGCCGTCAGCACGGCGCAATGGACCGGCGTGCCGTTGCGATCCGTGCTCGAGCTGCGGGAAACGGCCATGGAAGTGGTTTTCACCGGGGCCGACGGGGGAAGGTACCAGCGATCGCTCCCGCGAGACGTCGCCATGGACGCCGGCACGCTGCTCGCCTACGAGATGAACGGATCGCCGATCCTCGGACAGTTCGGCGGCCCGGTCCGGCTCGTCGTCCCGGACTGGTACGGGATGGCCAGCGTCAAATGGCTCGCGCGGATTGAAGCGGTGGAAAAGCCGTTCCGTGGCGAATTCCAGACGCGAAGGTACGTCTACGCCGAGGGCGTACCGGTCACGCGCATCCGCATCAAGTCGATGTTCACGGACCTCCCGGATCTGGTGCCGGTGGGCGTGCCGTTGCGCGTCATCGGGCTCGCCTGGGGAGGCGACGGTGTCCGGGGGGTCGAGGTGGAGATCGACCGCGAGCGGCACGCGGCGCGGCTGGTCGGCCCCGTTCTGCCCCACGCATGGCGCCGCTTCGAGCTCGACTGGATCCCGCCCGCCCGCCGCCGCTACGTCCTCGCCTGCAGGGCCACCGACATGGCCGGCCGGTCCCAGCCGGACGAGCCTGAGTGGAACGTGCTCGGGTACGGGAACAATGCGGTCCAGCGGGTGGAGTTGGTGGCCACCTAGCCGGCCAGGCGGAATCCCAGATTCGAGAAGCGCGCGTCCGGCGGCCACGCATTCCGCGCGGCGCAGCGCAGCTGGGGAGGATGCGCGTTCCACGCTCCCCCGCGTGCGCTGCGCACGCCCGCGGCAAATTCGTCGGAACACCACTCCCAGACGTTGCCCGCGCAATCATGGAGACCATGAGGACTGCGGTTCTGGGGAATGCTCCTGACCGGCACCGGATTCCGGCCTCCGCCGCGGTGCGCCGCGTACGCGGGGATCCAGTCGTCGCCCCAGGGAAAGCGACGGCCGTCGTCGCCGCGCGCCGCCCGCTCCCATTCGGTCTCGGTGGGAAGGCGTTTACCCAACCACCGGGCGAAGGCGTCCGCCTCGTACCAACTCACGCCGACCACCGGCTGCTCGGGCCCGAGACAGTGGCGCCATGCTTCGTCGTTCCAGAAGCGAGGAGCGACGATCCCGTTCGCCGTCCGCCAGGCCCAGCCTGCCTCGTTCCAGACCCGCCGTTCCAGGTAGAGACCGTCGCGGACGAAGGGCGCAAACTCCGCGTTGGTGACGGCGGTCTCGCCGATCTCGTAGGCGGAGGTGGCGGCCCGCCGGCGCGGATGCTCGTTCTCTTGCCCTTCCGGCGGATCGCTTCCCATCCAGAACCCGCCCGCAGGGATGGAGCAGAACCGCATGCGTCCCATGGAAACACAAAAGGCGCCCGGCCGGGGAAGCGGGTAAAGAAGGGAGATGGGGCTCCGAGAACACCAGCGGGCGCCGCTCGGGGGCGTCGTCTACGACCTGGACGGCACGCTGGTGGACTCCCGCGACGACCTCGCGGACAGCGTGAACGCGATGCTGGGCAGGCTGGGCCTTCCGCAGCGCGACCCCGTCGTCATTTACGGATTCATCGGCGAAGGGGCGGAACGCCTGATCCGCCGCTCGCTCGGCCCCACCCACGAAGTGCGCTACCCCGAAGCGGCCCCGCTCTGGCGCGAGGAGTACGGGAAGCGCCTGCTGGCCAGGACCCGCCTGTATCCCGGCGTTGCCGACCTGCTGCGGAAACCTCCGGACGCGCGCGCGGTCCTCACCAACAAGCCTGGTGGCTTCGCGCGCGAGATCCTGCGCGGGCTGGAGGTCGAGGACGCCTTCCGCGCGGTGATCGGTGGCGACGAAGGCCCGCGAAAGCCGGCGCCGGAAGGCCTGCTGGCCATCTGCGCTGCCCTGCAACTCGCGCCTGCGCGGGTGCTGCTGGTCGGCGACAGCGTCGTCGATCTGGCCACCGCCAGGGCGGCGGGCGTTCGCGTCTGCGCCGTGACCTGGGGGCTCGGTGAGCGTGCGGCGCTTGCGTCCGCCGATTATCTCTGCGACACGCCCTCGGAGTTGGGCGAACTGCTCGGTCGCCTCGCCACTTGACTCTTTCGCGACAGCGGGGGAGAGAGCGTGCGCGCGTAAGCGACCCGCCAGAGGAGAGAGGCCGTGTCAGAGACCGTCCGCATGTCGACAGGCAAGCAGGATCTCGATCTGGAGGTGTTGGAGGGCACCGAGGGGGAGAAGGGCGTCGACATCTCCAACCTGCGCGCGAAGACCGGCCTGGTGACGCTCGATCCGGCCTTCATGAACACCGCCTCCACCATGAGCGCCATCACCTTCCTCGACGGTGAGAGAGGAATCCTAAGGTACCGGGGAATCCCCATCGAGGAGATGGGCGAGAAGAGCACCTTCAGCGAGACCGCGTATCTGCTCATCTACGGGCACCTCCCGACGCGCGACGAGCAGACCCGGTGGGAATACCTGCTCACGCGCCACTCGATGATCCACGAGGACATGCGCCGCTTTTTCGACGGGTACCCGATGACGGCGCACCCGATGGCCATCCTCTCGGCGATGGTGGCGTCGCTGTCCTCGTTCTATCCGTACGCGCTGAATGCCAAGTCCGACGAGTACCGCGACATCACCATCGCGCGGCTGATCGCGAAGCTGCCCACCATCGCGGCGTTCTCCTACAAGAAGACCATCGGCCATCCCTTCATCTATCCCCGCAACGATCTGGACTACTGCGCCAACTTCCTCCGGATGATGTTCGCGGTGCCGGCGGAGGAGTACCGGCCGGACCCGGTCGCGGTGAGGGCCCTGAACCTGCTCCTGATCCTCCACGCCGACCACGAGCAGAACTGCTCCACCAGCACGGTCCGCATGGTCGGCTCCGCGCAGACGAACCTCTTCGCCAGCATCTCCGCCGGCATCTGCGCGCTCTGGGGCCCCCTGCACGGCGGCGCCAACCAGGAAGTGGTGGAAATGCTGGAGGACATCCGCAAGAGGGGCCTCACCGCGCAGCAGTTCATCTCCCAGGTGAAGGACAAGAAGAGCGGAATGCGGCTGATGGGCTTCGGCCACCGGGTCTACAAGAACTTCGATCCGCGCGCCAAGATCATCAAACGGGCGTGCGACGAGGTCCTGGACAAGCTCGGCGTCCGCGACCCGCTGCTCGATCTGGCCAAGCAGCTGGAAGAGGCCGCGTTGAGCGATCCCTACTTCGTGGAGCGCAAGCTGTACCCGAACGTCGATTTCTACTCGGGCATCATCTACAAGGCGCTGGGCATCCCCACGCACATGTTCACGGTGATGTTCGCGCTGGGACGCCTGCCCGGTTGGATCGCCCACTGGAAGGAGATGATCGAGGATCCTTCCACGAAGATCGCGCGCCCGCGGCAGATCTATACCGGGCCGCGCGAGCACCACTACGTCCCGATCGAGAAGCGAGGCTAGCCGCAAAGCCGCTGAGTTAAGCGATTGACGTGGTCGTCGTCGTTGACGTTGTCGTGTGCGTGGACGGCGACGGCGACGTGGCGGTGGACGACCGGGCATGTCGGGTGTGCCTGGTACACAGCGTTCATGCTCAGCTTTCAAAAACTCGACGTGTACAGGTGCGCCATCGAGCTCCTGGCACTGACCGCGCAAGCTGCCGAACAGATTCCAAGGGGAAACGCCACGTTGCTGGATCAGTTGCGCCGCGCGGCGAGTTCGATTTCCCTCCACATCGCGGAAGCGGCTGGCCGTACCGGTCAGGCCGATGCCGCGC
>DATBZA010000076.1:0-30033 GCA_036513415.1 Myxococcales bacterium | reverse complement strand
CGCGCCTGCGATTGCAGCTTCTGCAGGCGGCACGGTGCGCGCAGCACCGCCGACCCCGCCGGACGCGCCCGGGTCGGCGTCCGGGACCGCGCGCTCCTCTCGCTCTACGCGTTCGGCCTGCGTACGGCGGAGATGGTGGTCTGCGCGCGCTGCGGCACGTACTGCGCCGCGGTGATGCGGGACGGCGATCGCGCCTGGGCGGTCCACAACGCGAACCTGTTCTTCCATCCCGCGTTCGACCGGCCGGCGCAGCCAGTCTCCTACGAAGGCGAGACGGCGGAGCAGCGGATCGCGCGCCGCAAGCGGCTGTGGACGCCTCTACTTGAATCTTGAGAGCACCGAGAGCACCTGGTCGATGTCGCTTTCGGTGTGGTCGGCCGAGACCTGGAAGCGGATCAGCTGCTCGCCGCGCGGCACCACCGGGTAGTTGAGCCCGGTCGCCAGCACGCCGTTGTCGCGCAGGAACGCCACCAGCGCCCGGGTCCGCTCGGTGTCGCGCACCAGCAGCGGCACCACCGGATGCTGTCCCGGGATGGTCTCGAAACCGAGCCGCAGCAGCCCATCGCGGAACCGCTGCGTCATGGCCCGCAGGTGCGAGAGCAGGGCCACCCCCTCGCGGCCGCGGATCAGCTCGAGCGCGGCCAGGGAGGCCGCGGCTTCTCCGGGCGCGATCGGATTGGAGTAGATGTAGAAGGGGTTTTTCTCTCGCAGCCACCGGATCACGGGGGCCTCGCAGACGATGTAGCCGCCGTTGACGCCCAGCGCCTTGCCCAACGTGCCGATCAGCGCGTCGGCGCGCCCGCCGGTGACCTCCTCGGTGCCGCGCCCGGTAGTGCCGAACCCGCCTACGCCGTGCGAGTCGTCCACCACCAGCACGCAGCCGCGCGGGAAGCGCGGATCGTACTTCCGGCACAGCTCGGCGATGCGATCGACCGGCGCGTGGTCGCCGCGCATGCTGAACACGCCGTCCGTGATCACCAGCGCGCTTTCCGCCTGTCCCAGCGACTCCTCGAGCCGCTGCTCCAGGGCGCGCAGGTCGAGGTGCCCGTACACCTTCCGCGCCTTGTGCGGGGCGAGCTTCATGCCGTTGACGATGCAGTTGTGGTTCAGCTCGTCGGAGACCAGCACCGTCTCGGGCGTTCCGAGGCTGAAGAGCACGCCCGCGACCGCCGTGTAGGCGGAGCCGGCCAGCATGCATGCCGGGCGGCCATGGAAGTCGGCCAGCGCCTGCTCGAGCCTGACATGCGGCTCGTACGTGCCGCTGATGAACCGCACCGCGCCCGGACCCACGCCGTACCCGCTGGAGGCGCGCTCCTCCGCTTCGATCAGCTCGCGCCGCAGCGAGAGCCCGAGGTAGGAGTTCGAGTTCATCCGGATGAACTCGCGCTCGCCGAATCCCTGGAGGAGGAAGCGGGGGCCCCGGCCGCCTTGCGCCGGCTTCACGCCCACCACCACGTGCTCCTCGCCTTTCGCGATGCCCGCTCCGTCGAGGTGGGCGAGCTGTGCTTTCAGGTCCTCGAGCAGCTTCTGCAGCGGCATGGTTTCCTCAATGAAGCTTCTGCAGCATGTCGTCGACCATCGCATCCAGGCCGTAGCGCGGCGCCCAGTGCCACTCTTCGCGCGCCGCGCTGTCGTCGATCGACTCCGGCCAGGAATCGGCGATGGCCTGCCGCGGCGGATCGACCGCGTACTCGATGTGGAACGCGGGAATGCGCTTCTTGATCGCTTCCCCGATCTCGGCAGGCGTGAAGTCCAGGGCGCCCAGATTGTACGCGTTGCGGTGGATGAGTCGCGAGGGCTCGGCTTCCATCAGCTCGATCATTGCCCGGATGGCGTCCGGCATGTACATCATCGGCAGCCGCGCGTCCGCGCGCAGATAGCAGGTGTAGACGCCGTGCTGCAGCGCCTGGCGAAAGATGTCCACGGCGTAGTCGGTGGTCCCGCCGCCCGGCTCCGTCTGGTACGAGATCAGGCCGGGAAACCGCAGCCCGCGCGTGTCCGTCCCGAACCGGCGATGGTAGTCCTCGCACAGCATCTCGCCCACCACCTTGGTGACGCCGTACATGGTGGTGGGCCGTTGGATGGTGACCTGTGGAGTCCGTCTCCGCGGCGTGTCCGGTCCGAAGGCGCCGATGGAGCTGGGAAAGAACAGCGCGCACTTGTACTGCCGGGCCGCCTCCAGCACGTTGACCAGCCCGTTCACGTTGAGCTGCCAGGCCTGGAGCGGCCGCCGCTCGCCGGTCGCCGAGAGAAGGGCCGCCAGGTGGTAGATGGCGTCGACGTGGTGGATCTGCATCACCCGCGTCAGGTGGTGCGGGTCCATGCAGTCCACGAACTCGAAAGGGCCACCGTCGCGCAGGGCGGCGTCAGTCGGCATGCGCACGTCGCTCGCCACCACCGCCTCGCCGCCGTAGCGCTCGCGCAGGGCGAGTGTCAGCTCCGACCCGATTTGCCCCACCGCGCCAGTGACCAGGACCCGCTTCATCGATGCTCCATGCCGGAAGAAAGCGGCCCTCCATAGCAGGTCGCGCCGCCGTTGTGCAGGGGTTCGCGCGCCGGCCGTGGATCGCCCGTACTCAGCCTCCTGCCTCGGCCGGGACCCGCTGGGAGAAGCGGGCGTAGAGCGTCAGATCGTAGGCGATCTTGAGCGCGCCGGCGCAGATCAGCGGCCAGCCGAGCGGGCTGGCTTGGAGCAATGCCCCGGCCAGGAGCGGCCCGATGGCCGAGGCCAGGCTGCGGGGCACGTTGGTGACGCTCGCCGCCGCCGCTCGCTCCTCGCGCGGCACCATGGCCATCACGTAAGCCTGCCGCGCCGGGACGTCCATCTGCGAGAGCATCGCTCGGAGCAGCAGGAAGAAGACCGCGAGCGGCAGCGTGGGCATCACCCCCGCGAGCAGCAGGAACGCGTTCGCTGGCAGGTGCGTGTACACCATGGTCCGCACGTGACCGATGCGGGCGGCGATGCGCGCCGAAACGAGCTGTGAGATGGCGCCGAGCAAGTTGACCGCGAAGAAGATGGCGGCCGCCGTGCTCACCGAAAGGCCGAAGCGCCGGAATAGCCAGAGGGCGACGATGGACTGCACCACGAACCCGCCCCCGAACGCGTCGAGGGAGAAGAGGGCCGCCAGCTGCAGGACCACCCCGCGCGACTTCTGCAGTGGCGCCGTGCGGATGGACGGGGGCGGCTCGAGCGACGGAGAGAGCTTGCGGTAGGCGAGTGCGCTGGCCGCTCCCAGCGCGGCATAGACGAGAAATGCGGCGCGTTCGGCTTGCGCCGCCGCTCCCGGCGCGATCGCATCCGGCAGGCCCGCGGCAAGGGATCCGAGCGCGCCGGCGAATGCGCCGGCGAGGTTGTACCAGGCGAACAGGCTGGTGCGGTCGTGCGCCGCCGCCGATTCGGCGAGCACCGCCTGCTCGGTGGGCAGGAACAGCGTGACGTCGCCGGACGACGGGTTCAGCGTGCCGAGGAACGCGACGGCGAGCAGCGGCCAAAACCCGGTGGTGAGGTAGAACGCCACGCCCGTCGCGCACATCAGGGCCGAGGAGGCGAGCAGCACGGTCTTCCGCGGGTAGCGGTGGCCCAGCAGTCCCACCGACAGTAGCAGGAATGCCGATCCGAACAGGGTCGCGGTGGCGATGGCCCCGATCTGCATCGGCGTGAAGCCGAGACGCGACAGGTAGCTGGCGAGCAGAACACTCGCGAGCCCGTCCGCGAATCCCCGCGCCGCCCGCGTTCCGATCAGCCGCGCTGCATCCGGCGCCGCGCTCGGCGGCAAGAGGCGGATCATGGGGAGAGGAGGAAATCGGCCGCGAACGCCGCCGCGGCGGCGTACATGAGCGGGTGCACTTCGCGCGCCTTGCCGAGCAGGACCTCTATCGCAACATAGGTGAGGAACCCGTAGCCGATGCCGTGCGAGATCGAATACGTGAGCGGGATGGTGATCAGGAGCACGAAGGCGGGCAGGGCGGTGGGGAGGGCGCGGAGGTCGATGCGCGCGATCTGCTGCGTCATCAGGAAGCCGACGACGATCAAGGCGGGCGCCGTCGCCGCCGCGGGGACGATCCCGGCGATGGGAGTGGCGAAGATCGCCAGCGCGAACATCGCCGCCACCACCACCGAGTGCAGCCCCGTGCGCGCGCCTTCGGCGACTCCCGCTGCGGACTCGATGTAGCTGGTCACCGAGCTGGCCCCGAAGAGGCCGCCGATGGCGGCGGCGACCGAGTCGATGCTGAGCAGGCGCCGGAGCCGTGGGATCTCGCCGTTCGCGTCCGTGAGCTGCGCTTCCTCCGCGATGGCCGTGCTGGTGCCGATGGTATCGAAGAAGTCCACCAGCAGCACGGCGATGAAGAGTGGGAGCAGGTGGAGCGAGAGCGCTCCGCGCAGGTCCGCTTGGCCGAAGGTGTCGAAGCGCGGGATCGACAGCCAGGAGCCCCGGGGGAGGGAGGTGACGCCCGCCACCAGCGATGCCACGGTCCCAAACCCGATGCCGATCAGGATCGCGCCCTTCACCCGGCGCGCCATCAGCGCCGCCATCACCAGCAGGCTGACGAGCGCGATCGCGGTCTCTGGATGGCGCAGCGACCCGAAGGTCACGGGCGGCAGCGTCAGTTTGGCACCGGTCGCGAGCACCTCGATGGTTCCGGGCGGCACGATCACCAGCCGCGCATTCACCA
The DNA here is from genome assembly GCA_036513415.1 of Myxococcales bacterium. Taxonomy (GTDB): domain Bacteria; phylum Myxococcota; class Myxococcia; order Myxococcales; family 40CM-4-68-19; genus 40CM-4-68-19. The sequence continues at coordinate 25,359 of DATBZA010000076.1, read as the reverse complement.
GTCCGATGAACGCGATGAAGAGGCCGATCCCGACGCCGATCGCCCGCCGTAAGTCTCTGGGAATTGCCCGCATCAGGCCTTCGCGCAACCCGACCAGCACCAGGACCAGCATGGTGAGCCCGTCGAGCACCACCAGCCCCATCGCCGTCCGCCACGATCCAGCGGCCGGCGCGACCTGGTAGGCGATCACCGCGTTCAAGCCCATGCCGGGAGCGAGCGCGATGGGAAAATTCGCTCCCAGGCCCATCATCAGCGAACAGATCGCGCTCGCTGCCGCGGTCGCCGCGATCACCGGCTCCCGTGGCATCCCGGCCGCCGACAGGATCGCCGCGTTCGCGAACAGGATGTACGCCATGGTCAAGAAGGTCGCGAGCCCGCCCCGGACCTCGCGCGCCGGCGTGGTCCCCCGCGCCGTGAGCTGGAAGAGCCGCTCGAGCACCCGGAATCCGTGACACGCCACGCCGGAGAACGCAACCCCGCCCCTTCGTTCGGGCGTGTCCGGATGACGATGGGTCGCTATGGATTGAGCCCGCGCCGAATTGGGGCGCAGTGCGGCCGTGCCGATGGGCCGGAGGGGGGAGGGCGAACAATCGGCGGCGTCGCGCCCCGGAACTCGTTCCGAAAGTTCCGGAACGAGTTGCTTCAGGACCAGCACCGGCACCACTTCCGCCACGACAGCCAAAACGGCTCTCGGCAAAGTCCCCGCATCTTCGGACCGCGCGGAACTCGCTCCGGAACGGCGGCAATTCAATTCCAGCTGTCCCATTTGATTGGGGACAGATTGCCAGAGGGGGATGACGCTGCCGGGCGTAGTGCTTCGGCAATGCTAGCTTCCGTGCGCGCGAGGCCTGGATGGCTCGAGCCTCGCCAAAGACAGCAGGTCATCCTGGCAACCGCGAGACCAGCTGTCCGCTTGGCGTGGCGAAAAGCGGCATTCCCATAACCGGCGTGGCTTCTGCGCTGATGCGACGCCCCGGCCACGACGCTTACTCTGTGTCGGCGATGAACGTTGAGGGCGCCGTCTTAGCTTGTTCGGCCGGATGAGCTGCTCGAGTCGCGCTTTCAGCTCGATGCGGAGGATGCGGCAGACCCCGGTCCATGCGACCGGCGTGCCGTCGTCGATCAGAACGCCGCTCCCTGCAGGAGCTGGCGCGCCGGGTGGGTCAGGGCGCTGGCTCCGCCTTGAACAGCGGGTGCAGCTCGGCGTAGTTCGGCGCGTTCCCGATCATCGCGTGCGGCTTGTCGAAGAAGAGCATTCCGGTGAAGCCAATCCGCTGTCCGAGCTGCAGCGTCGCGGCCTGCTTCCGGGCCCGCTTGATCGCGCCGAGCGCCGGCGAGCCCACCGCGCAGCCCGGATGCGGGAACTCGGCGACCAGGTGGTTGCCCTGAGCGTCCTCGATGACAACATGGATGTCGCTGTCCGTCTTCCTCCTGGTCGGTAGAACATTGGCCGGCAGGCGCTTAACACACCGGTTCCATGTACCGATCCGCGCTGATCTGTCGCACCGCTGTTAGGTGCCGCTGCCCGCGTTGGGCAGGGGCTGGATGCATCGCGTCAAAGTAGGAAGGGGCGTCGCTGGGGCGCCCTGCATGACAGCCGCATGGCGATGCGATCCCGGGAGACCCACAACCGGCGTCTCCAGCGGCTCGGAGGCTAGCCTATCCGTCTCCTGGTCCCGCGCGAGAGGTCAGCCGACAGAGACCTTCCCCGATTTCATATCGACCACGATCGGTGCCCGGTAGATTGGAGTGATCGCTCTGGTCTCCGGCATCGAGTTGCGGATCTCGAGACGGAGCGGCTCGGTCGCCATGTCGGGGAGCACGAACCCGCCAGGAATGAGTGAGGTATTGCCGAGGCCGAGGATCTGGTCATGATGGCAGGGGATGAAGACGTCGGGCTGGAACAGCTCGGCGAGCGCGATTGTGACCGGAACTTGTAGGTCGGGGATACCCTGCACAGTGTACGAGGCGATCGCGAGATTGGTCCTGCCCACCCGGTTCATTACCCCGATGAGTTGCGGCGTGATCGGACCGCCGCTATCGAGCCACATGAAGCGGTAGCCTTTATCGAAGGTGAACAGGTATGCGATCGTTCCTTTGGTGATAATCAGCGGATCGAAGGAACCGCGCGTGAGCATCGCCGCGAGCTGTGCATTCTCGGAGGCAGTGAACGGATCCAGCGCCGCGTTGTAGACGTCGAGGAGCGCCGCCCCGACGGTCTCGCCCTTGGCATTGGTGCGTGTCGGTCCGACGGCGTGGTGTGCGAGGATCGCTTCGACGGTGAAGCCGTCGAACTGGAAGACCTCGCCGCCGAGCCCTGTCACGGTGCGGAGCTGGCTCGCAGGCGTACCGGCCGACGCGGCGTACTTCGTCGAGATTGGCGCGCCGTAGATGACGGCGCCAGTCCGGGCGGCGATCGGTGGCGCATCCGCGATGTGATCAAAATGCGCGTGTCCGACGAAGATCGCGTCGGCGCGGACCACGTCCTGCGGAAGAATGCCCACGGGCCGCGTGCGCGGTCCGCGATCGAACCACGCATCGAGCAGATAGACCTTGCCCCGGTGGACGAGCTCGTAGCAGGAGCATCCCAGCCACCGCAGTGAAATGGTGTGGTGGTCCCTGAGCATCGGACCACCCGCAGCAGCGGGAACCAGACTCGTCCGGGCGTCCTCCGAGAACACCGGATCGGGTTTCTCATGCTCGCGTTCCGCGGCGGCGGTTCGCGGCAGGACTGCGCCGCCCGCGGCCAGCGCGCCTCCGACGAGCATCTGCCTGAGAACGCCGCGTCTGGAGAAGAGGCCCTCGCAGCACGATCCGATGAACGGCAAACCTCGGGGTGAGGACATGGTTTCCCTCCTGCCAGTCAGCCACGCAAGAAGAGAATCACAGAACCGTGCGTCGTCCGACCAGAGTCGGTTACGCGCTACGCTCCGCGCGATCGTGAAGTCAAGTCATCCTGCGTTGCGCGCGATCGTGGCGGCTCTCGACGTTGCGGTTAAACCGCGCGTTGCGGGGACCAGCTAGATCGGCACTACCTTTGCCTCGTCGGTGGTGACGTTCCCAACGGTCACGGCGCACATCCTGGGCCAGCTCCTGATGTTCAAGGGGTCCAAGCACATCGTCTTCGGCTCGGACTCGCTCTGGTACGGGAGCCCGCAGTGGCAAATCGAGGCGATGTGGCGCTTCCAGATCCCGGACCAGATCCGCGAGCGGTGGGGCTATCCGGAGCTCGATGAGCAGGCCAAGCGCAACATCCTCGGGCTCAACTCGGCCAAGCTGTACGGGTTGCAAGTCGGCACCGTCGGCGCCGATCAAGAGGGTCAAAACGAGGGCGAGAACGAGGATGGCGGCTACGGACGGATCCCGGCCGACTTCGGGCGGCGAGCGTATCCGCATCGCCCCCTTGATCTCCAGCAGGTTCGGCCATTGCGAGCGTCTATCGGCGACCGTGCCTCCTCGCGTCGTCGCTTGCGTGCGAGAACCTGCATTCCCATAACCGCTGCGACTGCTGATGAGGACTTTCCTGGGTCCAATCGCTCCCTCGCGCAATCCTCGATCCAAGTCGCGATCCGGTCGTGCTCCCGCTGGAACTCGGTGGCGGTGACCTGACCTGGTTCTCGGACGCCCGTCGCGCTAGTTGGAGCAACCGCTCTGTAAACTCGAGCCGCCCGCTGATGCTCACGCTCCTCCAAAGGAACGAGATTCGCCGCAGGTTGGCCATTTCGCGGACGGCTTTTAGCGTGCCAAGACTATTTCCTGTATTGCTAACAGTTAGCTCACGAGGTAATAGACAAAGCCGTGAATCGGTCGGCACCCTCGATCGAAGAGACTGAGGCGGTATTCATGGCGCTTTCGCACAAGGCCAGGCGGCACATTCTGCTGATCCTGAGTCACTTGGGCGGCGAGCTGCCATCAGGCTATCTGGCGACGCGCTTCCACCATAGTTGGCCCACGACGACGCGCCATCTTGGGGTGCTCGAAAAGGCCGGTCTCGTCGAGGTGCGGCGTCAAGGCCGGAGCAGCCACTACCGCGTCAACCGCGAGCGTCTGTCCCGCGTCGTTGGGGGCTGGCTGGACAACCTCCGACCGCCGACGCCGGAGCAGAAGTGGATCTCGTCGGGCCCCAGGTCGACCCGTGCACTCGCCATTCAGAAGAGCAGCAAAACCACGAAGTCGAAATCGAAAGGAAAGCGACGATGACTGCTGCACGAAAGACGGACACTCCGAAGATTTTCCGCATCACCCTCGAGGTCTCGAACATCGACGACGCAGCGACGTTCTACGCCAAGCTGCTCGGCACCGAAGGCAAGCGGCACCCTGGTGCCCGGCACTACTTCGATTGCGGAAGTGTGATTCTCTCGGTGCTCGACCCGACGGCTGGCGGGCTGACTCCGACGCCCGGCCCCAAGTCGCTCTACTTCGCGGTGCGGGACCTCGAGGGGGTGCACACCCGCGCGCGCGGCCTCAAGGCGCTCGCTCCGTACAAGGTGCACGGCGAACCCGCCGGCACGGTGACGAAGCGCCCGTGGGGCGAGCGTTCGTTTTACGTGGTCGACCCGTGGGGCAACGACCTGTGCTTCGTGGAAGAGGGCACACTCTATACTTGAACGAACGAAAGCTCGGGTGATTCGCAACCCCCTTGTGCAACAGCGCGCCGCCAAAGCTACGCGCCGCGGCTTCTTCTTGCCCAACTCGACGCCGCGGCTCACGAGCTTGGGAGCGTATCATCGTCCGCTGCTACCGATACGGACTGCGGCTGAGAAGTCCCATTCTCACGCGTAGACCTCAGCGATCTGATACGTCGATTCCTTTCCCGATGTCGCAATGAGGTGGTCGAGCGCCTGCTGCGATTCGCGCGCGTGTCCGGCGCGCATGCTCCACGAGCGCAGTTCCCATCTCGCGGAAGGGCTCGCTGCTTGATCGGTGGAAGGCGGCTTGCGCTTCATCGAGGCGGCCTTCGAGCAGCAAGGCAAAGCCAAGCGTCCGCGCGGTCCCGGCATGCTCGGGAAACAACTCCAGCGTACGGCGAGCGATGTCGCGCGCCTCCTCCACGTGGCCGGCACCGAGATGGAACCACGCGAGCCTCCACGCAGCATGCACCGAGAGCGGGTCCAACTCCGTGGCCCTCCGCAAGGTCGCGATCGCTTCCGGGAGTCGGCCCAGCGTCGCGAGCAAGTCGCCTTGAGAGCCAATCGCGTCGGTATTGCCGGGGTTGAGCGCGAGGGCCCGGGCGAGGTCGGCTTGCGCCCCCGACCAATCGGTGGTCTTCAGCAGGCGCACATAGCCGCGCGCCGCGTAACCGTCGGCGAGGTCGGGGCCGAGTTCGATGGCCTTGTCTGCCGCGGCCAGGGTGCGCGCGAAGTCATTCTCGCGCGACTCCAGGTGCCAACCCACCGCTTCACCGACAAGGAACCATGCTTTTGGCGACGCCGGCCCAGGGCCGGAGCGTATTTGGGATCCAGCTCGACCGCCTTGCGGAAGGCCGCAAGCGCAAGCTGGTACCCTTCGGTCGAACCGCGCACGAGGAGGTGCCGCCCGAGCAGAACCTGGGCGTACGCCTCCGGGTTGGTGGCGGGGCTCTCGAGCGCCGCGGCCTTTTTCGGGGAGGAGCTACAACCAGCGGAAAGCCGAGCGCGAGCGCCACCACCACATACGACAGCACAGTTTCGGGCCAGTGCAGCCCGGGCATCACCGGCTCGATGATCTGCAGGACCGCGAATGCGGCGATGCCGTACCCGACGAGCGCGCGGAATACGCGCCGGCGCTTCAGTTCTTCGAGGAGGGGAAGGTCCACTGACCCCGGCGTTTAAACAAGCGACCGTACCACGCGACGGATCCGACTTGGGCCTGTCCCTGCACGTGACTGGATCCCCCGAAGGAATCGACGCGATCCCCGGCGACGCTCCTAGAACACGTATTCCCATGACCTCCCAGCGGGTCGGTCGGACGCGCGCCATATCTTCCGCGCCTCGATGGTCTGCCGCCCATGCCCGACAACGGCCAGTGTGTCTGCGGCCAGGTGCCGTACTTCGTTCGCTCGCGCGTGATTCGAGAAGGAGGGGCTCTTCCACTCAGGAATGAAGTCGCTGCTCTACGAGGAGGAAGGATGGCCCGGCGTCCAGTCCGCCTCCCACGCGGCGTACCTGCGCCCGCATCGGTCGCACCAGAAGAAGCTGCGCGGAAATCGCGGCCGTTCATGTCTTTGGTACAGCAGCCCGTTGCGACACACGCGGCAGAGGAGCTGGCCGGCCTGGAGCGGCTCGGGCGACTGATCGTTCAGAGCGGCAGGGGTCGAGTCCATGCTCGGCAACATAGCCCCCGCCCCGCACCTCCTACTGCGTGACCGACGCGGCTGGAACCCTTTCATTGCATCTGTTACCGGTGGCTATGTAAGCAACGCCTCCGCAGTTCCGGGTGAAAGTGAAGGGACCGCGCGGCAACTGACCAACACAATCAGGGTTGCTGCGCTGCCAAAAATCGCAAAACGAGGGTTCCAAGCACGTTCCAGTCAGCTTTTGCGTGACGGGGCTGTATTGACAGACGCCGCGCTCTCCCACGGTGGTTGAAATAGCCGAGCGGCTCGTGTCAGGCGTCGGCTGCGCCATGTTCTGCGCCGAATCGGTGCTTTGATCGATGCCTCCACCGCACGCTACGGCTGTACCGAGCACGATCAGCAACCCAATGCGCTTCATGGCGACCTCCCTTGGCAGTCTGCCGATCAGCGGAGCAGATGATGTGCCAAGCAACGACTCGGCCGGAGCGCGCTGAAGCGTTGTTTGCGTCTTCTTCGCGACGTGGCGCGGCTGCGGCGCCACACGCTGCGCTGGACACCAAGGATGTCAATACCACGCGCCCCGACCGCGACGAAGGACCTGAGACGATCGCACGAGCTATGGCTAGCCCCCGAAGAAAGCCGCCGCCTCTGGCAGATCCGCTTCCTCGATGTCGCTATCGCTGAGATCGACGAACGCAAGCTCGAACGTGGGATGCGGATGAGGCGCAGACCACTGGAGATCGACGTGTAAAGGAAGCCTTTGTGCTGATGTGTAAAGGATGTCGTGGTTGCTCACGCCAATTGATTTGGGCAGACCTTCTTTCGGTGGGACCAAGCAGAATCGAGTCGTTCCTCGAACGTGGGCGCGTGCCGCTCAGCGGGCCCGCCCGGCAGAGCCGTTCGGATTCACGGCCAGCTCCGCAAGGGCATGACTCCGCCTGACTCTCGTTTAGAGTGCGGCGAGCCAGGAACACCAGCGACGCGCTTTCGCAATCGAGCATCCGCGCTCGCGGCGACGGGAATCGATCCTGGGGACCTTGCGAGGTAGCTGTTCGGGTTGCACTCGAGGAACGTACCAGGGCGAGACTCTCATCAGCTGCCCTCGGGGCCCTTCTGCCCGCCCTCTCCCAAGCCGCTACACCCTTCACCGCCCGCCCGGCTTACAATCCGCGCATGCTGCGCGAGGATGCCCAGCAGGCCGGCGGAGCCGTCAGCACCGGCGACGACTCCTTCTGGCGCTGCGTGGCCTGTGGCGCCGAAGTAGCGCGCGACGGCGACCGGATCCCGTTGGACGGCGTCGCCACGCGTGCGTTCATGAACCCGGACGGGTTCGAATACGTCATCGCAGGCTTCACGCACGCGACTGGCTGCCGCGATGCGAGCGAGCCTTCAGCCTACTGGAGCTGGTTTCCGGGCTGCTCCTGGCAGGTGTGCCTGTGCAGGGCCTGCGGCGCGCACCTTGGCTGGCGCTTCAGCGGCCGCGCCGACTTCTATGGCCTGAGCGTCGATCGCCTTACGGCGCCCTGAGTGCCCCCAGGGCGTACGGCACCGCCACCTCTACGCGCAGAGTGCGGGGGCCGAAGGTGAATGGCGCGAACCCGTGGGCGCGGAGCAGATCGATCTCGAACGGGACCCATCCGCCCTCGGGCCCGATCGCGACCACCGTCCGATCCGAGCGGCGGGCAGGCGGGCGCTCCGCCGCTGGATGCGCTACGAGCCGTACCGTCCGAGGCCAAAGCTCGTCGAGCTCATCCTCCACGAAAGGCCGGAACCGCTCGCGGACCAGGATCTCCGGAACCCGCGTATCGCGGGCCTGCTCCAGTCCAAGGATCAAGAGCTCGCGCATCGCTGCTGCATCCAGGACCCTGGAATCGAAGTAGCTCTTCTCCACCCGCGCGGCGTTCACCAGCACGATGCGGTCGATCCCGAGGGAAGAGGCCGCGGGCAGGACCCTCCGCAGCGCTTTCGGCCGGGGAATCGCCAGCAGCAGATCGATCCCGGGCCGCGGCGGCGGAGGCCCGGTGAACGACGGGCGGAGAAGGAGCTCTCCGCCGTCCGCCTTCAGCACCTCGGCCGTGCCGAGAGGGCCTCCGAGCAGGCCCACCCGCAGGACGTCGCCCTCCGCCGCGCGGAGGACATCCAGCGCATGTCGCAGCCGCCGGCCCGTCAGCCGCGCCGTCCCGTCTTCACGAAGGTCGTCGGGCTCGAGCAACACTTGGTTCATGCGCGCCCGCCCACTTGCGGATTCTAGCGCTAGAATGGGTGACGTGCGCCTGCTCCAACACCGGATCGCGGGCCCGGAGCCCTGCCCGTACCTCGATGGGGTCAGCTCGTCGACCGAGACGATGCTGATGACCGGGGTAACCCCGGTGGAGCTGGAGAATCTCCTCGAGCGCGGCTGGCGAAGGTTTGGCCCCGTCTACTTCCGTCCGGTGTGCGCCACCTGCGACGAGTGCGTCTCCGTGCGGGTGCCGGTGGCGACGTTCGCCCCTTCGGCCAACCTGAGACGCGTGCTCAAGCGCGGGGCGCACGTCCGGCTGGAGGTCGGGGAGCCGGTGGTGGACGAGGTGCGGCTGGCGCTGTACCGGCGCTGGCACGAAAGCCGCGAGGAAGAGCGCGGCTGGAAGCCGGACCGGATCGGCATCGAATCCTACGCGATGCAGTTCTGCTTCCCTCACGCCGCGGCGCGCGAGTTCTCCTATTGGGAGGACGAGCAGCTGGTGGGCGTCGGTATCGCCGACGAGACGCCGCGGGCCCTCTCGGCCGTGTATTGCTACTACGATCCCGAGCGGTCGCAGCTCTCGCTGGGCACCTACAACATCCTCTGCGCGCTCGAGTATGCGCGGCATCGCTCACTCGGATACGTCTACCTCGGGTACCGCGTCGAGGGCTGTGCCTCGCTGCAGTACAAGGGTCGCTTCCAGCCCCAGGAAAGGCTTCGCGGCCGCGTCGACGGCGCGCAACCCGCCCGCTGGGAGCCCGCGTGAAGCTGCACCAGGAGACCGTGCGCATCGAGCCGCGCGGGCCCGGGCTGCACGACGTCACCGGCCAGGTCCGGAGGGTGGTCGCGGCTGCCGGCCTGCGCACCGGACTGGTGAACGTTTGCGTGCTGCACACCAGCGCGTCTTTGGTGGTGCAGGAGAACGCGGATCCGGCGGTGCGGCGCGATCTGCAGCGCTTTCTCGCGCGCATCGCTCCCGAAAATGCCGATTACGAGCACGACAGCGAGGGATCGGACGACATGCCTTCGCACATCCGCGCCGCCCTCACCCGGACCACGGAGACGCTGCCGGTCAGCGGCGGTGATCTCGCGCTCGGCACCTGGCAGGCGATCTACCTCTGGGAGCATCGCCGGGCGCCGCACCAGCGCAGCCTGGTCGTCACCGTCTGGGGTCAATAGCCGCCCGCGAGCGGCGCGGGGCGGACAGGAGCGGGCGAGCGAAAGATTCCCGTGCGCACGGTAGGACTACCGGCCTATGCTTTCCGCCCATGAAGCTCAACCGCCGCATGGGCCGCTACCTCGAAGACCTGCGCAGTCGCGAGGTCGAGGCGGTGGTTCCCCCGCGCGGTCCCGACGTCCAGATCGTAGAGGCCGGAGGTTGCTTCCTGTTGCGCGGCTTCGTCAGCAAGCCGCACTTGAGCCCGGCGGACTTCCCCGATCAGACAGGTCTGGAGTGCATCGCCAACCGGCTGCGGATGGAATCGATGCTGGACGGGCGCCTTGTCCGATCCTGCCCGCTGCTGCTGTTGACCGCCGGCCTGGTCACGGCGCGCGCGGTGTCGGCCGCGCTCTCCCAATATCCGGGACGGTTCAACGTCATCCTCTCTTATGACGGCGAGTGCTGCGCGGTGCGGTTCCACAAGATCCGGGCCCGGCAGCGCTGGCTCCTGGAAGACCTGGAAGAATACGTGGACGAGGGCGTCCTGGTGTTCGAGGCGGGATCCGACATGCCCCCTCCCGCGCTGCTTCCCGCCTGATCCCGCGCTTTTCTTTGCCTGCCGGGCGTCGCTGTGCCCATCTTTCCGGCATGGCACTCGATCGCACAGGCACCGAGGAGCGCTGGGGCGCCACGCCCGCGGCCGAGCAGCCCGCGCAGAACGCGGAGCAGCGTCGTCCGGTGATCGGCGTGATCGGCGACGGCCAGCCCGGATCCGACCGCGAGCGGTTGGCGGCGGAGGTCGGCGCGGCCCTCGCCCGGGCCGGCGTACACCTGGTCTGCGGCGGCCTGGGCGGGTGCATGGCCGGCGCATCGCGTGGCTACAAGGAAGCCAACGGAGCCGGCATCTGCCTCGGCATCCTTCCCGGCTCTTCCCGGAAGGAAGCGAATCCGTGGGTGGACCTGGCGATCCCCACCGGCGTCAACTCCGCCCAGGGCGCCCTGGTGGCGATGGCGGTCGACGCCGCCATCGTGCTCGGCGGCGGCGGCGGGACGCTCAGCGAGGTGGGTCTGCTGCTGCGCGACGGAAAGCCGGTGGTCGCGCTGGACGGGACCGGAGGCGCCGCGGAGCTCGTCGGCGGGCGGCTCTTGGGCAAGGTCAGCGTGCGGTTGGCGAGCGGCGCGGAAGATGCGGTGCGCATGGTGCTGGAGGCGCTCCGCGACCGGCACCCGGAGAAGGCGCTCGATATCGAAGGGTGACCTCGCTCAGGCGTAGCCCCTGAGCCGCCTGCGGCGGCCGGGGCTAGTCAAGGCCCGAGGCGGCCTGCCGGCGCCAGGCAGGCGCCGCCGCGCTGCCGAAGTACTCCGCGATCTTCCCCTCCACCTGCTCCTCGCCAAAGAGGATCCTGCACGCCTCCCGCAACCCCGGCGCTGCCCGGATCTCCTCCGGCCGGACCACCAGCGCGATCTTCGACCGCCGCCGCAGGAAGTCCTCCAGCTTGACCACCATCTCCCGCCGGGCCGCTTCGTCCAGCTCGCAGCGGATGTATTCGCTGGTCTCGATGATCACTTCCGCCTGCCGCGGGTCCCGGCGGATGGCCTCGAGCAGCCCGAGCGCCTCCGCCCCGTACCGGCGCCAGAGCCGCGAGGACAGCTTCTCGCTCGCCTGGGGCGTCGTGAGCGCATCCAGGTCCATCAGGCGGGCCTGGTGGAAGTACTCCTCGCGGACCGGCTTGGGGGGCTCGCCATACCAGGCCCGCTTCGGCTGCGGGAGCTCGACGCCCAGCCGGCGCACCTCTGCACAAATCTCCTCGCCGACGTTGAGGCAGTCGCTGAGCTTGCCCCCGAAGACCGTGATGCGTCCTCGCGGGGCGTCGGTGTCGACGGCGTGCTTGCGCGAGAGCTGCATCCAGTCGCGCCCGCCGTTGCCGCTGCCGGAAACGACCAGCGGGCGGACTCCGCAGCGCTCGGCGATGATGTCGGAACCGGTCAGCGGGCGCGGGAGCCGCAGCCGCTTGTTGATGTTCTCGAGCACGAACTCGCGGTCCTCGGGCGTGACCTCCACCTCCGGCCGCTCGACCCGGGTATCGGTGGTCCCGATGCACGTCTTGCCCGCCATCGGGATGACGAAGAACAGGCGGCCGTCGTCGGCAAAGAAGGTGAGCACGCGCCGCCTCGGCGTGAGCCGATCGACGATGATGTGGATGCCCTTCGAGAACACGTGCCGGTGGGCGGTGGAGATCCCGTCGCGCGCGTTCACTTCGTCCGCGTAGGGGCCGCAAGCGTTGATCAGCAGGCTGGAGGTGATGGTCAGCTCGCGCCCGGTGGTCACCTCGCGGGCGCGCGTCACCCAGCCCTCCTTGGTGCGGGCGGAGCCGAGCGCCTCGACATAGTTGGCCGCCACGCAGCCGTGGTCCAGGGCAGAGCGGACGAACCCCCAGACGAAGCGCGCGTCGTTGTCGTACAGGTAGGCGTCCGAGTATTCGAAGCCTCCCGCCAGGCCGCTGGTCTCGACGATCGGCTCCTCGAACGCGATGTCCCGCGCGGAAAGCAGGCGCGGGCGGCGGGTGAAAAATGCCCCGATGGCCCAGTACAGCAAGGCGCCCAGCCAGAGCTTCAGGCGGTTGTGGCGGAAACCGCGCGTGATCGAGGTGAAGAACCGGATCTCCTGCACGGTGCTGGGATAGGCGCGAAGCAGCCGGTTGCGCGCGCGGCAGAGCTTCCGCACCAGCCCGAACTCATACGTCTCCAGGTACTTGATGCCTCCCCAGGCGAGGTTTGACGACTGCTGCGAGGTCACCGACGCGAAGTCGCCGCGGTCGATCAGCGCCACCTTCGCGCCTCGCGCCGCCAGCGCCGCCGCGGAGACCGCGCCATTGATGCCCCCGCCCAGCACCAGCACGTCGAAACGCAGGGCGGCGAGCTTGGCGAGGTTGGTGTCGCGCAGCGAAGGCGCGGGCGGGGTCATCTGGCCAAGATACACCGGACCTGCCTCGCCGCTTGCCTCCGAATCCGTCATGCGTCCGCGCGAGGGGACCCCAGCGCCCGCCCGACTCGTTCCCAGAGCGCGCGGAAGCGATTGTCGTCGAATCTGGAACCGGACTTGAGGAAGGTGGCGCCGGCCGCCTCGTAGTGGCCGATCACGTCCAGGTGGTCGCCGAGCACGATCCCTTCCGCGCGCCCGTCCAGCGTCTGCGACCAGGCGGGCACGATTCCGTCGTTCGCGGTGGGAGTGAGAGCGGCCCGGTGCCCCCCGATCCAGCTCCCTTCCGGGGCTCGCGCCCCTTCCGGGGGACGGCCGGCGGTGAGCCTGTAGGTGACGTCGTAGAGCAGCCGCTGGAGGGGCGCGAAGGCGAACGTCAAGGGCGAGAAGCCGGGCGCCGGGGCAACCGAAACGAAGCTGATGGGAGACACCACGTCGCCGCCCAGGAGCGCGCGGTTCAGCTCGCTCATGCTCTCGGGGGTGAGGTCCCTCACCAGGTCGTGGTCGCGGGCGACGTCGGCGAGGAAGCGCCGGATCTGCTTCGCGGTCTCGTCGTCCACGTCCGCGAGCTGCGCGATCAGGTCGTCGGTCGGCGTCGGCTCTTGCCGGCCGGCGCGCTTGACCAGGTTGAAGAGCGTCGCCACCTGACCGGCGAGCCGCAGGCGGCCCCGGCTGGCGAGGATGCTTCCGAACCAGAGCGCCGGGGCCGCGAACCAGGCGCTGCCTTCGATCCGGCCCGCGAGGGGCGTCCCGTGAAACGGCGCCGAGAGGGTGATCACGGAAGCGATGCGCGCGATCAAGTCCTCGCGCTCCGGCAGCCCGGTGTAGCGCGGATGCGCCAGAAGGCGCGCGTCCAGCCCGCCCGTGGAGTGCCCGACCAGGTGCAGCCGGCTCGCGCCCTCCCGGAGCACTTGCGCTGCCCTGAGATGCAGCGATCGGACGCGGTTCGCCAGCGATCCGGCAGGCGGCGGCTGGTGCACCGCGAAGCGGATCGGGCGCACGTGCGCGCGCAGCAGCGCGTCCTCGACCCGGGCGAAGTACTCGATCAGCGGGCGATCGGGATGTCCGAAGCTGCCGAATCCGAAGAAGCCGGGAACGAACAGGACCACTTCCATGCGCCATGCTTCGCCTGCTGGAGTGCCGGCGTCCAGCGGGGTGGGTATGCTTGGGCCCGTGCTGCAAGGCCCCATCGCGCCGATGTTGTCGAAGATCGCTACCCACCTGCCCGAGGGCGAGGGGTGGATCTACGAGCCGAAGTGGGACGGTTTCCGCGCGCTGGTGTTCCGCGACGGTCCCGAGCTGGTGCTGCAGAGCCGCGATCTGAAGCCGTTGAACCGCTACTTTCCCGAGCTTTCGGAGCCCTTGCTCCAGCAGCTTCCCGAGCGCTGCGTCCTGGACGGCGAAATCGTGATCGCGGGCCCTGCCGGGCTCGATTTTGAGTCGCTGCTCCTCCGGATCCATCCCGCCGCGTCGCGGATCAAGCTGCTGGCGTCGCAGACCCCCGCTTCCTTTGTCGCCTTCGATCTGCTGGCCGTCGGCGGAGAGGACCTGCGCGAGGCGCCGCAGGCCGAGCGGCGGGCGCGACTCGAGGGGGCCCTCGGGCGGGTGAAGCCGCCCCTGTACCTGACGCCGGCGACGCGCGATCGGGCGCTCGCGCAGGACTGGTTCTCGCGCTTCGAAGGTGCCGGACTGGACGGAGTGATGGCGAAGCGCGCCGAGCAGACCTACCAGCCGGACAAGCGGACGATGCTGAAGGTGAAGCACCAGCGCACCGCGGATTGCGTGGTCGCCGGCTTCCGCTGGCACAAGAACGGGCCCGGGACGCTGATCGGTTCGCTCCTGCTCGGCCTGTACGACGGCGAAGGCAAGCTGCACCACGTCGGCGTCACCTCCTCGTTCACGGCCGCGAAGCGCAGGGAGCTGGTGGGAGAGCTTTCGCCGCTGCGCGAAGGGGCCGCGGAGGAGCATCCCTGGCGCGAATGGGCGCAGTGGAACGGCGATCAGCGGATGCCCGGCGGATCGTCGCGCTGGAACCGGGGCAAGGACCTCTCCTGGGAACCGCTGCGCATCGAGCGCGTCTGCGAGGTGGCCTACGATCACCTGCAAGGCGACCGCTTCCGGCACGCGACGACCTTCCGACGCTGGCGGCCGGACAAGACGCCCGCGGAGTGCCGTTACGACCAGCTCGAGGAGACACCGGCCGCGGAGCTCAAGCAGATCTTCGGCGGCTAGCCCCGGCCACCGAAGGTGGCTCAGGGGCTACGCTTAAGCGCGGTCATTCGGCAGTTCCGGTTGTGAGATGCGTTCTAGCCTGGAGGCTTGTCGAACCTCATCCCGCATCCCTATGCTCCGCCGCGTGCCGGCGCGCAAGGAGTTGCTGCAGATCGAGGGCCGCGAGATCGCGATCTCCAACCCGGACAAGGTATTCTTCCCGCAGCGCGGGTACACGAAGCTCGACCTGGTGCGGTACTACCTCGCGGTCGCGGACGGCGCGCTGCGCGGTGCCGGCGGGCGGCCGATGGCGCTCAAGCGGTACGTAAACGGGATCGAGGGCGAGTTCTTCTACCAGAAGCGCGCGCCGGAGACGCGCCCGCTCTGGATGGAGGTGGTGGAGCTGAAGTTTCCCTCCGGTCGGAGCGCCCGCGAGTTCGTGCTCCGCGACCCGGCGCAACTCGCCTGGATCATCAACCTGGGGTGCATCGACCTGCACCCGCACCCGGTGCGCGCGGACGACCTCGAGCACCCCGACGAGCTGCGCGTCGATCTCGATCCGGTTCCCGGCGTGCCCTGGCCGCAAGTGCGGGAGGTTGCGCTGCTCGCGCGCGAGGTCCTGCGCGAGCACGGCCTGACCGGCTGGCCGAAGACATCGGGTTCACGCGGCATGCACATCAACGTCCGCCTCGAGCGGCGCTGGACGTTCCAGGAAGTCCGCGCGGCCGCGCTGGCGCTGGCCCGCGAGGTGGAGCAAAGGGCGCCTTCGCTCGCGACCAGCAAGTGGTGGAAAGAGGAACGCCACGGCGTCTTCCTCGACTACAACCAGAACGCAAAGGATCGGACCGTGGCCTCGGCGTATTCGGTGCGCCCCACGCCGGACGCGCGCGTCTCCACGCCGCTCTCCTGGGACGAGGTGCCTTCGGTCGACCCCGCGGCGTTTACGGTAGCCACCGTGCCGGAGCGGTTCGCGAGGATCGGCGATCCACATGCTGGGATCGACGCGCAGCCCGGGTCGCTGGAGTCGCTGCTGGATCTCTCGGCGCGCCAGAAAGGCGAAGGGCAGGGCGACGCGCCCTGGCCCCCGCACTACGCCAAGCAGGACGACGAGCCGCCCCGGGTACAGCCGTCGAAGCGTCGCAAGTCCTGATCTATCGATCGTAGATAGCCGGGCTCCCTGGAAATCCGAGGCGGCAGAGCGGCCGGTGTCCGGCACGCGTCGTGTAAGGCGCTCCTCCCACCTCCCTTGGAATGGAGCCCGAACATGAAGAAGCTGCTCTTGATCTGCCTGCTGTCCGCAGCTCCCGCGTTCGCGCAGGGCGTGCTGCTCGAACGCGGCGTCGAAGGCGCAAGCCCGAATCTGAGGGCCGTCTCCGAGCGCGTGCGCATCCGCATCGATCGCCAGTACGCGCAGACCGTGCTCGAGCAGGAGTTCGACAACGTCAGCGATCAGCGGCTGGAAGGCCGCTACGTCCTGCGCACGGCCGGCGCCACCGTCGAGGGCTTCGCCTACTGGAACGGCGAGCAGAAGATCGTCGGCGAGGTCTTCGAGAAGCAGTCCGCGCGCAACCTCTACGACAACGTGGTGGGCAAGCGCCGGGATCCGGGCCTGCTGGAGCAGACAGGAGAGGGAAGCTTCGCCTTCAACGTCTTTCCCATCGAGCCGCGCGAGAGGAAGCGGGTGGAGATCCGCTTCGGCCAGCGGCTCGCGAGAGTGGGCCGGCGCCTGGAGTACCGGCTGACGCTCGCCGGCGGCGAGAGCGACGTCATGGCGGAGGTCGCCGACGACCACCCGCTCTTGCGGATCGACTCCCAGAGCCACGCGCTGGAGGTGGAGCGACCCGACGCGCGACACGCGCGCGTCCGCGCCTTTGCCAATGCTTCCGGCGTGCGCGATCTGGTCCTCGAGCTGGAGGTCAATGCGGACCCCTGGCAGCCGACAGCGATCGTCCACCGCGATCCGGGGCAGGATCCCTACCTCGTCCTGCAGATGGCCGCACCCGCCCGGGTGGAAGCGGACGAGATCAGCCCGAAGGACATCACGCTGGTGATCGACCGATCCGGGAGCATGAGCGGCGCGCCCATGGACCAGGCCTGCGCGGCCGCGGAGCTGGTGGTGCGTCGCCTGCGTCCGGGCGACCGCGTCAACGTGATCGCCTTCGACCACGCCGCCGATCCCCTCTTTCCGAAACCGCGCCCGGTCGAGAGCGCGCGCGATCCGGCCCTACGGTTCATCCGCCGCATCCGGGCGGGAGGCGGAACCAACCTCGGGCTCGCCCTGGAAACGGCGCTGAAGGCGCAACACCCCGGGGCCGAGCCGCACATCGTGCTCTTCTTCACCGACGGGCAATCGGACAGCGAGTCGGCGCTCCGGGTGGCAGGGACCGATCCGGGCGACGCGCGCGTGTTCACCCTGGGCCTCGGTTCGGGCGTGGAGAAGGCGCTCCTTTCCCGGCTCGCCGGCATCAAGCACGGGCGCTTCACGTACATCGAGAGCCCGGAGGCGATCGAGCAGCGCGTCGGGCGCCTCTTCGATCAGATCGAGTCGCCAGCGCTGATCGGCCTCTCGGTCGAGGCCCGCGGCGCGGCGCTGACGCGCACGTATCCGCGTACGCTGCCGGACCTCTCGGCGGGAGACGATCTCCTGGTGGCCGGCAGGGTGCTGGGCGCGCCGGGAGCCAGGCTCGACCTGGTCGTGCACGGGACGCTCGGCGGCCGCCAGGTCACGTATCCCGTCTCGGTCGTTCTCCCGGAGAGCGAGTCGCATCCCTGGGTCGCGAGGATGTGGGCGAAGTCCCGCATCGACGACGTGCTCGAGGAGATGGCGCTGACGCGCAGTCCCCCTCCGGAGCTGCAGACGGAGGTGATCGAGCTGGGGCTCGCATACGGCCTGGTCACGCCTTACACCTCCTTCCTCGCGGTGCCTGAGAGCGAGCTCGACGCCGGCCAGGCGCGGAGTCTCTCGGAGATGCGCGCGCAGCGGGCCAAGGTGCTGGCCTCGAACAGCGACGCCGCGGCATTGTCGCGGCGGTCGATGCCGCCCGGCGATCCTGTCCTGACGGTCGACGCTCCGCGGGACGCCCTTCAAGTGACGGCGTTCTTTCCCTTCGGCCTGGCCAAGGACCTGCGCTGGGACGAGCGGCTCGAGAAGTGGATCGTGCGCTTCCTCGTTCCCACCGACGTGCCGGACGGCGCGTACGAGGCCCAGGTGGTGATCGTCAGGCGCGATGGCACCCTCGAGCTGGCGCGGGCGAGCTACATCATCGACAGCCGGGCGCCCGATTTCGAAGTCGACTTCGTCGGCCCGCGCATCCGCGTGCGAGTGAGCGAGCCGGCTCGGAAGGTGACTGTTGTCCTGGCTGCGGATCCTCGCCGCCGGACGGCGCTGCGGGGAGACGGACGGGAGTTCGAGGGCGAGCCGCCGGGCATCGGAAGGCTCCGCGTTGTCGTCGCCGATCTCGCCCGCAACGAGGCCGCTCGCGAGGTGGAGCCGCGATGATCGCGTTGCTCCTGGCGGCGCTGTACACCAACACCGAGCGGGTCACGGGCGTCCTTGCGCGTCCGGGCGTTCTCTGGGCCGCCACGGCGGGCGGGATCGAGCAGTACGAGCTGCCCGGCGGAGCGCGCACGCGGCTCTTCACCACCGCCGACGGCCTGGACTCGAACGAGGTTCTTCGCGTCTGGCACGAGGGCGCCCTGCAGGCCCGCACCCCGCGGTCCGCGTGCACGCTGACCGCCGGAGACGTGTTCAGGTGCACGCCCGCGGGCCCGCTGCCGCCTCCCGCGCCGGCGGTCGCCGTGCTGCACCGAGGCGCGCGCGAGACGGCGCGGTTGATCCAGGACGGGCAGCAGATCATCGCCACGGACGGCGCGGGCCTGTGGCTCGACGGCCGCCGGATCACGCCCGAGGGGCAGGTCTGCGCCAACCATGTCGAAGCCCTCGCAGGGTTTCGGGGGGCGCTCTGGGTCGGCACCTTCGACGCCGGGGTCTGCATCCGCGAGAGCGGCCGGTTCCGCGCGATCGCCGCGCCGTTCCGGATGGTCAACGACCTGCGGGCGACGCCTCAGGGCCTCTGGGTCGCAGCGGCGGAAGGCCTCTACCTCACGACCGACGGTCGCACCTTCCGCCGGCAAGCGCAGGTCCGCGAGCGCGGAGTCAACCGCATCGCCGTCTCACGCCGGTGGCTCTTCGTCACCACGCCTTCCGTCCTGTACGCGATCCGGCGCGACAAGCCGTCCGTCTTCCGCCGCTGGACGCAACCGGCTGGCTCTACCGCGCTGCAGGCCGTGGCGGTGAGCGGGCGAAACGTCTGGCTTGCGTCCGAGGACGCGGGTGTCATCCGCATGCGCCACGGCAGGTTCCAGATCTTCGATCGCGCCTCCGGGCTGCCCTCGAGCTGGGCGGTCGACGTCGCGGCGGGTCCGGATGGCGGCGTGTGGGTCGCGACCCTCCGTGACGGCGCATTCAGGCTCGGCGCGGACGGCAGATTGCGGCAACCCGCGGCCGACGCGCGCGCCTGGGGTCTGCGGCTCTACCTCGACGGCTCTTCCGTGCTGTTCGGGACCCAGCACGGAATCGAGGGTTGGAGCGCTCCCCTGCCGGATCCGCGAGTGCACGGATTCCTGCGCACCCGCGAGGGGCTCTGGGTGGCCACCGAAGGGGGTCTGGCGTTGCTGGATGCCGGGCAACCCTGACCGGGTGGGTGCACGCACCCACAGGCCGCCGCCGCACACACATAAGCACAGGTTTTTATTCTGTAATTCTTTGACCGCTCGCTCGCCTGCACGCTAGCCTTGTTGACAAGCCGACACTGCGCGATGGGCGCGCAACCCACCGGCCTGCAAGGGTCCGCGTGCGCAAGGTCGCCGCAGCCTCGGTCGCCGCGATCGTGGCGGCGTGCACGCAAGGCGCGCAGGAGCCGGCGCCGGGCTCGATGGATCGCGCGCGACACGGCTCCCCGGTCGCCCTCTACAGCAATGGCGGCTTCGAGAGTGGAACCCTCTCCAGCTGGACCGTCAGCACCAACACAAACCCGGGCATCACCTATCCGCCAGCGAGCATCACCGACCTGCACCTGGGCGCCGGCGGGACCGCGCGCAGCTACGCCCGCACCGGCGCGACGCCGGAATCGCAGATCCCGGCGGGCATGTCGGCGTCGTCGACGCTGCGGTACCCGAAGTACGGCACCTACTCGGGGGTGATCAACGAGACGGGCGCGACCCGGAACGTCAACTCCTTGTTCCAGCAGATGGCGACGACGGCCGCCGACGTCGATCCCGCCGACAGCCTGATCCACGTCCGCTTCGTCGTCGCCCCGGTTCTGCAGAGCCCCGGGCACGCCAATACGCAGCAACCCTACTACTACGTCCAGGTCAGCAACGTGACGCAGGGCACGACCCTGTTCTCGCGCTTCAACTACGTGAACGAGAACGGCGTGCCCTGGCAGTCGGATTCGGGCGGGGCCATCCTCTACACCGGCTGGCAGGTGGTGGACGTCCCCGGCACCGCCGGCTCGATCGCGATCGGCGACATCGTGGAGGTCCGGGTGATCGCCGCCGGGTGCTCGCTGGGCGGACACTGGGGAGAGGCCTACGTCGATGCGTTCGGCGCGTTCCTGCCGGGACTCTCCATCGCCGCGCACGCGCCCCAGCAGGCGAACGCCGGCTCGAACCTCACCACCTCGTACTCGGTGACCAACTCCGGCGCGAGCATCGCGAACAACGTCACCGTGGTCGCGCCGGTACCCGCGCAGACGACTTTCGTGTCGCTCACAACGCCGCCGGGAGCCGTGTGCACCACGCCGGCGGTCGGCGGGACGGGCAACGTCACCTGCAACTTCGGGACGATGAATCCCTCGTCCACCCTCAGCTTTACCCTGGTGACCGCGATCTCCGCGGCGGCAAGCGGCACCATCCCGAACGGCAGCTACACGGTCTCCAGCACGGGCAACTCCGCGCTCCTCGGGCCGCTCGTGACCACCGCGGTCACCAGCGCCGTCTCCTACGCGAACCTGTCTGTCACCATGAATGACGGGACGGGCGGCGTCGCCTGGGGCCAGGCCCTCCAGTACACGATCGTCGTCTCCAACGCGGGCCCGGCGACCGCCACCGGCGCCACGGTCGTGGACACGCTGCCCGCCCAGCTCACCGGTGCGACCTGGACGTGCGCCTCAGCGGGCGGCAGCTGCGGCGCCGCGAGCGGAAGCGGCAGCATCAACACCACCGTCACGCTCCCTTCGGGCGCCAGCGCCACATACGTGCTGAGCGCGAGCATCATCGCCGGCAGCGGCACCAGCCGGGTCACGAACGTGGTGAACGTCACGGCGGCGGGCGTCACGGACCCGGACACGACCAACAACCGCGCCGCCGATACCGACGACATCGGTACGGTGGTCACCGTCACCGTCCAGAAGGATGCGACGGGCACCGGCCTCGGCACCGTGGTCAGCAGCCCGGCGGCGATCAGCTGCGGGCCGGGTTGCACCTCCGCCTCCGCCCAGTTCGCCACCGGCAACCTGGTCACGCTCACCGCCATCGCCGAGCCCGGCGACACGTTCGTGGGCTGGAGCGGGGCGTGCTCCGGGGTGGCCACGACCTGCAACCTGAATCCTGCCGCGAACGTGACGGCGACCGCCAAGTTCATGCTCCAGAGTTTCACCATCAGCGGGAGCGCACCGGCTGGCAACGGCAACGTCTCCTGCACCTCGCCGGTGCTGCACAACCAGTCCAGCATCTGCACGATCGCGCCTTCCAGCGGCTACAAGCTGGCGCAGCTCACCGACAACGGCAGCGACGTGACGGCGCTGGTGGTCTCGAACGCCTACACGATCTCCTCGGTGGGCGCGAACCATACGGTCGCCGCCAGCTTCCTCAAGGACTACGGGACGGCCTGTGGCGGCTCGGCCGAGTGCGCGGGAGGCATCTGCGCCGACGGCGTCTGCTGCACCGCGGCCTGCGCCGGCCAGTGCCAGGCCTGTGACGTTCCGGGCAGCGTCGGCGTCTGCACGACAGTGACCTCCGGCGCGCCGCACGGAACGCGGCCCGCATGCGCCACCGACGGCTCCGCTTGCGGCGGCGTCTGCGACGGCAGCAGCGCCTCGGCCTGCGGATATCCCGGCGCCTCCACCCAGTGCCGCGCGGCGAGCTGTGCCGCCGGAACAGCGGTGCCGGCCGGCTCCTGCAACGGCACCGGCACCTGCCCCTCCGCCGCCAGCACGCAATGCACGCCGTATGTGTGCGGCCCCACGGCGTGCAAGGCGAGCTGCGCCACCGACTCGGACTGCATCTCCGCCGACTATTGCGATGGGACGGGCGCTTGCGTGCCGAAGAAGGTGGACGGGCTCGCCTGCGGCGGGTCGAACCAATGCGGAAGCGCCAGCTGCGCGGACGGCGTCTGCTGCAACCAGGCCTGCGCCGGCCAGTGCCAGGCCTGCAACGTCGCGGGCAGCGTCGGTCAATGCACGCCCGTGGCGGGCGTTCCCCACGGCGCGCGCCCTGCGTGCGCGACCGACGGCTCGTCGTGCGGAGGTTCCTGCGACGGCCTCAATGTCGCCGCCTGCGCGTACCCGACCGCCCAGTGCCGGAGCGCAAGCTGCTCGGCCGGGACGGCCACTGCGGCCGCGAGCTGCAACGGAGCCGGATCGTGCCCGGCGCCGGTGACGTCCTCGTGCACCCCGTATGCCTGCGGTCCTACCGTTTGCAAAACGAGCTGCGCGTCGGATTCCGATTGCGCGGCGGCCGACTACTGCGATGGGACAGGCGCGTGCGTGCCCAAGAAGGCCAACGGTCTCGCCTGCGGCGGCTCGAACCAATGCGCGAGCGGGAGCTGCACCGACGGGGTCTGCTGCAACCAGGCCTGCAACGGGCAATGCCAGGCCTGCAACGTCGCGGGCTCGGTGGGACAGTGCCTCGCGGTCAGCGGAGCGCCGCAGGGGGGACGCGCCGCCTGCGCCGGAACCGGATCTTGCTCGGGCGCCTGCGACGGCAGCAATGGGGCCGCCTGCGCGTATCCGACGGTGCAGTGCCGCGCGGCGAGTTGCACGGCTGGGGTGGCGACGGCGGCCGGATCTTGCGACGGCGCCGGCTCCTGCCCGGCGGTGGTCACCACTACCTGCAATCCCTACGTCTGCGGCCCCACCGCGTGCAAGACGAGCTGCACGGCGGAGGCGGACTGCGTGGCTGGCGACTACTGCGACGCGGGGGGCGCTTGCGTCCCGAAGAAAGCCGACGGGCTCGCCTGCGGCGGGTCGAACCAATGCGGAAGCGCCAGCTGCGCCGACGGCGTCTGCTGCAACCAGGCCTGCGGCGGGCAGTGTCAGGCCTGCGACGTGCCGGGACAGCTCGGCCAGTGCGTCGCGGTCAGCGGCGCCCCGCACGGCGTGCGCACCGCCTGCACCGGAAACGGATCTTGTGTCGGATCCTGCGACGGCACCAACGGGGCCGCCTGCGCTTATCCGACGGTGCAGTGCCGCGGGGCGAGTTGCACGGCGGGCATGGCGACGGCGGCCGCGTCGTGCGACGGCGCCGGTTCCTGCCCGGCGGTGGTCACCACTACCTGCAATCCCTACGTCTGCGGCGCCACGGCCTGCAAGACGAGCTGCACGGCGGACGCGGACTGCATCTCCGGCGACTACTGCGGTGCGGCCGGCGCCTGCGTGTCGAAGAAGGCCGACGGCTACGCCTGCGGCGCCGTGAACGAATGCGCCAGCGGAAGCTGCGCGGACGGCGTCTGCTGCGCGCGCGCTTGCAACGGCCAGTGCGAGGCGTGCGACGTCCCGGGCAGCGTGGGTCAATGCGTCACCGTGAGCGGCGCTCCACACGGAGCGCGCACCGCCTGCGCCGGAAGTGGCGCTTGCGGCGGCGCCTGCGACGGAGCCAACGCGGCAGCGTGCGCATATCCGGACTCGAGCACGAGCTGCCGCAATGCCAGCTGCTCGGGCGGGATCGCCACGGCGGCCGCAACCTGCGACGGCGCCGGAGCTTGCCCGGCTGCCGTCACCGCGCAATGCGACCCCTACCTGTGCGGCGGAAACGCCTGCAAGACGAGCTGCCTGGCGGACTCCGACTGCATCGCCGCCGACCGCTGCAATGCGACGGGCGCGTGCGTGCCCAAGACGGTGGTCGGCCAGGCTTGCACCGCGTCGAGCCAGTGCGCTTCCGGGTTCTGCATCGACGGGTACTGCTGCGACCAGGGCTGCGCCGGCCAGTGCCAGGCCTGCGACGTGGGGGGGAGCGAAGGCACCTGTACCGCGGTCTCCGGCGCTCCGCACGGCGCGCGGATCGCCTGCAGGGGCGCCGGCACCGTTTGCGGGGGCACTTGCGATGGCGTCGCGACGGCCGCCTGCGCCTACCCCGACGCCACTCTCTCCTGCCGTGGCGGGAGCTGTTCGGCCGGCACCGCGATCCTGGCTGCCGGCTGCGACGGCGCCGGCCTCTGCCCAGCGCCGCAGACGCAGCTCTGCGATCCGTACTTCTGCGGCGCCACGGCCTGCCTCGGCAACTGCACCCGCGACGCCGACTGCGTGGCCGGCGACTGGTGCTCGGCGGGCGTCTGCGTGCCCAAGCTTCCCGATGCGCAAGCCTGCGGCGGATCGAACCAGTGCGCGAGCGGGAGCTGCGTCGACGGCGTCTGCTGCGATCAGACCTGCGACGGCCAGTGCCAGGCCTGCGACGTTCCGGGAAGCGTCGGACTCTGCGTCGCGGTGAGTGGCGTTCCTCACAGCGCCCGCCCGGCGTGCGCGACCGACGGGTCGGCGTGCGGCGGTTCCTGCGACGGCGCTCACGGGCTCGCCTGCGCCTATCCGACCGCGTCGTGCCGGGGCGCGAGCTGCGGCGCCGGCGTGGCCACGCTTGCGGCCTCCTGCGATGGGGCGGGCCACTGCCCGGTGCAGCAGACGCAGTCCTGCGATCCCTACGTCTGCGGCACAACCGCCTGCCGCGGCGACTGCGTGCGCGACACCGATTGCGCGTCCGGCAACTTCTGCGCCGCCGGCGTCTGCACGCCGAAGCTGGTCGCCGGCGCCACCTGCGGCGGAGCGAACCAGTGCGCGTCCGGATTCTGCGCGGACGGGGTCTGCTGCGATCAAGCGTGCAGCGGCCAGTGCCAGGCTTGCGACGTGCCGGGCAGCGCGGGCGTCTGCGCGGCGGTGCTCGGCGCCCCCCATGGCAGCCGACAGGCATGTGCCTCGGACGGAACGGCCTGCGGCGGTCTCTGCGACGGCGCGAACGGCGCCGCCTGCGCGTATCCGACGGCGCAGTGCCGCGGCGCGAGCTGCAGCGCGGGAGTGGCGACGCTCGCCGCCGCTTGCGACGGCGCGGGTCGCTGCCCCGCCCCGCAAGCCCAGGCTTGCGCCCCATACGTCTGCGGCCCCACCGCATGCCTGGGCAATTGCGCGAGCAATGCGGATTGCGCCGCCGGCGACTGGTGCTCGGCGGGGGTCTGCGTGGCGCTGCTCGCCAACGGGACCGGATGCGGCGGGGCGGTCCAGTGCGCCAGCGGCAACTGCGTGGACGGC
>DATBZA010000075.1:0-33174 GCA_036513415.1 Myxococcales bacterium | reverse complement strand
GCCGCGCACTCCATCGCAGACCCGCGAGCGATTGCGTAGGTCCGCGCGGCATCGGCCTGACCGGTACGGCCAGCCGCTTCCGCGATGTGGAGGGAAATCGAACTCGCCGCGCGGCGCAACTGATCCAGCAACGTGGCGTTTTCCCCTTGGAATCTGTTCGGCAGCTTGCGCGGTCAGTGCCAGGAACTCGATGGCGCACCTGTACACGTCGAGTTTTTGAAAGCTGAGCATGAACGCTATGTACCAGGCACACCCGACATGCCCGGCGGTCGTCCACCGCCACGTCGCCGTCGCCGTCGCCGTCCACGCACACGACAACGTCAACGACGACGACCACGTCAATCGCTTAACTGAGCGGCATTGCCGCTAGCGTCGAACCGCGGCAATAGCGATTCCGCCTTGAGACGCCGGCCTGGTCGATGTTGGTTGAACGAGAGGATGATCGCGAGGCGGTAGAGCGAGACCTTGAAGGGCTCACCAACCCCAAATGCCCCACCAACTCCCGATCCCTTGCTGTCAACCTTCCCCTCCAGGAACCAACTTCTTTTTCCACCTCCGCCCCCGTTCCGGGATCGAACTGCTTCATGGCGGCCTTGAGCCGCTGTTCTGATTGCTTGTCGATTTCGTCGAGGACACCCTCGCGGTGCTCTCCCGTCTGCTCAACTGCGCCGCGGAATGGGGCGTCATTGGGTCGGCACCGCGGTTCGCGAAGCTGAAGACTCGCCAGACGACGTGCGGAGCGAGCCGGTGGCCTTCCCGTGACCGGCCACATCCACCAGCTGCGGCACACCTTCTGCTCGCATCTCGTGATGCGGGGACCCCCGGCGAAGGCGATTCAAGAGCTGGCCGGTCATGCGGACCTCTCGACGACGATGCGCTACATGCACCTGTCGCCGGCGTCGCTCAACCAGGCGATCCGGTTGCTCGAGCGGCGCGGTCCGGTCGGGGGCAACAGCGGCCCACGAAGGCTGACGAGAAACAGAACTGAAGTAGGTCTGGCAGGTTAGGTGGCGTCCCCACAGAGATTCGAACTGTACCGAGCCCGCTAACCACAACCCCGCGACGACGCACGCCAAAGCCGAATTCGCGAGGGAATCCGAGGCCGCGGACCGTCAAGAACGACTCGACAGACGTTGACGGGCTCCGTCGGGACTTGGCCCTGTCGGGGGAGAGATAGGGGAGAGAAAGTCGAGCCAGCCGTGCCGAGATCGCTCTCGCCTCGGGACGCACGCCGGGCGGGGTGAAAGGCCCCGCGGGAGTTGCTCCACGGCAAGTACTCCGGACGCTTGGGGACGTTTCGACGCTATGGTGCGGTCATGAGAATCCTTGCCTTTGCCGCTTCGTTCCGGACTGCATCGCTGAACCGCAGATTGATCGAGCTGGCTGCTCGCATCGCCCGGGGGGCAGGAGCAGATGTGGACATGGCCGCGTTTGGCGAGTTCGCCATGCCGCTGTACGACGGCGATCTCGAACAGAAGACCGGCCTGCCCGCCGGAGCGCGCCAACTCACGCGCCGGGTCGAGGCTGCCGCGGCGATGATGATCGCCGTACCCGAGTACAACTACTCGATCCCCGGCCCGCTGAAGAACGCCATCGACTGGGTCTCCCGCTCGCGGCCCATGCCCTGGAAGGGGCGGTCGATCTACCTGCTCTCGGCATCTCCCTCGCCGATGGGCGGGATCCGCGGGCTCTGGCAGACGCGCATCCCGCTCGAGGGCTGCGGCGCGCTGGTATTTCCCGAGATGTTCGCGCTGCCGCACGCCCACGAGGCCTTCGACGACCACGGTGGCCTGCGCGACGCGGTTCTCGCCGAGCGGCTGCAGCGCGAGGTCGTCGGCTTCGTGCGCCTGGCGGAGGCGGTCGAGCCGCTCTGCTGCGGATCCGTGCAGGGCCGCGAAAAGCTGCGTCAGCAGGCCATCACGGCCGCGCTGGAAGACGAAACCGAGCTCCAGCCCGAAGGCTAGCTTCACTCGGTGCAAAAGAGCTTTTGGGCCTGGGATTGTCAGAGCACCACGACCTGCTTGCCGACCGCACGGTTGCTCTCCATGTCGTCGTGCGCCTGTCTGATCTGTTCCAGTGAATACGGCTTGATCGTGCCGAGGCTGAGCTCGCCGGACGCGATGCGGTCGAGGTATCGCTGCAGGGCCGCGGGCGGCAGGTTCGAGCTTTCGCCGCTGTACGCCGTCAGCCGCACGCCCGTCGGCAGATACGCAATCGGATAGAAGTCCTTCACGATCCATTCATTCGAGAGCATGCCGGTGAAACAGACCGTCCCGTGCACCCTGACGGCGCGCAGGGTGTCCGGCAGCGTCGGTGTGCCGACGACCTCGAGCGCCGCGTCCGCGCCTTCGGGAAAACGCGCGCGCACCTGAGGCGCAATCGCCCAATCGTCGACGATCGGAATCGCGCCCTGCCGTTCCAGCGTGGCGGCCCGCGCCGGATTTCGCGTAGTGGCGAGCACCGTCGCGCCGATCTCTCTGGCGACCGCCGCCGCCGCGAAGCCGGTGCTTGACGTTCCGCCGCGGATGAGCAGGCTCTGCCCCGCCCGCAGATCGAGGCCCACCGTCAGCGATCCATAGGCCGTCTGCAGCGTCTCCGGCACCGCGCCCAGCACGTCCCACGGCAGCGCGGACGCGAATGGGATGACCTGCGCGGCGGGCACGACCACATACTCCGCGTACCCGCCGTCGAACACGCGACCCATCCCGCCCATCATCGTCACGACCTGGGCGCCGGCGCGCAATCCGCTGTCGCCGGGATCGTCGACGACGCCGGTGGCCTCGATGCCGAGCACGCGCGGGAACGTCACGCCCTCGGACAGGCCCAACCGCGTGTGAAGCTCGGAGCGGTTGAGCCCGAATGCCTGGACGCAGATGCGGACCCATCCCCGCGGCGGCTTGGGAATCGGCAGCTCACGAATCTCGAGGTTCTCGATCGGGCCGGGCTCGCTCAAGACCACCGCGCGCATATCAGAACTTCTGCACGATGCGGCCCCAGACGAAGCGGCCGACGAAGTCGTACGAGGGATCGGCGTACGTGAGGAACGAGCTGTAGACGGCGGGCGGGCTGGCGTCGAGCCCTGAGCCGCGCGGACGGGGTCGCGCGTACCCTCTGTGCGCTGTGCTGCGGTGCTCGCCTCGCGCTCGGGACTGCTCGCGACGGTTCTGAAACCGCTTCTGGCTAGACGGTGAGCACGATCTTCCCAGGAGCGTGGCTCTTCTCGATGAGCGCATGCGCCCGCGCCGCCTCCGCCAGCGGCAACACCTCGGCGACCGCCACCGTCACCTTGCCGCTCGCCGTCAGCTCGGCCATGGTCCGCAAGACGGCGACGTTGCGCATCGCGGCGGTGCCCGCCGAGAACGGGATCCCCAGCTGTTGCGCGGACGGATCGGCGATGGTGACGATGCGCGTCTTGCCGCCGCGCAGCTCGATCGAGTCGGGCAGCGCGCCCTTGCCCGCGGCGTCGAAGACGGCGTCGACGGGCGCGCCGAGCGCGCGCACCCGCGCCACCAGGCCGTCGCCGTACACCACCGGCGTGGCGCCGAGCGACGCCAAGAGCGCCTGGTTGGCCGCGCTGCCGGTGGCGATCACCCGGGCGCCGCGCAAGCGCGCCAGTTGCACGGCGACGCTGCCCACGACGCCCGTGCCGCCGTGGACCAGCAGCATCTCGTCGCGCTGCACCGCCAGCGCGTCGAGCACGCGGGTGGCGGTCTCGCCGGCGACCGCCAGCGAGGCGGCCAGCTCCCACGAGAGCCCTTTGGGCTTCTTGGCCACGGCCGAGACGACCGCCAGCTCGGCGTAAGCGCCGCCGTCGGACAAGCCGAAGATTTCGTCGCCGGCGGCGAGCTCGGTCACGCCGGCGCCGACCTCGTCGACCACGCCGGCGAGCTCGATGCCGAGCAGCGCCGGCAGCGGCGTGCGAAAGACCGCCTCCATGGCGCCGGAGCGCACCTTGGCGTCGAACAGATTCACGCCGATCGCGCGCACGCGCGCGCGCACCTGGCCGCGGCCGGCGTGCGGCTCGGGCGCCTCGGCCGCGTGGAGCACCTCGGGGCCGCCGAAACGATCGATCTGCATGGTCTTCATGTCGTTCCTCCCTGTGCAAAAGTGTGTCGAGCGCCGGGCGCGAGCGCTTCGTCGGAAGCTGCCATTCTCGGTAAAGGCATCGATCCTGCCGGGAACGTTCTCCATTCGGTGCCTTCGACAAAGCACATTATTCTCTTGACGTCAAGTATCTTCACATCAAGCATATTAAGCGTCAAGGTGTCTTGACGTCAAGCTGATTGACGTTAAGTTACTGCCAGAAGGACCTCATGGCCAAGCCGCTCGACATACTCGTGACCGGCGCGACCGGAACTCAGGGAGGAGCGGTCGCCCGGCAGCTCGTCAAGAAGGGGCATCGCATACGCGCCCTCACGCGCAACGTCGCCTCGCCTGCCGCGCAGGCGCTCGCCGCCCTCGGCGTCGAGCTCGCGCAAGGCAATCTGGAGGACCGCGCCTCGGTCGACCGCGCACTCGCCGGCATGGAGGCGATGTTCTCCGTCGCCACGCCGTACGAGCGCGGCCCTGAGGCCGAGACGCGCCAGGGCATCCTTGCCGCCGACGCCGCGGCGGCCGCCGGCGCCTACCTCGTCTACTCGTCCGTCGCCAACGCCGACCGCCACACCGGCGTCCCGCACTTCGACAGCAAGTTTGCCGTCGAGCGGCACATCCGCGCGCGCGGCGTCGAAGCCGCGATCGTCGCCCCGGTCTACTTCATGGAGAACGCGTTCTTCGGCCTCGCGCAGCTGCGCCAGGGCGTCTACGGATCGCCGCTGGCGCCGACACGCCGCCTGATGCAGGTGGCCGTCAGCGACATTGCCGGCGCCTCGGTCGCGGCGCTGGAGAACCGCGCGCGCTACGCCGGCAAGCGCTTTGACCTCGCCGGCGACGAGCTCAGCGGCGAGGAGGTGGTCGCCATCCTGTCGAAGGTGACGGGCCGTCCACTCTCCTACTTCCAGGTGCCGATGGCGATGATTCGCGGCGCGATGGGCGAGGACAGTGTCAAAATGTACGAGTGGTTCGAGACGACGGGCTACTCCGCCGATCGCGCGGCGCTGCGCCGCGACTTCCCCGAGGTGCCGTGGCTCCCGTTCGAGGCGTGGGCGCGCGCGCAGGACTGGAAGAAGCTGCTCGCCGGCTGACCGCGCGCTCGCCGCGACGAGGTGACGATGGCCGATAGCTCCGGGACGCATCTGTGGCTGGTGCTGATGAAGGCGCACCGATCGATGGCGCGGCACGCGCAGCGCAGCATCGCCGCGCACGACATCGGCCTCTCGGACTTTGGCATCCTCGAGGCGCTGCTGCACAAGGGACCGATGTTGGTCAACGAGATCGGCCGGCGCATCCAGCTGACGAGCGGCAGCATCACCACCGCCATCGACCGGCTCGAAGCGCGCGGCCTCGTCGAGCGCTCTGCCGACGCCGGTGATCGGCGCGTCAAGAAGGTGGCCCTGACGCGCAGCGGCCGCGCGCTCATCACGCGCATCTTCGACAAGCACAAGGCCGAACTCGACGCCGCCGCCGACGGCTTGACGCGCGCCGAGCGGGAGACGCTGATTGCGCTGC
The DNA here is from genome assembly GCA_036513415.1 of Myxococcales bacterium. Classification (GTDB taxonomy): domain Bacteria; phylum Myxococcota; class Myxococcia; order Myxococcales; family 40CM-4-68-19; genus 40CM-4-68-19. The sequence continues at coordinate 27,567 of DATBZA010000075.1, read as the reverse complement.
TCAAGAAGCTCGGCATGACGGCTGACGCGTCCTCCGTCTAGGGGCTGAAGAGCCGAGCCTCTGCGCACGTTGCCGCTCACAAGGTCCCTGGCTGAAGCAGCTTTCGCCGCGGGCCGCACCGAGAAGCAGAAGCACAGCGCGTGTCGTTTTCCCGGCGCTACGTGCGGTGCATGGCCGGCTGGTATGCGCAGAAACACCCCGACGAGGACTTCGCCGAGACGTTCGCGGTCTGGTTGACCCCCGGCCTCGACTGGCGGTGGCGCTATGCCGGCCGGCCCGCGGTCGCGAAGCTTGAACATGTCGGCGCGGTCGCGCGCGAGGTGGCGGAGCAGGATCCGCCGCGACCGCTGGCGCGCGCCGCCGCCGAGCTGCCGGTCGAGGAGATGGAGGCCTTCCTTCGCGCCCGGCAGGCCGACCTTGGTAAGGCCGGTGCGGATCGGCCGCAAGAGCTTGCGCGTCGATGACCGGGCAGATGATTGTGCTGGCCCTCGCGGTTCACTTGCCGTAGGCGTGCGAAAGCTGCGCCACGAGCTCGGCCCAGTCCATGTCGATCGCGCCGTAGAGGGCGCCGGCCTCGGGCCGGCTGTTGTCCTTCATCAACTCCATCATCAATGTGGCGTAGTCGGAGACGATCACGCCTGCCTGCATCAGTCGCGCGATGCCGAGCTGCCGCTTGGTGTCGTTGAACGTGCCGCAGGCGTCGACTGCGACGTAGGCCTCGAGTCCCCTGCTGACCGCGGCGATCGCTGGGAAGGCGGCGCAGACCTCGAGTGAAAGGCCGGCGAGATCAACTTCTTGCGGCCGGTCGCCTCGATCGCGGCAGCGGTGCGCGGATCATCGAACGCATTGACCGAGCTGCGGTCGATGATCTGCACGCCGGGCAGCGCTTCGACCAGCTCGGGAAACGTCGGCCCCCACATGCTCTCGCGCGCCGTCGTGGTGACGACGATCGGCAGCTTCAGCGCCTTGGCCGCTTTGGCGAGACCGACGACGTTGTGCTTCAGCTCGCTCGGCGACATATCACGGACGCCGGTCATGAGGCCGAGCTGGTGGTCAATGAGGACGAGCGCAGCGTTATCAGACGTCAGAGGCTCATAAGGACGATTGCGATTCATGGCTCTCTCCTTTGGCAACGGGTTGCAGCCCGAGACGTAGTCGCTGGACTCGCAGTCGAGAAGTCACGAAGAATCGAACCCAGCGTCCCGCGCATTGGACGATGGAGTCATGGATGCTCGATCTGAACGACTTCTTCTATTTCGTGCAGGTCGATCGCGGCGGCTTCACGGCGGCGGGGCGCGCGCTCCGCGTTCCCAGGTCGACCTTGAGTCATCGCCTCCAGGAGCTGGAAAAACGCCTCGGTCGTTCCAAGAGGCTCAACGGACTTGACGGAAGCTCTTGCGCAACTCGGCAACGAACAGCTTGGGTTGCTCAAGCGCGGCGAAGTGACCGCCTTTCGGAACCTCGTTCCAATAGAAGAGCCTCGAGTAGGTCCGATCGCCCCACACCCTCGGCGGGTTGAAAAAGTCGCCTTTGAATATACTCACCGCAACCGGCAGCTCGAGCGGCATTCGCACGAAATCCTTCCCGAAACTCTCGTAATACAGCCGCGCCGAGGATGCGGCGGTGTCGGTCAACCAGTAGAGAGTAATGCCATCCACCATGTGATCGACGGAGATGGCCTCCGCGGGATCGCCCTTGTTGTCAGACCATCCCTGAAACTTCTCGTAGATCCACATCGCCTGCCCGACTGGCGAGTCGGCAAGACCATACCCCAGTGTCTGCGGACGGGTCGCTTGGATGGAGGCATAACCAGAGGCGTCACTCGCATACTTGCCGAGCTGAGCCAGCGCCGCCTGTTCTGCGGCCGGATACCCGCCGGGGGGTGGCGGCGGCGGCGGAAAGAGGATGGGAAGATTCAGATGTATGGCGGCAAGCCCCGAGGGTCGCTGCTTGGCCATCCAGCTCGACACGCCGGCACCAAAATCGCCACCTTGCGCGACGTAACGGCCGTAACCCAGACGCTGCATCAGGACCGCCCAGGCATTCGCGATGCGCGGAAGGCGCCACCCTCGTTCGGTCGGTTTGTCCGAAAACCCGAACCCGGGAAGCGAGGGGATTACGACGTGAAAGGCCTCATCGGCTTTACCGCCATGGGCCGTCGGGTCCACCAGAGGTCCGATGACCTGCAGAAACTCAAGGACCGATCCAGGCCAGCCATGAGTGAGGATGATTGGCAGGGCGCTTTCGTGCTTCGATCGGACGTGAATGAAGTGAATCCCGAGACCGTCAATTTGCGTACGAAACTGTGGCAGCCTATTCAGTGAGCTCTCAACACGACGCCAATCGTAGTGAGTGCGCCAGTACTCAACGAGCGCCTGCGCTTGGGCCAGCGGGACACCCTGCGACCAATCCGTTACCGGTTCCTTGTCCGGCCAGCGAGCATTGGCAAGTCTCTTCTTGAGATCGTCCAGTGCTGCCTGGGGTACATGGACCTCGAAGGGTGTAACGTCTTCCGTCGCCGTGGAGAGCACGGGTTGCGCAGCCTTGTCGGCGCTCGCATCGACACTGATTGGCACCAACCCGGCGGACAACATAGCGGCACCACCGGATGCGGCAGCTGCACGTATGAACTCGCGGCGCGAGCTGAGGGGCGCCGGCACTCCCGTATTGTCTTCTAAGTGGTTCTTCATGAGTTGCTCCGGAACGTATATCGTCCATTGACTCCACTGCTTCGCTTCATGGGTCAGTCCTTGCTGAAGGCGCGCGACGCCGCGAGCGTGTCGAGCGCCTCCCGCAACAACTTGATCTTCCCGTTCTCGGCGACGAGGCGTCCGGCGTAGGTCTGCTTGTAGACCTTCCCCGTTGAAGGGACGAGCGCCTCGACCTCGTACTCGCCGAATGCCTGCTCGGGCGTCTCGATCCAGATGCGAGCGTTCTTGAAGCGAAAGTCCGGTACTTTGGCGAGCAGCCCGCCGATGAACTTCTCGATCGCCGCAGGTCCCTGCGCGCGCGCGTTGATCGTCGGGAGCTCGATCACGCCGTCCTCAGCGAAGAGGGCGGCGACGGCGGCCGGATCCTGAATCTCGGCCAGGTAGGCTCGAAGCAACTCGGGTGCGTCCATGACGTCTCTCCTTTCAGACCTGTGCCTTGCCGCCGTCGACGAACAACTCGATGCCGTTGATGTAGCTCGCGTCGCCGGACGCAAGGAGCGCGACGGCTTTCGCGATCTCCTCGGCCTTCCCGAGGCGCCCCATAGGCACGGTCTTCGCGAGCATGTCGAAGAGCCCGTCCTTGTGCTCCGGTGGAACGAGCCCCGAGAGGCCCGGGGTGGCCGTCGCACCGGGGCTCAGCACGTTGACGCGAATGCCGCGCGTGCGGAGATCGAGCACCCAGGAGCGAGCGAAGTTGCGCACGGCGGCCTTGCTGGCGCTGTACACACTGAAGTTCTCGGTTCCCTCGGTCGTGGTGGTCGAGCCGCTCAGGATGATCGATCCGGCCTCTCTCATTAGCGGCAGCGCCTTCTGAACGGTGAAGAGAAGCCCCTTGACGTTCGTGTCGAAGATGCGGTCGAAGTGCTCTTCGGTGATGGTGCTCAGCGGCATCATGTCGCCACCGCCCGCGTTCGCGAAGACGATGTCCAACCGATCCGCAGCGCGCCCGATCTCCGCGTACACGCGATCGAGGTCCTGAAGCTTCGAAACGTCCGCCACGATGCCGCGCGCTTGATGACCGATGGCGCGGACGGCCGCGTCGAGCTCCGGAGTTCGACGTCCGGTGATGAAGACTGTCGCCCCGCGCTCGGCAAGCTCCCGAGCGGACGCCAAACCGATGCCGCTCGATCCGCCGGTGACGAGAGCGACCTTTCCTTGCAGTGAGGAGTTCATGTTCGTGTCTCCTTTAGACGAACATGCTGCAGCTCGATCCACTGTTTGAGAAACACCGATCACTGGACATGCTGTCCACATCCATGGACAATCGACGGCGTGGACCAACTGCTCGCAATCCGGACCTTTTCGCGAGTCGTCGAGGCCGGCAACTTCACGAAGGCGGCGGATTCGCTCCGAATGCCGAAGGCGACGATCAGCAAACTCGTTCAAACGCTTGAAGCGCACCTCGGCGTCCAGCTCCTGTCGCGCACGACGAGGCGCGTCGCCGTCACGCCCGAAGGAGCCGCCTACTACGAGAAGAGTGCTCGGGTCATGAAGGAGCTCGAGGACATCGACGCAAGCCTCTCCGCGGCGAAGGGGCGGCCCCGAGGTCACCTCCGCGTCGACGTCGGGTCCTAAGTGGCTAGTCGCCTTCTTCTTCCCGCGCTCCCGGCCTTTCTCGATCGCTATCCGGAGATCTGGATCGATGTCGGGGTCAGCGACCGCGACATCGATCTCGTCGCCGACAACGTCGACTGCGTCATCCGAGGCGGCCGCGTGACCGACACGACCCTGATCTCACGAACCATCGGCCGCGCGAGCTGGATCACATGCGCAACGCCGGGTTACGTCGAGCGCTTCGGAACGCCGAAGCATCCCCGCGATCTCGAGGAGCACCATCGCGTCGTCAACTATCTCACTGCGCGCACGGGACGCGACGTGCCGATGCGATTCTCGGACAAGCAGCGTCCCGTGGAGATCACGGCCCGGCACGTCGTGCGGGTCAACGAGAGCAACGCCCACTTAGCCGCTGGTCTCGCCGGCCTCGGGGTGATTCAGACGTTCTCGTTTATCGCCCGACCCGCGGTCGATCGCGGCGAGCTCGTCCCACTGCTGGCGAGGTTTCAGCCCCCACCGTACGAGTTCCATCTCGCCTATCCTCCCAACCGCTACGTGAGCAACCGCCTCCGCGTGTTCATCGATTGGGCCGCGGAGCTCTTCGGAAGGCTCGCGTGACCGTGGGCTCGACGGTATGTCGTCACCTCGGCGTAGCGCGCCAACGACGTGTTGCGGGCGTCAGGAAGGACAGCCCGAAACGTCGAACGCCAGACGAGCGGTCTAGGAGCGCCGCATCTTAAAGTGCTCCCCTGCCAGGCTCCTTCGATCCGAACGGCTCCCTCGAACTTCACGTGCCATCCGGCTGCTCGAGCAGCGGCCGCCGCTGCGGGGAGAGAACGGGGAGAGCTGGCACCCCTCCGCAGGAAAACACGAGCAATTCCCACTAGAAAGGTGCGTCCCCACAGAGATTCGAACTGTACCGAGCCAGCTAATCACAACCCCGCGACGACGCACGCCAAAGCCGAATTCGCGAGGGAATCCGAGGGCGAGGACGTCAAGAACGAGTCGACACAGTTTGACGGGCGCCTTCTGGATTTGCCCCGGTTGGGGGAGAGATAGGGGAGAGAATCGTCGAGCTAGCCGTGCCGACGTCGCCGGCGCCGCACCGAATCGGCGGCGAACCCGAACGCGAGGCGTAGGCCACGAATTCACGCACTCGGTCCCGCGCGTGCCCTTGGCAGTTGATGCGGCCCGACCGATACGCCCACTCGAGATGTGCCCAGCGCGAGTAGAGAGGCTCGGCTGCCGGCGAGTTGAACGCCAGAACGAGGCACCCGTTCGCCGCGAGACGTTCCAGCTCGGCGGCGAGACACTCGTGCTGCGCTGACGAAAGCCGCGCTGCGGTGTACGCGTCGAATCCGCCTAGGTACGGCGGATCCGAGATGACGACGTCGCCTGGCCGGGCCAGTTCCGCTGCGGAGCGCCAGTCGGAGAAGAACGCGACGTCACGCACGCATGCCGACGTAGCCACAATCTGCACGCGAGCGGGAAAGGGCCAGCGCTGCGCCAGACGGGCGGGTCAAGCTCAACCCGGCGAATTGGTTGAGTGGAAGGGGTCGCCGCTGCGCGTGCATCAGCGCCCGCGCCTCCGCTTCCGCGTTGGGCCGCCGCTGGAGCAAATCAGCTGCACGGCTGAATCGGCCACCTTCCGCAAGGCTGCGCGCGGCTGACCTGCCCGCGCGCGAAGGGCGAGCGTATACACGATCGCAGACGCGACCGTGGCGAGCGCCTCGGGATCCGCCTCTGGTCCCAGTTCGCCGCGCGCCTTCGCCCTGGAGAACGCCTCGCGGAAACCCCCGTCGAGCTCGCGCAGTGAGCGGGCGAGCGCCTCGCGCACTTCGGGATTGTCGACCGCCTCGGTCGCCGCAGTCCCCACCAGATAGCAGCCCCTCGCGCCCCGGTCGCCCTCGAGGAAACGGTCGAGCACCGTCTCGTAGAGCTCGCGAAGCGTTTCGCGAAGAGGCCGCCCGGCTGCGAGCGCCGCCGCGACATCCTTGCGCCTGCCCGCGAGATACGCCTCCAGCGTCTTCAGATAGAGCGCCTGCTTGTCGCCGAAAGCGGCGTACAGGCTGGGCCGGTTCATGCCGGTCCGCGTGCTCAGATCGTCTAGGGAGGTGCCGGAAAACCCCGTGTCCCAAAAGGCGTCCATGGCCTGCTGGAGCGCGACTTCCGGATCGTACTCTCGCGGCCTGCCGCGCGGCCGCGCCTCTTCATTTTGTACCATGTCGTCAGAAACTCCTTGACGGCACATTATATGCCAGTTAGTACAGAACGCAAGGAGCGTGGTCGATGAACTTCGTAGCCCTGCGGATGCTGACCGGCGATCGGGCCAAGTACTTCGGCCTGGTCTTCGCAATCGCCTTCTGCACGTTTCTGCTGGAGAATCAGACCTCCATCTTCGCCAGCATCATGCGGCGCACGGCCAGCCAGATCCTCGACGTGACGGACGCCGAGGTCTGGGTGATGGATCCGAAGACCGAATACTGGGATCAGACCAAGGCGCTCAAGGACACCGACCTCACCCGGGTGCGCGGCGTTACGGGGGTGGCGTGGGCGGTGCGCCTCTTCAAGGGCAGCCCGGTGGCGAAGACGCTCCAGGGAAGGTTCGCCGTCTCGGTGCTTCTGGGGCTCGACGACGCGACGCTGTCGGGCGCTCCGCGGAAGATGCTTCTCGGGTCCTGGGAGCGGCTGCGCGAACCCGACTCCATGATCATCGACCAGGCTGGCTACGTGCTGCTCTTCCCCGGCGAGCCGCTCGAGCTCGGGCGCATCCTGGAAATGAACGATCACCGCGTCACGATCGTGGGGATCTCGGACGCGTCCGCTCCTTTCCTGAGCGTGCCGATCATGCACACCCGCTACAGCGAGGCGGTGAACTTCCTGGGCCGCGAGCGGACCCAACTGTCATTCATCATCGCCAGGCCGCTTCCCGGAACGAGCCCCGCCGAGCTGGCCGAGCGCATCGCCGCTCGCACATCGCTCCGCGCGCGGACGACGCAGCAGTTCATGTGGGACGGCATCGGGTACTACCTGCGCAACACCGGAATCCCGGTCAACTTCGGAATCACGATCCTGGTGGCGTTGATCGTGGGAACGGTGGTGGCCGGCCAGACCTTCTATCTATTCACGGTCGAGAACCTGAAGCAGTTCGGCGCGCTGAAGGCCATGGGAGTGACCAACCCGCGGCTGGTCGGAATGATCCTGCTGCAGGCGGTGAGCGTCGCGGCGCTGGGCTTCGGCCTCGGCACTGGGATGGCGGCGACGTTCTTCGAGATCTTCCGGCACAAGCTGGCCACCCGGGGGATCGTCCTCTTGTGGCAGTGCGCGGGCCTCACGGGAGCATGCATCCTGTTCGTGGTCGCGATGGCCAGCATCCTCAGCATCCGGCGGGTGCTGGTGCTCGAGCCTGCGGAGGTCTTCCGATGAGCCTGGCGGTTTCCTGCCGCGCGGTGCGGAAGCATTTCGGCGAGGGCGACACGCGCATCGAGGCGCTCCGCGGCGTCGAGTTCGACGCGCGCTTCGGCGAGCTGAGCTTCCTGGTCGGTCCGAGCGGGTGCGGCAAGACGACGCTCATCTCGGTCATCGCTGGACTCCTGGATCGGACGGACGGGGATCTGTCGGTGCTGGGCGTCGAGGTCGACGACCTCGCCCCAGCCGAGCGGATCCTCTTCCGGCGCAAGAACGTCGGCTTCCTCTTCCAGCAGTACAACCTCTTGCCCGCCTTCACCGCTGCGGAGAACGTGGCGGTGCCGCTGCTCATCGCCGGAATCTCGCGGAAAGAAGCGCTCGATCGGGCTGGATCGCTTCTCTCGCGGCTGGGTCTATCACACAGGATCCACGCCTTGCCCTCGAAGCTCTCGGGCGGCCAGCAGCAGCGCGTCGCCCTCGCCCGGGCGCTCATCCACGAGCCACGCCTGGTCATCTGCGACGAGCCCACCGCAGCCTTGGATCATGCCAGCGGCGAAGCGGTCATGTCGCTGCTCGCGGGCAACGCCGTCCATCCCGATCGTGCGGTCATCGTCGTGACGCACGACACGCGCGTCTTCCATTACGCGCAAAGCATCGCGCACATGGACGACGGACGAATCGCGAAAGTCACCCGGAAGGAGGCCTGAGGCCATGAGACGGTTCATTCTACCGCTGATCGGAATCCTCGCCGCGGCCTGGGCGGCCTACGCCATCGTGCACACGACGACTCACCGGGAAAGCACGATCCCCCCGTCGCCGCCTCCCGTCTCGGATTTCCGCGATACCGTCGCCGCGGTTGGCCTGGTCGAGGCGAGCACGGAGAACATTGCCATCGGCACGCCCCTGTCCGGCATCGTTCCCAAGGTGTTCGTCGGTGCTGGAGACGCGGTGCGCGCGGGCGACCCGCTCTTCGAGTTGGACACGCGGCATCTCCGGGCAGAGCTCGACGTGCGCCGGCAGACGCTCGCGGTCGCCCGCTCGCGCGCCCGAGTCGCGGATGCGCGTCTCGACGATCTCCGACGTCAGCTCTCGTTCGCCGAGCAGGTGAAGGACAAGCGCGCGGTCAGCGCCGAAGAGCGGTCCCGGCGGCGGTCGGCGGTGGACACGGCTGCTGCCGAGCTGGACGAAGCCCGGGCGCAGGTCGCGGCCGCCGAAGCCCAGGTCCGCGCCATGGCCGTGGAGATCGAGCGGAGCACGGTGCGTTCGCCGATCGACGCGGAGGTCCTGCAGGTGAAACTGCGCGTGGGCGAGTTCGCCGCCGCCGCTACCGGCGAATCGCCGTTGATGGTGCTGGGTCGATCCAAGCCGTTGCACGTGCGGGTCGACGTCGACGAGCACGAGGGGTGGCGGGTGCGCGCGGGCTCGGCCGCGGTGGGGCGTCTGCGCGGGAACGCGGAGCTCAAGACGCCGCTCTCGTTCGTGCGTTTCGAGCCCTTCGTGGTCCCGAAGAAGTCCCTGACCGGCGACAGCACGGAGCGGGTCGACACCCGGGTGCTGCAGGTCATCTACAAGGTGGAGCAGGACGATCTTCCGCTCTTCGTGGGCGAGCAGCTCGACGTATTCATCGACGCCGGGCAGGTGGCGCTGCGATGAAAAGCCTCCTGGTCACCTTCGCCCTCCTGGTTGGCTGCACGGTGGGACCGCAGTACCAGCGCCCGGAGATCGCCGTTCCAAAGGCGTTCAGTGAAGGCGCCGGACGGGGGCCTTCGTCGTTCGAGCAGTGGTGGACCGGGTTTCGCGATCCTCTGCTCGACAGCCTCGTCGCGCGCGCAGTAGAGGGAAACCTCGACCTCAAGGTCAGCGCCGCCCGCATCCGCGAGGCGCGTGCCGCGCGCGGAATCGCTGCCTCGGCGGGGTTGCCCCAGGTGGACGCGAGCGGCGGGTACGCGCGGTCGAAGCGGGAGATCTCCTTCGGCGAGCCGGGCAGCGCCTCCGCCCAGAGCGTCTTCGAAGCAGGATTCGACGCCAGCTGGGAGATCGACCTCTTCGGCGGCGTCAGGCGGGACGAGGAAGCCGCCCTTGCGCAGGTCCAGGCAGCCGAGGAAGGGCGAGAGGACGTCCTGGTCACGCTCGTCGCGGACGTCGCCCGCAACTACATCGAGCTGCGAGGCGCCGAACGGCAGATCGAGATCCTCGACCAGACCGTCGAGTCGCAGAAAGAGAGCCTGGCGCTCGCCCGGGCGCGCTTCGACTCGGGGTTGGGCTCCGAGCTCGATGTGGCCCGCGCGCAAGGACTCGTTGCCGCGACCCTGGCCCAGCGGCCGTCGTTGGAAGTGGTGCGCCAGCAGTCGGTCTTCCGCATCGGTGTCCTGCTGGGTCGGGATCCCGAGGCGCTGCTCGCCGAGCTCGATGCTCCCAGGGCGCTGCCGCCCGCGCCTCCCGACGTTCCCCGCGTCCTGCCCTCCGAGTTGCTCTCGCGAAGGCCCGATCTCCGGCGCAGCGAGCGGGAGCTGGCGGCGGCAACCGCCCGCATCGGCGTCGCCACGGCGGATCTGTTCCCACGCTTCAATCTTCTAGGCAGCTTCGGCCGCCGCAGCGACGACCTGGGTGACTTCGACGCCTCCAGCCAGTTCTGGAGCGCCGGGTTCGGCTTCCGCTGGCCGATCCTCGCGGGCGGACGCATCCGGGCGAACATCCGGGTGCAAGAGGCGCGGCAGGAACAGGCGCTCCTCCAATATGAGAAGGCAATCCTCACCGCGCTCGAAGAGGTCGAGAACGCGCTCTCGGCCCACGGGCGCGAGCTGCGGCGGCGCGATTCGCTGGGCGCTTCCGTCGCCGCGAACCGCCGCGCGCTCGAGCTGGCCACCGACCGGTACGCGAGCGGTCTGGAGGACTTCCTCTCGGTCCTCGACGCGCAACGCTCCGTCTACGCGGCCGAGGACCAATTGGTGCAGAGCGAGAAGAATACCGCAGTCACGCTCATCGCAATCTACAAGGCCCTCGGCGGGGGATGGGGAAGCTGATGGATCACACGAGCCGGATCGTCCAGGTGGAGCACATCCGGGTGTGGACTGGGACGCCCTTCGCCGAGGTCGTCCGTCGCATCGAGGCCGAGACGGGGGTCTTCGCCCCAGTCGCCGCGATGCGCGCCCGCATCGAGGCGAAAGCGCCGACGGGCTCGGTCATCGAGGACATCGCCGCGATGGCCGGCCAGAGCGGCTTGATGCGTTTCGCAGCGCTCGATCACGGCGCGATTCTGCGCCTGCAGGGGAAACCGACCGACGCGATCCGTTTTCTGATCGGCCATCCCTTGACGGCCTCCCGGATGACGAAGCTGCAGATCGGCAGCGGACTCTACGCTCCGTTGAGCCTGCTGGTTGCTGCCGATGAGCGCACGGGGACAGTGCTGGAGTACGACCGGCCCTCGACGCTCCTCGAGCAATTCGAGGATCCCGGCGTTGCGCAGGTTGCCCGAGAGCTCGACGAGAAGTTCGCCGCGCTCATCGACTGTTTAATCTAGTCTCAACATCATCACTCACACAAAGCCACCTTCTGCTCGCACCTTGCGATGCGCGGCGCGCCGGTTCGGGCAATTCAGGAGCTGGCCGGACACGCCGACCTCAGCACCACGATGCGCTACATGCACCTGTCCCCGGCGTCGCTCAACCAGGCCATCCGGCTGCTCGAGCAGCGGCCGCCGCTGCGGGGAGAGAAGGGGGAGAGCTGGCACCCCTCCGCAGGAAAACACGAATAATTCCCACCAGAAAGGTGCGTCCCCACAGAGATTCGAATTTCACCAGGCACTTCCACGGAACTCGGCGATGGCACACGCGAAAGGTCGAATCCCTTGGAAGCTCGCCAGCTAACCTGTCGGATGCAGTTCGTCGCTGTTCGACACCAATCTGCTCGATCTGACCCAGTCGGGGGCAATAGAGGGGCAACGCACCTCGAGTGAACCAACCCCGAGTCGCCCCTCGTGAGCTTCTACCCGGCGACTTCGGTTTCTGCGGAGTGCCCAATTCCAGCCCGGCTCGGCTCGTCACCTTGACGAGTTCCCCTCGGAGGGGTACATTTCGCTTCCGTGATCAAGACTGTCGTGCTCACGGAGCGCGCCAAGAAGGATCTACGAGCCGTGCCAACGCAGGTGCTCGACAAGTTCGAGGCGTGGGTTCAGTCGGTCGAGGCGATCGGCCTGGAAGAAGTGCGCAAGATTCCTGGATTCCACGACGAGCCCCTCAAGGGCAAGCGCAAGGGCCAGCGCTCCATACGGCTCAACCGCGCGTATCGCGCGTTCTACGTCGTCCGCAAGGGTGCGGTCGAGTTCGTGTCGGTCGAGGAAGTCAACAGGCACGAATACTGAGGAGAACAGGATGGCCAAGGAGAAGAAGAGCGCCGCGGTGAAGTACTTGGAGAAGCTCCGAGGCGGACCGCTCACGTTCGGCGCCTTGTTGCGATCCATCCGTGAGTGCGACGAACACACGCTGGAGGGTCTCGCACAGCGCTTTGGCGTCTCGCGCCCCCACCTGTGCGACATCGAGAAGGGGCGGCGTGGCGTGAGCGCCGAACGCGCGGCACGTTGGGCACGAATTCTCGGTTACCCCGAGGCGCTTTTCGTGAAGCTCGCGATGCAGGCGGAACTCGACGCCGCGGGCATCAAGCTGAAGATCGACGTCAAGGCGGCCTGATCGCACAGTGGATCAACAGGGTCCTGCGTCCGCCCGACGGCAGCGGGCTATCGCCAAAACCCCCCGCTCGTCTCCTTTGGCTTGGTCGAGCGAAGACAAAGTTGACTTGTCGAGCCCCGTATCTCGAACGTAGTCTCCCGATGTGGCGCCCGATGCTGAGAAGATCGTCTCTGAAGCGCTGAAGCTCCCCGCGGAGGAACGGGCCGAGTTGGTCAACCGCCTGCTCCGGAGCCTCGACGACGAAGAAGGCGATGCGCTCGATGATCTCGATTGCGAGCGCTTGCACGCGGCGATCACGCGATCTGAAGAGCAGTTCAACTCAGGGCAGACGATCCCCTCGAAGACGGTCCTCGACCGTCTCCGCAAGCCGCTGACGGTGAAACGATCCCGGGTCGAGTTCTCGCCGGAGGCAGCGAGCCACGTCGAGGCGTCGCCGCGTGGTGGATCGCCAACCCGACCGGCTGCTGCACTCCTCTTCGCGGACGAGCTTCGCGCTGCAATCAGACAGCGGCTGTTTAGTGCCGAGATATTTGCGAGCGCCAAAGATATCCCGGCGATCGGCGCGAGTCTGGGCAGCCGCTACCGCGGCCGCCGGCGCCGGCTGACGAATCCGAGCAGCAGCGCAACCAGAGCGCCTTGGAGCGTTCCGCCCGTGCTGCTGCAGCCCCCCTGAGCTCGCCCCTTGCCGGCAGGCGCTGCGACCACGACGGAGACCTTGGCCGAGACGGCGCGCTGGCCATTGTGATCGGTGGCGGCCGCCGTGATCGCGTGGCTGCCAGGAGTTGCGCCGCTTGCATCCCAACTGGTTTCGAGCGGCGAGCTGCTGCTGGAGGCAACCACCACCCCGTCGACGAGCAGTTCCAGGAGCGCGAGGCCGGCGGGTGCCGTGGCGGTCGCGACGAGGCGCACCGGGCCGGCGATGGTGGCGCCGTCCGCGGGCGCGCTGACGCCGACGTCGAGGCCGGTCTGAGGCGGCCGGGCCTCGTTGTGCACGGTTACGCGGATGTCGGCACGGCCGGCGGCACCGGTCGCGTCCACCGCGAGTGCGGAGAGCACGTGCTCGCCGTTCGCCACCCCGGTGGTGTCCCAACTCGCGGAAGCGGGCGAGGCGGTTCCGCTGCCGATGGGCGCTCCGTCGACGAGGATCGACAGCCGGGCAAGCGAGGTCCCCGGAGCCACTGCTGCCGTGGCGGAGACGGTCACCGTGCCGGAAACGGTGGCGGAGGCGGTGGGCGCCGCGATGGTTGCGGTGGGCGACGGCAGCGCGGCCACTGCCAATTCCAGGGCGGCCGCGTGCACGGCGGTTGCCGACGACGCGCGGACGCTGCAGTTGGCATTGGCGGCGGCCGCGCCCGGGGCGGCGCGCAGCGTGAGGACCGAGCCTCCGCCGGTGCTGACCTGCGCTGGGGTGAAGCTCGCGGTGACGCCCGTCGGCAATCCTTCCGCGACGAGCGCAATCGGCTGCGCCAGGCCGCTCACGAGCTGCGTTCCCACCTGCACGACCGCCGACCCGCCCGGGGCGAGGACCACGCTCTGTGTCGAGAGCGAGAGCGAGAATTCGTCGAGCCGCGCCTCCCAGACGCCGCGGCCGAAGGTCCCCGCCCGCACCAGCGAGCCATCCGCGGCCAGGTAGAGATCGCGGACCGTGACCCAGGGAAGGTCGACGCCGAAGCGGCTCCAGGCGGCACCGCCATCCGCGCTCCGATAGACGCCCACGTCTGTAGCGGCCCAGAGGATCGCGGGATCCTTTCGATCCGGGACCAGCCGCCACACCGGCAAGGGCGGCAGGCCGCCTCCGTCTATCGCTTGCCAACTGTCGCCGAGATCGGACGATCGCCAAGCGTGGGGCCTTTTCGTGTCGAGGATGCCGCTCCACGCGTAGAGCATCTTGTCGCCGAACGCGAGTCCACTCAACCAACCGTTGGCGGGAGACGAGAAGGCGGTCCAGGTCGCGCCGCCGTCGAGGCTGCGGTATCCACTCCCCCCGATGATGACCATGAGGGGGCCACCCGGGGCGAGAGAGGAGGCGAAGCCGTAGGGGGTGAGGCCCGCCGGAAGGCCGGTCCTGGGGAGTGTCGTCCAGGTCTTGCCGAAGTCGGTGGTCTTGACCACGCTGTCATTCGAGAGCGTGAAGGCGGAGTCGCCGCTCGGATCGGACTCGTCTGCGAAGAGCGGTGGCATGAACTGGGCGTTCTGGAAAACCGGGCCACCATAGTTACCGTTCACGAACAGGTTGATCCACCCATTCGCTCCGCAGAGAAGCTTGCTCCCGTCGAGCGGGTGATAGAGCACGCCATAGCCGTCGCCGCCGGCTTGCAGATCGAACTTTCCGGATTGGGCGAGCGGGGCGCCGTGCCGCTCGCGGCAGCCGTTGTCCTGCAGGCCGACGGCGACGCGGTCGCGCGCGTCCGGCGGCGTCGCTGCCGTGGTGCCGCTCAGCTGGTAGACGAGATGCGTCGCCAACCCGCGGTTGTAGCTGCTGTCCGCAAAGTCAGGGCCCTGGGTCCCCCACGGATCGCGCAGGAGCGTCAGCCCTCCGTCGTGACCAATGAAGAGCGCCTTTCTTCCGGTCCGCGACCAGGCCGCCGTCTGCAAGTCAGCGTGTATGATGCTCTGGAGGCGCTCCCAGTGCAGTCCTCCATCCTGTGAACGCATCGGGTAGATCCCGCCGGCGAGGATCCGCGAGGGGTCGTCAGGGTCGACCGCGAGCATCTGGTTGTAGCCGCCCTGGGGGTAGGGAAAAACGGTCGCCTCGCTGGGCATCCAGACCCAGCTCTTGCCCTGGTCGGTGCTCTTGAAGACCCCGGACTGGAGCCTGCTCAAGTTGTCGGCCGCGATCGCGAAGGCGGTAGCGCCGCTTACGGCGAGCGTGATGCGGTTCAAGGGCGGATTTTGCGGCAGGGGCGCGACCGTCCAGGTCTGCCCATCGTCGGTGGAGCGCTCGATGCCGCCCGACCCCGCCCGGGCGCAGAGCAGGGTTCCGTCGGCGAAGCGCGCGAGCGAATAAATGAAATCTCCCCAATCCGACCTGCCGGCGAAGGCGATGCGGCTGAAGGAGCGCCCGCCATCGTTCGAGCGCCACAGTCCGTCGCTTCCGCCGACCAGGACTACCGAGGCGCCGATTGGAAGAACCGTATAGACGAAACCTGTCTGGCCGGGGTCGCCGCCCGCGGACCAGGTAGCGCCGCCATCGTGAGTGATGAAAAATCCCCGCGCGCTCCCGGACCCGCCGCCGGGGTCTCCGAGTGCGAGGTAGAGCGTTTCGGGATCGGCCGGGCTCATGGCGAGGCTCCCCACCGCGATGTTCCCCGAGGCGCTGGCGGGGGCGATGCCGTCGGTGATCGGAGTCCAGGTCCAGGTCGACCCGGGAGAGAGGTCGGCGTTGGAGGTCTTCCAGACCCCGCCGCCGGCGGTGCCGAGGTAGATGATCCGGGAGTCGGTGGGGTGGGTCACGATGGTTCGAAGCCGGCCTGAGTCGAGCCACGGGGCTGCGGCCGCGTCGAAGGGCCCGAGGTTCCTCCACCTTACCGTCCCCGCGGCCGCGCTCGCGCCGGACCCGTTTGGGGCGAGGCGGATCTGCTCGAGATGGCCACGCAGGTAGTCACGCTTCGCGTCGAGATAGTCCGGCGCGGGTGGGCCGCCCGACCGCGCTGCTTCCCAGGCGCGGCGCTTCGTCTCGTCGTCCTGCTCGGAGAGCCGGCTGTCGAGCGAGCGGAGTCCGCAGGCGACGATGCACAGTGCCCAGGCAAGAGCTCTTCGCGTGTTCATGGATGAACTCCAAATACCGGCGGAGTAGCAAAGTCCGTCCGGGGCGTGGCCCAGGCGGGAAAGCGCTCCCTCGAAAGCTAAACACCGCTCGCCATCTTGCCCAGGCTGGTCTGCTAGGCTGACTTTGAGTTCAGGAAGGAAGCGTCATTCCGAGAGACCAATTCTTAATGCGTTCCAAGGCGCAGGTATCGCGCTAATCGCCGCACCAACAGCTTCTCGGTCCCCTTGCGTCAGAACGACCGGACGACGCTCGCCCTCCTCGAACCGATACCTGCTCTCCTGCAGCGCCGCTGCGTAGCGCGGGCCGCGCCGTCCCCTGCTACTCTCGGCCGTGTGGATCCCCAGGCCCCTCGAGTTGTCGAAACAGCCCTTATCGGTCCCAACGCGGGCTGCGCCCGCAACCCAGTAGCGATGACTGATGACCAGCGGCGCGGCGACGACCTGTTGATCGACACATTTTCCGAGCGTACGCTGGGAGGTAGTGGGCGGGTGGGAAAACGCAAAGAAGTGACGAAGGAAGAATCTACGGTCCTCACCGGGGGGGCGTTCTGCCGGAGCCGTTTTGCAGGGGAAGCGTCACTTCTTCCCGCGGACCAAGTCGTGGGGTCCAGCCTTAGCCTTCTTGCGAATGCCCATCTCCTCTTCGACCTGGTCGAGCGCACGGAAGAGGAGCATGCGCGCCGCCATGCTCACGTTCGCGTCGATACCGGGCTGCGTCTGGTTCAGGTAGTCCCTGTACCGGTGGAGCCGGCTGAGGGTCTCAACTGGCAGCCGAAGGTTGAAAAGCTGGTACTCCCCGCTGGCGCGATCTGCCATTCGTTTGCTCCCTCAGATGTTGGCGCTTGAGGCGCCATCCTGGTCACTGCGCTTTGGCGCCGGCTTGAGCGCGAGAAGCCACTGCAGAAGGCGCTCGGCGGCCGCTGTTTGCTCTGGATACCTGGGCTCAGAAGCGACTGGCTTCCCGGCGCGGACTGTGTGCCTGACTTGCTGGATCGCGTGCAGCGCCTCGTCTTGGAAGCGCCGGAGGAGTTCGAGCTCGTTCCAGGAGAGAAGAACACCGTCCCGCGACGCCCTCGATGGCGGCGCGGCAGGCGCGGCCGTTGTTGCTGGAGCAGGGACAGCTGGCTTCTCTCCTAGTAGGAGCGCCCGAAACTCAACGCAGGCCTGTTCGACCGTGAGCGAGCGCACCTGAAAGCGGGGACTCATCTCCCCGCCTGCCCAGCCGGCGACAGCTTCCGCAATCGTCTCTCGCCTCGCAGCGGTGCGCGCGATGAAGAGGACGACCGGCGTGAAGCCGTCGGCGAAGTGCCTCGAGTAGTAGGTCGCCTTCCCCTGGGCGTCGGCGAAGCCGAGGATGAAGTGCGAGTAGCGCGCCAGCTTGGTCAGGGTAGCAGTCCTGTGCTGCGCGTTTCGTACCGTCGCGCTGCCGGTCTCGTATTCGATCAAGTAGCGACGCTTCCGGACTGCGTCTACGAGCAGCGCGTCGGGTTGCAGCCGCCGGTCGCGCGAGCGATCCTCTTCGAGAACGTACTCCGCGAAGGGCAGTTCCAGGTCCTCGCTCGGCACCCAGCGGAACGCCGTCGGCACGCGCGAGAAGTCGTCAGCAGGCCTGCCGCGCTGCGCGTTCCAGTCCGCACGTCGCGGCGCATCCGGCCTCTTCGTCAGCGCCACGTAGAGCTCGTTCACTCCCGTCGCGTGCTCGAGAAACTGCGACGCCACATCATGCCGAGGCACCTTCAGTCGCCGCCCCAGCACCTCCTCTGCCAGCCCATACCCAGAAGGCGTCAACGTCCAGACCTGCACCCGCCTGCCCTCTCCGTTCACGAACCAGAGCCTCTTCACCAGCGCTCTGCTGTTCCCCTCTCTGTCCGCCGGCTCCCCCAGCCTCGCCGACAGAACCGACTGCGCTCTCCCCCGAAACATCATCTCTGCAATTTGATCTGTTCTCAGATACCTCACCAACCCCAAATGCCCCACCAACTCCCGATCCCTTGCTGTCAACCTTCCCCTCCAGGAACCAACTTCTTTTTCCACCTCCGCCCCCGCCTCCCAATCACTGGCACTACCAACACCTTCCTCCACTCCTCCCAAAGGACCAACTGCTCCGGCCCCTCTATCCCGTCGTTGGGAGCGAGGGGCCGGAGCAGTTCGCCCGCCCATTCCGGGCGTGGGTGGAGGCGCCGTCCGGGTCGCGGATTCCTCAGTTATTGCGGGGGCGGAGGGCACGGCATCCTCATGGGGACGGTCCGACATCGGACGGCCACTTGCGGGCGATATCGGTTTCGCTTGTAGCATAGGACGTCTCCTTCGGACCATCGTTTGTACAACAGCGTCAGACAGTAGGTCGTAAGCTGATCGTGCGCGCGCCGCGATTGCGGTCCCGCCGAATCCGCGGCTCGGCGAGAAGACTCGGCCCAATACTTCTTGCATGAGCTGACGTGCGCATTGCGTAAGACACTATGTGTGTAGTAGCATCTTCTGAAGTCCGCGACAAGGAGAGCGCTCTGTCCGTCTCCGCCCACGCCAAGCCTTCGCCAACCGACGTCCGTCGAGGCTCTACAGCCGCGGCCTACAGAGCAGAGGAACATGGCTGAGTGGCGCTGCCCTTCCTGCGCGGCGGCGGCCGGCGCACCGGCGCTCTACCCGCCGGGCCCGGACGTCTACTGCGCGAGCTGCGGCCGCCCGCTCGACGCCCAGGAGCGCCTGGCCACCGCAGTCAGCGAGCTCGTGCGGCAACTCCCCCGCATCGGCGCTCCATCAGCAAACGATGAGACGTGCAGCGTGCCGGAGGCCGCCAAGCTCTTCCACACGACTGCCCGATAGCGTCTACGCGATGCACTCTCGTGGGCAGCTCCTAGAAACCATCGGGCCTGGCCGGCGTCTCGTCTGGCGCAAGTCCGACCTGCTAGAGTGCTCGGCCAAGCGTGTGTCATCGCCGGGCAGGAGAACAAGGCGATGACGATCCGAGTTGTTGAGCACGAAGGAGGTTGGCTGCAGGTGGACATCCGAGTGCGGCTGCCGGATGGCACCAGGTACCGCGAGCGCTCGAGGGCGCCCGTGCAGTCAAAGTCCGGCGCGAGGCGCTGGGCCGAGGAGCGCGAGCGGTACCTCGCCCTGAGCGGACCCAAACAGCCGAAGAAGGAGGTCCCGACGCTGGAGGACTTCGAGTCGCGGTTCATCTCCGAGCACGTGGAGGCGAACCAGCTCAAGCCGAGCACGGCGGCGAGCTACAAGTCGCGACTGAAAAATCACATCCGCCCGAATCTCGGGCGGCTCCGGCTGGACGAAATCGACAAGCAATCAGAACAGCGGCTCAAGGCCGCCATGAAGCAGTTCGATCCCGGAACGATTAATGACACCCTCGCAGTGCTCTCCCGTCTGCTCAACTGCGCAGCGGAATGGGGCGTGATCGGGTCGGCACCGCGGTTCGCGAAGCTGAAGACTCGTCAGACCGAAATCGAGTTCTTCGACTTCGACGACTTCGAGCGGCTGGTGGATGGCGCTCGCAAGGTGGACCCTGCTGTGCTCGCGTTCGTGCTGCTTGCTGGCTAGGCGGGGCTTCGGCGAGGCGAGATCATCGCGCTCGATCTGACCGACGCCGACTTCAGGCGCGGCCAGCTCACCATCGCCCGCTCCGACTGGTACGGCCAGATCGGCACGACCAAGGGAGGCAAGACGCGACGGGTCCCGATGACGACGCGCCTGGCTGCCGCCCTGCAGGCGATCAGGCACCTTCGAGGGTCGAGGATGCTCTACCAGCGCAACGGGGAGCCCGTCAGTGAGAACACCCTGAGGAGCTGGATGGAGCGCGCGGAGCGATCCGGTGGCCTTCCCGTGACCGGCCACATCCACCAGCTGCGGCACACGTTCTGCTCGCATCTCGCGATGCGTGGAGCCCCGGCGAAGGCGATTCAAGAGCTGGCTGGCCATGCGGACCTCTCGACGACGATGCGCTACATGCATCTGTCGCCGGCGTCGCTCAACCAGGCGATCCGGTTGCTCGAGCAGCGCGGTCTGGTCGGGGGCAATAGCGGGGCAACGAAGGGCGAAGAGAAACAGAACTGAAAGAAGTCTGGCAGGTTAGGTGGCGTCCCCACAGAGATTCGAAGACGAAAAACCACTAACCCAGTAGCCGGCGACGACGCACGCAAATCGTCGATCCGCTCGCAACTGGGGTGGATCTCCGAAGGGCCGCTTTCCACAGCACTCCCCACGATTCTTCCAACTTCCACCCGATTCTTGGAAGAATCGTGGAAGAATTTGGCCCGGGTCGCGGGTCGATGCTCCGGGCCGGCCACGCCCTGCCGGCCGTGACGAAAGTGACGCACGGATCAGGAACTCCCGCACGGCTGGGATGCGGTCGTTCGGGCTGCCGTGCGAAGAGCTAGCTCCGGCGGCGGCGGGAGCGATTCGCACTCCGCTCGGGGCCTGTCCGTCTCGGTTGCTCTCTAGTCCGGCGGCACCGGAGCCCCCTTTCCACCTTTCCCGGCGAGATGGACCAACGCGCCGCTCACAATGGAGCCAAGCGCGGTGCTGGCCCACCGCCGGTCATCGGCACTGGAAGTGGGCGAGACGACGATCACGTAGAGGCCGTAGGCGACCGCCACCAGGATGCCCGCCATCAGCAGAAGTCGGAACGTCTGCCGATACCGCTCGTGCAGGGCGTCGTCCTCCTGCAACTTCCGGCGGAGCTTGCCATCTTCCGCCTGCTCGTTCCGCCGGTGCGCCGAATCTTCTGGGTCACCGACGAGCGACAGGTCCTCGACCGTGAGCTTTCCGCGCAGGTCGAGCTTGTTGCATTTGTCTTCCAAGGGCCTGCTCCCACACCGGAGCAGGTCTTGACCCGCACCGGCAAACTAGACCGTGACAATCTCGGTCGAGAGCGGCTGTCCTTTTTCCGCGATGCCGAGTCGCTTGCCAGCGGCGCGAGCATCGACGGCCACTTCCATCAACGCGATGGCCCTCCGCAGAACTTCGCTCTTCGTGCCGCCGATCTTGTCGGCGAGATCTTCGAGCTTTTCGTTCAGTTCTTTGGAGACATCAAGGGACAGTCGCACTCGATCTTTCGTCTGACTCATCGTCTCTCCGAAGACCGCTCGTTAGGCGCGAGCAGCCAGGACGACGGGCGCGACCGATCCGTCGAGGGTGTGAAGCGTCTTGTGGAAGTCGCCATCGAACTCAAGCCGTCGCGCATTCTCGCGTCCGGCAAAGGCCGTACGGAAGATCTGGTTCGCCCACTTCAGGATGATTCGCACTCGCTGGGTGTAGGCCACCGCCAGCGCGAGAACTGCATCCGCCCAGAGGTCCTGCAAGAACCACTCAACCGCGAGATCCTCGATCTGCTGCAAGAACACCAAATCCAGGCAGCCCGAGCCCCAGTCCCGCTGGCCGGCATACCAATCGGCCGCAAACCAATCGACGTAGATCGGGCCGACAGGGCCCATCGTGGTCGCGAAAGCAGCGTCAAAGGTGCCGACGCCTTGCCACCATTCTAGGGTGGCGTAGGAAGGTTGGGTCGAGAAGTCGAGGAGGATCGGGGTCGCATAGATCGAGGCCCATCGCTCAATATCGGCCTGTCGCTCCCCAAGGGCCCGCCGGTAGGCACCCTCCAGGTACAAGGACGGCACGGAGTACGACTCGCCGTTGAACTGGACGGTCGGAATGACGCTCGCTAGCGGCGTCCACGACTCGTCCATGTACAAGAACGGCATGCCCATATCGACGAGGCTAACTTGCGGTGCCGTGGGCGTCAAGTGGAAAATACGTATTTTTTACGCATGGCCGTCAGAGGCGAGGGTCCACCGGCTCGCTTTCCAGGGCGAGGACGCCGAAGACGCACTCGTGGACGCGGCGCAGCGGCTCGCGGCGGACGAAGCGCTCCAGGCCTTCGATGCCGAGCGCGAACTCCCGCAGCGCCAGCGAGCGCTTCACGCCGAGGCCGCGCGAGCGCAGCCGGTCGAGGTTCGCCAGCACCGTGTACTCCGGGCCGTAGATGATCCGCAGGTACTCCGGCCCCCGGCACTTCACGGCCGGCTGCACCAGCCCGTGCGCGCCGCGCACGATGAAGGCGAGCGGCTTCACCACCATGCCCTCGCCACCGCGCGAGGTCAGGTCCTCCCACCAGCGCACAGCCTCGGTCACGGCCTCGGCCTCGTCGAGCGCAACCACGCGGTACGGCGTCGCGAGCAGGACCTTCGGGTCGGCCGCGCACACCTTCGCCAGAACCTGCATGTGCCAGTCGTGGTTCTTGTCGGTGTGGACCTTGCCCTCGGTCGCGAGCAGGTGGAACGGCGCCAGCTTCAGGTCGTCCACGGAGCGCACCGGCCAGCAGTACCGGCGGTACGCCTCGCGGTAGCGCTGCACGAGGCTCGTCCGCTCGCGCGTGTGGGGCAGGAGGTCGCCCAGGTCCATGCCCCTGGCGGCAGCCGCATCGAGGGCGGGAATGACCTCCGCGAGCGCCGAGCGTGAGGCGGCGCCCACGGCCGCGTACTGGTCGCGGATCAGATCCTGCGCCTTCACTGACCACGGCATCAACTCACAGTCCAGCAGCGCCCAGTCCGTGTTGTGCTCGGTCCAGAAGCCGCTGCCGTCGAGCGCGGCGCGCAGGCGGCCGAGAACTTCCGTCTCCACGTTCTTGTCGTTGAAGAAGGACCGGCCGGTACGCGTGACGATGGTGCCCGCCTCGCCTGTCGCCACGCCGAAGCGCGCCCTCGCGGCGTCCGCGTCGCGGCACGCGACGACCACCGCGCGCGAGCCCATGTGCTTCTCCTCGCACACGACCCGCAGCACGCCCTCGCGGCGGAAGTATCCGAACGCCTCTTCCGGGTGCTCCAGCAGGCCCGGCCGGCGCGAAGTCTCCGGCGGCGACATCGTGGGCGGCAGGTAGACGAGCCAGCGCGGGTTCGCCGCGAACCGGCTCATCACCTCAAGGGCGGCGGCCGAGTTCTCTTCGCGGACGGTCACGTTGCGGTAGAGGCGCGTCTCGATGATGCGCTTGCCGAACACGTCCGCGAGATCCAGCACGTCGTCGTTCTCGTGCTGGGCCGACAAGGTATCTTCTGGGACAGGCGCGACGAGCGGCTTCTTCGGCTCGCAGTACATCTTCGCGGCCGGCACCTGGACGATCTCGCGCTCCGGCCAGCGAAGCGCCGTGAGCTTCCCGCCGTACACGCAGCCGGTGTCGATGCAGATCGTGTTGTTCAGCCACTCCGCCTCGGGCACCGGCGTGTGGCCGTACACCACCGTCGCCCTGCCCCGGTATTCGCTGGCCCAGGGGTAGCGCACCGGCAGGCCGTACTCGTCCGTCTCGCCGGTCGTCTCGCCGTACAGCGCGAACTCGCGGACCTTGCCCGAGCCGCGCCCCTGAAGCGGCTCCTTCATGCCGGCGTGAGCGACGACGAGCTTCCCATCGTCGAGCACGTAGTGGGACACGAGGTCGTCGATGAACGTCGCCACCTCGTCGCGGAACTCCGGCGGCTCGCGGTCGAGTTGCTCCATCGTCTGCGCGAGCCCGTGGGTCAACTTCACGTCCTTGCCGCGCAGCTTCCGCAGCAGCTTCATCTCGTGGTTGCCCGGCACGCAGAGGGCCGTCTCGGCCTTCTCCATAGTCATGACCGTGCGGAGGACGCCGGGGATGTTCGGGCCGCGATCAACGAGGTCGCCCAGGAACACCACCTTGCGCCCCTGGCCGTGCCGGAAGACGCCAGCCTCGTCGCGCGCGTACCCGAGCTTCGCGAGCAAGGCCTCAAGCTCGTCCTGGCACCCGTGCACGTCACCGATCACGTCGAACGGCCCGTGGTCGAACTTCCGGTTGTTCCAGAGCGGCTCGCGGGTCACCTCCACCGCATCCACATCCTCGACCGACTGGAGCTTGAAGATGTGGCGGAACCCCTCGCGCTGGAGCGACCCCAGCGAGCGGTGCAACTGCTGCATCTGCTGCCGGATGACGTGCGGGCCGAAGCTTCGGTCGTCGCGCGTCTTGTTTCGGTCGTGGCAGACGCGCTCGGAGATGTCGAACACCACCGCGACGGGCAGGACGTGGAACTCCCGCGCGAGGGCGACAGCGTTCTTCCGCGCCTCCGGCTGCACATTCGTGGCGTCGAGCACGGTGAGCCGGCCGGCGGCGAGGCGCTTCTTCGCGATGTAGTACAGCACGTCGAAGGCATCGGTCGTGGCGGCCTGGTTGTTCTCGTCGTCGGACACGAGTCCACGGCACTCGTCGGACGAGAGCACCTCGGTGGGTTTGAAGTGCTTGCGCGCGAAGCTCGACTTGCCGCTGCCTGACGGCCCCATGAGGACGACGAGCGATAACTCCGGGAGGGTGATCTTCATCGGGCGAACACTGCCATCTGCGTCGGCGCGCCAAGCTGGTCATCGACTGGGCCAACAGGACCGAACCGAACGGTGTAGCCGAAGCGCACGGCCACGCCCTTGGCCCACGCCTCGAACTGCGCGCGCGTCCACTCGAAGCGGTGGTCCTTGTGCCGGAACTTGCCGGCGGGAAGGCCCGCGAACTTCACGTTGTACTCGGCGTTCGGCGTGGTGACCACGGCGGTGCCGGGCCGAGCGAACTCGAACAGCGTGCGCTCGAACGCCGCGAGGCGCGGCTCGTCTAGGTGCTCGATGACCTCGACCACGGCCGCCGCGTCGAAGCCGGTGAGGCGCTGGTCGCGATACAGCAGCGACCCGTGGAGTAGCCGGATGCGCTCGCGCTGCTTGTCGGGCAGCCGGCCGCCGATGCCGAGGCCCAGCTTCTCCTCCGCGATCTCCAGCGAACGCAGCGACACGTCCATGCCTACGATCTCGGTGAATTGCTTCTCCCCGAGCAATGCCTTGAGCAGCTTGCCCTCGCCGCAGCCCAGGTCGAGCACGCGCGCCGCGCCCGAATCTCGAAGTCCGGCGACGACGGCGACGCGGCGCTGCTCGTCGAGGCTGATGGGCCGTTCGAGTTCAGCCTCCTGCTCGACGCGGACGGGCTGTTCCGCGACCTCTTCCGGGTCCTCCTCGATCACGAGGCGTTCGAGCGCCGCGCGGGCGAGACTCCTCTGGTGCGCGAGGTAGCGGCGCGCGATGGCCTCCCGCTCCGGGTGCTTCTCCAGCCAGCCGGCGCCGTGGCGCAAGAGCTTCTCCACCTCGTCGTGGCCGACCCAGTAGTGCTTGTCGTCGTCGAGGACCGGCACCAGAACGTAGAGGTGCGTGAGCAAGTCCGCGAGGCGCTTCATCGCGCGCAAGGTGACGGTGAAGTACCGGCTCCCGCCCCAGTCGGGGTTCGCCTCGTCGAGGGCATGCTGGACCGCCGTGACCTCGTAGCCGAGCGGCTCGAACAGCCGGCGCAGGAAGTCCTCGCCGCCCCGGCACGGCAGCACCGAGATGCGGGCCTCCAGCGGGATGGCCTGCTGCGCGAGGTCGGGTCGGTCCTTGCTCCGGCCGCCGAGGGCCGAGCCCAGCACGCGCGCGATGGCGACGCTCAAGAACGACGAGGCGACGTAGGGCCGGTCGTTCACGTACTGCTCCAACGCCCCGCCCTCGCCGGCCGGCCCCTGGCGTCCACGGACGAGGCCCACGGGATCGACATCGAGCAGCAGCGCCGCCGTGCACCGCTCTGGCGACGCCTCCGGGTAGAAGACGTGCACCATCCCGAAGGCGAGGTCGAACGAGTGCAGCCGCGCCGGGTTCTTGGCGAGCAAGTACCCAAGATCCGTCGCGGGCGGCGTGGTGCTGGTGATCGTCAGGAGCATGTTCGACGGAGGCGAGTACCACGGCTTAGTGGGTAGGGACATCCACGGCGGTGCATGGCAACGTGCCAGCCATGGCAGACGGAATACCGACCATCGAGGAGCGAACCAACGCAGTCGCCGCCGTCATGTCCGACGGGTTCTCCCCGGGAATGTGGGCCGTGATCGCCCATCACCTCGACCCTCACTGTCGTTCCCCCGCCGGAGCCGGAGCCTGCTCGGCGTTGAACGGCATGCTGATGCGCTTTTGGGCAGCGGACAAAGCATCGGAGGACTTTCGCAACCTGTTCGCGGCACCGGGGGCAGACTTGAAGCTGCGCTGCGAGCAGGAGGCTGCCCACTTCGCCTTCTTCACCAACGTAGTCTCGACCGTGGAGTGCTTCTACTTCTGCTTCTTCTGGATCGGCGTGATCCTCAAGGCGCCGGGGTTTACCGACCAGCGCCCGCAGGACCTACGACTGCATCCCGAGGGGATCACGGAGATGTTCGAGTCCGCCTTCCCCACGGATCGCCTGCCCCGCGCTATGCGCAAGGTGGTGGAGGACGAGCACTGGAAGTCCGCCAAAGAGACACGCGATGCCATGTCGCACCGCGGGGCGCTTCCCCAGTACATCGACTCCAATTGGAAGGAACCCGTGCCGGCTCTATACGCGCCGATCTTCGTCACCCGCTCGCCAAAGGAGCATCCGAAGGAATGGGGACCGACCGACCACCCGCTGCAGAGAATGATCGTAGTCCATGCGTGGTTAGTCGGCGCGGCGACCGACCTGCTCATGTGGGGCTCGCAGTTCGTACACCATCACCTGCCCACGCCCGATGAAGAGCGAAGCGAGTAACTCCGCGACCGCGCGGTGATGGCCCTGCGGGCCGCGACGAATGCTTCCATGCGCGCGCCAACGCGGACAGGCTTCATTGACAGGGCGCGGACTTCGCCGCCACCGCAGCCTCCGCCTTCTCGGACGCCGCCTTGGCCGCGTCGTCGGCGGAGATGACGCCACTGGCCGCAAGCGCCTGCACCATGTACTGACGCCGCTTCGCGGCGACATCGGGATGGGCGACCGGATCGCAGCGGCTGGGGTTCTGCGGAATCCCGACGAGGAGCGCGATCTGCGCCGTGGACAGCGGCGCGGCGGAGCACCCGAAGTAGGCCCTCCTCGCACGGCCGATGCCGTAGGCATGCCGCCCGAAGTACGTGTCCGCCGCCAGCGCACGCTTGAGGGCATCGGCGCTCGCGGTGCGGCTCAACCACACTATGACCGCCATCTCCGCCACCGCACGACGGAGGTGATCTACGCGAGCGTCCGGGGGCCATGCCTGCGCTGCCCAGAGCCTTGCGACGCGCGCGACAGCATGAACGCCGGGGCGAGGATCTGCCCCGGGCTTGTACATGCGGAAGTAGTTCAAGGCCCAGAGTGGCGTCACGTCCGAACTAGTGGGCCGTTCCCCGGCTTCGAGCCAGAGCGCATCCAGTTCCAGCGGTGTGGCGTCTGTCGCTTCCGGGAGTTGGGGGCGGTTCGCGGGCAGGTAGACGCGATAGAGAAGCTCGAATCCCCAGATCGGGCTCGCCGCGATTACGAGCGCAACCACGATGATGACCTTTGCCCGGCGACTCACGTATCAAATGATACGACCTCCGGGCGGGCGGCGCCGAGTGGGCCGAGGCGTAGTCGTCCGGGCGCGATACAGTTCATTGCGATGGGCCACAAG
>DATBZA010000074.1:0-7893 GCA_036513415.1 Myxococcales bacterium | reverse complement strand
ACTAGACACGGCCCCGCGCCAGCACGGCGATTGGCCGGAAAAGCGCAGAGGAACCCGCGAGCGCCCGCCGCAGCGTCTACCCGCGCGCCCGGAAGTCGATCAGCTCGAGCGGCCGCTCTGCCATCTCGAACATCACTTCGCGGCGGTATCCCTCGGCGTCGCCGCCGACCTGGAGCGGCATGTCCCGATCGAACTTGATCAGCACCCGGTCGCAGTGGAAGTCGTAGATGCCCGCGGGAGCCGGCCCGCCGCGCCAGAGCGTGCGCAGGTTGGCGAGGATCTTCGGTACGCCGATGGCAGTGAGGCGGAGCTGGAACCTCCCAGGCGCCATCAGCGCGTGCGGAAAGATCTGAAACCCGAATCCATAGTTCGGCACGGTGCCCGCCGCGGCAATCTTGCAAGGGCCGCGGAAGAGGATCTCGCCGCGCTCGATGTCGCTGCCCACCTGCTTGCCGTCCGGGCCGAGCTGCTGCACGGGCCCGCCCAGGTTCACCACTTCCACGGAGGGAACGCTGCGCTGGAGCAAACAGGTGGGAAGCGTCTTCCCGACGATGGAGCAGAAGTAGCCGGCCGCGCCGGGCCCGAGCCTGTCCTTGACGCTCACGTAGTCATTGAGCACCGCGGCGTCGATACCCAGGCCGGCGAACGGGGCGCGCTTTCCCTCGTGCGAGAGCAGGTGGAGCGGGCGCGCGACGGAGACCTCGCCGGAGCGCGCGCGCAGGATGTCCTCCACCACCCCCAGCCGCCTGCCGCTCGCGCCGGAGTAGTCAGCGAGGGCGTTGCCCGTGCCGAGCTTGAGGACGCCGAAGCGGGGCAGGTCCACCGCGTGGGCGGGGATGGGGAGCAGCTTGTAGGCGCCGCGCAGGGTCGCGCCGCTCGGCTGTTGCGCTTCCTCGAACAGGCAGTTCACGTAACCGACGAAGGTGCCATCGCCGCCGCCGGTCAGGATGGTGTGGTAGCCCTTGTCGAGCACTTGCCGCGCGATGCTCCGCGCATCGTCGAAGCAGCGCGAATAGTAGAGGTCCTCCGGAGGCACGAAGTTCTCGAGCGCGCGCTTGAGGCCGTCGGAGACGTTCCTCGCATTCGCGTTCAGGAGCACCGCGACCTTTTCGGGTCTGCGGACTGGGAGGCGCTCGACGTTGCCCATTGGAATGGTAGGTAGCAAACGGGAGGCCGCGAGGCGTCGCGGCGCGTCAGGACACAATCCCGAAACATTCTCGACACTTCGTTTTATTGCATGTACTCCATACACCCACCCGTCTGCGCGTACCGGCGGTGGCGGTGCGAAGATTGGTACGCAGGTCACGTTTGCTCTTGGCGCGCCGCTGCACCCGGCGTACACAGGGCGCTTCATTCTGGAGGGACGTGCATGAAGGTCTTCCTCACGGGCGGCAGCGGGTACATCGGTTCGGCGGTCGCGCTCGCGCTGAAGAAGGCCGGGCACGACGTGCTCGCGCTCGTCCGCTCGGAAGCGAAGGGAGAGCCCTTGAAGAAGGCGGGCGTCAAGCTCGCCGTCGGGGAGCTGGGCAATCCCGCCGGATACGCCGGGGCAGCCTGGGGTCGGGCGGCCTTCGTGAACGTCGCCCAGGATTGGTCACCGCAGGGCCCGGAGCTCGACCGCAAGACCATCGGCAGCGCGCGCGATCTCCTCCGCGGCCAGGTCGGCGCCACCTTCATTTATACCAGCGGCTGCTGGGTGCAGGGGCCGACCAATGGTGTCGCGGACGAGAGCGCGCCGCTCAAGCCGGCGCGTGCCGTCGCCTGGCGTCCCGCGCACGAACAGGCAGCGCTGGACATGGCCAAGGACGGTATCCGCTCCGTCGTGGTGCGACCGGGCATCGTCTACGGTGGCGCCCGGGGCGGCATCCCGGCCATGTTCTTCGGGACCGCGCTGAAGCACGGAGCCGCCCAGACAGTGGGAGCAGGCGACAACCATTGGCCCATGGTCCACATCGACGACCTGGCCGAGCTCTACGTGCGGCTGGTCGAGCGCGCGCCAGCGGGCTCGGTCTATCACGCGGCCGACGCTTCGCGGCTCACCCAGCGTGAGGTCGCCGAATCGGCGGCGCGCGCGGCGGGCAAGGACGGCAAGGTGCAGGCGCAGCCGCCCGACGGGACGCCGTACCAGGAGGCGCTGACCCTCGATCAGCAGATCTCGAGCGAGAAGGCCCGCAACGATCTCGACTGGCGGCCTCGCCACGAGAGCTTCGCGGCCGAGGCCGCCTCGCTCTTCAGCCTCTGGCATTCCGCGCAGTAGCTCGGGCGAGAGCCGTTGCCTCAGGGCTTCTGCGCCTCGACCGCCGGCGCGATCGCGTCGAGGAGCGATCGGTCCGCCTGGATGGCCACCCGCTGGGAATAGAGCTGGAGCCCGCGCAAGCCGCCCAGCTCCTCGCCGCCGCCGGCGTGGCCGGGGCCTCCGTGCAAGAGCTGCGGCAGGACGGTGCCCGGGCCCATGGTCTGGCCGGCCACTTTCTCGCTGCCGACGTAGATGCGGCCGTGGTACGGCGCGATGGCGAGGACGCACTGGCGCAGGAAGTCGCGATCGTCGCTGTACACGGAGCAGACCAACCCGCCTCCGCCGCGGCGCACGAGATCGGCCGGCGACTTCGCCGGCGCGAGCGTGGCGACGGGCCCGAACACCTCGTCCTGGTGCATGATCCTGGCGTTCGCCGGATCGCGCGAGAGCAGCAGCACCGGTCCGACGAAGTACCCCTTGCCAGCCGATGCGAGCGCGTTCACGGTTCCGTCCCCGCCGAAGACCGGCTGCGCTTCCGATGTGAGCCTGGCGATGCCGGCGCGGACGTCCCGAAGCTGATCCGACGTGCTGAGCGGGCCCATGGTGACTTCTGCGCGCGCGGGGTCGCCGACGCGCACTTGCGCCAGGCGATCGACCAGCGCCTCCTGGGCGGCGGCGAGATGGTCCCCGGCGACGAAGATGCGGCGCACGGCGGTGCACTTCTGTCCCGCTTTCTGAGTGACGTCGCGCGCCACGTCCTGGACGAAGAGGTCCCAGGTCGTGCTGCCCGGCTGCACGTCGGGTCCGAGCACGGCTGCGTTGAGGGAGTCCGCTTCGACGTTCAGCCGCGCGCCGCGGCGGGAGAGTTGCTCCCGGAGCTTGAGGGCGGTCTGCGACGAGCCGGTGAAGGCGACCACGTCCTGCGGGCCCAGCCGCTCGAGCAGATCGCCCGGCGACCCGCAGATGAACTGGAAGGCGCCGGGCAGCAGGAGCTGTGCGGCGATCTCCGCCACGCGCCAGGCCACCAGGGCGGTGCTGGTGGCTGGCTTGCTGATCATCGGCATTCCCGCCAGGAGCGCGCAAGCCGCTTTCTCGCAGGTGCCCCAGGCAGGAAAGTTGAAGGCGTTGACGTGCACGGCGACGCCGTCGCGCGGGACCCAGAGATGGATGCCCGCGTAACGAGCGGTGCGCCCGAGCTGCACCGCCTCGCCGTCGCGGAGCGCGCGAAGCGACCCGAGCTGCGCACCCAGCTCGGCGTAGTGGGCGATGGTGCCGATGGCGCCGTCCACGTCGAACTTGGCGTCGCCCCGGGTGTTGCCGCCGTTCTGCATGGCGAGGGCGATCAGCTCGTCGCGGGCGGCATGCAGGGCCTTGCTCCACGCCTTCAAGAGCTCCCCTCGCTGCGCGAATGTCAGCTCGCGCAGGGCGGGACCGCCTTGCTCCCGGCTGAGCTCCACCGCCGCGCCGAAGTCGATGCCGTTGGTCGAAGTGCGGGCGAGGGGCTCCTCGGTGGCGGGATTGACCAGCGTCGCGAAAGGCTCTTTCCCCTCGACCCACTTGCCTTCGACGAAGCTGCGCAGCGTCTTCATGGGCGGGCTGATAGCACAGGCAAACGCCGTCTGCAGCCTTCGGCGTCCGCCGGCGATTCGCGCTCAAGCGTAGCCGCCACGCCGCCTTCGCGGCCGCGGCTAATGGGCGGCGGGACGAGAACCGGGTTGGTTGTCGCGGGGAGCTTGCCGCGGCGGACGGGGGAGCGTTTCCGGCATCTCCGCGAGCGCATACGCGACCACCGCGATGGCGGCGGCGTTCTTCGCGAGCTCCTCGGGGTCGATCTTGTCCAGCGTGTCCGCCGCGCTGTGATGGATGTCGAAATAGTGGGTCCCGTCGGTCTGCACACGGACCAGCGGCACCGAAGCGGGTTCCATCGGGCCGATGTCGGCGCCCCCCGCCTCGCCGTTCTCCACGCGGAGGCCGAAGGTCTCGAGCGGTGTGATCCAGGGCGCGAGCATCGCAACCCCGCCATCCCCCGCGCGGAGCCGCACGGCGGTCGGGCGGGCGGCTCCGCCGTCGGCCTCGAGTGCCGCGACGTGCTTCGCCAGCTCCGCCTGGTGGGACGCTGCGTATGCCTTCCCTCCGGCCAGGCCGTTCTCCTCGTTCATGAAGAGCACCACGCGCAGCGTCCGCCGCGGTGGCCGGGGGAGGGACGCGATCAGGCGCCCGGCTTCCATCACCATCGCCACCCCGGCGCCGTCGTCGTTGGCGCCGGTTGCCAGGTCCCAGGAATCGAGGTGCGCGCTGATCAGGACCACTTCTTCCGGCCGCTCCCGGCCGCGCACGTCCGCGACCACGTTCGCCGAGTCCGCGTCCGGAAGCATCCGGCAGCCGAGCGACAGGCGCACGCGCACCGGGCCGCGCTGGAGCAGGCGATGCAGGAGATCCGCGTCCTCGGTGCTGACGGCCGCGGCCGGGACGCGGCCGGCATCCGCGTCATAGCTGGTCATTCCGGTGTGCGGAGAGCGGAGCGAGGCGGTGGCGAGCGAGCGGATCAGCACGGCCACGGCCCCGACTCGCGCGGCGGCGGACGGTCCGTGGGATCGCATCTCCACGAAACGCCCATAGTCATCCGGCGCCTGCATCGTATGGTTGAAGAACACGATCTTCCCTTGCGCGGCCGCGCCCAGCGAGACCACCTCCGCGAGCGAGCGGGCTTCCACCACTTCGGCCGTGGCGTTGCCACCGACACTGTTGCCCAGCGCGGTGAGGGCCAGGCGATGTCCGACGATGCCCGGAGACGGCAGGATCTCGCCGCTCTCCTCGCCGCGGACCCAGTGCGGGACCCTCACCGGCTCGCGTCGCGCGGCGAGCCCGTCCTGTTGGAACGCCTTCAGCGCCCACTGAACCGCCGCCTCCGCTCCCGGCGATCCGGACAGGCGCGGCCCGATGGTATCCGTCAGGTCGCGGAGGCGCCCATACGCGACGCCGTCGGTGAGCGCGCCGCCCACCAGATGGCGGGCGACGTCGGGCGGAACGGGAGCGGACACGAGCAGCAGCGCGAGCAACAAGGGCGACCCTCCGGGGAAAAGGCCCGCACTCTACGCCAAAGGAAGCGCAAGTGCGTGCTCCGACGCGCGCACAATGTCGCGTGGCCTCGCCTGCGAACGATGTGGTCTGTCAAAGGTAATCGCAAAGGAGCGGACCATGAAACGAATCGTTCTCCTCGCCCTCGTGACCGCCGCCTGCGGCGGAACGTCGGGTACCGCGGTCGATCGCAACCGCGCCGGCACCGGTTCCTCGACTCTCCTGGTGAGCGCGACCGTGACGGTCACCAACTCGGCGACCCCGACGACGAGCCTGACCGCCGACGTCAGTGACGGACTCGGTGCCGCTGTCGCAGGCGCGACCGTCACCATCCAGAACGCCGGGCTCGGCGGCGACACCGCGCTGGTCGAGACACCGGGCGGCACCGCGGGGCACTATACGGCCTCGAAGACGTCCCTTCCCTCCGGCGATTTCACCCTCTCGGTGGTGAAGGGCACGGACTCGGTCCAGGGCGTGGTGGTGGGGAGCCCGGGCGTCCACGCCATCAACTCGCCGGCCCTGAACAGCACCGCCCCCGCGAACCAGCCGCTCGACGTAAGCTGGACCACGCCCGCGGTGTCCAAGTCGGCGACCATCACCACGCGCAACTTCTCGGTACAGGTGCCAGATACAGGCGCGTATACGATCCCGGCCGCGAACAACCCGGCACGGACTGGCCAGCGCGTGATCGTCAAGCGTGCCAACGAGGTGGAGATCGCTCGCGGTCTGCCCGGATCGATCATTCGCGCGACGGTGACCACCACCGTGGATCCGTTCACGGTGCAGTAGCGCCAGGTCGCGGCTGCAACGCTTGCCGGATGCGCAGCGCGACCAGCGATGGGCCAGACACGTCGAGCCACTGCTTCAGCACCGAGCGGTGGCCGTCGAAGGCGAGATTTCCGCCGGCGAGGGCCGTCTGGAACGGCGACGCGTCCGGCCTTCCGCTGAACCACTGCTCCACCCGGAGCAGCGACTCGGCCCCGCCCGCGAACTCGCGCCACCAGGCGTCCTCGCGGCGCACCATCAGATCCGGTTCCACCGCCGCCCGCGGATCGGCCACGCCGAACCAGCGCTGGCGCAGACCGTCGCTCGATCCCACGTCCACACCCTGCAGCTCCAGCGCGTGCTCCGGCGGCCCGTCTCCGGTACGCACGCGCAGCGCTCCCTCGCAGACGCGCCGCTTCGTCATGCGCTGGAGCTGCAGCGGCGCATCGAGCAGCGGGCGTCGCGCCAGGTGGTCCTCGATCCGGCGCAGCGCCTCGGTCTCGCGCTCCTCGTCCGCGATGTCGAGCGCGACTAGCTTCCACCCCTCGCCGATCAGGTTCAGCCGTACGCCGGCCCCGCGCAGCGTGGTCAGATCGGGCGCTGCCCTGCGGAGCGTGCCCTCGAGCTGCCTGCGCACCAGCGAGATCACCGTCTGGAGCAGGGCTTCGCCGACGTCGCGGTGACGCGCGGCCTCCGCATCCCGGAGTGACCCGCCGCTGGCGATCAGCGCGCGCCAGCGGCGCGCCGTGGTCCGATAGGCGTCGCGCAGCGCCGCGGGCGCGTCGCGATCGGCGGCCGCGAAGGCGGCTGCGTCGATCAGCCGCTCGCCGCCGAGCAGGTAGCTCATCGACGATCCCGGGATGAACGGCTCCGGACGGCCTTGCGCGCGTGGCAACCTGACCGTGATCTGGAGGGTGAGGCCGCCGAAATCCACGAACGCCTCGAGCGGGTGGCGCTCGTCGCGGGAGCGGCCGCGCCCGGCGTGCGCGGCTGCCGGATCGCCCACCAGCCTGTGCGACGCATCCGCCCACGCCCCGGCCAGCCCCCGGCACAGCTCGCGCCCCACGGCGTCGAAGACCGCTCTGAAGGGGTGCCGCCCGGCGCTGTCGAAGCTGCATTCCGGGTAGGTGAGCACCGCTTCCGCCGAGGACAGACTCGGACGGTGCAGCGTCCAGCGGCCGCCTTCGGCCGTGACCAGCGGAGTGCTGTGGGCGGCTCCCAGGGTCCGGCCGAGCTGGTAGGCGTACGCCGCGAGGAGCTTGCGGCTCACCTCTTCGCGCTCGGCGAGGGGTGGCGGGAGCTGGCCCAGCCAGTCAGAGAGCAGCAGGAGCTCAGGCGACTTGAAGCGATCGATCAGCAACGGCGCCAGGTCGCTCTCCGAGACGGGCCCTTGCGGAAGCCAGAGCTGGTCGAGAGCGTCCGGCGCGCCGCGGAGGAGGTCGGCGAGCGCCTGGGGAGAGGCGGCCGCGAGGGCCGTCGGGAGCTGGGCCCCTGGAGCGAGAAGCTGCTCGGCGCAACCGACTTCGTGAGCGGTCCCGGCATCGCCGGCCAGCCTGCGGAACCCGGACGGTGACGGGCGAGGCGCGCCTTGGGGCAGGAGCTTCCTGCCGATGGAACCGGCCGCGGCGTTGTCCTCCTCGACGATCACGGTGGAGGTGCTTCCGATGTCTACCGCGAGCCGGAGCGTTCCCGGAACGGGAGAGGGCGACGCGGTCGCGGCCGCTTCCGGCGTGGACCCGGTGCGCGCGCGCCAGATCGCCGGAAGCTCCCAGAGGGCCTGCGGCTCGCGACCTTCCAGGATCCGGAGCACCGCC
>DATBZA010000073.1:0-12114 GCA_036513415.1 Myxococcales bacterium | reverse complement strand
CCGGGGCCGGCGGCGTTGCGGCCGCATGCGGCGGCTCCGGCGCGCGGGGCGGCGGCGGCAGCGGCGGGTTCTTCTTCACGTGCGCGGGCTTGCGCGGCAAGGGCTTTCCGCCGTTCGCTTTGACGGCCTCCTTGATCCGCTTCTGCCGCTGCTTCCAGTGCTTGCGCCGCTGCATGATCGTACGGACGTGCTTGCTCTTCGAACGCGCCATTTCGTCTCCATCTGCGGGGGACACACCGCGGGGGACACCATCGAAATGGTGTCCCCGAAGAATGACCCCCAAGAATGACCAAATCGGGGCGGGCACTCTAGGGAAAAGCGGCCCGCGCTGCAATCAGGAACCGGTGCCGGGCTCCTTGGGCAGCGGCACCGTCATCATCCCTTCGGCGCCGCGGGCGGCGCTGGGAGGCGCCTCCGACACGCGCGGGGCCTCGGGCGGCGCCGATCCCGGCTTGCCCACTGGCGCAGGGGGTTGCGTCCGCGGGCGCGACCTGAGCGCCGATCGCTGCACGATCTCCTTCACCTCGTCGAGGGGGAGCGCGGGCGCGAAGTTGCCGTTTGCGCCCTCCATCTCGCGCGCCATGCAGAGCGAATTGAGGATCGCTTCCTCCGTCGCCTCGATCGCCGCTTCGTAGAGCGGGTTGAGCCGCTGATCGAGCATGATCTTCATGTGGTAGATCATCTTCTGCGTCGTGCGCGGGATCTTGTTCGCGGTCGAGAAGGCCAGGATGATCTCGCCCGACCCGTGCGCCGCGATGCTGCCGGCGCGGCCGATCCCGAGCGCCACCCGCTTAGAGACGCGCCCCAACTGGTGGCTGGAGAGCGGCGCATCGGTGGCGAAGACGGCGATGATGCTGCCGTAGCCCGAGGCGCGCTTGTGCAGGTGCCGGTAGCGCGGCTCCAGCAGCGGCCCGACCGGCAGCCCTGCCACGCGGAGATCCCTCATGTGGCCGAAGTTGCTCATCACCAGGACGCCCGCGGTGTAGCCGCCCAGCGCGGGACTGAGCTTGCGCGACGAGGTGCCGATGCCCGCCTTGAAATCGGAGCAGATCATCCCCGTTCCGCCGCCCACCGAACCTTCCGCCACCGGCCCGCTGCTCGCCGTCTCCAGGGCCTCGCGAATGTTCTCCGGCTTGACGTGCCGGCCGGCGACGTCGTTCAGCCAGGAGTCGTCGCATTCCCCCACCAGCGGGATGAGGACGTCGTGCTCGTCGCCGATGCCGGGGAATTGCTCGATCATCCACTGCACCGCGGCGTCGCTCACCGCGCCGACGCTGAGCGTATTGGTGAGGAAGATGGGCGTCTCCACCAGGCCCCACTCCATCAGCTGCGTCAGCCCCGAGACCTCGCCGGCGCCGTTGAGCACGAATCCGCCGCCGGTGACGCGCTGGTAGAAGATGTTCTTCTGGTTGGGCAGGATGGCGGTGACGCCGGTGCGAACGGGGCCACGCCCGCGCCGGAGCGGCCCCGGAGGGCCCCGGATGATGGTGGAATGGCCGACCAACACCCCTTCGACGTCGGTGATGGCGTTCCACTTTCCGGGCTTGAAGCGCCCGAGCGGGATCCCCAGCTCCCGGGCGCGCACACGTTGCTCCACGCCCGTGCTCTATCCCGACTTCTTCCGGAACGCCATGGCAGACCCGCTGGTTTCGAGAGAGACCAGACGCACCCCTACTCGATCACTTTCCCGACTCTGCCAGCGCCTCCGGCGCGGGCGGCGGCGGAACCGACGCCGAACCATTCCCGTTGAGGGGCTTCGAGAGGTCCAGAGCCCGCGACCCGGTCCGCCGCTCCCGCTCCCGCTCCTTGTAGCGGCGGATCGCTCCGGAGAGGATCTCCGCGATCAGCGCGTCGTACTCGATGCCCGCCGCCTTGGCGATGAGCACCAGGTCGCTCCATCCGGGAGTGAGGCCGGGGAGCGGGTTGCACTCGAGGAAGTAGATCTTGCCCTGCTCGTCCATGCGGAAGTCGACGCGCGCCACGTCGCGGCAGCCGAGCGCGATGAAGCACTCCCGCGCCGCGCGCTCCAGGCCCTTGAGTTGCGCAGGCTCGAGCCTGGCGGGCACGTCGTACCGGATCTTCGATGACCAGTCCTGCTTGAACTCGAACGAGTACACCGGGCGGTTCTCGCTCTCGTCGAGGAAGACCACTTCCATCAGCGGAAGCACTTTCGGCCGGCGCTCGCCCAGCATGCCGACGGTGAACTCCCGACCCCCGATGTAGTCCTCCACCAGCGCGGGTTGGTCGTACTTGGCGATCATCTTGTGCGCCGCTTCACGCAGCTCGGCCTCGTTCTCGACCACGCTGGTGGCGTGCACGCCTTTCGAGCTGCCCTCGGCGATCGGCTTCACGATCAGGGGGAAGCGCAGGTCCCTGGGCAACCGCTCCTTGCCGGTGTTCATGGTGAAGAAGTTCGGGGTGAGGATCCCGTGCTGGCGCACGATCTTCTTCGCCAGCGCCTTGTCCAGGGCGATGTTGAGCGCGGCGGGGTCGGATCCGCTGTAGGGGATGTCCAGGAGCTCGAGCAGCGCGGGCACCTGGGACTCGCGGTTCCGGCCCTTGATGCCCTCGGCCATGTTGAAGACGAGGTCGGGCCGGGTGGTCTCGATCAGCGCCGGCAGATCGGCCGTCGCCTCCAGGTCGATCACCTCATGGCCTGCGGCGGCGATGGCTTCCCGCACCGCCTGGATGGTGGCGGGAGCGTCGTACTCCGCCTCCTGGTCGCGGGTGCCGTCCAGCGCGGGCTTCACGCGCTTGACGTTGTAGGTGAATCCGACGCGCAGGGGTCCGCGGCGCGGCGGCCGGCTGCTCGAGCGGCGTGGATCCTTCAGACCCCAGCGCGCCACCGAGCTCTCCACCACCTTTCCCAGCACGGCGTCGGTGTGCAGGCCCTCCAGGGCCGCCGCCGCGTAGATGCCGGCGCCGGGCTCGAGCGAGGGAAGCGCGTTGATCTCGATGAAGTAGACCTGGCCGTCGTCGGCGACGCGGAAGTCGATGCGCCCCAGATCGCGGACGCCCAAGGCCTTGTACGCCCGCCGGGCCATGTCCTGCGCCCGCTCCAGCACCCAGGCCGGAAAGTCCGCCGGGCACTTGACGTTGACCGCGTCGTAGTGCACGGATTTTAGATCATAGTCGTAGATGCGGTAGCGGCGCTTGGCCAGCTCGGACTCGTCGATCACGTACTCGACGGGGGTCAGCACCCCGGCGCGCTCGACCGCGGACTTTTCCAGGAAGGCCACAGTCAGGTCCTTGCCGGGAATGAACTCCTCGACCAGCACGCCCGCCGGGAACCGGGAGAGCTGCCGCTCCACCAGCGCGCGCAACCGCAGGCGGTCCTCGACCACCGACTCCTGCGTGATCCCTTTCGAGCTGCCCTCGAAGTTCGGCTTCACGATCACGGGAAAGCGCCAGCCCTCCAGCTTCAGCTCGGCCAGGTCCTCGATGAACTGGCCCTTGGGCGAGACCACCCCATGCTCGCGCAGCACCAGCTTGGTGAGCGCCTTGTCGAGCGTCACCGCCAGCACCCACGCATCCGATCCCGTGTAGGGAAATCCCAGCTCGTCGAAGAGCGCCGGGTAGAAGGCCTCCCGGAAGCGCCCGCGGCGGCCTTCCGCCGTGTTGAAGACCAGATCGGGCGCATACGCCTCGAGCCTGGCGGCGGTGCGGCTCGCCGGCCCGCTGACCTCGATGCGCTCCACGCGGTGGCCGAGCCGCTCCAGCGCGCTGCAGAGGGCGTCGATGGTCTCCCGGCTATCGAACTCCGCCTCGTCTTCAGAGTCGGTCAAGCGGAGGTTGTGCGTCAGCGCGATGCGCATTCTCTGGGGTCCTCTTCGCGGGCCGCCCGGGAGGCGAGCGGAGCGGTTGCCGGGGCAGACTTGGTCACCGGGCGCGTCTCCAGGCCGAGGGCGACGCGCCCGTCGATCACCTGCGTGCCGGCGATCAGGTCTCCCAGCCGCCGCTGGCCCAGGTCCCGCGTCAGCGGCTGCAGCGCGACGCCGGCCTCCAGCGCCAGGATGCAGGCCAGCGCGGCCGCGGGCAGCGGCGAGGGCGCTCCGGCCAGGGCTGGCGCGAGGGCCAGCACGAAAAGTCCGTTGCGCAGCACCGACTCGCGCACTCCGGCCGGCCGCCGGGTGCTGACCACCATGACCCGGAGGCCGGCGAGGCGCT
Source organism: Myxococcales bacterium (assembly GCA_036513415.1). Taxonomy (GTDB): domain Bacteria; phylum Myxococcota; class Myxococcia; order Myxococcales; family 40CM-4-68-19; genus 40CM-4-68-19. The sequence goes on along the minus strand of DATBZA010000073.1, from coordinate 7,947 downwards.
TCCCCAGCGAGCGCCCGGCGCCGAAGAGCGAGTCGCCGAAGAGGAGCAGCGCGCTGGACAGCAGCGCGACCGCGAAGGGGTGTCCGCTGGGAATGAGCGCGATCGGCGCCAGTGCGATCAGCAGATCGATGGCCCGTGCGATGGCGCGGCGGCGGAAGTCGGCCGGGGGGTACGGCGGGCGTGGCGCCGCAGGCTCAGCCTTGTCCATCGTCCCCCCGCAGATTTAATGGTCGCGTGAACAGCACGAACGCCATCGCCGGCCGCTTCGACGACTCGCGCATCGCGAACTGCATCCCTTCGAACGTCCAGCCCTGCGCGGTCCAGTCGTTCACGATGGCTTCCAAGCTCTCGTCGGTCACCGAGCTGGTCTCGACGATCTTCCAGCGCGGGCCCGGCGTCAATCCTGAAGCCATCGGGCCGCGTCGGCGGCGGAGTACGTGAGGATGATGTCCGCGCCCGCGCGCTTGATGCCGGTGAGGATCTCCAGGCAGACCCGTTTCTCATCGATCCATCCCGCCTGCGCAGCCGCCTTGAGCATCGAGTACTCGCCCGAAACGTTGTAGGCGGCGACCGGCAGGTTCGTCGCGCGCTTCACCTCGGCGATCACGTCGAGGTAGGCGAGGGCGGGCTTGACCATCACGATGTCTGCGCCCTCTTCCACGTCGAGCAGCGCCTCCCGCCGCGCCTCGCGCAGGTTGGCCGGATCCATCTGGTACCCGCGCCGGTCGCCCTCCTTCGGCGCGCTCTGGGCCGCCTCGCGGAAGGGGCTGTAGAAGCCGCTGGCGTACTTCACGGCGTAGCTCATGATGGGGATGTCGGTGAGGCCGCGTTCGTCGAGCCCCTTCCGGATGGCGGCGACCCTGCCGTCCATCATGTCGCTGGGAGCCACGATGTCCGCTCCGGCCTCCGCGTAGGCCACGGCGGCGCGGGCGAGGAGGGGCAGCGTGCGATCGTTGGCGACCGCGACGTGCCCGCGCGCGTCCCGCTCCAGGGGGCCGCAATGGCCATGGTCGGTGTACTCGCACATGCACACGTCCGCGACGGCGACCAGGTCCGGCAGCGCGTCCTTGAGCGCCTTGAAGGCAGTGCAGACCGGGCCCTTGGGATCCCAGGCGCTGGTCCCTTCGGCGTCCTTCCGCTCCGGAATGCCGAACAGGATCGCCGAGCGCACGCCGGCGTTCCAGGCGCCGCGGGCCTCCTCGACCAGGTTGTCCACGGAAAGCTGGGCCACGCCCGGCATCGAGGCGATGGGCTTACGGACGCCCTTCCCCGCCACCGCGAAGAGCGGCAGCATGAAATCGCTCGGGCGCAAGCGGGTCTCGCGGACCAGCGCGCGGAGCGTCTCGGTCCGGCGCAGGCGGCGCGGGCGGTGGGCAGGAAAGGCCATGGCCGCCACGGTAACCTCCGGGACCGCGCCGTTCAAGGCTTCCAGCGGATCCCGAACGTGATCGCGTGCTCGCGGTCCTCGAAGAGCAGCGCCTGATCGGCGGCGCCGGCCGGAACGAGCACGTTGGATTTCGAAAAGCTCGCGTGCCAACGGGTGAAATCGTAGCCGATGTCCACGGCTGCGGAGGGAGCGACGTCCAGCGAGAACTGGATGCGGGCGCGGAACTCGCTCGCGTCCGAAAGCGAGCCGAGGTTCGGCTGCACGGCGTAGGCAATGGGAGCCAAAGCTCCTTCAAGGTAAGCAGCGACCGACAGGAGCGGCGCGATGCGGTATTCCAGCTCGATGTTCGAGGTGAGCCCGAAGATCCCGACCCGCGGTGCCCCCCCCTGCGCCTGCGTTCCCCACTGGTAGCGCGTGATGAAGCCCGCGCTGGCCGTGGCGATGAACCCGGGCGAGATGCGGGTCGCCGTTCCCCCGAGCAGGCGCGCCGTCACGTCGGCCCCGTTCGATCCTGACGCAGTTCCCTGCGTGTCGCTCTGGAACTGCCCGCCCTCGATCTCCGCCCGCGCCATCAGCTTCTCGCCGAACATGGTGGTGGTCCAGCGGCCCAGGGCACGCAGGAGCATGACCTTGTCGGAGCCGAACTGCGCGCCGGCGCCTGTGTCGACGCGGACCGAGAGGAGCATCGGCTTCCAGGCGAGAAGGAAGCCCACCGGGATGGGAGAGGGCACCGCGATCGGGGTTTCGGCCGGCTCGCCGATCGGCGTTTCGGCCGGCTGCTCCGGCACGGCGAATGCCGGCGCTGCGGCGGCGAGGCAGAGCAAGGCGGCCAGTGGGCGCACGATCGGACGATATCAGCGGTACGTCCCGGCGTCGCGAATGGTTTTCAGCACGGCGCGCGGGACGAGATGGGACGCGTCGCCGCCCGACTTCAGCAGAGCGCGCACCTGCGTGGACGAAACCTCGGGGATGGCGACGCCACCTTCGCCATGACCCGCCCTTTGGACGGTGACGACGCGCGCGAGCTGCTCCACGCGATCGAAGCGCTTCCATTGCGGCTTCTCGGCGTCGAGGTCGGTGCCGAGGACCAGCGCCCAGCGCGTGTCCGGGTGCTTGCGGTGGAGCCACTCGAGCAGATCCACCGTCCGGCCTTCGCCTGATTCCTGCTCGGCGCGGGAGACCCGGGCGCGCGGAAGATCCGCGGCGAGCCGCTCGAGGAGCGCGACCCGGTGCTCGTACGGCGCGACCAGAGGCTTGTCGAGCGGGTGCTGGAGCACGGGGACGAACCAGAGCTCGTCGACCGGCTCGGTGGCGAGCACGTACGCCGCGGCGAGCAGGTGTCCGACGTGGGGGGGATCGAAGCTGCCGCCGAACAGCGCGATCTCAGGCATAGAGGAGGAACCTCTCCCGATCGCGCGCGAACGCGGCCCGCTCCGGCTCCCAGGCCGCGCAGATCTGCGCGACGGATGCGCCCTGCTCCACCATGGAGCGGAAGACGGCGCTGCCGGTGAGCAGATCGATCGCGGGCTTGTCCTCGACGAACTCGTACTTCTCGGTGCGCCAGCGGAACTTTCCCGGGTTCTGGGCGCGCGCATGCACCACCGCCGCCACGCCCAGCCCCACGGCATCGAGGCCCCGCGCGTAGGTCAGGTGGACCTGAACGCCGTGGCACCGCTGGCCCTTGTGCTTGTCCCAGGTGGGGGTGAACGACACCGGACGGAACCGCACGCCTTCGAGAGGTTCTTTGGACAGGTCGTCGGCCAGCCGCTGCGGGTCCAGCCAGGGCGCCCCGAACAGCTCGAAGGGACGGGTGGTGCCGCGTGCCTCGGAGAGGTTGGTGCCCTCGAGCAGGCACATGCCAGGATACACGATCGCCGTGTCCGGCGTGGGCATGTTTGGCGACGGCATCACCCAGGGCAGGCGGGTCTCTTCGAACCAGCAGTCGCGGCGCCACCCCTGCAAGAGCGCGACGCGCAGATCGCAGCCGATCTTCTCGTTGATGAAACGCGCGTACTCGCCCGCGGTCAGCCCGTGCCGCGCGCAGACGGGCCAGAGGCCCACGAAGGACTCGAACCCCGGCTGGACGACGCCGCCTTCGACCGCCAGGCCTCCGATGGGGTTGGGCCGATCGAGCACCACGAAGCGCAGCTTGTGCCTGGCCGCGGCCTGCATCGCGAGTCCCATGGTGGCCAGGTAGGTGTAGTACCGGCTGCCCACGTCCTGGACGTCGAAGACCAGCGCGTCCAGGCCGCGCAGGTGCTCGTCGCGCGGCGTGAGCGAGGCGAAGTCCTTGCCGTAGAGCGAATGCTCGGGCACCCCGGTGCGCGCGTCCCGGGCGTCCCCCACCGCCTCCAGGTACTGCACGTCTCCGCGGACGCCGTGCTCCGGTCCGAAGAGCGCTGCCAGCACTTTTCCTTCGTGCAGCACGTCCGCGAGGTGGCGCAGCTCCTCGCTGACGCTGGTTGGATTCAGGATGGCGCCGACCCGCAGGCCCTTCACCGCCTCGAACAGCTCGGACACGCCCAGCATCAGTATGCGTTCCGCGAGAGGAACCCGAACGCCAGGGTGCGGGCGAGGATCTTCAGATCCAGCAGCAGCGACCAGTGCTCGATGTAGTAGAGGTCGTACTCGACGCGCTTCTGGATGCTGGTGTTGCCCCGCAGGCCGTGGATCTGCGCCCAGCCGGTCATGCCGCTCTTCACCATGTGCCGGAGCTGGTAGCGCGGGATGCGCCGGCGGAACTGATCGATGAACACGGGCCGCTCCGGACGCGGGCCGACCAGGCTCATGTCCCCGAGCAGGACGTTCCAGAGCTGCGGCAGCTCGTCGATCGACGAGCGGCGAAGCCACGAGCCGATCCGCGTGACCCTCGGATCCCGATCCTCGGCGAAGCGCGGCCCTTTGGCCTCAGCGTCCGTCTGCATGGTGCGGAACTTGAGCATCCGGAACGCCTTCCCGTCGAGCCCGACCCGCTCCTGCGCGTAGAGCACGGGGCCCTTGCTGGTGGCCTTCACGACGGCGGCGATGGCCAGCAGCAGCGGGGAGAGGAGGAGCAGGAGCAGCGAGGAGAGGACCAGATCGAACGCCCGCTTCGCCAGCGCGTTGATGCCCAGCACGCCGGTGGACTGCAGATTGACGATGGGCAGGCCCCCGAACTCCTCGAGGCCGCCGAAGAGCGTCGCATACTGGTACACGTCCGGAACGAGCTTCACGTCCACGGTGGTGTCCGCGCACACGTCCATGATCCGGGGGAGGTGATGCATCGAGCGGGAGGACAGCGCGACCAGCACCTGGTCGACGCCGCGTTTCTGCAGCTCCTGCCGCAGGTCCCGCACGGTGCCGATCACCTCGACGCCGGCGACGCTGGTGCCCACGCGCTTGCGCGTCACGCTCAGGCAGCCCACCGGGCGGAACCCGAGCTCCCGGTGCAGGTCGATCTGCTCCATCACCTGCCGGGCCAGGCGGCCGGCGCCAAGCACGAGAACGTAACGGAGGTTGTAGCCGCGCCTGCGCAGCGCGTGGAGGATCTCCTTGAAGAACACCCGCGCGAGCGAGACTCCGAGGAAGCTCAGGCCGGTGAACAGCGCGAGCGTGCCCCGGGAGTAGCGGGCGTCGCGGATGAAGTAGGCGGACGCGACCAGCAAGAGACCCGCCACCAGCGTGGCCTTGAAGACCCCGAAGACCTCGTCCAGCGGGGTCCTGTGCCGCTGGGGCCGGTAGAGCCCCATCGCGCGCATCGACAGGGGCCAGATGACCAGCGCCAGGGCGGCGACGATGAACGTCTCTTCCGGCAGCGGCAGATCCGGGTAGGGCCAGGTGCGCGGGGACCCGAAGCGCAGGGCATAGGCGCCCGCGAAAGCAGCCCCCACCAGGAGCATGTCGAGGAGGACCCGCAGCGCGGTGAAGAGCTGGTTGTGCCGCTTGAACATCGGGGGTTGCCCTAGCAGCACGGGACGCACGGCGCAAGCATGCGGCCACGAGGTGAATCAGCGCCTGGTCATCTCGAACAGCTGCCGGGCTTGGGCGGCGACGAAGCCGTCGAACCCGCCGTTGCGCTCGGCGATCTCCAGGTAGGCGTAGGGCCATTCCCGCTCGCGCTCTTGCAGCCGGACCCGGCGCGGCGCCGCGCGCGTGGCCGTCTGGCGCAACCCCGCAAGAGGCTCGCCCTCGATCTCTTCCTTCATCGGGATCCCGGCGGCCTTCATCCTGCGCTGCCATTGCTCGACGTCGTCCACGCTGGCCGTGAAGTGGTTCACCTCGCGTCCGAACAGCAGCAGCCAGGCTGCGTACTGCGACTCGCGCTCCAGCTCCAGCAGCTCGTCTTCGCGGACGCGGATGGAGGGCGGCGCGAAAGACTCGACGCCGGTCAGCTTGCCGGGCGGCGGAAGCTGCTCCAGGATGCGGCGCGCGCGGGGCGAGAGGTCCTCTGCCCGCAGCTGCGAGATGAACACCCGCGGTTCACCGGCCTTGGCCAGGTAGACGGCGTCGAGGTGCGCATCGGGAAAGTCGTAGGCGTCCCGGCGCTCCCAGCCGTGCCGCTCGAAGAAGGCGGCGATGGGGGCGATCCCGCCCCGCCCCTTGAGCGATCGGAACGCGACGTGATCGTTGCGGAAGTCGCCCCCGGCAAGCTCGACGAACGTCCGCGCATGAGGAACGTGCTCCGAGTACCGCTCCCAGAGCTGATCGAGCAGGTCCATGCCGGGCGGAGATATCACTCCCCGGGCGTGATCGTCACATCGACCAGCGACGCGCCGCGCAGGACCTTGCACGGCATCGGGCGGCCGATCGAGGACGCGCCGAGCAGCCGGTGCACCTCGTCGACGGTGTGCACCGGCGATCCGTCCAGGCTGAGCACGATGTCGCCGGAGCGGAGCCCGGCGCGGGCAGCGGGTTTGTCCGGCACCACCTCCAGCAGCTCCACGCCGGTCTTCTGCGCAACGCCGAGGTGGCGGGCGATCCGCCGATCGAGCGGCCGCGTCTGCGCCGCGAGCCCGAGCACCCCGCGCCGGACGCGGCCGTGCTGCATCAGCTCGCCCAGCACCCAGCGGCCGGTGTCGATGGGCACCGAAAAGCTGAGCCCCTGGGCGCCGAGGATCACCGCCGTGTTGATCCCCACTACCCGGGCGTGGCTGTCGACGAGAGGGCCCCCGCTGTTCCCCGGGTTCAGCGCAACGTCGCTCTGGATGATGGCGTCCATCAACCGCCCGTCCTGCGCGCGGAGGGTCCGGCCGAGCGCGCTGACCACGCCGGCGCTGACCGTGAACGAGAAACCCAGCGGGTTGCCGATGGCGACCACCAGCTGTCCGACCCGGAGCTTCGAGCTGGTGCCCAGCTCGGCGGACGGGAGGTGCGTGCCGCCGATGTGCACGACGGCCAGGTCGGTGGCCGGGTCGGCCCCGACCACGTTGCCGTCGTGGGTGGACCCGTCGGGCAGCGCGATCTTCACGCTGCTCGCGCGCCCGACCACGTGCGCGTTGGTGAGCAGGTAGCCGTCCGGGGTGAACAGCACGCCGGAGCCGCCGCCGCGCGGAAGCGACACGCTGACCACCGCGGGCCCCACCGCGTCCACCACCGAGGTGACGGCATCCGAGTAGGCGTCGAGGACTTCCTCGTCGCTGGAAGGAAACCGGACCATCGCTGGAATTGATTAACGGCGGATCCGCGCCAGGCAACCTTCGATGGCGCGCTTCAGCTCGGGACCGAAGCGCGCGGCGTCGAATCGCCGGGCGTGCTCGTGGATCCGAAGCGGATCGGGTTGCAAGCGGTCGATGGCGGCGATTCCCTCGAGGAGCGACTCGACGGTGGGCTGGCCGAAGAAGATCCCGGTCTCGCCCTGCACCACCGTCTCCAACGCCCCTCCGCTTCCGAGCGCCAGCACCGGACGCCCCGCGGCCTGCGCTTCCACCGCGGCGATCCCGAAGTCCTCCGCGCCCGGCAGCACGAAGAAACGCGCGCCCGCGTAGAGGCGTGGCAGCTCGGTATCGCCGACGCTTCCGAGGAAACGGACCGAGGGACCCGCCGCCTTGGCCAGGCGCTCCCGCGAAGGGCCGTCGCCGACGATCCAGAGCGGCCGCTTGAGCCGCGAGAACGCGCTCACCGCCAGCTCGATGCGCTTGTAGGGGACCAAGGCCGACACGACCAGCGCGTAGTCCTCGGGGGAGGGACCTTCGGCGGCGGGGACGAAGCGGGAGGTGTCCACCGGAGGGTAGACCACCGCGTCCACCTCCCGCTTCCAGTACCGACCGATGCGCGCGGCGACGAACCGGCTGTTGGCGATGAGCCCGTGCGCGCGGTGGGTCGAATGAACGTCCCAGCGGCGCAGCGCCGGCGCGATCGCGTGGGCGGCCAGGCGCGTGAGGGGCCCGGCGCGCCCCGGACCGAAGTAGGCGTCGAACTGGTCCCAGACGTACCGCATGGGCGTGTGGATGTACGCGACGTGGGCCGCGCGCGCCGCCGGCCTGCAGCCCTTGGCCACGGCATGGCTGGTGGAGAGGACCAGGTCGTAGGGCGAGAGATCGAAGCTCTCGATGGCGAGGGGATAGAGCGGCAGGTAGTGGCGG
>DATBZA010000072.1:0-66503 GCA_036513415.1 Myxococcales bacterium | reverse complement strand
TTTGAAGGTGATGAGGGGATACTTCGCCACGTCGAAGAAATCGGCGCTGCGCAGATGTTCGTCGCGCTTGGCGTTGCGGGTATTGACCGATGCCGCTTCGATGGTGACGTCGATGCGGCAGCGGATGAGGTCGGCATCGTCGATCTCCACCTTGCCGGCGAAAGTGTCGAACTGGCCGCGAGCCGTTGCAACCATCAGGTGCTTCACGGCAAAGCCAGCCGTGGTGTGCGTACTGTCGACCAAGTACGAAGCGGCGATCAGCATCAGTGCGGCGAGGTGCATGGAGTGTTCCTCCTTGTGCCGATGGGATGCGGTTGCGGAGTGCCGGTTCGTCCAGAAAGTTCAAAACACTTTTCCAGATCAGGAACAGTGGATCTCAATCTGCTGCCCGGTAGTTCACGCCGTCGCCGAGCCGCGTAGCTCGTGCTTGGGCCAGCAACTGCGCAAGGCGCAGGCGGTACTGGCCCACTTGTCGCGCGTCATGACGATGGGGGAGCTGAGCGCATCCATTGGGGAAGCTGACGCTCCGGGAAGTCACGACGTCGCAGCTCGAAGGGTTGCTGCAGCGGAAGTCGCGCGACCTGGCGCCGCAGTCGCTCAATCACATCCGCGGCCTCGTGCACCGCATATTCGCGCTCGCGATCAAGCGCAAGAAGTGGGTGGAGCGAATCCTGCGGCCGCCGTCGAACGTCGCAAGGTCCCCAAGCGGCTTCCGAACTACTTGCGGCTCGACGAAGTGCCGCGGCTTCTCAGCGCGCTCGATCCGAAATGGCGCTCTCTATTCGCGACCTCGATCGCCATGCTCATCCCGAACGCCGATGATCAATTCCAGACAACGGGTAGCGTGAGCGATCGCTGAAGATCGAGTCACTTCTGACAGATTGATCGTCGAGATGCCACCGCCTCCGCGTGGCAAAACACGCGTCGGGTAGCTGGCTCTACAGCCCGTCATACTTGGAGTAGCCGCGCTCGTTCCAATAGTCGGCCGGCGCCTCAACGGAGTAGGCGATCGAGGTGATAGCCTTGATGTTCTTGAGTCCGAGTTTCATCGGCGCGAGCAGCCGCAGGGGCGCTCCGTGTTCGACCGGGAGCGTCTTTCCGGACAGATGCGTAGCGAGCAGGGTTTGCGGGTGTCGAGCGGTCGGCAGGTCGATCGAAACGTAATACGGATCGGGACTGCCGACGGCGTCCAGGTTGACCGAAGATTCGAGCTTCGCCCAGCGCGCGCCCGACAGTGGGGGATACGCCTGCAGGAGATCAGCAAAGCGAAGCCCGCCCCACCAGGCGATTGCGCTCCACCCCTCGACGCAGAACAGCCGGGTGATCTGCTCGTGGCGCGCGAACCGGCCGAGTATGTCGGCAATCCCGAGGCGTTCGACGCGCCCCGAGGACAAGCCGGAGATTGTCAGGGTCCACCCGGGCAGATAGGCTGGCGTGGGCGTTGCGCCGTTGTAGTTGTTTCTGAGCGGCGTGACGTCCGACCTGGAGTATGTGCGCACCGATCGCGTCGGCGAATAGAGAGCCTCGGCGACGTCGTCGTCGAGCGTCAAGACGCGGTTCAAGAACCTGTCGCGTCGGCCGCGGTCAGCGCCCAGACGCGCCTCGAGCGAGTCGAGCCAGTCGCGCATTGCCGGCGTCAAATGGTATTCGCGGGTCTCGTCGGGAAGGAGCCACCAGAATCCCCCCGTCGCGAACAAAGCTCCGGCGCTCCAGAGAAGGAAATTTCGTCGGGTCCTGGCGCGAACCTTCGAGAGCGAAAGCTCGACCGGCGACTCGTCGGGCTCGGCCAGCCACTTGGCGAGTGCTATCCGCCGGCGCGCACTCTGATGCTCACTCTCGTCCATGCCGTCCTCCGATCCGGTAGGACCAGCCTGTGACCATCGACCGGAAAGTGTCCCAGCCGTCCGCGATCACCAGGACGACGTGCGGGATTACGAAGGTGGCGAATGCCACCATCGTCCAGAAATGAATGATGCGAGCCCCCTCGTAATTCACGAAGAGGCACTCCAGCCATTTCAACTGGACCGGCTTGTGCATTGCCCAGCCGCTTGCGACCGCAAGGACGCCGAGCAGCGGCATCGCCAGGTAGGCGATGCGCTGCAGTGGATTGTACTTGGACTTGACCGGCGGATGCGGCCACGGGCGGCGCAGCAGCCTGGCTGGGACCACGCCGAGGTAATACCGCAGCATCGCAAAGGCGCCCGCGAGGTCGGAGCGGCGAGGGAGCAGCGCCTTGAACCCACCTCCCAATGCGAGCCCGATCGCGTAGAGGAGTCCGACGGTCATGAAGAGGTAAGCGAGCAGCCAATGCAATCGCAGCGCTTGCGCCAGACGAAACGTCCCCAAACCGAAATGGTCGTAGAGCCAGGCGCCCGGATCGGCTGCGGCGCCAGGCAGCAGCTGCGACATCCAGATGCCGAGATCCGCCAGGTAATCCGTGCTGCCTGTGGCCGGATCGACCGGGTGTTGGTGGACCGGAGAAGCCCAGTAGATCGAAAGGCCGCTCGCGACCAGTCCGAGAAGCACCGGCAAGTTCGCCCAGTGCGCCAAACGCACCAGCGCATGGTGCCTGACGACGACCCTGCGGGTCGCGGCCGGATGCCCCTCGTCCATGATTCGCATGGGCACGGCGCCTAGATCCGCGACACGAGACCGTCTTTGCCCGCCAAAACGAGAGCCGCCGTCAGCGCTCTCCCGGCGTCGCGCGTGGCGACGACGAAGACGTACGCACCGGTGTGGAGATCGGCCAACTCCCCCGGCTCGACGGCGACCACGGGAATGTCAGATGGAATGGCGATCGTCTGAGAGGCGGCCGACTTGCCGTTCTTGTACTGAAGTGTCAGCGACGATCCGCCTGCCTACGAGCTCACGGTTCCGTTCGTCATCTTCGAGCGCGAGACCGTCCCGTTCGTCATTTTCGAGGCGGTCCCATTGGTCATCTTGCTGCCCCCCGAGCACCCGGCCAATCCCAGGCAGCGGTTCCCTCGGCCTGCCCGCGCAGCGCTTCGGAGAACAGGAGGACTTCCAAGCCTCGCTGCGAGCCGTCCGCCTGGGCGACGGAGACGATGCCGAGGTAGCTGCCTTCGGCGATCTGCGCGCGATCGGATCGAACCAGCCTGTCGATGGGAGTCGACGGCTCAATCCGGATTGGCACCGATCCGGTCGATGTCGCCACCGTGAGAACGCCGTCCTGCAGGCTCTCGATGGTGCCCCGGATGTGCTCCGGTTTCGCCAGCGGCTGACGATCGGCCGCCTGGAGCAGGAGCGCCGCGCAGAGCAGCGCGGGAAGAGCTGCCCATCGAGCATCAGTGTCGTGTTTCGGTTGTGTGCGTGTCATGTTTCTCCCCGTGCAAGCACTGCGCCAGCCCCTGCATCCGCGAGAAGTCGAGCATCGGAGCGACGCAAATGGCGATAGGCAAGCGTTGCGCCCACGCTTGCCTCTCGTTGCGGTCGTCGTTTCGAACGACCGTTGATCAGTTGCAACTTGGTTGCTGCCCGAAATCGATCACTCAACGCGGCGTGCGCACTTGCGAGTCCGGCAAATCGAGAATGGCACGCTGGTGCGCCTCCTGCCGAAGTGGAGCTCGGCGCCGGTGTCGGTTCACGCCGTGTATCCCACGCGCAAGTTCCAGCCGGAGAAGATGCAAGTCTTCCTGCAGGCGCTGCGTGCCTGGCGAAGCCCATTCTGAGTCTCGACGTAGCCAGCGCCTCGCGCCGACTGCCTGCGTCGAATCCAGCAATCCTGGCAATGGCTGGAAGCGAAAACAGGGCTCCCGATCCGAGGCCCAGTGTGGTCAGCATGTTTCTCCTGTTCATGACGGACTCGCCTCTGTTTACTTTTGCGTCTTCATGAAGTCACTGACCAACGTCGCGATCTCATCGGCTTTGGTATCAAGCGCGAAGTGTCCGGCGTCGAGTACGTGGACGTCTGCAGTGGCGACGTCCTTGTGATATCGCTCGGGTTCGCCGGGATCGAAGGAGAGGTCGTGCTTCCCCCATACGACCAACAAACGGGGCTGCTTCTCGCGCATCCAGGCTTGCCACTTGGGATAGGCGTCCACGTTTGTACGATAGTCATAGAAGAGATCCATTTGTATGTCCGCCTGCCCCGGCTCGTTCAGGAACGCGAGTTCGTCCGTCCAGAGATCCGGGTCGTACCGGTCCAGATTCGGATCGTCTCCGACATGGCGGGTTCGCGTTGTCGCCCGCGAGAGGAAATTCGCGCGAAATGCGCTTTCATTGCCAGGCCGATCGGCCCAGAAGGCCCGCCGCGGTTTCCAGGCCGCACCCAAGCCATCGTTGTGTGCGACTGCGTCCTGGACGATGAGAGCCCCTGCACGCTCCGGATGCGCCAACACCATGCGGAAGCCCACGGGGCCGCCGTAATCCTGCATATAGAGGGTGTAGTGTGAGAGCCCAAGCGCTTCGGTGAAGTGATCCATGATCTCAGCAATGTGATCGAACGTGTACGCGAATTGTTTCGGGTCCGGCCAGTCGCTGTGTCCGAAACCCGGATAGTCTGGCGCGACCAGATGGTATCGATCGGAGAGTCGCGCGAAGAGGGGCTCGAACATCCTCGAGGAAGACGGAAATCCATGCAGCAGGAGGATCGTCGGCGCGTCTTTCGGGCCTGCTTCTCTGTAGAAGATCGAAAGCCCATCAATGTTCGTCGTGCGATAGAGAGTCGGGTACTTCATGAGAGGTTCCTTTCCCTGTGCTTGGAGCGGCGCCTGAACGGATGCAATCGCCACGACGAGAAGGCGGACAAACCGAAAGCGCCGTGCGCAACCAGGTAACGTTAAGACATGCATGGCTCAGCTCCCCATTCGATCGCAGCGCTGTCGGACGCCCCTCTAGTTTGCAGGCCCTTCGTTTCTTCCACCAGCTCGGTATCGATGGTCAGCTGCACCTCGTCGCCGACGACGACGCCGCCGTTCTCCAGTCTATTGTTCCAGCGCAGGCCGAAGTCCTTGCGCGATAGCTTGCCGGTCGCTGTCGCCCCGCGCACCCAGGTGCCCCACGGCGCCTTGGAGGGCGGCGCGATCGAGTCGATGGTCAGCGTGACCGGCCTCGTCACGCGTTGGATGGTGAGGTTCCCGCTCGCGAGGAGCTTGCCGTTGGCGATTTCGAAGTAGCTCGACTTGAAGGTGATGAGGGGATACGTCGCCTCGTCGAAGAAATCGGTGCTGCGCAGGTGTTCGTCGCGCTTGGCGTTGCGGGTATTGACCGAAGCCGCTTCGATCGTGACGTCGATCCGCGAGCGGGTGAGGTCAGCATCGTCGATCTCCACCCTTCCAGTCACCCTGTCGAATTGGCCGCGGGCCGTTGACACCATCAGGTGCTTCACGGCGAAGCCGACGGAGCTGTGGGCGCTGTCGATCGAGTACGAAGCGGCGATCAGCATCAGGGCGGCGAGTTGCATGGTGTGTTGCTCCTTCTGCCTATGCGATGTCGTTGCGGTGCGCCGGTTCGTCCAGCAAGCTCAAAACACTTTTCCAATCGAGCAAGAATGGGCTTCAACCTGAGCCGGGGGATCGCGTCGCTGGAGGCTCTGGGCGCCGAGCTCTTTACGCCGAACGACGCCGATGATCGAGCTCACCGAGGCGTGATGCGGCTGACCGCTTCTACCGGTGAGCTCGATGCTAATGGGCTGTTCTCTTCGCTGCTGGCGCATTCACGAGGAGCGATCCGCGTGCTGGCGCGACAGTGGAACGCGCCCACATCTCAGCCTGGCAGAGGGCGCGCGGACTTCTTATAGAGGCGCCGTGCATGGAGAGCAGCCAGCGCGGGGTTGGCTCCACGTCGTTCTCGCGGGGTGTCCGAAGGCCATCGGCTGGTTCGCCCGGATGGGAATGCTGAAGGGGACCCTCGGCTCTGGGCAGCGCGCCGTCGCTGTTCAAGAGCGACTGAAGGAAAGTGCAGAATGACCGCAGGCAGGACGACCCATAAACGGCGCTACACTGGTACGACTTTCTCCGCCCCTTCTGCTACTTCTTGAGGTGCGGCGAGTGGACGGAATCCCGCATTATCCGTCCTACGACCTGGAAGGTGGTCGGCCTCGCGTCGGCCCGGGCACTGGAAGCGAAGGCGCGCGTCTCGAAGATCGCCGTGGCCGTCGCCTTCGGGTCGCCGCGCTCCGCGCCGTCGGCCGCGCGGCGCGGATCGGGGTCGTAGGCAGCGATCGGCGCGGCCCGGACCGCCGAGCTTCCCGCCCAGTCGGTTGCAAAACCACTCGGCTCGACGATGTGACATGAATTCCGAACTGCGCGACCTCGGCGGCGAGCGCCTCGCTGAACCCTTCGGGCCCCCGCTTCGACGCGTGGTAGTTGTTCAGCCATGTCACCCCGATTTCTGCCTCGAATGGTGCGCCGCTGGTGCGGGCCCCTTGGCAGGAAGGGTGGCGCAGTAAGGGCAACATGTCGAGATCAGACGCCTTTCGGCTCAGCTGCGAACCCCCAACCCCCTGGCTCTGGGCAAGGTGTCGTGGGTGTCCGCTAACCACCTGAAATCAGGTGGCTACAACTCTGACGCACGGTGTCCAGCCGTCAGCCGGAAGCGCGCTAAGTAACTGAATTCATTGAAAGTCGGGGAGACAGGATTTGAACCTGCGACCCCCTGGTCCCGAACCAGGTGCTCTACCAGGCTGAGCCACTCCCCGAAAATGATGTTCCCCCGCGAAGGGGCGCGAGGAAGTAACAGGAAGCTCCCGGCGCGTCAATCCTGCGGCGTCCGGCCATTGCGCCCGCTTGCCGCTGCCGGCGACGCGGGGCATCCTGCGCCGCCGTGACCCTGGCCCTCTCGCAACATCTCTCGTTTCATGCCCGGGGCGATGCCGTGTTCGTGTGGCACGGGCTGACCGGCGACGTGGCGGAGATGAGCCGTGACGTGCTCGGACTCCTGCTCTCCTTCGATCCGCCACGCGACGAAAAGGACGCTGCACCGCCCGAGCTTTCGCCCGAGCAGGCAGAGGAGTTCGTCGGGATCCTCCGTGCGCGCCGGTTCCTGGTGCAGGCCGGTTCGCAGCGCCGGCCGGACGAGATGGGTCCGCTCCTCGCCGGCTATCCGCGGATCCCGCGCGCTGCCGTGTTCGAGCGCGGAGACAGGGTGACGCTCTACACCAGGGAGGGCATTGCCCTCGGGCTGGATCCCCTCACCAGCCGCCTCTTCCTCCGCTGCGACGGGGAGCGCTCGCTGGGGCAGGTGCTCGGCGACTCCGGACCGCAGGCGCTCGGAGCTCTCCTGCGGCTGGCGCGGGCCGACGTCGCCGCGCTGAAAATCCTCGCCAAGCCGGTCTCGCAAGGTGGCGTGCAGCTCAACCCGGCTGCGGAATCCACCATGCCGTATCCGGAGATCCCCGACGTGCGCCTTTACGCGGCAGGCGCTCCGGCTCCGCAGGAGAAGATGGCGGAGGAGGTGACGTTTGCGTCCCTGTTCCAGCATCCGCACCCGAGCCTCGATGGCCGGACCTACGCGCAAGCGCTGGCGAATGAGCTGCGGCGCAGGGGCGCGTTCGCGGGATCGCCGCCGTTCCAGGTCCTTTCGCTGGGGCTCGCGCTCGAGCTGCCGGACGCGAGGGTGGAGACCAACATCGCGCGCGTGCAGGAGCCGGAGTCGTACCAGGCGGTGGTGGCCAACGAGATCGGGACGCAGCTCGGGTTCTCCGAGGGAAAGAACAGCGGCCTTCTCCGGCTCGTGTCCGATGCAGCTGCGGCGCTGGCGCCAGGCGGCGTGCTGATCGTCGCCGATTACGGCGACCCGAAGGCGGACGCGACCCCGCAGAGCGTCGGCTTCGGGGACCTGCAGAGGCAGGCGGCGCAGTGCGGGCTCGGCGCGCGGGTAGTGCCTCTCGCCGAGGTGCTCAACCTCGACGTCAACGTGCAGGCGCTCTCGACCACCCGGGCGTCGTTGCCGGCGCTGCAGGCGCTGTTCGCCGCGTACGGCCTCTCGCTGCCCCGGCGCGCGTGGTTGCGGAGCGAAGTCGAGAAGCTCGCCGAAGGCAAGCTCGACCTGTCCACCGTGCACGGCCTGCAGTGGGCGCCGCTCTCGGAGCGCGCGCTCGGGCTGTCGCCGCGCCAGTTCTGGGCGCTGGTCGCGACCAAGGCGGGGCGAACCTTGCACTAGGTCCGCACCCGCCCGGATTCAGCTGCCCGGACGCCTGCGCATGGGAGATCGTCGCCGCGAGCGTCGGCTGACCTGCTACTTCGCCCAGGGGACGAAGCTCGGCCCCCTGTCCTGCCGGTACTTCTCCGGCTTGGTGAACAGCGGCGAGCTGATGATGTGGTCCGCCGAGCTGCGGTTGCAGGCGATGGAGACGTCGTAGAGCACCGCCAGGCGGAGCAGCGCCTTCACGTCCACGTCGTGTGGCTGCGGGGTGAGCGGGTCCCAGAAGAAGAACACCGCGTCGATGCGCCCCTCGGCGATCAGCGTGCCGAGCTGGGCGTCGCCGCCCATCGGGCCCGAGAGCATCAGCTGGATGGGCGTGTCCAGGGCCGACTGCAGCGTCAGCCCTGTCGTCCGGGTGGCGAAAATCGTGCACTTGGACAGCGTTCCGCGGTTGAACGTCGCCCACTCGACCATCTCATCCTTGCGCCTGTCGTGGGCGACCAGGGCGACGACCGGCCGGGGGCTGTCCGCACGGGGCAGCTTGGTGACGTTGTTCTCCATGCCGCATAGCGTTACACGGTTCTGTCACGGGCGCATCATGGATTACGCGCTGCGTCACGAAGTGCCCGAATCGCCTGTTTATAGTCCGGACGGCCGAATATGGCGGTTCCGGCCACCAGCACCGTGGCGCCCGCGCTCACCACCCGTCCCACGGTATCCGGGGCGATCCCGCCGTCCACCTCGATCCTCGACTTGAGCCCCCGCTTGAGTACCCAGCCAGCGAGCTTCTCGATCTTCGGAAGGCAGCCCTCGATGAAGCTTTGCCCGCCAAATCCAGGGTTTACGGTCATCACCAGCACCAGGTCGATGGAGTCCAGCACGTACACCAAATTCTCCGGCGGCGTGTGCGGGTTGAGCGCCACCCCGGCGGTGGCGCCGGTGGCCTTGATCTGCTGCAGCGTGCGGTGAAGGTGCACCGAGGGCTCGACGTGCACGGTGATGTTCGCCGCGCCCGCCTTCGCGAACTCCTCCACGTACTTCTCCGGCTCGACGATCATCAGGTGGCAGTCGAGCGGCTTCTTCGCGTGCCTTTTCATCGCCGCGACCACCGGCGGGCCCCAGGTGATGTTCGGCACGAACCGGCCGTCCATTACGTCGACGTGGATCCAGTCCGCGCCGGCCTGCTCGACGGCCCGGATCTCCTCCCCGATGCGCGACAGGTCGCAGGAGAGCAAGGACGGCGCGATCAGCACGTCGGTCATGCGGTTCTCCTCAGGCGCGCGGCGAAGAAGCCGTCGGTGCCCGTCCGGTGCGGGAGGGTGCGGAGGAAGTCGCGGTCGAGGCAGTCGGCGGGAAAGCCCGCCGGCGGCTGCTCGAGGCGGAATTGGGGAAATGCGGCGAGGAACCGCTGCACCTGCTCGTCGCACTCTTCCGGCGTTAGCGTGCAGACCGAGTAGACGAGCAGGCCGCCGGGCCGGACATATCGCTGCACCGACGCGAGCAGCCGCGCCTGGAGTTGTGCAAGGCGGTCCACGTCCTCGGGCGACCTGCGCAGCTTCAACTCGGGATGGCGCCGCAGCGTTCCCAGCCCCGAGCAAGGCGCGTCGAGCAGCACCAGGTCGAAGCTCTCGAGCGGGACGTCCGGGATGGGCACCGTCACGTCGGCGGCGCGCGCCTCCAGATTCTCGAGCCCGAGCCGGCGCGCGGTCTCTGCGATGGCGCTCGCCTTGCGGGCGTGCAGGTCCACGGCAAGCACCGAGCCCTGATCGGCGATCTCCGCGAGATGACAGGCCTTTCCCCCGGGCGCAGCACAGGCGTCGAGGATCCGCGCCGAGCGATCCGGACCCGCGAACAGCGAAACCAGCTGCGCCGCTTCGTCCTGCGCCTGGAAGAGTCCCTGCGCGTGCCCTTCGATGTCCAGCGCCGGCGGCGCTCCACTGGCGAGGACCAGCGCGTCGGGGCTGTACTTGCCCGGCCGGGACTCGATGCTGGACTTCTGCAGCGCCTCCTGCGCTTGCTGCGGGGTCCCGCGTCGGCGCGCCACCCGCACCGTCGCCGCGGCTTGCTGCTGGTTCGCCTCGGACAGCTTCTCCGCCTCGGAAGGCCCCAGCCAGCGGGACCAGCTCTCGATCATCCAGCGGGGGTGGGCGGTCAGGGCGGCGACATGGCCGACCGGGTCGACCTCGCGCGACGGCGGCGGCGGCGGCGCCCGCGTCTCCGCGAGCTTCCGCAGCACCGCGTTCACGAAACCCGCTGCCCGCCCCGCCTTCAGCTCCTTCGCCAGCTCCACGGCCTCGTTGACCGCCGCATGCGGCGGGACCTTCCCGTGGTGGAGGAGCTCGAAGGCGCCGAGGCGCAAGGCGACGCGCACCGGGTCGTCGAGATCCTCCAGCGCGCGGTCGCTGTGCGCCGCCAGCGCCCGGTCGAGCTGGAGTTGCCAGCGCAAGGACCCGTACGTCAGCTCCGTCGCCAGCGCCACCTCGCGCGGCTCGAGGGCGCCGGCCTGCCGCAGCGCCGCGTCGAGCGCGAGGTTGGCGAACGCACCGTCCTGCGCGACGCGCATCAGGACCTCGGCCGCGATCCGCCGCGCTGGCGTCGCCATGCGCGGCTTCTATCACGTGGGAAAGCGGCCCGACCGGGATTTGCCTTGATCCCCGGACCGCAACCCCGCTAGTCTCCCCGGGATGCAACCCCTTTCCCGGAGCAGGCTTTGGAGGCGCTCCAGCCTCCGTCGAACTTCCCGGTGATCTGCTGACGCCCTTCGGCGTCTTCTGTCTCCTCGACCAAGAGCAGCGGCGGGACGCCTTCCTCTTCGAGGGAGCGCTGGGCCGGTACAGCTACGTCGGCACGGGCGCGGACGGCGCGCGCCTGTCGCTGCGCAAGGAAGCGCAGCCCCTGGAGACGCTGCGAGGCGCTCTCGACGCCGAGCGGGCGGAGCGCGTCGAGGGTCTTCCGCCCTTCTGCGGCGGATATGTCGGATACCTCGGCTGGGGCAGCGCCGCCTGGACCGAACGCCTGCCGCAGCGGCTGGGCCCGGACCCGCTCTTTCCCGAGGCGGAGCTGCTGCTCGTTCGCGAGCTGATCGCCTTCGATCACCGGCAGGGCAGGACCTGGGCGCTGGCGAGCGGGCCCGACGCGCAGCCGCGGGCGGAAGCCTTGGCGAAGCGCGTGCTGGAGGGATTCGCGCTCGGCCACTTCCCGCAGGCGCTGCGAGCCCCGGCGGCCCAATCGCTCGGCGCACGCCTGTTCAGCGACCGCCGCAACGGCGCGCGCTTCCTCAAAGGCGGCTTGCCGGAGCCGGTGCCCGTCGCCGGAGGAGAGAAGCAGTACAAGGCCGCGGTCCGGCGGGCGCTCGAGTACATCCACGCCGGCGACGTCTTCCAGGTGGTGCTCTCGCAGCGCTTCGAGCTGCCCGACTGCGACGGGTTCTCGCTCTACCGCACGCTCCGCGCAGCCAGCCCGGCGCCTTACCACTTCTACCTGCGCGTCGGTGGGCGCGAGCTGTTCGGCGCGTCCCCGGAGCTCCTGGTGCAGGTGGAGGCCGGCAAGATGACGGTGCGGCCCATCGCCGGCACGCGGCGCCGCGGCACCACGCAGGAGGAAGATCTCCGTCTCGAAAAGGAGCTGCGCGCCGACCCCAAAGAGTGCGCGGAGCACACCATGCTGGTGGATCTCGGGCGCAACGACGTGGGCCGGGTCTCGCGCATCGGGTCCGTCAAGGTCGAGCGGCTGATGGAGACGGAGCGGTTCAGCCACGTGATGCACATGACCAGCGAGGTGAGCGGCGTCCTGAATCCGGGGCTCGGCGCGGTGGACGCGTTCGCCGCGGCATTTCCCGCGGGGACGCTCTCGGGCGCCCCGAAGATCCGCGCGCTGGAGATCATCGACGAGCTGGAAGGCGTGCAGCGCGGTCCGTACGGCGGCGCGGTGGGCTGGTTCTCGGGGTCCGGCGACGTCCAGCTCGCCATCGCCATCCGCACCCTCTTCCGCAGCGGGGGCCGGCTCTTCGCCCAGGCCGGAGCGGGGATCGTCGCCGACAGCGATCCGGCGTCCGAGTGGCGCGAGGTGCTGGCGAAAGTGCGCGCATCCGTCGGCGCGGCATACGGCGCCGTGGCGGGGAAGGCGGTTGCATGAAGCGCCGCGTCCTGGTGATCGACAACTACGACTCGTTCACCTTCAACCTGGTGCAACGGCTCGGAGAACTGGGCGCCTCGGTGGAGGTGCTGCGCAACGACGCGCTTGCCGCGGAGGAGATCCTTGCCCGGAAGCCGGAGCGGCTGGTGCTCTCGCCGGGCCCCTGTACGCCGAACGAGGCCGGCGTCTGTCTCGAGCTGATCGCGCGCGCCTGCGGGGTCAACGGTTTCCCCCGGCCGCAGCGTGCCATCCCCATCCTCGGGGTCTGCCTCGGACACCAGAGCATCGGCCAGGCATTCGGCGGCAAGGTGGTCCGCGCGCGGGTGCCGGTGCACGGCAAGGCGGAAGAGATCGTCCATGACGGCAGCAGCCTGTTTCGCGGCGCGCCCAGGCCGCTCCGAGCCGGCCGGTATCACTCGCTGGTGGTGGATGCCCGCACGCTGCCCAGGCAGCTCAAGGTCTCCGCCCGCACCAAGGATGGCATCGTGATGGCGCTTCGCCACCTCAAGCTGCCCGTGTTCGGGGTGCAGTTCCATCCCGAGTCGATCCTCACTCCCGACGGGCAGACGCTGCTCCGCAACTTCCTCGAGGTGTAGCGATGCCGCTTCGCGAGCACATCCGGCTGGCGGTGGAGGGCATTCACCTCACGCGCGCGCAGGCGGCGGCGGCGATGGACTCCATGCTGGACGGCGGCGCGCCGGTGGCGCAGGTGGCGGCGCTGCTGATTGCCCTGAGAATCAAGGGCGAGACGCCCGACGAGATCGCCGGGGCCGCCCAGGCGCTCCGGGCCCGGGCGGCGCGGGTGGAGGTCTCGCAGGACCGCCTGATCGACACGTGCGGGACGGGCGGCGATTCCTCGCACACGTTCAACATCTCCACCGCGGCCGCTTTCGTCGCCGCGGCCGGAGGCGCGCGGGTCGCCAAGCACGGCAATCGCGCCGTCTCCTCGAAGTGTGGAAGCGCCGACGTGCTCGCTGCCCTGGGCGTGGAGGTGGAGCTTTCGCCGGTGGCGGTGGCGGCGTGCATCGACGAGTGCGGCATCGGGTTCCTCTTCGCTCCGCGCCATCATGCGGCCATGCGTCACGTCGCGCCGGTCCGGAAAGACCTCGGTCTGCGGACGCTCTTCAACCTTCTCGGGCCGCTGGCGAACCCCGCCGGCGCCCGGCGGCAACTGCTCGGGGTGTACGCAGCCCCGCTGGTGCCCGTCCTGGCGAGGACGCTCCTGGAGCTGGGATGCGACCGTGCCTTCGTCGTCCACGGCGAAGGCGGGCTGGACGAGATTTCGACCGCGGGCCCGACGCTGGTGTGCGAGGTGCGGGGAGGGACGGTGCGGCAGTTCGAGCTGTTGCCGGAGGACGCAGGCATCGCCCGCGCGCCGCTCGAGGGCTTGCGCGGTGGCGACGTGCGGCAAAACGCCGAGATGTTGCGAAGCGTGCTGCGGGGCGAGAACGGTCCTCGCCGGGCGGCGACGGTGTTGAACGGCGGCGCGGCTCTCGCGGCCGCGGGCGTGTGCGAAACCATCGCCGAGGGCGTCCAGCTGGCGGAGCGGGCGATCGACAGCGGCGCCGCGCTGGACCGCCTCGAGCGTCTGGCGAAGACGTCGCAGGCGCGGAAGGCGGCTTCGTGAGCCATCTTGCCAGGCTGGTCGCGCAGGCGGTTGCCGACGCAATCGAGCGGGAGAAGCTGCCCCTGCCCTCCGAGGCTTTGCCTCCGCGGCCATTTCCGCGCAGCGGATTGATCGCCGAGGTGAAGCGGGCGAGCCCGTCCAAGGGCGCCATCCATCCCGGGTTGGATCCCGCATCCCTGGCGCAGGCGTACGAGCGCGGCGGAGCGGCGGCGATCTCCGTCCTCACCGACCGCGCGCACTTTGGCGGCTCGCTCGGCGACCTGCGGGCGGCGCGGGCCGCGGTGTCGCTGCCGGTGCTGCGCAAGGACTTCATCGTCACCGAGTTCCAGGTGCGGGAGGCGCGCGCTCACGGCGCGGACGCGATCCTGCTCATCGCGGCGGCAGCTCCGCTCGCCACCCTGCGCCCGCTCCGGGAGCTCGCCCGCGAGCTGGGGCTGGCGGTGCTCTTCGAAGTCCACGAGGAGAGCGAGCTCGCGGTCGCGCGCGCTTGCGAGCCGGACCTGCTCGGAGTGAACGCCCGGGACCTGAAGACGCTCGAGGTGCATCCGCAGACGTTCGCGCGGCTGGCGCCACTGGCGCGGGACATCGCGCCGCTGGTTGCGGAGAGCGGCATCCGCTTTCCCGGCGATGCGCGCCGCTGCCGGGCACAAGGGGCCGCGATGCTGCTGGTCGGAGAGGCCCTCTCCTCCGCGGCGGACGCCGAGAGCGCGACTCGCGCGCTGGTGCGCGCATGAAGATCAAGCTCTGCGGAGTGCGCACGGTGGCGGATGCGCTCCTCTGTGCCGACGAGGGAGCCGACGAGATCGGCGTCATCTTCGCCGCCAGCAGCCGCCGGCGCGTGACCGTGCAGGAAGCCAAGGCGATCCGGGACGCGCTGCCCGCGCGGGTGCCCCTGGTGGGCGTCTTCCTCGACGCGGAGCTATCCGAGGTGGTGGGCGTCGTGGGTGAAGTGGGCTTGCAGGCAGCGCAGCTGCACGGCGCGTGGCCGGCTGGGACCGCCAGGTTCCCCCTCTACGCCGCGCTCCAGGTGACGTCGGAGGATTCGCTGCAGCCCCGCCCGGGAGCGGCGCGCATCCTCCTCGACGGCCCCGCGGCTGGATCGGGCAAGAGCTTCGCCTGGTCCCTCGCTGCCAGGGCCCGCGCCCTGCATGGCGGCGAGCTGTTCGTCGCCGGCGGCCTCACCCCCGAGAACGTGGCCCGCGCCATCGCCGAGGCCCAGCCATCGGGTGTCGACGTGGCGAGCGGCATCGAAGGCGAAGACGGATACAAGGATGGCGAGCGCGTCCGGGCTTTCGTCCGTGCCGCCCGAGGTGCTTCCCGATGAAGCAGATGCCGCCGCTGCTCGCGGAACCGACGGTCGCGCCCCCAGATGCGCGAGGGCGCTTCGGCGCGTACGGCGGCCGGTTCGTTCCGGAGACGCTGATCCCCGCGCTCGACGAGCTGGAGCAGGCGTGGATTGCCGCCCGTGCCGACCCGGCCTACCGCGACGAGCTGACCCATCTGTTGACCACGTACGCCGGCCGTCCGACGCCGCTCTTTCGCGCGGACCGCCTCGCGGCCGCGCTCGGCGTTGCGGCGCGCATCTACCTCAAGCGCGAGGACCTGCTCCACACCGGAGCGCACAAGCTGAACAACACGCTCGGCCAGGCGCTGCTGGCGAAGCGGATGGGCAAGAAGCGCGTGATCGCGGAGACGGGCGCGGGGCAGCACGGCGTCGCCACCGCCACCGTCTGCGCGCTGCTCGGGCTCGAGTGCATCGTCTACATGGGGACCGAGGACGTCCGACGGCAGAGCCCCAACGTGGCCCGGATGAAGATGCTGGGCGCGGAGGTGCGGAGCGTGGACGCCGGGTCGCGGACGCTCAAGGACGCGATGAACGAGGCGATCCGGGACTGGGTCACCAACGTCCGCACCACCTACTACTGCATCGGCAGCGCCGCGGGGCCGCATCCGTATCCGGTGATGGTGCGCGAGCTGCAGAAGATCATCGGCGAGGAGATCGCCGGGCAGATCGTCCGCGCGGAGGGACGGCTGCCGGACGCAGTGGTCGCGTGCGTGGGCGGCGGATCGAATGCCATCGGCGCGTTGCACCGGTTCGTCGGCGAGCCCTCGGTGAGGCTGTACGGGGTCGAGGCGGCGGGACTCGGGCTCGAGAGCGGGAAGCACGGCGCCTCGCTCACGAAGGGCCGCCCCGGCGTGCTGCACGGGTCGCGGTCGTACGTGCTGCAGACGGAAGACGGACAGATCGCGGAAGCGCACTCGATCAGCGCCGGTCTCGATTATCCCGGCGTCGGGCCCGAGCTGTCGCACCTGCGGGACCAGGGCCGTCTGACAGTGCTTTCCGCGAGGGACGACGAGGCGCTGGAGGCATTCCAGACGCTCGCGACGAGCGAAGGGATTCTCTGCGCCCTGGAGTCCGCCCACGCCATCGCCGCGCTCCCCCTGGTCCGGGGCGAGCTGGTGGTGGTGAACCTCTCCGGGCGAGGCGACAAGGACCTGGCGACCATCCAGGAAGCGCTGCGATGAACCGCCTCTCGGACGCATTCGCGGCCGCGCGAGCGCAAGGACGGACGGCGCTGGTCTGCTATGCGATGGGTGGCGACGGGGACACGGCCGCGTTGCTGCAGGCCATCGATGCGGAAGGCGCCGACGTCATCGAGCTGGGCCTGCCCTTCTCCGATCCGATCGCCGACGGCCCCGTCCTGCAGGCGGCGGCGACCCGGGCGATCGCGGCGCGGACGACCTTGCGGGATCTGCTGGCGATGACGTCGCGCCTCCGGCTGCGCGCGCCAGTGGTGACCATGGGGTACATGAACCCGATCGAGGCGATGGGCTCGCCCGCGTTTGCCCGCGCCCTCCGCGACGCCGGACTCTGTGGCGCGATCGTGCCGGACCTGCCGCTCGAGGAGGCGGGGCCGCTGCGCGCGGACCTCGCGGCACAGGGGCTGGACCTGGTGCTGCTGGTCGCGCCGACCACTCCTCGCGAGCGCGCGGCGCAGATCGCGAGCGTGGCGCGAGGGTTCCTCTACTACGTCAGCGTGACTGGCGTGACCGGTGCGCGGTCGGCGCTGCCTCGGGATCTGGACTCGCGGCTCGCTGAGCTGCGCGCTCTCTCGCCGGCGCCGGTGGTAGTCGGATTCGGCATCTCCCGTCCGGAGCATGCCGCGGCGCTGAAGGGCAAGGCGGACGGCGTGGTGGTCGGATCCGCGCTGGTCACGCTGCACCATGAGGGCGGGGTCCAGGCGGCCGCGGGCCTGGTGCGGTCGCTTCGCGCGGCGCTCTGATCAACGCAGCAGCTTGCGGATCGCTTTGCGCGCGAACGCCGCCGCGATCCCCGGTGTCTGCCGGTTGATGACGCCCGGTCTCTCCGAGGGGGCCTGGTCGAGCAGGCCCAGCACCGTATCCGCGGAGCGCTGCCAGGTGCGCTCCTTCGCCGCGACCCGGGCCAAGGCGCGGGCCTTCTCGTTGGCGGCCGGCTCGCAGAGGGTGACGATGGCATCCGCGAGGCTCTTCGCATCTCCGGGCGCTGCCGTGCGGGCCCATCCCTGCCGCTCTCCTTCCGCCGCCAGGAAGTCGCCCGAAGTGCAAGCCGCCGGCAGCGCTGCCCAGAGGCAGTCCAGGAGGCGCGTGCGAAACGCGAGCTCCGCCTCCAGCGACGGCTTGTGCGCGGAGACCGCGACGTCCGCATCGAGCAGCCATGCCCCGCGCTCCTGATAGGGGACCCAGGTGTCCAGGAAATGGACTCCCGGGCCGGCGGCCGCCCGCGCCTCGTCAGCGGCGGCGTGCATCCTTGGAGCGGCCGTTCCCGGGCGCTGTCCGGCGAGCAGCGCGAGCTTCAGGCGAGGAACGCGCTCCCGGGCAAGCGCTGCCGCGCGCACGGCCAGCGCCGGGTCCATCCAGTCCCACAGCCCTCCGGCCCAGAGCGCGATCCGATCGTCCGGCGAGGCCGCGATCGCGTGGCGCAGGGGAGAGCCGTCCTTTCGCGGCGGCTCCTCCGGCAGCCCGAACGGCACCACCGCGAGCAGCCGCGACGCCTCCGGATCGCCCGCGAGCGTCCGTGGCGAGAGGCGGCCGCAAGCGCCCATCCACCCCAGCCAATGCGCGCGCTGCGGGCCGGAAGCGCAGAGCACATGATCCGCGCGGCGGATCAGGTACTGCAGGCGCCTGCGGACGTAGCCCACTTGCACGATCTGATCCGCTGACGGGTCCGGTCCCATCCGAGCGAGCTGCTCGAGCTGCACCGGGTCGTACAGGTCGAGCACCAGCCGTCCGCGGAAGCGGAACAGGTGCGTCAGGGGAAACCCGAAGCCTTGCGCGACGAACGCGTCGGCGCCTTTGAGCGCGGCGCCGAGATCGCGGGAACCGCGGAACGGCTCGCCGGTGAAATCTTCGGCGCCTTCCGCCACCAACGTGACGTCATGGCGGGCTGCCAGGCGGCGGGAGAGCTCGACCGCTCGGATCCCCGGGCCGGCCATGCGCGCGCCGACCACGTCCTCGCAGTGGTAGGCGATCCTCACCGGACCAGCCACTCCAGGGCTTCCAGGTACCCTGCGGTCCCTTTTCCCACCACGCGGTGCGCGCAGACTTCCTCGAGCACGCTGACCCGCCGCCAGGGCTCGCGCCGGGTGATGTCCGAGAGATGCACCTCGACGACCCGCAGCTTCGTCGCAGCGATCGCGTCGCGCAGCGCGTAGGAATAGTGGGTGAATGCGCCCGGATTGAAGATCACCCCGTCGGCCCAGTGGCGGGACTGGTGCAGCTCGTCGATGAGCGCGCCTTCGTGGTTGGACTGGAGCGCGCGGACGGTGTGGCCCAGCGCCTGCCCGCGCGCCTGCACCATCTGCTCCAACTCGGCCAGGGTGGTCGTGCCGTAGATCTCCGGCTCCCGCTCGCCGAGGAGGTTCAAGTTCGGGCCGTTGAGCAGCAGGATGTTCATCGCCCGGGAGTCTACGCGAGTGCGACGGCGAGCGCGCGGGAGCAGTCGGCGGCCCGGACCTCGCGCAGCACCGGCTCGCCGATCCGGTCGAGCAGCACGAAACGGACCGCGCCGCGGCGGGCTTTCTTGTCGCGCGTCATCGCCTGCAGCGCCGCCTCGCGCTCGCCGGCATCCAGCGCGGGGCCGGTCTCGACGCGCAGCCGCTCTACCAGGTTCAGCGCCCGCTTGCGGTCGGGCATCGAATCGGACAGCTCCAGCATGCCGCGCAGCCCCAGCGCGACTGCCTCGCCATGGCTGAAGCGGGCATACCCGGTGGCCGCCTCGAGCGCGTGACCGACGGTGTGGCCGAGGTTGAGGAATGCGCGCTGGCCGCCCTCCCGCTCGTCGGCCGCGACGATGCGGGCCTTCAGCCGCACCGCGCCTTCGATCAGGGGCGCGAGAGCGGCGGCATCGCCCGACGCCGCGCGTTCCAGATCGCGCTCGCACCGCTCGAGCAGCTCGCCGCCCTCGAGCAGCGCGCATTTCACCACCTCGGCCAGCCCGCTCCAGATCTCGCGCTCCGGAAGGGTCGAGAGGAGCTGCGGGTCGCAAACCACGAGCCGCGGCTGGTGGAAGGCGCCCACCAGGTTCTTTCCGGCGCGCAGGTTGGCTCCCGTCTTGCCGCCGAGCCCGGCGTCGACCTGGGCCAGCAGCGTCGACGGCACGCTCACCCAGGGGACGCCGCGCAGGTACAGCGCGGCGGCCAGACCGGCCAGATCGGTCAGTACGCCCCCGCCGACGGCGACGACGTACCCGTCCCGCCCCACACCTCGCGCGGAGAGGGCTTCGCACATGGCGTCGACCTCGGCGAGGGTCTTGCGGACCTCGGTCACGGGTCGCGCGATCGGCTCGCCGAATTGCGAGCGCAGCGAACGCAGCTCGTCCTCGTACAGCAGGAGGAGCCGGGCGTCGCAGAGAAGTCCGGCCGTTCCAGTCAGTCCCGCGCCCGCGGACAGCTCGGGGACCCGCCGGAGCGCTCCAGGCTCGATCACGCAGTCGGTCCGGGCGCCGGCCGGGAAGCGAACCTCAATGATGGGCACGCTGCGCCTCCAGCGCGGAGACCGCAGATGCGGCCTGGGCAGCGAGCTGTTGCGGCCCGGCGCCGGGCACGACCTCGAGGATGGCGTCGGCCAGCCGGGCGTAGATCGGCTCCCGCGCTGCTGCCAGCTCCGCGAGCCGTGCCGCGGGGTTGCCGGCCAACAGCGGCCGTCCCGTAGCGGCGCGCTCGGCGCAGAGGGCAACGGGAGCGCGCAGCCAGAGGAGGTGCCCGGTCTTCCGCACGGCGAGCCGGACCGCGCGGGAGCCAAGCGCCCCGCCGCCGAGCGAGATCACGCTGCGCGGACCGCGAGCGGCGGCGCGAGCGGCGTCCGCTTCCCGCTGCCGGAAGGCGGCTTCCCCTTCAGTCGCGAAGATGTCCGGCACGCTCTTTCCGGCGGAGCGTTCGATGACCGCGTCGACTTCGACGAAGGGGATTCCCAGCGCCGCCGCCAGCAACGGGGCCAGCGTCGTCTTGCCGGCGCCAGGCAAGCCGCAGAGCCACACGTGTCCCTGGAGCGGCCGCGCGCGCCTCCACGCTTGCCGCAGGGCCGCGTGCAGCTCGTCCATCGAGTCGCCGCCGAGCTTGGTCAACAGCGCGTCGGCCACGCAGAGCGCGACCACCGCCTCGCCCACCACCGCCGCGGCGGGAACGGCGCAGGTATCGCTTCGTTCCACGTGGGCTGCATCGGCCTCGCCGGTCATGAGATCCACGCTCCGGAGCGCCGCCGGAACGGTCGCGATCGGCTTCATCGCGGCGCGCGCGACCAGGGGCTCGCCGTTGCTGACGCCGCCTTCCAGGCCGCCCGCGTGATTCGTGTCTCGCGTCACTCCACCCGCGGCGCGGCCCATCGGATCGTGGACCTGGGAGCCGAAGAGCTCGGCAGCACGCCACCCGTCGCCCAGCTCGACTGCCTTGATGGCGGGAATGCTGGCCAGCGCCCGGGCGAGCAGGCCATCGAGCCGGAGATCGGCCTGCGTGTAGCTGCCCAGGCCGGGAACCAGCCCGGTCACGCGCACCTCGAACGTGCCGCCGACCGTGTCCCGGCGCGCGCGAGCCTCCTCGATCTGGTTGCGAAATGCCTCCTCTGCGTCGCCGTCGATGCAGCGAACCGCCGACGCGTCCGCCTTGAGGGCCAGGGCCTCGGCGTCTTCCATTCCTTCCAGCCCGGAGACGTCGCGCGCCCGCGCCGAGCCGATCGACGTCACCCACGAACCCACCCTCACGTCCAGCTCGTCCAGGAGCCGGCGCGCCGCGGCCGCCAGCGCGACGCGCATGGCGGTCTCGCGGGCGCTGGCGCGCTCCAGCGAGTTGCGCAGGTCGCGATAGCCGAACTTGATCGATCCGGTCAGGTCGGCGTGTCCCGGCCGTGGCAAGGAGACCAGCTTGCCCGGGTTCGCCACCGGCTCGACCGCCATCCGATCCGACCAGGCCTTCTCGTGATCGGCGTTCTCGATCAGGAGCCCCAGCGGCGACCCCAGCGTCTTGCCGTGCCTCACGCCCGAAAGGATCCGGGGTTTTTCCGGCTCGATGGCCATCCGCCCGCCCCGGCCGTATCCGAGCTTGCGCCGCTGCAGGTCGCGCTCGATGTGAGCGGCGAGCAGCTCTAGGCCGGCCGGCAGTCCGTCGAGGATGCCGACCAGAGCGGGACCGTGCGATTCGCCGGCGGTGAGGAATCGGAGGCGCGTCATGCCAGAGCCGCCTTTCGCAGCTCCGGAGCGAGCGCTCCGAGGGACTGCCGTCCAAGCCAGATCTCGAGCGAGGCGATGGCCTGTTGGACGAGCACCTCGATGCCGTCGATCGCCCGCAGTCCCCGCGCGCGGGCCGCGCGGATCAGCGGCGTATCTCCCCGTGCGGAGTACGCCAGGTCGATCACCGTGCCCCGGATCAGCGCTGGATCCACCGGCATCTCCTCGCCGCTCATGCCCACGCTGGTGCAATTCACCACCAGATCCGCCTGCGCCAGGGCGTCCGGTCCAGAGGCGGTCACGCCCATGTCGCGCGCAAGCTGCTCCGCGCGCGCGCGGGTGCGGTTCACGATGGTCACCCGGGGCCTGAACGCGTCGACGACGGCGCGGGCCGAGCCACCGGCCCCGAGGACCACGGCGCGCCCGGAGAACGGGCCGAGGGCGCGCAGCACGCCCTCCCGGTCCGTGTTGTAGCCGTGGAGGACTCCGTCGCGATTGGCGATGCAGTTGACTGCTCCGATATGCTCGGCGGCCTGATCGAGGCGGTCGAGCGAAGGGATCACCGCCTGCTTGTGCGGGATGGTCACGTTCGCGCCCGCGACGCCCAGCGCGCGAAGGGCGCGGATGGCCGCGGGCACGTCGGTGACGCGGCAGGGAGCATATACGGCGTCGATGCCCAGCGCCTGGAACGCGCGAGCATGGATCGCCGGCGAGCGGGAGTGGGCGACTGGATCGCCGATCAGGAGGTACAGCGTGCGCATCAAGAGAGGATCTCCGCCTCCGCGCCGAGCTTGCGCAGGAGCCGATAGAACCCGGGGAAGGAGACGTCCGCCCATTCGGCGCCCGAGATCGAGCACGGCTCGCGCGCAGCGAGCGCCGCCACCGAGAACGCCAGGGCGATGCGATGGTCCATGGCGGAGTCGATGGCCGCGCCACCGCGCAAGGAGCCGCCTTGAATGCGCAGCCCGTCCGGCAGCTCCTCGACCCGGGCGCCCATGGCGCGCAGGCCCGCCGCCATCTGCGCGATGCGATCCGACTCCTTCACCCGCAGCTCCTGCGCCCCGCGGATCACCGTCTCGCCCTCGGCGAGCGCGCCCAGGACGGCGAGGATGGGGACCTCGTCGATCGCCCGCAGCACCAGATCTCCGTCGAGCTGCGCGCCGCGCAGCTTCTGCGCCGCAACCGTCAGCTTCGCGACGGGCTCCGGACCGGGTGCGCTGCCCAGCTCGAGCTGAAGGCGGGCGCCGAACATCGCCAGCGCGTCGAGGAAGCCCGCGCGGGTGGGGTTCACGCCGACGTGGTCGAGGGAAAGCGTGCCGCCCTCCGGGGCGATCAGGGCCGCGGCGATCAGGAACGCAGCCGAGCTGAGGTCTCCGGGGACGTCCAGCGCGAATCCCCGCAACGTCGCCCGCCCGCGCACCGACACCGTGCTCCCGCGTTGCACCACCGGCGCTCCCATCAGCCGCAGCAGCCGCTCGGTATGGTCCCGGCTCTTCGCCGGCTCGGTGAAGCTCGTCTCGCCCTCGGAGAAGAGGCCCGCGAGCAGCACGGCGCTCTTCACCTGCGCGCTCGCCACTTCCGAGCGGATGGCGCCGGCCTGGAGCGGATGTCCGCGCCTGACCACCACCGGCGGCTTTCCTTCGCTGGTCTCGATGGCCGCGCCGAGCTGCCGCAGCGGCTTGGCCACGCGCTCCATCGGACGCCGGGAGAGGGACTCGTCGCCGGTGAGCGTCGCCTCGACCTGGGCGCCGGCCAGGATGCCGGTCATCAGGCGCAGCGTGGTGCCGGAGTTGCCGCAGTCGAGGTGGCCCAAGGGCTCGCGCAGGCCGGAGAGTCCCTGGCCGATCACGATCGCGTCGTCCTCCTGCATGTCGGCGTCCCGCTCCGGAAGCGGGAGGCTTCCGCGCGGACGCTGCGGAGGCACGAAGGTCGGCTCCGCGTCATCTGGGAACTCGGACGAGCGCGGCTTGGGATGCCAGGGCGTCCCGTCCCCGCGCAGCAGCGGCACTCCAAGCTGGGCCAGGCAGCGCGCCGTGGAGCGGACGTCGTCCCCGCCGGCGAGTCCGGCGATCCGGCTCTCCCCTTCGGCCAGCGCAGCGAACAGGAGGGCGCGGTGCGAGATGCTCTTGTCGCCGGGGACGCGCACGCCCTCGCCGCGGACCGGCTTGCGCAGCGGCGAGACGCGGGCCTTCACGCCCGCGCCACCCGGTGCAGCGAACGTCCCATGGCCGCGGCGATCTTCTCCACCTCGCGCATCAACTTCTCGAACGAGGCGAGGTTGAGCGACTGCATTCCGTCGCTGAGGGCGCGGTCCGGGTCGGGGTGCACCTCGATGATCAGCCCGTCGGCGCCGCAGGCCACCGCTGCCCGCGCCATCGGCAGCACCGCGCTGCGGATCCCGATCCCATGCGACGGGTCCACCACCACCGGCAGGTGCGACTCCCGCTTGAGGATGGGCACCGCGTTCAGGTCCAGGGTGTTGCGGGTCATGGTCTCGAAGGTCCGGATGCCGCGTTCGCAGAGGATCACCTGCTTGTTGCCGCGCGAGACGATGTACTCGGCCGCCATCAGCAGCTCCTTGATGGTCGACGACATCCCGCGCTTGAGCAGCACGGGCTTGCGCACGTCGCCCACCGCCTCGAGGAGCGAGAAGTTCTGCATGTTGCGCGCGCCGATCTGGAGCAGGTCCGCGCTCTCCACCACTGCGGGCAACGTCTCGGTGTCCTTCACCTCGGTGACGATCTTCAGGCCTGTTTCCGACCGCGCCTTCGACAACAGATCCAGTCCCGCCTGCTTCAGGCCCTGGAAGTCGTACGGGCTGGTGCGCGGCTTGAATGCTCCGCCGCGCAGGAGCGAAGCGCCGCTCGCTGCTACTCCGCGCGCCGCGGTCAGGATCTGCTGCTCGTTCTCCACGGCGCAGGGGCCCGCCATCACCACCAGCTCGGGCCCTCCGATCGGCACCCCGGCCACGTCAACCACCGTGTCCTCGTGCTTCACCTCGCGGGACACCAGCTTGTAGGGCGCGGTGACGGGAATGCAGTCCGCGACGCCGGGAAGCTCGCGAAAATGGCCGGGATCGATGGGTCCCTTGTTCCCGGTGATCCCGATCGCGGTGCGCCCCGCGCCCGAGATCGGGTGCGGGGTGAAACCCAGCTCGCGCACGCGACCCTCGATGGTCGCCTGCGCCTGCGGACTGACGTCGGGATGCAGAACGATGAGCATGCAAGGGCGCTCCTCTACGCCGGACCCCTCAAAATACCCCAGGAGCGGCTTTCGTGGTGGGACTGTCGGGCCCGGGCGGGGATTGGGTCATGTGCCCAGGCGCGTCCCTCGTTCCAGCCGCGCTCCCTTGAGCCACTCGGTGGCGGACATGCGCTTCTTTCCCTGCGGCTGGACCTCGTCGAGCTGCCAGGCGGTGCCGCCTCCGGAAGCGAAGGTGGAGCCGTGGAGCAGCTCTCCCGGGGGACCAGCACCGCTCACCGGCCGTGCAGCGTGGATCTTCAGCATGGCCCCGCCGATCGTGGTCCAGGCTCCTGGCCAGGGCGTGAATCCGCGGCGGCGCGCGTCCAGCTCCGCCGCCGTCCGGGTCCAGTCCACGCGGCCGTCCTCACGCGCCAGGAGCGGCGCGTGCGTCGCTTTCGAGTGGTCCTGTGGCACCCGCGGCAGCTCGCCGCGCTCCAGCATTCGAAGCGCCCGGGTGAGCGCGTCCGCCCCCAGAGGACCGAGCTTTTCCAGCAGGGATTCGCCGGTCTCGTCGGGCGCGATCGGAAGCCGCGCCTGCAGCCGGATGTCACCGGTATCCAGGCCCTCGTCCATCTGCATGATGGTGACGCCCGTCTCGCGGTGCTGGCGCGCGACGGCCCACTGCGCCGGAGCGGCGCCCCGCAGGTCCGGCAGCAGGGACGCGTGCACGTTGAGGCAGCCGTGCAACGGCACCGACAAGGCATCGGCAGGCAGGATCCGCCCGTAGGCCGCCACCACCGCGACATCCGGACGCGCAGATGCGAGCACCGCGGCGAGCCGTCCTTGCTTCACCTTCTCCGGCTGCTCGACGCGGATGCCGCGCTGCACGGCCCATCGCTTCGCCGGCGGCGCTTGCAGCTCCTGGTGGCGCCCGACCGGCTTGTCAGGCTGTGCAACGACGAGAACCAGCTCGCCGGCCTGCGCGGAGGCCTCCAGGATGGGCAGGGCGAACTGCGGTGTTCCAAGAAAGGCGATCCGCATTGACGGGCCCGCAACTTAGCAAAGGCGGTATCCTAGGCGCATGAAGCTCTATTACGTGCCCGGCGTCTGCTCCCTGGCGTCCCACATCGCGCTGCGTGAGATGGGTGCGGAGTTCCAGCTCGACAAGGTGGATCGCAAGACCAAGATCGCTGAATCGGGTGTGAACTACAACCAGCTCAATCCCAAGAGCTACGTGCCGGCGCTGCAGCTCGACGACGGGAGCGTTCTGACCGAAGGCGCATCGATTCTGCTGTACCTCGCCGACCAGGAGGGCGGCGAGAAGGTGGCGCCGAAGCCGGGCACGAAAGAACGCTACAAGCTCCAGGAATGGGTGTTCATCGCCACGGAGATCCACAAGAACTTCAGCCCCCTGTTCCGCAACACGCCCGACCCGACTCCGCGTGAGACTCTGCAGAAGCGCCTCGACCTGGTCGCGGACACCCTGGCAAAGCAGCCCTGGCTCGTGGGCGAGAAGTTCACCGTCGCGGACGCATACCTGTTCACGGTCTTGCGCTGGGCAGCGCGGGTGGATCTGCCGCTCCCGCCTTCCCTGCAGCGGTTCATGGAGCGCGCCAAGGCGAGGCCCGCGGTGGCCAAGGCGCTCGAGGTCGAGGGCCTGACTTAACAATTGACGGCACCTGCCCGGGCGGGTACGCGAAGGCGCCAGATGCGTCTTCTCGCGCTCGCTCTCTCCCTGTCGCTGCTCGCCTGCAGGCCGCGGGACGAGAGCGACCCGGAGACCTGGATCCGCAGGCTCGACGACCGGGACGCGAAGATCCGCGTCCAGGCCGTGCAGCAGCTGCGCAAGCTCAAAGCGAAGCAGGCCGCGCGGGAAGTCGCGGCACTCCTCAAGGATCCGCTGGTCAAGGAAGACGCAGCGCTTGCGCTCGAGGATCTAGGCGGCCGCGAGCAGGTGGACGCTCTGCTCGACGCCGTGGACACGACAGTGGGCGCCGGCAGCGACGCGGCTGCGCGCGCCGCCAACCGCACCAATGCGCGGATCGCCGAAGCGCTGGGAAACATCGGGGATCCCCGCGCTGGACCGGCGCTGCTGCGCCTGGCGCGCGCGACCGACGACACCGTGCGGCTCGCCGCGGTCGAAGCGCTCGGAAACGTGAAGGCGAGCGAGGCCATCCCCGAGCTGTCGCACATCGTGGATGACGCCGCCGCGCCGCCGCTCCTGATCAAGCGGGCCATCGTCGCGCTGGGCCAGATCGGGGACCCCGCCGCGATCCCCGCGCTCACGCACGGCCTGGTGATCGAGCGTCAGGGCGTCTCGTTCCTGCCGGACAGCTCGTTCGCGCTGTTCCTGATCGGCGCGCCGGCCGTGGAGCCGCTGATGAAGATCGCGCAGGACCAGGACCCGGCCTATCTAGCGTGGGCAAAGGAGAACAACCGCGCTCCGGCCGGGACATACGCCAAGACGGCGCTGGTGCTCGGCGACATCGAGGACGCGCGGGCGGTGCCGGTCCTCCTGGCGAAGCTCAAGTACGTCGACCCGGACCCGGTGCCGGGGACCTCGCGCCTGCTCTCGAATCTGGTGAAGACGTTCGCCGCCAGTGCGCTGGGAAGGATGAGGGCCGTGGAAGCCGGTCCCGCGATCCAGGCGCTGGTCTCGACCACCAACCCGCAGGACGAGGACCTGACCACGCTCGCGGCCGAGGCGTTGGTGTGGCTGGGCGATCGCGGTCAAGCCCGCGAATTGATGAAGAAAGCCCAGAAGGGGCTGGTCAAGCCGCGCATCGTCGTCGCGCAGGCCGCGGCGCTGTTCGGGGAGCCGGCGCTCGGCAACGACCTGGCGACCCTGGCCACGCGCGAATCGAAGGGGTCGCCGCCGGCGTGCGCCCGGCAGCTCGGCGAGCTGACGTTGGTCGCCGATGATCCGCGTCAAGCATGCAGCCTGCTCGCGGCGCAGTTCAGCGAATTGGCGAAACCGCTGGATGCCGCACGGGTTTGCGGCGCGGAAGCACCCTGCTGGCTGATGCGAATGCAGGACCCGGATCCCGACGTCAGGGCCCGCGCCGCCTACGAGCTCGGACGGGCCGGATCCGCCGCCGCAGTTCCGATGCTGGCCGGTGCGGCCGCCGACGAGCAGCTCCTGGTGCGCGCGGCGGCGACCCGCGCGCTCGACTGGCTCGCCGCCGTTCCCGCGGCCCAGCCAGCGCTCAAGGGCATTGCCCAGCAGCTCGCTTCACAGCTCGCTCAGGAACAGGGAAAGACCCGGTTTCTCAAGGCAAACGAAGAGTTGCGCCGGCTACAAGTGAAGCTGTCCCGCCTGTGATAGACCTGCCGGAGCCTTGGCGAAGCTGACCGGAATCCCCGCCGCTCCGGGCGTCGCGATCGGGCGCGTTTTCCCCGTCGACCGCCGGCGTGCGCGCGTGCCGCGGTTCCACATCCCGCCGGAAGAGGTGGAGTCCGAGATCGCGCGCCTGGATACCGCGGTCAAGGAGTCGGTCGAGCAGTTGCTACAGATCCGGCGAAGCCTCGGCGAGGGCGAGCAAGGCGCCATCCTGGACGCGCA
Source organism: Myxococcales bacterium (assembly GCA_036513415.1). GTDB lineage: Bacteria > Myxococcota > Myxococcia > Myxococcales > 40CM-4-68-19 > 40CM-4-68-19. Next base: position 38,195 of record DATBZA010000072.1, on the reverse strand, counting down.
CCGGCTGATGGCGGACGACCCGTCGCTGTTGGAGGGCGCGAAGGGATTGATCCGCGAGGAGCTGCTGAACGCGGAATGGGCGGTGCGGCGGCTGGTCCGCGACATGAGCGAGAAGCTCGGCTCGGACGGCTATCTGGCCGACCGCCGCGCGGACCTGGACGAGGTGGGCGACCGGATCGTGCACAACCTGATCGGCGAGAAGCCGATGCTGGTGGCGCTGCCGGAAGAAGAGGTCGTGATCGTCGCCTTCGACCTTCCCACCGCGGAGGCGGCCGTCCTGCTCTCCTCGGGAAAGATCAAGGGTCTGGTCACCGACTTCGGCAGCAAGACGTCCCACACGGCCATCCTGGCGCGCGCGCTGGAGGTGCCCTGCGTGGTCGGCGCGGGCCAGGCGAGCGAGATCGCGCGTGCGGGAGACGTGATCGCGCTCGACGGCTCGACGGGAGAGGTGCTGGTCTCACCGGATGCCGAAGAGATCCGGCGGTTCGAGGCGGCGCGCGCCGCGGCGAAATCACGCGAGGCGGAGCTGCTCGAGGATCGGGACCTGCCCGCGCAGACGCGCGACGGCCGCCGCATCTTCCTCTTTGCGAACATCGAGTTTCCCGAGGAGGTGCCGAGCGTCATCGCGCACGGCGGCGAGGGCGTCGGCTTGTACCGGACGGAGTTCCTCTACCTCAACCGCGAGGAGCTGCCGACCGAGGAGGAGCACTACAGCGCTTACAGCAGCATCCTCGAGCGGATGCAGGGTCGCCCCGTCACCATCCGGACCCTGGACCTGGGCGGCGACAAGCTGCCCATCGGACACCGCTCGCACGAGCCGAATCCGGCGCTGGGGCTGCGCGCCATCCGCTTCACGCTGCGCCATCCGCAGCTCTTCCGCACGCAGGTGCGCGCGCTCCTGCGCGCGTCGCTGCACGGGACGCTGCAGATCATGCTGCCGATGATCGCGGCAGTAGGAGAGCTGCGGGAAGCGAAGGTGCAGATCGAGGCCATCCGGCAGGAGCTCCTGCGCGAGGGGAAGCCGGTGCAGGAGAAGATCCCCATCGGCATCATGCTGGAGACGCCGGCCGCGGCGCTCGCCGCCGACCGGCTGGCGCGCGAATGCGACTTCTTCTCCATCGGCACCAACGACCTCATCCAGTACTCGCTGGCCATCGACCGCTCGAATCGCGACGTCGCGTACCTGTACAAGCCTTTGCACCTGGGAGTCCTGCGCCTGATCCAGGCCTCGGTGGACGGAGCGAAGGACGCGGGCATCGAGTGCGCGATGTGCGGCGAGATGGCGGGCGATCCGGTCTACGCCCTGATCCTGCTCGCGCTCGGGCTCGACAACCTCTCGATGAACCCGGCCGACATTCCCAAGGTGAAGCGCGTGATCCGCTCTACCACCCTCGCCGACGCGAAGAAGCTTCTCGAGGAGGCCATGGCGTTCTCCTCGCACGACGAGATCGAACGGTACGTCCTGAACCAGATGCAGGAGCGCTTTCCCGAGGCGTTCGAAGACGCGGGAAGGCCTGCGCCGGGACCGCCCGTTTGACGTTGACAGGCCCCGGCATCGGGGCGATTCTGCGCGGCCTTTCGTTCCACGCCGGCGGTTGCCGGGTCTGAGGACAACACGATGCAGCTCCGCGATGCGCTCTTCTCTTCCGAATCCGTCACCGAAGGTCACCCGGACAAGGTCTGCGATCAGGTCTCGGACGCGGTGCTCGACGAATGCCTCCGCCAGGACAAGTCGAGCCGCGTCGCGCTGGAGACCGCGGTCAAGACCGGCCTGGTGCTCCTGATCGGCGAGATCACCACCCGGGGGCGGCTGGAATACCCGAACATCGTCCGGCGCACGGTCGAGCGCATCGGGTTCAACGACGGATCGATGGGATTCGACGCGCGGAGCTGCGCGGTGATGGTCGCGGTGGAGCAACAGTCGCCCGAGATCGCCATGGGCGTCGACTCCGGAGCGAACAAGGAGCAGGGCGCCGGCGACCAGGGAATGATGTTCGGGTACGCCTGTGACGAGACGCCGGAGCTGATGCCGCTTCCGATCGCGCTGGCCCACCGGCTCACGCGCCAGCTGGCGAAGGCGCGGCGAGGCGAGCTCAAGTTCCTGCGGCCCGACGGCAAGAGCCAGGTCACGGTGGAGTACCGCGGAGGGCGCCCGCACAAGGTGCAGGCGGTGGTGATCGCCGCGCAGCACGAGGAGTCGGTCTCCACCGAGCACTTGCGCGAGGCGATCAACGCGGAAGTGATCGACAAGGTGGTTCCGGCGGAGCTGCGCGCGCCGGAGATGAAGCGGATGATCAACGCCACCGGCCGCTTCATCATCGGCGGGCCGATGGGCGACTCGGGCGTCACCGGGCGGAAGATCATCGTCGACACCTACGGCGGCATGGGCCACCACGGCGGCGGCGCCTTCTCCGGCAAGGACCCGTCGAAGGTGGACCGGAGCGCGGCGTATGCGGCGCGCTGGGTGGCGAAGAGCGTGGTCGCTGCCGGGCTGGCGCATCGCTGCGAGGTGCAGGTCGCCTACGCCATCGGCGTCGCCGAGCCGGTCTCCATCATGGTGGAAACCTTCGGGACGCACGTGGTGCCGGAGGAGAAGATCGAGAAGGCGGTCCGGGCGACGTTCTCGCTCAAGCCCGCGTCGATCATCCGTGACCTGGACCTGCTCCGCCCGATCTACGAGAAGACCGCCGCCTACGGGCACTTCGGCCGCAGCGAGCCGGAGTTCACCTGGGAGCGCACCGACCGCTCGGATGCGCTGCGCCAGGCCGCCGGACTGAAGGGTGCGGCATAACCGCGATGCGCAGCGCAGCGCTGCTCGTTCTGTCCTGCGAGGCGTGTGATCCTTGTTCCGAGGGCCTGTGGACGGTCTCGTCGCGACCGCTGGCGTCCCAAGCGCATTTGCGCTAAAGGGGCGCGCTCACTTGGAGAGTCCGATGGCCGTCGCAAAGAAACACATGAAGACCGCGCATCACGTGAAGGACCTCAACCTGGCCCCCAAGGGCCACGGCCGCATCGAGTGGGCCGGACGCTCCATGCCGGTGCTCGCCAGCATCCGCGAGCGGTTCGCCAAGCAGAAGCCGCTCAAGGGCCTGCGGGTCAGCGCCTGTCTTCATGTGACCACCGAGACCGCGCACCTCATGCAGACGCTGCACGCGGGCGGGGCGGATCTGGTGCTCTGCGCCTCGAACCCGCTCAGCACGCAGGACGACGTGGCGGCGGCGCTGGTGGACGACGGCATCAGCGTCTACGCCATCAAGGGCGAGGACCGGACGACGTACTTCGATCACATCAAGGCCGCCTTGGACCACAAGCCGAATCTCACCATGGACGACGGCTGCGATCTGGTCTCCAGCCTGGTGACCGATCGGCGCGAGCTGCTCAAGAACGTGATCGGCGGCACCGAAGAGACCACCACCGGAGTGCAGCGCCTGCGCGCGATGCAGGCGAAGGGCCAGCTCGCGTTCCCCGTGATCAGCGTCAACGACGCGCTCACCAAGCACATGTTCGACAACCGCTACGGCACCGGCCAGAGCACGCTCGACGGGATGATCCGGGCCACCAACCGGCTGCTCGCGGGCAGCGTATTCGTGGTGCTCGGGTACGGCTGGTGTGGCCGTGGCCTGGCGATGCGCGCCAAGGGCATGGGCGCCGACGTGGTGGTGACCGAGATCGATCCCCTCAAGGCGCTGGAAGCGACGATGGACGGCTACCGGGTGATGCCTTCCCTCGATGCTTCGAAGATCGGCGACTTCTTCTGCACCGTGACGGGAAATTGCGAGGTGCTGGCCCAGCAGCACTTCGAGCGGATGAAGGACGGCGCCATCGTCGCCAACAGCGGCCACTTCAACGTCGAGGTGGACATCGACTGGCTGGAGAAGAACGGCAAGAAGCGGACGATGCGGGAGTTCGTCGACGAGTACACGTTGAAGAACGGAAACCGCATCGCGGTCCTCGGCGAAGGACGGCTGATCAACCTGGCCAGCGCCGAAGGCCATCCCAGCTCCGTGATGGACATGAGCTTCGCCAACCAGGCGCTCAGCGCCGAGTACGTGGTGAAGAACGGCAAGAAGCTGGAGAAGAAGGTGTATCCCGTTCCCGACGAGATCGACCGCGAGATCGCGCGGCTCAAGCTGAAGAGCATGAGCGTGCGCATCGACAAGCTGACGCCGAAGCAGGAAAAGTATCTCGCCTCCTGGGAAGAAGGGACGTAGAGAAACGGCATGCCCGTCTGGCAAGCCGTCGTCTACGGCGTCGTGCAGGGCCTCGCGGAGTTCTTGCCCATCTCCTCGAGCGCGCATCTGACATTGGTCCCTTGGCTGTTCGGGTGGGAAGACCCGGGACTCGCGTTCGACGTGGCGCTCCACTGGGGCACGCTGGCCGCGGTGCTGGCGATCTTCTGGAAAGACTGGATCCGGCTGATCTCGGCGGGGCTGTTCGGCCGCGGGACGGAGGTGGACCGGCGCCTGTTCTGGGGGCTCGTGATCTCCGCCATTCCGGCCGCGGTCGTGGGCAAGCTGCTCGACAAGTGGGCGGAGGCAAATTTGAGAGCGCCGTTGCTCATCGCCGCCACCATGGCGGTCCTGGGGCTGATCCTCTGGTACGCGGATCGGGTGGGGAGCAAGACCCGCACGCTCGCCGACATGACCCTCGGCCGCGCCTTCAGCATCGGCGTCGCGCAGGCCGCCGCGCTGGTGCCCGGCGTCTCGCGCAGCGGGGCGACCATCTCGGTGGGATTGTTTCAGGGGTTCACGCGCGAGGAGATCGCGCGCTTCAGCTTCCTGATGAGCACGCCGATCATCTTCGGAGCGGGCCTGCTCAAGCTGCCCAAGATGGTGCACGACATGCGCAGCGGCGAGGGGGACCTCACCTGGACGGCGGTCGCGGCAGGGTTCATCGCGTCGGCGGTGGTGGGAGCGGCGGTGATCCGCTGGATGCTCGACTACCTGCGGCGCCGCACGTATGCGGTGTTCGCCTGGTATCGCCTGGCGGTGGCCGCTCTGGTGGTGGTCCTGTGGCTGAGCGGCAAGAGATAACGCTTCCGCAGATCCGGCGCGCGCTCGCGCGCCACCAGCCCGTGCTGCGCCCGGACCTCGGCCGCGCCGCCGGGGTGCTGGTTCCGCTGCTGCCGCGCCCCGAAGGGCTGCACGTGCTCTTCACCGAGCGAAGCAAGGAGCTGCGCGCGCATGCCGGGCAGATCAGCTTTCCCGGCGGGTCCGTCGACGTCGGCGATGCGGACGCGCGCGCGGCCGCGCTGCGGGAGGCGCGCGAGGAGGTCGGGCTGCACGAGCAGCACGTCGAGGTGCTCGGCACCCTCGACGACTGCCCGACCTTCGTCACCGGCTTCGTGATCAGCCCGGTGGTGGGGTTGATCGACCCGCTCGCGTTCACGGCGGCAGGGCGTTACCCGTGGGCGCCCAGCCCGGCGGAGATCGCCGCCTTGCACGAGCTGCCTCTGGCCGAGTTCTGTGATCCCGCAAACCTTCGCGTCGAGATGCGCGAGCGCGAGGGCGTCCTGTTCGAGCTTTATTGGTACACGGTGCAGGGCCAGGTGGTCTGGGGCGCGACCGCGCGCATCCTGAACCAGCTGATCCAGCTCGCGCGGGAGGGCGTATGAGCTTGCACGCAGTCATCCTGGCCGGGGGAAGCGGAACGCGCTTCTGGCCGCTCTCGCGGGCGAAGAAGCCGAAGCAGTTCCTCTCCTTGGTGACGGATCGGACGCTGATCGCCGAGACGTTCATCAGAGTCGAGCCGCTCTGCTCGCCGGAGCGCACCTGGGTGGTCTGCGGCAAGGATCACGTCGCCGGAGTGCGCCAGGCTCTGCCCGAGCTGGATGAGAAGCATCTGCTGGTCGAGGCGGCGGCGCGGAACACGGCTCCGGCCATCGGGCTCGCTTGCGTCCACGCGCTGCGCGAGGATCCCGATGCCACCCTGATGATCCTGCCCAGCGACCACCACATCGCGCGACCGGACGCGTTCCGCGCTGCGCTCTCCGCCGCCGCGCAGGCGTGCCAGAACGGCGATCTCCTCACCCTCGGCATCCAGCCGACGCGCCCGGAGACGGGCTACGGCTACCTGCGGCGCGGCGCCGAAAAGGGACCCGGTGTGTTCGCCGTCGACGCATTCGTCGAGAAGCCTGACGCCGCGACGGCGCAGCGGTACCTGCAGGACCCGGCCTATTCCTGGAACGCGGGCATCTTCGTCTTCCGCGCCGATGCGATGCTGGAGGCGCTCCGGCGGCACCTCCCGAAAGTCCATGAGGGGCTGACGCGCGGCCGGGATTTCGCGGCGCTCCAGTCCATCAGCATCGACTACGGGGTGATGGAGCCGGAGTCGCAGACCACGCATCGCATCGCGCTCGTGCCCGGGGACTTCGGCTGGAGCGACGTCGGATCGTTCGCCGCCCTCCCGGAGGTGCGCGCGTTGGACGCGGGCGGGAACGCGGTGAGCGGAGACGCCATCGCGATCGACTGCGAGGACTGCGTCGTGCTCTCGGAAGGAAAGCGGCTGGTGGCCGTGGTGGGCCTGCGCGGGCTCTGCGTGGTGGATGCGGGCGACGCGCTGCTGGTGGTCCCGCGCGGCCGCGCACAGGACGTCCGAGCGGTTGTGGCCGCCTTGAAAGCGCGGGGGCGGGGCGACAAGCTCTGACCGGCTTCCATCGGCGCTGCAACTTGACAGGGCGGCGCCCGTCCTTGACTCTCCCTCGAGATTGCTGCGATGACAATCGCGGACTTCTGCGAGGGGCGAATCCACATGCGGGCTCTGTTCTCGCTGCTTCTGGCGATCTCGTTCGCCGCTGCGGCGCAATCAAAAAAGCAGAAGGGGGATTCGTCGATCCCGCTCCCCACCACGGAGCCCACGGTGGTGAAGCCGGCCGCCGCGCCGCCGCCCGCGGCGGCCGCTCCAGCCGCTTCCACGCCCGCGCCTGCTTCCCAAGCCAAGGCGGACGACGTCCTCCCGCTCCCGATGGTCGGCCCGGAACTGCCCGCCCTCGACCTGAGCCTGCTCAAGGATACTTCGCTCTGCATCTTCCCCTTCGTGAAGGAATCGTCGGCGGGCGCGGCCGACAAGCAGTACCTGGACGCCATCCAGAAGACGTTTTTCGACGTGGCGAAGGATTCGCCGCTGCTCAAGGACGCGGTGCTGCTCGGCGATTCCACCAGCAAGTGCGAGGCGCGCGACGCGTCCTGCTTCTCCAGCGTGGGCCGGATGGCTCACTGCCAGAACGTGCTGGTCGGTTCCTCGGCCGCGAAGGGGAACGGGTACGTCCTCTCGGTCCGGATCTTCGAGGTCGGCAAGCAGCGCGTGCTTCCGGGTTCAGAGGTCGAGCAGGTGCTGGAGACCGACCGGCAGGCCGACGTGCAGGCCTGGGCGGAGGGACAGGCGTGCCGCGCGCTCCAGGTGAAGTGCGTGGGCCGCATCTCGGTCGACGCCGACCGCAGGGACATGACCATCTACGTGGACAACCGCCTCGCGCCGCGCACCTTCAAGACTCCCGAGGTGATCGCCGTGGAGCCCGGCGTGCACGGCGTCCGCGTCGCGGTCGGCCAGCGGACCTCGCTGGAAAAGAAGGTGCCCGTCCGCAGGGGAGGATTCTCGGAGACCATCTATGCGCGGCAGACGGAGAAGGGCGGTTTGCCGCTCTCGCTCGCCTCGGACCTGCGCGGCGAGCGGCCCCCTGCGAGCGTCGACGTGCGCGAGGGGAAGTGGACGAAGCCGGTGGGCTACACCCTGGCCGGCGCGGGCATCATCGCGCTGGGGGTCGGGATCTTCCAGGGCCAGCACAGCAAGAGCCTGATCAACCAGGCCGAGGCGAACTACAGGGCCAATGGCGCTTATCTCCCGGCCGACGTCTCGAATCTGAATTCAGCGAGCAGCGCCGCCACCATCGGCAACATCCTGCTCGTCAGCGGGGCCGTGCTCCTCGCATCGGGTTCGGTGCTCACGTTTGCGTTCTAGTCCCCGGAGAGGCAACTCGATGATTCGTAAAATCGCCGTCCTGGCGCTCCTCTGGTGTGCGGCCTGCTACAGCAGCGGCCCGTCGCTGGGAACGTGCAACGTCGCGGCCGACTGCACCCTGCCGGACGGAGGGCAACTTCCCGGCGTGACCTGCAATCAGAACCACGTGTGCGCGTACGCCTGCGCGTCGGTCTGCGCGCTCGCGGAAGCGTGTGTGAACGGGGCGTGCGAGCTGCAGGGGCCGCGGATCACGTCGGTCTCGGCGCCGACGGCATGGACGTCACGTTTGCTGCCGGTGACGGTCACGGCAGTCGTGGATGACACGGGTGGGCCGGGGATCGTGTCGGCGGTGCTGAGGATTGCTGGGGCGTCCAACATCACGGGCACGACCGGCGACGCCGGCCTGGTGCGCACGTACACGTTCAGCGTACCTGGCTCAGTGCAGGCGGCTGGCTCGGAGACGCCGGTGAACTTCACGATCGTGGCAACGGACATCGGTGGTGGAACCACTCCGGATCGTGCCGCGGGAACGGGCCAGCTTCGGATCGACGATCGGGGGCCGACTGTCAACGGCGTGACCGTGAATGATGGCGTGGCAGTGGGGCCGGCGGGGCAGCAGATAAAGTGGTTCGCGCAGAGCCAAGCGACGCCGATCGCCGTGGACGTCAGCATGCAGGACAACGGCAGTGGTGTGCAGGCCTCATCGCTCACGCTTGTCGTCGGCGGAGCCCGGATCGATAGCGGTACCCCAACCTGCCCGGGAAGCAGCACGACGCCGACTTGTCACTTCTTGATCACGCCTTCATCCATTCCAACGTCGGTGGTTCCAACGGGTGACCAGCGCCAGCTGCAGTTCTCCGTAACGGGGACCGATGTCGCGGGCAATGCTGTGACGACCAACCAGGCGGCGGTCGGGATCGATGGGAGGCCGCCCACGATCGCGTTCACTGTTGGTGTGGCTGGAACGGGCTCGACCACCAGCTATCCAGCGTTGTTCGCGGACTGCAATGGCGGCGCAGTGAATGCTGCGATGTACTGCGGGCATGACGGCTCGCATTTCTGGCGCGCCGGCGATGGAAAATACAATCTCGTCTTCACTGTTACCGATACGTTCACGGCGCCTAATAACGTCGGCAGCGGAGCAAGCACGTCGGGCTCGACGTGCTCGATTGCGGGCAGCACCGGTGCCTGTGCGGTGACATTCAACGCATCGAACAACACGTTCACGTTCCCGGCGGATTTCGCGACCGCGACATTCACATCGGCCACAGACGGCACCGGCACCGTTTCCGTAACGGTGACCGCGAAGGACGCGGTCGGTAATGTGGCAGCGCCGGTCACTGTCTCCAACGTGAACGTGACGCGTGTGAAATGGATGCGCCAGGTCAATTTGCCCGCTATTTCAGGATCACCCATTCTATCTACGAGTTTGGGTCTGTTGATCGTGGGCGGAAACGTCAGCGCCGGCAGCGATGCCATCTTTGGGCTAAGGGCTGCGGACGGATTATCCGTTTGGGGGACAGGCGGGACAAAACCGCCCGGAGTTCCCGCTCCCCCTATCTCTTCGATCACTGGGAACATGGCGCTCGACGCGACGCCATCGACCGATCAGACGCATCCAACACCAATTCTCTACGTCAATAGTGGCAACTCACTGTTTGCGTTGCACGTCGCCGCGGACAAGATAGACCAGTACTGCTCGTCCCGTGTTTCACTGACTGCGAACCCTGTCGGGTCGCCCGTAATCTTCGGCGCTGGCGCTGCGGCCACAGTTGTTTCAGCTGCTGGGGGCACCGTGGCGGCGTACACGACTACGCTAAGCGCGACGGGAGGGGGCTGCTTCCCGATTTCAACATTTACATTTTCAAATACAACGCCGGTTGGTACTCAGCCAGCATTGGGGCCACCCTCTGCGAACGGTAGTGCCGTGTATCTTCCCTACGACAACTCCGCGAACACCGCAGGCGACCTCGGTATCAGGTCGATACAGTTTTCCGGTGGAGCGTTCAGCTCGCCAACAAGCAACAATTTAGGGCATCAACCTAGTGCAGGGAGTAACGCAGCGGCTATCTCTGCTGCTGGGGATCTGTTTTTCGGCGTCGACGTGGACCGAAAATTCTATCGGTACGGGGCTGACCTGACCACCTTCAAATGGGCGACAACCGCAGTATCATTGATGGTCGGTCAGCCGCTCGTCAGCGGGAGTCTGACCTTCGGGAGCACGAACGTGCTCAACGCGTACAACACGTCTGACGGGAATCTAGCGTGGAGCTTCGGTACGTCTCTGACACAGGTGTCGCCGCCAACGATCGCTAACGGAAGCATCTTCGTTTCGGATGCCAGAAACAAGGAAATGGTCGCAGTTGACTCGACCTCTCACTCGGCGAAGTGGACCTACGCCGGCTCTACGGCCACAGCGCCATCTACGGCACTCGCGAGTGTGGCAACGGAAGCAGCGCTGGCGACGGATGGCACGCTGTATTTCGGGGATGCGGCCGGTCACGTCTACGCTCTCATCTCGGACTCCTCGCCGTTGATGTCTGGCGCCGCCGACTGGCCAAAAACGGGCTACGACAACTGCAACTCGAACCACGCAGGCAACACGGGTTTCGTCTGCCAATAACCGGGCAGACGTAGCTCGGCGCAAAAACCGTGATCATGGGGTGCGACGTTCGCCTTCTGAGCGTAGCTGCCCCAATCTCAGTTGTCCGCGCATCGTCCGGCGCGTACATTCCGGGCCGGAGCGCGTATGCCCATCCCGATGCACGTTTTCCGCGAGTACGACATCCGCGGGCTCGTCGCGAACGAGCTGACGCCGCAGTTCGCCGAGCAGCTCGGGCGCGGGTTCGGCCGGTATCTGGTCGAGAAGAACCCTGGCGCGCAGAGCATGGTGCTCGGCCGCGATCACCGCCTCTCCAGCGAAGGCCTCGCCGCGGGGTTCTCCCGGGGCGTGCGCTCGCACGGCATCGACGTCATCTCCATCGGTGTGGTCCCCACGCCGCTCACGTACTTTGCCGCGCACGTCCTGCCGGTGGACGGACTGTGCATGATCACCGGCTCGCACAACCCGCCCGAGTACAACGGGTTCAAGGTCGGGATCGGGAAGACCACGTTGGCGGGCCCCGAAGTGCAGGAGCTCAAGGCGCACGTCGCCCAGGCCCGGGATGGAGGCCGGACCGCGCGCAAGACCGAGCACGACATCATCACTCCGTACATCCACTTCGTGGTCGAGTCGCTGGGGATGACGCCGCGGCCGCTGCGCGTGGTGTGTGATGCCGGGAACGGCACCGGCGGCATCGTGGGTCCGCGTCTCCTCCGTGCCCTCGGGCACCAGGTCACCGAGCTGTACTGCAACCTGGACGGAAACTTCCCGAACCATCATCCGGATCCCACCGTCGAGGAGAACCTGCGCGATCTGCAGAGGAAGGTCGCCGAGTGCAAGTCGGACCTGGGCGTCGCCTGGGATGGTGACGCCGATCGGCTCGGCGCCGTGGACGAGCGCGGCAAGATCATGTGGGGCGACCAGCTGATGATCCTCTTCTCGCGAGACCTGCTCGCGGAGCGGCCGGGCGCGGCGATCGTCAGCGAGGTGAAATGCTCGCAGACGCTCTATGACGACATCGAGAAGCACGGCGGGCGCGCCATCATGTGGAAGGCGGGGCATTCGCTGATCAAGAGCAAGATGAAGGAGGAGCACGCCCTGCTCGCCGGCGAGATGAGCGGACACATCTTCTTCCGGCACCGCTACTTCGGCTTCGACGACGGCATCTACTCCGCCGCGCGCCTGCTCGAGCTCATCGCCCGCGACGGAAGGGCGCTGAGCAAGATGCTCGACGGCGTCCCTCGCACCTTCGCCTCTCCGGAGATCCGCTTCGACTTTCCCGAGGAGAAGAAGTTCCGAGCCGTGGAGCTGGCCAAGGAGCGGCTGCGCAAGCACGGCAGGACCATCGAGGTGGACGGCGTACGCGTGATCGTCGACGGGGGATGGGGCCTGGTGCGCGCCTCGAACACGCAGCCTCTGCTGGTCCTGCGCTGGGAGGCGACGAGCGAGGCGAGGCTGCGCGAGATCCAGCGGTTGATCGAAGGAACCGTGCAGGAAATCCGGGAAGAGCTGGCCTGAGTCGCGCAAGCGCCCGAAAGCCTGCTAGTGTCGCGCTTGGGCCCTGTCATGAAGCGCGACGAGCTGTATCTCGGCGTCGACCTGAGCGGCGTGAACGTTCGCGCCGCGGTGGTCGACGTGGCCGGGCACGTGCTGGGCCAGGAGAAGCACCGCCTGCTCTCGAAGGAGCCGCCCCAGGTGGCCGAGGCGGTCTTGCGCGCGGCGAAGACGGCGTGCGGCGCGGCCGGGTTGCCGTTCTCGGAAATGAAGGCCATGGGCCTGGGCGTGGCGGGGATGATCGACCGGGAGCAGGGGCTGGTGCGCAGCGCGCCGGCCCTCGGATGGCACGACGTCCCCTTCATCAAGCTGCTGCAGGCCCGGACGCCGCGAACGCGCCTCTGGATCTCCAGCGAGCTGTCAGTCTCCGCCTGGGGCGAGCGCGCCGTCGGCGGAGGTCGCGGGGTGAACGATCTGATCGTCGTCCTGGTCGGCGCCAATGTCGGCGCCGGAATCGTGATGGGCGGGAAGCTTCTGGAGGGAGCGTCGGGGGCCGCAGGCGAGCTGGGCCATACCGTGGTCCTGCAGAACGGCCGCCTCTGCTCGTGCGGGCAGCGCGGCTGCCTGGAAGCGTACGCCGGCGGCCAGAACCTCGCTGCCTGGGCGCGCGACGACCTGCGCATCGCCATGGCCGCGGCGCGCGCAGCCGGCCAGCGATATCCCGACGTCGGACGCAGGCTCCTCGACATAGTGGGTGAGCCCGAGAAGGTGAGCGTCACGGCGATGGAGAAGGCCGCGCACGAGGGCGACGAGCTGTCCCGCCGGCTCCTCGACGAAGCGGGGCAACTGCTCGGGGTCGCCCTTGCGAATCTGGTCACCACGCTGAACCCGTCGAGGCTGTTGTTGGGCGGCGGGGTCCTGCTCGGCTCGCCCCGCATGATCAGGGCGGCCGTCGCCGGCATCGATGCGCATGCGACCAAAGCCGCGCGGGCCGCGCTGAAGATCTCCGCGCCGGAGCTGGGCGAGCAGGCCGGCGTGGTGGGAGCGGCGCTGCTCGCCCGCGAGTCGCTGGCCGCCGCAGCCGCGGCCTGAAGCTCTGGCATCGACGCCGGCTTTCGGGAACTCGTTCCGGGAATTCCGGGACGAGTTGGCGCCGAGCTCAGGGAGTCGTGCCCGTTCAATCCAGCGTGAAATGGATCGTGAACGGCACGGTGGTGGCCACCGCGACGCCGTTCACCTTGGCCGGGGAGAACCGCAGCTCGCGCACTGCTTGCGCCGCCGCCGGGCCCAGACCCTGTCCCGGGTCGCTGACGATCTCCACCTTGGCGATGCTGCCGTCGGCGTCGATCAGGAGCCGCAGCACCACGTCGCCCTCGAACCCGCTTCTCTTCGCTTGCGCCGGATAGTACCTGCGCAGGTTGAGCGCCTCCCGGTTCAGCGGCCGAGGCAGCTCGCTGACCTGAGCGGCCGGGGCGTACTGTTCCGCCTTGTAGGGCTTCACGCTCTGAGGCGCTGGCGCGGTCCGCTCGGGCGCGCCCTGCAGCGTGTTGCCCGCGCCGACGGCGACCCCCCCGCCCTCCGAGGTGCTCTCCATCGTGATTCCCGTGACCACCACCGCCTGTGGCGTGTTCCGTGGAGCTTCCGAAGTGGGCGGGGGCGGATCATTCGTGGGCGGCAGCGGCGTCGGAGTGGGAGGCAATTCCTGTGGCTTCCGCGGAGCGCGCGCCACCTTCCTCGGGATCGGTATGGGCGGCGGCGGAGCGAGCGGCTCGGGCGCCTTCGCGCGTGGCGCATCGACGACCTGGATCTCCAGGGGCGTCTGCGGGACCGGTTTGGGCCGCACCGCGAAGACCAGCATTCCCAGCGCGAGCGCCGCATGCAGGGCGAGCGACGTCCCGACCGGGACCAACACTCTGGAAGCCGCCTGCGCCATGCGTCCGATCTACTGCTGTCTCTCGATCTGGATGGCGAACTTCGTCACGCCCGCGCCCTTGAGCACGTCGAGCAAGTGAGTGACCGCCCCGTGCGTCGCGTTCTTGTCCGCGCCGACGATCGCCTGCACGTCCTCGCCGGCCGACTTCGCTCTCCGGACTTCGGCGACCAGCGCGCCGTCGTCCACCGGGACGCCGTTCAGGAACGTCTTGCCGTCCCGGGTCACCAGGACCGCAAACGTCTTCTGCACCGTCTCGCCTCCGTGCGCGGCGCGTGGCAGCTCCACCTCGATGGTCTCCTTCACGATGTAGCTGGCGGTGACCATGAAGATGATGAGGAGCACCAGCGTGACGTCCACCAGCGGCGTCACGTTGATCCCGGTGATTCCCTCCTCGTCGTTGTCCGCCGCCCCGCCGGCCATCACTTGCTCCCGTTCTTCACGTGGAGGCCGGAAGCGATGGCGTTCCCGAGCGCGTTCGAACGTCCGATCACGCGCTTCAGCAGCCGCTGGAAGATGTTGAACGCGAGCACCGCGGGGATGGCAACGAACAGCCCGACCGCGGTGGCGACCAGCGCTTCCGAGATGCCCGCCATCACGAACGAGGCGGTGGTGCTCCCTCCCCCGCCCTTGTTCGCGACCGCCAGGTCCGCGAAGGCGCGGATGATGCCGAGCACCGTCCCGAAGAGGCCGATGAACGGCGCATTGTTCCCCAGGGTACCGAGCACGAAGAGCCACTTCTCGTACTCGAGCCGGCGCCGGTCGATGATGGACTGCACCGCCTTCTCCACCGCGGGGTTGCCCCCCTCCGTCACGCTGGCCGCGGCACGCACCACTTCCGCCTCCATCGAGTCGCTGGTCGCGAGAGCGGCGGCGGCCTTCAGGTCGCCCTTGAGGCACAGCTCGAGCAGGCGCGGGAACAGCTTCGACATGCGGCGGCTGCCGAAGTAGAGCGCGCGCTCCACCATCACCGCCACCGAAAGCACGGAGAGCGCCAGGAGGAGCCAGAGCACCCAGCCGGCGCCGAGCAGGGTGAACGCGAGCAGCTTGTCTGCAATCACGCGGCCTCTCCACCGGCGCGCGCTTGCCGCACCTGCCTGGGTGTCAAGACGCCCGCGCGACCCAGCGACTTGCGCGCCAGCGACGACAGCCCGAGCGCGCTGAGCGCGGCAGGAGCGACCCAGCGCACGTCGCCGCTCGAGGGGGTGCCGCTGGCGCGACCCGCGTGAATCTCGACGCGGACCTCGCGGTGCGTGAGCGTCTGCTCGACGCTCCCGCGGCTGGTCAGCCTGCCGTGCAATCGGATTCCCGCAGGCCGATCCGCAGGCAGGTCCCAGAGCCCTGCGAAGAGCGCGCCATCCGGACGGCGCGCGAGCAAGACCGCGCCGTCCTTGCGCGTGAGCGCGAGCGCGCGCCATTCGAGCAGCGTGCGCGCCGGGCGCGGGCGCGCGGTCGGGTACTTCGTGGGGTCGTCCTTGCCGCGGCAAATCTGACCCAGAGGGCACGTTGGACAATCGGGCGAACGAGGCGTGCAGACGGTGGCCCCAAGCTCCATCAGCGCTTCGTTGAACTGCGCGGCGCGACCCCGCGGCAGGAGTCCGGCGGCGATCGTCCAAGCTCGAGCTCGGGCGTCGCCTCTGAGCCTGAACACGCGCGCAAGAACGCGCGCAACGTTGCCGTCCACCAGCGCGACATCCTCATTGAAGGCAAGCGATGCCACCGCTGCCGCGGTGTACGGACCGAACCCGGGCAACGCCCGGAGCTGCGCGGCGCTCGCAGGCAGCTCGCCGGCGCAAGCCTGCGCGGCGCGATGAAGATTCCGGGCGCGCGCGTAGTATCCCAGCCCGCTCCAGAGCGCGAGCACATCGTCGAGCGGCGCCGCGGCCAGCGCGCGCAGCGTGGGGAACCGCGCCAGGAAGCGCTGGTAGTAGGGGGCCACGACGTCCACCCGCGTCTGCTGCAGCATCACTTCGCTGACCCATACGCGGTACGGGTCGCGCGGCTCTTTTCGCCAGGGAAGATCGCGCCGCGCGGCCGCGAACCACGGGAGCAGGCGATCGACGAGTGTGCTATTCATCCGCGCCCATGAAGCGCATCCGGGTGCACAGCGTGGAGCAATACGTGAAGGAGATCGGCCCGCTGCTGCAGCAAGGGCTCGAGATGTACCGCGCCGACGTCCCCGAGGAATTGCTCCTCGGCGTGGGCTTCGCCGGCGCGGACACGGAAGTCCTCATTTCCATCGCCGAGTTCAAGGCCACCGGCGACCTGATCAAGTACGGAGAGCTGATCGAACCTTACGAGCCCGCCGGCAAGAAGACCCAGAAGGTCAAGTCCGGCGGCAAGGACTAGCAGGCCGCGGGGTCGCGGCCGCTGTCCGGCCGGGGCCGCGGAGGTCCGCGCGCCGAAGCGGACTAGCAGGTCGCGGGGTCGCGGCCGCTGTCCGGCCGGCGCCGCGGGATTCCGCGCGCCGAAGCGGACTAGGATCAACGCGCGCACGCCGCTTCGACGTCCTTTACCGTGCGTGGAATGGCGCGCGTGAGGTTCTCGTGGCCGCTGGCGGTCACCAGGATGTCGTCCTCGATCCGGATGCCGATCCCGCGCAGCTCGGCGGGCGCGCTCTCGTCATCGCTCGCCACGTACAGGCCCGGCTCGACGGTGAACACCATCCCCGGCTCCAGCGGACGGGGCTTGCCGTCCACGGTGTAATTGCCGACGTCGTGCACATCGAGCCCCAGCCAGTGGCTGGTCCGGTGCATGTAGTAGCGGCGGAACGTGTTTTCCTTGATGAGCTGGTCCACCACGCCCTTTAGCAGGCCCAGCCTCACCATGCCCTCGGTGAGGATCCGCACCGCCCTCTCGTGCAGCCCCTCGATTGTTTCGCCAGGGCGCGTGGCCGCGATGCACGCGTCGGCCGCGTCGAGCACGAGTTGGTACAAGGCGCGCTGCGCCTCCGTGAAGCGGCCGGAAGCCGGAAACGTGCGCGTAACGTCGGCGGTGTAGAGATCGTACTCCGCGCCCGCGTCGATCAGCACCAGCTCGCCCTCGCGGATCTGGACGCGGTTGTCGTTGTAATGGAGCACGGTCGCGTTCTCGCCCGCGGCCACGATGGGATAGTAGCCCCAGCCCCGTCCTCCTCCGTAACGGAACTCGCGCTCGAGCAGGGCGTGCAGCTCGTATTCGTGTGCGCCCGGCCTGCCTGCCTTCATGCTGGCG
Organism: Myxococcales bacterium; assembly: GCA_036513415.1. Classification (GTDB taxonomy): domain Bacteria; phylum Myxococcota; class Myxococcia; order Myxococcales; family 40CM-4-68-19; genus 40CM-4-68-19. Next base: position 21,000 of record DATBZA010000072.1, on the reverse strand, counting down.
AGATGACCCTTGCGGGTGAGCTCGACCGCCTTGCGGAGCGCCTCGATCTCGCGCGGCTCCTTTCGCAGGCGCAACTCGTGGACGATCTGGCCGGGATCCTCGATGCGCGGCGGCGCGTTCACGCCGGCCCGGGCGCGCGCCCGCAGGCTGCGGAGCAGCTTCGCCATGCGGGCGTCGAACTCGGGGTCGTCTCCGCCGACGCGGTAGAAGAGCGTTCGCGCGGAGCCGACCAGCTTGGGCAGCTCGGCGTCCAGCTGCTCGATCTCGAAGGCCTGGTCAGCGCCGAAGCTCTTCACCGCGCCTTCCGTCCCGGCGCGCCTGCCCGTCCAGATCTCCTTCTCCTTGTCGCGCGGCCGCACGAAGAGGGTGAACGGCTTGTCGCCCTGGGTGGAGAGCACGGCCACGGCCTCGGGCTCCTCGAAACCGGTCAGCCAGTACAGGTCGCTGTGCGCGCGGTAGGCGTGCTCCACGTCGCTGTTGCGGGTGGCCACGGGCATGGCGGGAAAGATCGCCAGGGCCGGCCCTGGCGCGGTTTCGCGCATCCGGCGGAGGACTTCCTCGCGGCGGGACTTGTAGACGCTGGCCTCGAAGGCGGGGGTCAACGGCATGGCAAGCTGTTGTAACAGGACTTTTCCTCGTCCGGGGTGCTGCGGATCGAGAGGACGTCGATTAAGTTGCTGGTGCGACTTCGGGAAAGGAATTGCGCATGGCCGACAAGGGTCTAGCGAGCGACGCCGAAATCCAGAGCGCACTCGCCGAGCTGCCGGGATGGAAGCGGCAGGGAAATGCTTTGCAGAAGACCTTCGATCTCAAGGGCTTCAAGGCGGCGATGGCGTTCGCGGGCACGGTGGGCGAGCTGGCGGACCGGGCCGATCACCATCCGGACATCCTGATCCAGTTCCACAAGGTCACCGTCACGCTCTCCAGCCACGACAACGGCGGCATCACCGACCGCGACCTGCGCCTGGCGAGGCAGATCGAGGCGGCGGCCAAGGACCAGATGGCCTAGGCTGCGGCCGTGGAAGCGGGTGGCTGGCACCTGTTGGAGGATCGTGCGCTGCTCGCGCAGTGTGACGTCCAGGCGCATCGCGCCAGCGGACCGGGCGGGCAGCACCGGAACAAGGCGGAGACGGCAGTGCGCCTCGTGCACCTGCCCTCCGGCGTGTCCGTGGAAGGAAAGGACGAGCGTTCGCGGACCCAGAACCTGCGCATTGCGCTGGCGCGCCTCCGTCACAAGCTGGAGCGGCGCGCATACCGGCCGCCCCCGCGGCGACCGACGAAGCCGTCGCGGGCCTCCAAGGAACGCCGGCTGGACGCGAAGAAGCGCGAGGGGCGCAAGAAGGCGCTGCGCCACGGTCACGGCGAGTGATCGCTGCACTGTTACTGGCGATCGCGGCGGACGCTCCAGAGGGCCGGGAGGCGCGCTTCCTTCACCTATTGCGGACCTACCCGGAGCGGCCGCCGGTCGAGACGTTTCGCCAGGTCGCGGAGCTCATCGACGGCGGCGCCTTTCCCCAGCACGACCGTGCCGAGTACTGGATGGGCAGCGCCGCGCTCGCAGCCGGCGACCGCGAGTCCGCGCGGCGATGGTTCACACGCGTCGGCAGGGATCACCCAGGTTCCGTCTGGGAAGAGCGAAGCTGGCTCGGCCTCGGCGACGCGGCGGCGCAGGAGCGCAGCTACGGCGATGCGCGGGCCTGGTACGCGCGCGCGCAGGCCGGCACCGACGCAGCGGTTCGAGAGCTCGGGCACATCTCGGACGGGCACGCGCGCACGCTGCAGCGCCGGCAGCGGATGGCGTGGGCAGCGGGCGCGGTAGCGCTCGCGATCGCGGGGTTCTTCGCGCTCGGCAGCCGGCGCGCGCGGTGGATCCCGCTTCCCGCAGAAGCGCGCATCGTCCTGCCCGTGCTCGCGGTGCTGGCGGTCCTCTCGACGCGGGTGGATCCTGCGCCGCGAGCCGCCGTGCTCACGCTCTGCGCCTGCGGCGCGTTGCTGTCGCTTCTGAGCGGCGCCCGTCTGCGGGCCCTGGGACCCGGCCGCGCTGCTCGGCTCACGCACGCGCTCCTCGGCCTTCTGGCGCTGGCATGCGTCGCGTACGTCGCGGTGTACAGGGCCGACCTGATCGGCATGGTGAAGGAGACGTTCCGCATCGGACCGGAGTAGTGTGCGCGCATGCCGGACTCACCGGAGAACAAGGGCTTCGGGCAGGGCGATCCCGCGCTCGCGAGGTGGGCGGAAGAGGTGTTCCGCCCGGAGGACGCCATGCTGCGCGAGATCCGCGAGCGCAGCGTCCGCGAGGGCCTCCCCGCCATCGCGGTGGGCCGATTCGACGGTCTCCATTTGGAGGTCATCACCCGTGCCGTGGGCGCGCTGAAGACGGTCGAGATCGGGACCCTGGGCGGCTACAGCGGCGTGTGCCTCCTGCGCGGCATGGGACCGCACGGCGTGCTGCACACGTTCGAGTACTCCGAGAAACACGGGCTCGTGGCGGCCGAGTCGTTCCGCAAGGCGGGCGTGGCGTCCCGGGCGCACATCCACGTCGGGCCCGCGCTCCAGACGCTGCGCGAGATCGAGGCAGAGGCGCCGTTCGATCTGGTGTTCATCGACGCCGACAAGGTGAGCTACCCGGCGTACCTGCGCTGGGCCGCCGACCACCTGCGCGAAGGCGGCGTGGTGCTCGCGGACAACGCCTTCGGATTCGGCGAGATCCACCTGTCGGGCGGTGACGAGGGGCGGGCCGCGCTGCGCAAGTTCAACCAGGAGCTCGCGCAGGGCGGGCGCTTCCGCGCCACCATGCTGCCCACGGCCGAGGGCCTGGCCATGGGCGTCAAGATCCGCTGACGGATTTATCCGCCTTGATCACTTCCTCGGCCCGCGCCTTGCGCCAGGCGCGCAACTTCTCGCGCAGCTCGGGACGCTTGCCGGCCAGGATCGCCACCGCGAGCAGCGCCGCGTTCGCCGCCCCCGACTTGCCGATGGCCAGCGTTCCCACCGGAATCCCCTTCGGCATCTGCACGATCGAGAGCAGCGCATCCGCTCCCCCCAACGTGGTGGAGGGGACCGGGACGCCCAGGACGGGGAGCAGCGTCTTGGCCGCGACCACGCCGGGGAGGTGCGCGGCGCCGCCGGCTCCGGCGATCAGCACCTCCAGCCCGCGCGACTCCGCGCTCGACGACCACTCCAGGACCTGCTCCGGCGTGCGGTGGGCGGAGAGCACGCGCACTTCGTGCTCAATCCCGAATTCCTTGAGCACTTCCACCGCGCCTGTGAGCACTTCGAGGTCCGTCTTGCTCCCCATGATGATGCCGACGAGCGGGTTCGCCATGTGGGCGCGGGTAGCAAACGGCAGAGGGCGGGTCAAGCTGATACGATCGCTTCGTGAACCACCGCCTCCTGGACGTCCGCGGGCTGAAGCTTCATTGCCTCGAGCGCGGCGAGGGCGAGATGGCCGTGCTCCTGCACGGCTGGCTCGATCACGCCGGCTCCTTCGACCTGCTCGCGCCGCTGTTGCCCGGCCGCACCGTGGCGCTCGACTTCCGCGGGCACGGCGATTCGCAGTGGGTGGGACCGGGCGGCTTCTACCACTTCGTCGAGTACATCGCGGACCTCGACGGCGTGCTGGAGCTGCTCTCGCCGCAGGAACCGGTCCGCATCGTCGGGCATTCGATGGGGGCGGCAGCGGCCCTCATTTACGCAGCCACGCGGCCGGCGCGCGTTTCGCATCTCACGATGATCGACGCGGTGCCGCTGAGCATCTCCACGCAGGAGATCCCGGCCCGACTCGGGAGTTATCTCGAGGACTTGCGGCACATCCCGCGCAAGCGACGCCGCGTGGATTCCGCCGAGGACGCGGCGCAGCGGCTGATGCGGAACAACACGTCCCTGTCGGAGAAGGCAGCGCGGATCCTGGCTGCAGGTGGCACCAGCCGGGATCCCGAGCAGGAGAACGCGCTGGCGTGGAAATGGGATCCATTGCTTCGCGCCCACTCTCCTCTGCCGATCAGCGAGCCCGTCGTCCAGCTCATCTGCGCCGAAGCGAGGGTGCCGATTCTGGCCATCCGGGGCGAGAGCGGAATGATGCCGCCGGAGCCGGAGTTGCGGGCTCGTTTTCCGCATCTGAAGATGTCGGTCCACACGGTCCCCGGAACCGGACACCACGCCCACCTCGACGCGCCGAGCGAAGTGGCGAAGCTCGTCGCCGACGCATGGAAGAGCTGATCCCTCACTTCTGATCCGACCTGCGTCGCGACTCGATGCGTCTTGATCTGCGAACAGACAATGGGCGAGGTGCCCGGTCGCCGCGCGGTCTGCGCGCGCACGACTCGAAAGGGAATCCATGCACCGTCGCCTGCCGTCCGTCGGGGTCTTCGCTGCGCCGTTCATCGTCCTGCTCGCAAGCGCCCCCGCCCGAGCCGCTTCCTGCACCAGCCTCACCTCCCTCACGCTGCCGCACGCGACGGTCACGCTCGCCCAGTCCGTCCCGAAGGGTTCATTCACCGCGCCGGACGGACAGGTCCTCACCGATCTTCCAGCGTTCTGTAGAGTGGCGGTCGTGTCCCGGCCCAGTCCCGACTCGCAGATCGGGCTGGAGGTCTGGCTGCCCGAATCCGGCTGGAACCGGAGATACCATCAGTCCGGGAATGGCGGCTTCGCCGGCGCCGTCCCGTTCGGGTCGTTGGCTGACGCTCTCAGGGGCAACTACGCCGCGGCCGGCACCGACGACGGCCACGTCGGCGGGACCGCGGCCTTCGCTCCCGGACACCACCAGAAAGTCATCGACTTCGGCTTCCGTGCTCTCAAGGAAACGACGGACGCGGCGAAGGCCGTGATCGCTGCGTTCTACGGCAATGGCCCGGCGCGCTCGTACTTCGTCGGCTGCTCCGACGGCGGCCGCGAGGCGCTGATGGAGGCGCAGCGGTTCCCGGACGACTTCGACGGCATCGTCGCCGGCGCTCCGGCGAACGATTGGACGCACCTGTTCAGCGGCTTCATCTGGAACGAGAAGGCCCTCTTCAAGGACCCAGCCAGCACCGCTCCACCGGCGAAGCTCGCTGCCATCCAGGCTGCAGTCCTCAAGCAATGCGACGAGCTGGACGGGATCAAGGACGGCCTGCTCAACGACCCGCGCCAGTGCCGGTTCGATCCGGCGACGATCCAATGCCGGGGCGCCGAGAACGACAGCTGCCTCACCGCCGCCCAGGTGGAAGCCGTCGGAAAGATCTACTCAGGCCCGCGGAATCCTCGCACCGGCAAGGTCTTCTTTCCGGGCTTCGAGGCTGGCGCGGAGGCGGCTCCGGGCGGCTGGTCCGCGTGGATCACCGGGCCATTTCCCATCGCTGGATCTCCAACCATCCAGGCCTTCTTCGGGAACCAGTTCTTCACCCACATCGTCTTCGAGGATCCGGGCTTCGATTTCCGCAACTTCAACTTCGACACCGACGTCGCCTTCGCGGACGCCACCACGGCCGGTACCATCAATTCCACCGACCCCGATCTGAGCCGCTTCCGCGCGCGCGGCGGCAAGCTGCTGGAGTGGTTCGGATGGGACGATCCCGCCATTCCGCCGCGCAGCGCGATCAACTATTTCGAGAGCGTGGTGGCGCGGTCAGGCCAGGGCGAAGGCGCCCAGCAGCAGACGCAGGAGTTCTTCCGCTTGTTCCTCGCACCCGGGGTGCTGCACTGCGGAGGCGGGCCCGGCCCGAACGTCTTCGACGTGCTGTCGCCGCTCGTGCAGTGGGTCGAGCGCGGCGACGTTCCGGAGCGAATCACGGCTACCAAGTACGTCGGCGACAACCCGGCGAATGGCGTCGCCATGACGCGCCCGCTGTGCCCCTTCCCGAAGTTCGCCGAGTACAAGGGCAAGGGGGACAAGAACGTCGCGGCGAGCTTCATTTGCAAGGCCCATGACGGCGAGAACGACGACTGAGTCACCGACGTCCGGCAGGAAGCTGGAAGATCTCCAGCGAAATGTCGGACGAGGACACTCGCAACGCAGGCCAGAGCAAGCACGTCCCCGCCCAGACCAGGGCTGAGCCCAGGACTCTAGAGTTGCGATCGAGGCGCAGCCGCGACCAGAGGCCTCGCAGTGCGACGCTCGGGAGTGGCGCGCTGTACACCGGGCGAAACCCGTGCACTTCGGCCAGCCGGCGCAGCAGCGGGCCGGTGAAGTAGCTCACGTGCGGCGATGCGAACCCAACTTGCCAGAGGCGACTGAGGGGTCCAAACCAGCGGGCCCGCGCCAAAAGGCAAGCCAGCCGGTAGAACGTGCCACGCGTATCTGGAAGGTTGATCGCCAGCAAACCTCCTGGCTCGAGCGCCGCCACGCACGCCCGCAATGCGCCATGGACGTCTGGAAGGTGCTCGAAGACGTCATTGAAGATGATGACGTCGAATCTCTCGCCCGGCTTCAGGGCCCCGGGAAACATTCCCACGCGCACCTCCGTCCCACTCCGCGCGGCCACGCGGGCGATCTCGACGTCCGGTTCGATGCCAACAGCCTTCCATCCGGACGCTGCCGCCTGGCGGAGGAACCAGCCGTGGGCGCAGCCGACGTCGAGCAGGCTGCCGCGCCGCTCGCGCAGCCCGTCCAGAACGCCGACGATTCGCTGGAAGTTTCGCTCGCGCAGGGCGTTCAGCCCTTGGGCGCGAGCGGCTTCGTCGATGGCAGCGGAGGAGCGTGGATCGCCGATCCGTACCGCGAGGGTGGATTGCTCGAATCCACATCCGCGGCAGCGCAACAGCCAGCTTGCGCGACCTCGTCCGAGCTCCGCCTCGCAAATGGGGCAGTCGGGCATCGCGTCAAGGCATGCTGGCGACGGTGCGGACGGCGTAGTAGCTGGCCTCCGGGTGCCAGGTGATGATGGCGCTGGTGCTCTGCTCCGGGACCATCTGGTGCGCTTCGGTGAGGGTGATGCCGATGCGCTCCGGATGGAGGATGGCCCAGACTCCGCTCTGGTCCGCCAGATCGGGCCAGGCCGGGTACCCCGCGGAATAGCGCTTGCCCTGATCGGGCGGCAATCCCATCTCGGCGCGGACGCGGCGGTGCCAGTATTCGGCCATCGCTTCCGCGGTCTCCACCGCGAGGCCGTGCAAGAAGTACGACCGGGTGAACTCGCCCGCGGCCTCCCACTCCGCGCAGAGCTGCGTGGCGCGGTCGCCGACGGTCACTGCCTGGAACGCGACCACGTCGTCCTCGGAGAAGAAGTCGGCGAGGCACTTCCGTGGAGTCTCGATCTTGCGGGGGAAGTTGAACGTCCAGATCGGTTTGCGCGTCTCCGGGTCGAACACGGTGAGGTCGTTGCCCTTCGAAGAGCAGGGGAAGTAGCCGTAGATGACCTTGGGCGTGAGCCAGCCGTTGCGGATGCACTCCTCCTGCAGCTCGTGCCGGCGACCGGCGAACTCGTCCGCGATCAGCTTCTGGTACGTCTCGCGCGACTTGACCCGGACGCCCCACTGCAGCTTGTAGAGCTCGATCAGGTCGAGGCAGTCGAAGATGTCCCGGAGCGCCAGGTCCTCGGGCGGGACGATGCGGCTCCCCCAGAACGGCGGCGACACCTTCGGCGGCGTTCCCACGCTGCGCGGCGCGACGTCGTTGACCCCGGCCAGCTGCTGGCCGGAGGCTCGCTCCGCGCCGGCGATCACCATCGAGCGGTGCAGGTGCGCCTCGCGGCGCAGCTTCTCGTGCAGCTTGGGCTGCTCCTGGGCGTCTTGAAGACCGTTCATCGTGTCCAGGCCCTCGAAGGCGTCGCGGCAGTAGAAGACGCCGCCGTCGTAGAGCTTGTCGGTTCCCTCGACGTAGGCCGTGCGCCAGCCGTACTTGCGATTGATGGCGGCGCCTCCGATGAGCACCGGGAGCTTGAGCCCGCGCCGGTCCATCTCCTGCACCACCAGCGGCATCTGCCGCGAGGTGGAGACGAGCAGGGCGGAGAGACCGATGGCGTCCGCTTTCTTCTCCACCGCCGCGTTCACGATGCGGTCGACCGGCACCTGTTTGCCGAGGTCGTGCACCGTGTAGCCGTTGTTGGACAGGATCGTCTTGACCAGGTTCTTGCCGATGTCGTGCACGTCGCCGAAGACGGTGGCGAGGACCACCGTGCCGCGCGAGTACGAGTCGTTCTTCTCCATGAACTGCTCGAGATAAGCGACCGACTTCTTCATCACCTCGGCACTCTGGAGCACGAAGGGCAGGATCAGCTCTCCAGCCCCGAACCGATCGCCCACCTCCTTCATGGCGCCGAGCAGGACGTCGTTGATCACGCCCACCGCGGAGCGGGTCTTCAGGCACTCGTCGATCGCCTCGATCAGGCCCTTCTGCTGGCGATCGACGATCATGTGATGCAGCCGCGCTTCCGGCGTATCGAAGTGCCGCTCTTCTTCCACCGCCGCTTTGGCCGGGCCCTTCGACTCGAAGTGCTCGATCAGGCGCTGCAAGGCATCGTCCCGCCGCGCCAGGACGAGGTCCTCGGCCAGCGCGCGCGCATCGGCTGGAATCTCGTTCCAGGGCAGGACGTCGCGGGGATTGATGATGGCCGCGTCGAGCCCCGCTTTCAGGCAATGGGTGAGGAACACCGAGTTGAGGATCGGCCGCGACTGCTTCGAGAGCCCGAAGCTGACGTTGGAGACGCCGAGCACGGTCAGCGCCCCGGGCAGCTTCTCCTTGACCAGGCCGATGCCCTCGATGGTCTCCACCGCGCTGCGCCTGTACTGCTCGTCGCCGGTGGCGAGGGTGAAAGTGAGGACGTCGAACAGGAGCTGCCAGGGCTTGAGGCCGTCCTGGAGCGCCCGTTCGTAGATCCGCTGCGCGACTTCCAGCTTGCGGTCGCGCGTCAACGCCATGCCCTTCTCGTCGATGGCCATGGCCACCGTGCAGGCGCCGTACTGCTTCAGCAGCGGGAACATCTTGTCGATCTTTTCCCAGCCGCGCTCCAGGTGGACCGAGTTGACGATGCCGATGCCCGGAAGCCATTCCAGGGCGGAGGCGATCACCTCCGGCTCGGTGGAATCGATGCAGAGCGGCGCGTCGACCTGACCGGAGAGGACCCGGACCACGCGGGTCATCGTGTCCTGCTCGTCCGCGCGCTCGGTGAGCGCGACGCAGACGTCCAGCGCGTGCGCGCCGCCCTCCACCTGCTCGCGGGCGACCGCCAGGATGCCGGTGATGTCGTTGGCGAGCAGCAGCTCCTTCATCTTCTTGCTGCCTTGCGAGTTCACGCGTTCGCCGATGATCAGCGGCCGTGGTTCCTGGTGAAGCGCCACTGCCTTCAGGCCGCTGGAGAGCATCGGTGCGCGGCGGGGCGGCTTGCGCGCCGCACCGTTTGCGCGCACGGCCTCGATGACCTGCTTCAAGTGCGTTGGAGTGGTCCCGCAGCATCCGCCCACGACCGACAGGCGGAAGTCGCGGACGAACCGGGCCAGGTACTCCGCCAGCTCTTCCGGCTGCAGCGGATATACCGCGACGCCTTCGCGATTTTCCGGGATGCCGGCGTTCGGCTGGCAGGAGAGCGGAAGCGGCGCGTGCTCGGCCAGCGCCCGGAGCGGGTCCACCATCTCGCGGGGACCGGTCGAACAATTGAGCCCCATCACGTCGGCGCCGCAGGCCGCGATCAGCGCGGCGGCGGAAAGCGGCTCGGTCCCGAGCAGCATGCGCCCGGAAGGATCGAGCGTGATCTGCGCGATCACTGGAACGGCCCGGCCGACGTCCTCCATTGCCTTGCGGGCGCCGAAGATCTGCGATCGCACCTCGAGGAGATCCTGGGCGGTTTCCGCGATGATGCAGTCGACACCGCCCTTGAGCAGCGCGCCCGACTGCTCGCGGAAGATCTCCACCAGCTCGGCCGGCCGCATGCGGCCGAGGTCCGGATCGCTGGACGACGGCAGAAAGCCGCTGGGACCGAGCGAGCCTGCCACGAACCGCGGGCGCCCGTCGGTGCGCTGGGCCCGGTCGGCCTCCTCGCGCGCGATCCGCGCTGCTTTCTCGTTCACCTCCAGCACCTTCGCGCCCAGATCGAACTCGTCCAGCTTGGGGCGGCTCCCGCCAAAGGTATTCGTCTCGACGACGTCGCAGCCGACCTCGAGGTAGGAGCGGTGCACTCCGGCGACCACGTCGGGGCGGGTCAAGGACAGCACTTCGTTGCAGCCCTGCCGGCCGTCGAAGTCCTTGACGGTCAGGTCGCCCGCAAGCTGCATCCGCTGCAGCGTGGTGCCCATGGCGCCGTCGAAAACGACGACTCCACCGGCGATTGCATCGAGAAGGTTCTTGTCTGGCATTTTAGGGGGCGCACCTTACCATGCGTGGCATCGTGATATAGGCGCTCGCACAGCGCTGCGCAGCCCGTGATTCAGTCAGGAAACGGACGGACTCATGCTCAAGATCGTCGTCGGAAACAAGAAATACTCCTCCTGGTCGCTGCGGGCCTGGCTGGTGCTCAAGCACACGGGCGTGCCGTTCGAGGAGATCGTCGTGGCACTCGACATGCCGGAGACCGCGGCGAGCATCCGCAACTACTCCCCCAGCGGCCGCGTGCCGGCGCTGATCGACGGAGACGTGACCGTCTGGGACTCGCTGGCGATCTCCGAATACCTGCACGAGAAGCTCCCCGAGAAGCGGCTCTGGCCCAGGGACGCGGCGCAGCGAGCGCGGGCGAGGTCGGTCGCGGCTGAAATGCATTCTGGTTTCGCGAATCTCCGAAATGACTGCTCGATGAAGATCGTCCAGCAATACCCTCGGAAGGCGCTTCGCCCGGAGACGCAGGCCGAGGTGGACCGCATCGTCGCCATCTGGGAAGAGTGCCTGAAGCAGAGCGGCGGACCGTTCCTGTTCGGGAAGGAGCCGTGCATCGCCGATGCGTTCTACGCGCCGGTGGTCTCGCGGTTCCGCACGTACTCGATCCCGGTCTCGGGCGCCGCGAAGGCCTACTGCGACGCCATCTGGGCCTGGCCCGCGCTGCAGGCGTGGGCAGCCGACGCGCAGCGCGAGACCCTCCGGGCGAAGTTCCACGAGGACTGATGCAGTTCGGCGTCTACATCCACTTTCCGTACTGCCTCTCGAAGTGCCCGTATTGCGATTTCGCCTCGCGCGCCGAGGCGGTGATCCCGCAGCAGCGCTACACCGACGCGGTCCTGCGCGAGCTGCGCGCGCGTGCGGCGCAATTTCCCCATCGCGAGGCCGTCTCCATCTACTTCGGCGGGGGAACGCCCTCCTTGTGGGACCCGCCCCAGCTCGGCAGGGTCCTCGGGGGGATCGGCGCGCTCTGGCGCGTCCGCCCCGATGCCGAGGTGACGCTGGAAGCCAACCCGGGGACCACCGACGAGGAGCGATTCACGGCGTTCCGCGAGCTGGGCGTCAACCGGCTCTCCATCGGCGTGCAGTCGTTCGCTCCCGCGCAGCTCGTCGCGCTGGGGCGCAAGCACTCCGGTCCCGACGCCGTGCGCGCCTTCCAGACCGCGCGCGCCGCCGGGTTCCGCAACGTTTCCCTGGACCTCATCCACGGCGCCGAGCGGCAGACGCCGGAGCTCGCGGCCCGCGACGCGGCGTCCGCGGTCGCGCTCGGACCGGAGCACATCTCCTGTTACGCCCTGACGCTGACCGGGCTCGCCGAGGAAGTTCCCATGGCGAAAGCGCTGCGCCGCGGCGAGCTGACGCTGCCCGATGACGAGGTGGTCTCCGATATGGGCGATGCGGTGCGCTCGGAGCTCGACAAGGGCGGCTATGACCGGTACGAGATCAGCAACTACGCCCGGCCGGGGCGCGAGGCCGTCCACAACTCGCTCTACTGGCGCGGCGGGGAGTACGCCGCGGCCGGCTGTGGAGCGTGCGGTTTCTTGCGCCAGGGCGGCGGCGGCCTGCGATTCGCGAACGACCGCTCGCCGGAGCGGTACATGGAGCGCGTGGAGCGGAGCGGAACCGGAGAGTCGTCGTCCGAAAACGTCTCGCCCGAAGAGCACCTGCGCGAGCGGATGTTCACCGGCCTGCGGCTGGCCGAAGGAATCGACCTCGCCGCCCTGGAGCGCGATCTCGACCTTCCCGTCCGCGACCGGTACTCATCGCGGATCCAGCGCATCGTGAGCGAGGGGTTGGGCTCGTTCGACGGCGCCGTGCTGCGCTTGAACGATCGCGGCCTCGATCTGCACAGCGAAGTCTCGCTGCGCTTCTTCTGAGAGAATCCGCGATCAGGGCGCGACCACCAGCTCCTGCGACTGCGCCTGGTCCACGGCCCGCGCGAACTCCGCGAACGCCGGGTACTGGGCCGGCCGTACCCGCTGCTGCGGCATGGACAGCGACTCCTCGATCACCAGCTTGCCGGCCTCCTCCCGCGCGCTCCAGCGGTAAACCCCGTACGGAGTGGCGAGCGAGACCGGCTTTGGCCCGGGCAGTAAGTGGCTTCCCTTCGGCAAGCTGAGCGCGACGCGCTGTGAGATCACTTCCGGCTGATCGACCAGCAGCGGGACCTGCCGCTCCGCCGTCTCCAGCCAGCGGCGGGCGAGCCGCGAGGGAACCAGTGAGGCGGGGATGAAGAGCTCCGCACCATCCCGCCGGGCGAGCTGGACGCGGAGGCCATAGACCAGCGTGGCTGGACCGCCCAGGTCCGTCTCGTGCTCCGTGCTGAGCGACTCCAGCGTGACTCCGCGCAGGCCCCGACCCAGCATCGACTCGACGGCCTGCTTGCGCTGGTCACGGTCCAGGCGCTCGAGAGCGTCCTTGAGCGACGCCGCTTCGAAGCCCTGATGCTCGTCCCGCCCGGTTCCGCTGGCGAGGCCGTCCGCATCGAGCAGGAGATCCATCTGCAGCGCCCGCCCGTCGCGCTGGTCGGGCAGGGCCTCCGGCAGCCGGATCCAGTCGGATTCCTCGCCGGGCTCCGGCACCACCCAGGCATCCTGCCCGCGCAGGAACGCCGGGAGCTGGTTGAAGGGCGCAAGCCGATAAGACGGGTCGACCCAGGCCGGCCCGGAAGGGAGATCGATGCGCAACACGGCATAGCCGTACAGGTCGCCCCGAGGGAACCGGTGCGGTGACGGGTCCGCGCCAAACGTGCGCGCGAACACGATGTGGGAGGGGATCTGCGCCGAAGCCAGGGCGGCCTTCAGCACCAGCAGCCGGTTCCCGCGCCCCTGGGCGAGCACGTGGGCGGCGCTGGACTGGAAGTCGGTGCTGCTCGACCGGCCGCGGACTGCCTGCGCGACCGCGGCATGGATCCTTCGCGCGCGGTCGGAAGCGTTCGCGCCCGAGGAGCGCTTCGCCAGCTCGAGCGTGGCCGTGCCGGGTCGCGCGCGCAGGAGCGCCCAGTCGGCCAAGGAGCTCATCAGCTCCTTCTGGCCGGCGCCGGCGCCGAGCTGGACCCAGGGCATCGTCTCGCTCTCGGCCGTCTGGTGCGGCTCCGCCGGCAGCGGCTTCACGTCGCGGGCGGAATAGCGGAAGCGGAACTCGTCGCCGTCGCGGGTCAGCGTGCCCGGCGGGAGGTCCAAATTGTGCGCGTCGATTTCGGGCGCCGCGGGCGTTCGCACTTCGTAGGTGGACTCGCCCATCGGCGTCTCGTCGTCGCGGAAGAAGAACGCGCCGAGCGAGTAGCCCGGCATGTCCGGCCCCCGAGGAGGAAGGCCGCGCAGGTAGTCGATCTCCACCGCGTCGCCGGGCTCCAGGCCGGGCAAGCTGATGCTCTCCTTTTCGGGGATCGACTCCGGTTCGAGCACGCGGCCATTGGCCTTCAACGTGCGGAGTCGGACGACCTGGGCGTCAGCCGGAATGTGGGCCTCGCCGAACTTCGCGATGCCTTTCTTGTCGAAGACGCGAGCGATGGTGTGCACCCGCTCCACTCCGCCGCCCTCGGGGAACATCTGCGCCGCGCCGTAGTCCAGCAGCCGGACGGCGCTCGCTCCCGGCGGCGCGTCCTTGGAAGCCTTCAGCAGCGCTTTGCCGTCGCGGTCGCTCCAGGGCATGAGCCGTACCCCTTCATCGAGCGCAATCTGCTGGCGCAGTTGAAGGTCTCCCGGGGCGAGCCGGAGCGCGACGCGCCGCGCGTCGGTGGCGGCCTTGGACTCGCCCAGCAGCTCCAGGGCGCCGGCCAGGCGCCGGGGCGGTTCCGCGCTGCGCGGGGCGAGCGCGGCGGCTGCGCGCAACGAGGCGACGGCGGACGGCAGCTCTTTGCGCGCCGTCTGCACGTCCGCGAGCTGCTCGAGGCGCGACGGCTGCGCGGGACGGAGCGCGGCGGAGAGCTTCAAGAGGGACTCCGCCCGGGCCAGGTCGCCGCGATTGCGCGCGGCCTGCGCCGCGGTCGCGAGCCCGTCGTTGCAGGCGAGGAGCGCCTCCGCGTACTTGCGCTGGTCGGCCGCAGGACCACCGCGGCGCGACAGATCGACCAGGAGCTGTAGCGTGTCGCACCGGCCGGGGGCTGCCCGCAGGGCCTCCTCCGCGCGAGCCCGGGCGCCGGCGGCGTTTCCGCGCGCGTCCAGCAGCCGGGCGCGGGCCACCAGCACGCGCGCCGGGAAGGGCGCCTGTTCCTCGCGGAGCACGGCTTCGGCCTTGTCGAGATCCTGGGTCGCATCGTCGAAGCGCTCCGAATCGCGCTCCAGCGCCGCCGCGGTGAGGCGGGCCCGGATGAGCAGCGGGTCCTTGCGCACCGCCTCCGTCAAGTCCGACAGGGCGCCCGCCCGCCCGATGCGGTCGGGCACTTCGGGGTCATGCAGCAGCTGCTGTGCGCGCAATGCGAGCGCGGGGGCGCCGCCGGCGGAGAGGAGCACCGCTCGGTCCACGGCGGCCCGCGAGGCCTGCCGGTCGTCGCCCATCGCCGCTCGCGCCAGGATCCACGCAGCCAGGGCATCCGCCGGTTCCCTCTCCAAAGCCGCAGCGGCCGCGGCGCGCAGGTCGGCGCGATCCGTCCAGGCAGGCGCTGATACGCAGGGCCATCCGAGATCGCAGCTCGCCGCAGCTCGGGCGCCCGACAGCTCCTTTGGAGCAGCGCTGGTCAGGTCGGAAGCGGCGCCGTCGGCGCGGACCAGCGTGAGGCGGAACCGATTCCCTTCCGCGCGCGTCCAGCGCACCAGCACGTGGTGCCTGCCCGGGGACCACCGCACCGCAGTGGTCTGCGCGCGCGGGCTCTCGAAGGGATAGGGGACGCGCGCGATCGCCACCGCTCCGTCGAGCCGCGCTTCCAGGGCCGCGGCACCTTCGACCCAGAGCAGGTACTCTCCGCCACGCTCCAGCGTGACCTCGCTCACCGCGTAGTACACGTCGCCGTCGCCCGGCTCGAGATCGAGCCCCACGTCGCCGTCGGGAAACTCCAGAGCGCGGTCGTTCACCGCGGCGGCCGCGGGCACCTTGCCGTCGAGCGGCATCTGGCGGCGCAGGTCGAAGAGCCGGAACGCGCCGAACGGCCCTCCCACGCGCCACCGCTGCACGGTACCCACCGACTGCCATGCCTCGACCTCGATCCGCGGGTCGGCGGCCAACGCGGCTTGGCGTCCGGCGATCCGCGCCGCCGCCTCCCGCAACAGGCGGGCAGCGCGGGGCGCGACCGGAATCTTGAGGCCGCGCGCGGCCGCGCCGATCATCTCGTCGATCTGCGGTGACTCGCCTTCCAGGTCGAGCAGCCGCACCGCGGCGAGCTCGGCGATCGGATCCATCGGAGCGGCTTGCAGCGCGGCGACGAAGTGCCGCGCCGCGGCCATCGAGTCCGTCCGATCCTCGGCGATCTCGCCCAGGCCGGCGAGCGCGAGCGCACGCTGCGCCGGCGGCCCGGCCTGCGCCGCCGCGCTCAGCTTCAGCGACGCGCCGCGGGGGTCCGAGGCGATCAGGTAGCGCAGCCACCCCGCGCGCGCGAGCAGCGAGGGATCCTTCCGCGCCGCCGCTTCCGCCTCGCCCAGGGTCCGCAGCGCGGCATCCGCATCTCCTCGTGGCGCGGAGTCGGGGCGGGCCCCGAAGGCGCAACCCGCCAGCAGCAGAACGGCGAAGACCCGGTACTGCCTCATCGAGCCGCCGTCTGCGCCAGCGGCGTCGCCTCCACGCGCCGGCGAAGCGCATCGTCGAGGCGGCCGAGGAAGGCGCGGAACGCGGCGTAGTCAACGGGCTGCAACACGCCGCCGTTCAGCGTCAGGGTGAGGCGGGCGACGATGTCGCCCTCGTGCCTGGCATAGGCGATCTCGTACGCGCCCTGCGGCCCAGCTTCACGGGTGCCTTCCGGCAGCGCGGCCGTCCACCCCGAAGGCAGCTCGATGCGCGACTCGATCACCGTGCGCTGCGCGAGCGGCAATACTTGGGGTAACGAGCGCGTCGAGAGCTGCGCGTAGGTCTCGACGAAGCTCTGGCGGTTGCCGAACGGAACGAACTGGAGCCCCGGGCCCTTGGGGTATGCGAAGCCCGTGGCCGTGGCCGTGATCCGGGTCTCGAATGGCTTCTCGATGTCGTGCGGGTCGGAAACGTTGACGGAGGTGACCTTCACGTTCGGGAACGCCGCGCGCGCCAGGTGCTCCTCGGCGCGCGCCCGACGCTCGTCCGCCGGCTCGAACACCCGGCGCAGCTCCGCCGTCCAGGAGCCGCGCGCGCTCGCCTTCACCTGCACCTTCGCGGAGCCGTCCGGCAGCAGCTTCGCTGCGATGCTCGTCTCGTCCAGGTTGTCCGCCGGAATGGCGTCGGGGGTGCGGAAGAACTTCGACCCGCCGCCGGGCTCCACCACCAGCACCTCGGCGCCGCGGTCGTCACCAGGCAGCTCTCCGGACCCGTGGAACTCGGCCGTACCGTCCAGGAAGAGCTTGTGCCGGGGCACGTACAGGATGGCGTGGTTGAACACGGCCAGCGAGGCGGGCGCCTCGTCGATGCCGCCCAGGCGCTTCATGCGCAGCAGCGTCAGCCGCGAGTCGATCCCCAGCGACTCCAGCATCGCGTGCATCAGCGACGCCTTGTCCTTGCAGTCGCCGAAACGGCGGGCGAGGATCGTCTCCACCGGGTAGGGCTTGAAGGAGTTGATTCCGAACTCCAGCGCGACGTAGCGCGTCCGCGAGACCACGAAGTCGTAGACGGCGCGGATGCGCGCCGCCTCGTCGTCCTCGGGGACATCCTTCACCGCTTCCTGCGCCACCGCGCGGATGTCGTCGGTGACGCGCAGCTGGTCCTTCACCAGGCCCCAGTAGAAGCGGCCCACGTCGTCCCAGGTCTTGTAGGTGGAGACGTGCACGTAGGCGAGCACCTCGCTGTACCCGGGCATCCACGGCTCCGGTACGACCCTGGGCACATCCTTCGCCGTCCAGCGCCGCCAGCTGCCGCCGCCGGGCGACTTGCCTTCCGTATGAATCAGCCCTTGGAGCGGGGTCGCGCTCGCGTAGAAGGTGCGCCCCGGCGGCCCGAGCAGCACGTAGTCGGAGATGCGGCGCGCCTGGGTCGACTGCAGATAGGCGAAGTCGCCGAAATAGTCGGCGAAGAAGTTGGCGCCGGAGTCGTCGGTGCGGGTGACGACCTCCAGCACGTCGCCCGGCTCGAGCTGGGGAAAGGCGATGACGCGCGCGCGAACGTCGTAGTACAGGCCGTACCAGGGCTCGGACAGGTTGCGCTCGCCCTCCGACTTGCTCTCGAGCACGCTGCCGTCCTTCTTGAAGATGCGAGCGCGCTCGACCTTCACCACCTGCCGGTCCGGCGAGTACTGCACGCTCTGGGTGCGCGCCGCGTCCACGCCACGCGGGGTGTGCGCGCGCATCACCACCTGGTGCGTGCGCGAGGAGAGCCCGTTGGCGAACACCTTGACCACGGACAGGTCGGCCAGCACCTCGACGTCCTCCCCGGCGAGCGGTGCAAGCTTCGCCAGGGTCTTCGCGTCGTACAGGTAGGGCGCCGCGTATCGCTCCTCGGGGCGCACCGAGCGCACCAGCTCGCGCAGCGCCGGGTTCTGCGGCCGCAGGGAGAGCGCGCGGGTGAACGCGGCGAGCGCGCCAGAATCGTCCCGCGCGCGGAGGCGGTGACGGCCGAGTTGCTCGTGCGGCTCGGGGTCGTCCGGAGCGAGCGCGAGCGCCTGCGCGTAGGCGGCGTCGGCTTCCTGGATGCGGCCGTTCTCGGACAAGAGCTCGGCGGCGCGCAGGCGCGGGTACAGCGCGCCGGGCTCCAGCGCAAGCGTCTCGCCCAGCAGCTTCACCGCTCCGTCGACGTCCGCGCGGTCCAGCAGGAGCGAGACCAGCTCGCTGCGCGCCTCGGCGTCGTCGAAGCGGAGCGCGAGCGCCTGCTTCAGCTCGGCCATCGCCTCGTCGTTGCGACCCAGCTGCCGGTACGCGCCGCCGGCGGCGCGGTGGGCGCGGGAGAGGTCGGGTCGCGCCTTCGCAGCGTCGATCCGCACCAGGGTGGCGCGCGCGGAGAGGCCGACGGCGTCCAGCGCCCGCGCCTCGGTCAGCATCGGATCGACCCATTGCGGCGCCGACGCGCGGGCCTTGCGCGACAGCTCCAGCGCCTGCCAGCCCTCGCCACGGTCGAGCCGATAGTTCGCCACCGCATCGAGCAGGGCCGCGTCGTTCGGGTGCGCTGCCAGCGCAACCTCGAGCGCCGCGCGCCGCTTGTTTCCGTCGCGGTCTTCCAGCCGGGCGAGCCGGAGCGCAGCTTCCGGATCGGTCGGAGCCACGTCGGTGACGCGCTCCATGGCCCGCAGCGGCATCCGCTCGGTGTCGTCGGTCGGCCGCCGCCATTGCAGGACGACGGCGAGATCCTCCTGCGCCCGGGGATCGCGCGGGCGCGCGGCGGCCGCCTTGCGCAACTCGTCGAGGGCATCCGCGGGCTTGTGGGCGGGCGCCGGATGCTTCTGGCTCCCTTCGCTTGCCGCCGCGAACGCGGCCGCCTTCGCCTTGGGAGCGTGGGCCGACTTCGCCAGATCGACGAGCGGCGCATCGTCCGCGTCAGCCAGGCGCAGCGAGAAGCCCAGCCGCCCGTAGTTGTGCGCGATCTTCACCAGGACGAAGTTGTCGCCCTCCCGCAATTCGCCCGCGAACGTCTTCTGGTCGAAGCGCGACGGGTGCACGGCCAGGTCCTCGTGGACCAGCTTCCCGTTCAGCCACACGCGCGACGCGCCGCTCGCGCCCAGGTGGAAGAAGGCCGCCCGGGCCTGCCCCGATCGCAGGACCGTGGCTGCGTACACCGCGACGTCGGAGCGCGGGTAGACCGCCGCCGCCAGGTCGATGAATCCGTACGGCGCGTGGCCGGACGGCAGCACACGCCAGGCGACGTCGTGCTCCTTCCCGCGGTGCACGGCCTTGGGGTCGTACCCCTCCTTCTCCGGCGGATACGCCGTGAGCAGGCCCGCGCGGCCCTCATTCTCGAAGGGCCCGATGATGCTCCAGGCCCGGATGGGAGCGACCTGGTCGAACAGCGCGGCTGCCCTGGGAAGCTGTCCTTGAGCGATCGTCAGCTCGGCGCGCATCTCGGCGGCGAGCGCGCGCACGTCCGGGCGGCCGCGCGGCGACTTCGCCGCGGACTCGAAGGTCGCGATCAGCGAGGCGAGATCGCCGTTCTCGTCCCGGCGCTCGTACAGCCGGAAGAGGTCCGCGATCGCTTGCGGCCGATCGAGCTCGGCGAGCAGACGTGCCTGCAGCGCCGCCGTCCCCTCATGCAGAGGAGCGGGGGTGGCAGCCAGCGCGCCGATCAGGAGAAGACAGAGCATGCGTTCGGGCTCCCGTGGGGCGAGCAGAGCAAGCCCACCCACCGCAAAGCAACGGCGGGTAGCCTCGCCCCATTCCTCCCGGGCGCAAATCCATGCTGTAGCGCGTCAAGCGCGCGTCCGCCAGCCCCCCAGCTAAACAGGCGTTGACTCTCAGGGAGCGCGTGCGAGGGTGCGCACCTCGACTCGGGCTGCGCCCGCATCGAGAAGAGCCCCGGCCGCCGCGGACGCGGTGGCTCCAGTGGTCAGGACGTCGTCGATCAGGCAGACCCGGAGGCCCAGCGCCCTTCCGCTGGGCGCGAAGGCTCCTCGTACGCCGCGCTCGCGCGCGGAGCGGTCGCGTCCCACCTGCTGCCCCGTTTCGCGCACGCGCCGCAGCAGCGGGACGACCGGAAGACCGAAGCGCTTCGACGCGGCATCCGCGAGCAGCCGCGCCTGATCGTACCCGCGCTGTCGCAGGCGTCTGCGGTGTAGCGGAATGGGCACGAGCACGTCCGATTTCGGTGCCGGGCAGGCCTCGAACAGCACGCCGAGCGCCGGTCCCAGGTCCTCCCGGCGCTCGTACTTGAGGCGATGGATGGCGTCCGCCAGCGCTCCGCCGTGGAGGTACGGCGCGCTGGCGAACGCGAAGCGCGGCGGATGGACGCGGCAGTGCGGGCAACGGCGCGGTTTCAGCGCCGGAAGCAGCGTCTCATCCTGTGGAACGCCGCAGACCGGGCATCCGGCAGGCAGCGGCACCAGCGTTTCCGCGCAGACGGCGCAGAACGGCGACTCCCCGGGCGCGTCGCATGCCGCGCAGCGCGCCGGAAAGACCAGATCCAGCGCCGCCAACCCCGCGCGCCGGAGGTGGAGCGAAATGGACACCCAGGCCCCGCGGTGCACGCTCCGCGCCAACTCCGCCTTCGAGACTCACGGGGGTGCCCGCAGGAGGACCACCGGCGGCATCAGCGCGCGATGCAGGCCGCCTACCTCGCCCGCGAGCCAGCGTCGGGCTTCTGCGAGCATCGCGCGCAACGCGGGAATGAAACGCCCGGTTTCGACGCCGAGGAAGTCCGGAGGCGCAAGCTCGAGCTTCTCCAGCGCCGTGGTGAGCAGCTTCACGCACCCGCCCGGCTGGTTCTGGGCGAACGCCTTGTGGCCGGCAGCCGCGACCTGGATCAGACCCTGTACGAACAGCCTGGGCTCATCCTCCAGCGTGAGCCAGAGCTCTTCCCAGACCTCGTGGGCTTCATAGTACTGGCCTTGGTTGAAGAGCTCTGCTCCGCGCGCGAGCGCATGCCAGGGCGGACTCACCGGTTCATCCGAGGACGCGCTTGGACTTCACGGCCGCGCCATCCTTCTCCATCTCGTAGACCAGGGGCGCCCCGGTGGCGAGCTCCAGGGC